>NZ_JABAIG010000010.1:0-359909 GCF_012641385.1 Rhizobium sp. P28RR-XV
CGTTCGCGAAGATCTTCGGAATATGGTTGGGTCATCCCTGCCGACCGTCCTTTCCCGGTAGGAACAGAGAATCATATCTCAGCTGATTTGCGAACCTGCGATTCTGAGAAATCGAAGCGTGCTCTAGGCGCCGCAAATCGTCGATGACGGTTCGCGAAAAGCCTTAGGCACGCTTCGTCAGCGGAAAGCGTTCCTTCAACAGACGTATCACCGAATCGGAGCCCATCGGCGGCCCGAAGATGAAGCTCTGTCCGTAGCTGCAACCGATCTTGGCAAGCTCCAAGGCATCCTCTTCGGATTCGATTCCTTCGGCGACGACGCGCATGTTGAGTTCGCGCGCCATGGAAATGACCGAGCGCAGCAGAACGGCCTTCTTGTCGCTGTCGTCGCGAACCATGGCCTTGTCGAGCTTGATCGTGTCGAAGGGGAAGCGGGTGAGATAGGCGAGCGACGAATAGCCGGTGCCGAAATCGTCGAGCGCGAGGCCGATGCCGGCGTCGCGCAGCTTGTTGAGCACGAGCCGAGCCTGTTCCGGGTTTTCCATCACCTGCGATTCCGTCAGCTCCAGCTTGATACGGCTCGGATCGCAATGGGTCTTGGCGAGCAGGGCACGGATATCGTCGTAAAGCTCGTTGTTGAGCAGCTGCACGCTGGAAAGATTGATGGAGACGAACAGTGGCAGATCGCCAGTCTGTCGCTGCCAGGCCTTCAGGTCGTTGGTCGCCTGTTCGAGCGCGAACATGCCGAGCGGGCCGATGATGTCGGAAGCCTCCGCGATCGGAATGAATTCCGTCGGCGGAATATTGCCGCGCTTGGGATGCTCCCAGCGCATCAGCGCCTCGAAGCCCGCGACCTCGGCATCTTCCAGGCGGACGATCGGCTGATAGACCAGCGAAAGTTCCTTGCGCTCGACGGCGCGGCGCAGATCGGTTTCGAGCTGCAGCCGGTCGGTGCCGAAGCTGCGGAAGGCCGGCTGGAACGGCTCGACGCGATTGCCGCCGGCGCGTTTGGCGCGGTACATGGCAAGTTCCGCATCGCTCAGCATGCCGGCCGCATTTTCCTGCTGGTCGACCCACGACGTTAGCCCGACCGATGCCGTCAGGATGATTTCGCGATTGGCGAAATTGATCGGCACCATGATTGCCTTGCTGATCGCGTCGGCAAAATCCGCAACCTTGGCCGGATCGCGTTCGGAAACGAGGATGAGCCCGAACTGGTCGCCCGAAAGGCGAGCGAGTGTATCCTGCGGCTTCATCAGGCGGCGAAGGCGCCGCGTCAGCGCGATGAGAATATTGTCACCAGCCGCGAAGCCGAGCGTATCGTTGACGAGCTTGTAGCGGTCGATGTCGATGACCATCACGGTCGGCCGGAGCTGATTGCTATCCGACGCGAGCGTCAGAACGGCCTGCAGCCGGTCGAGGAAGACCTGGCGGTTCGGCAATCCGGTGAGATTGTCGTGCACGGCGTCGTGCAGCAGCCGCTCGACCGAATTCTTCTGCTCGGTGATATCGACGATCGTGCCGACGCAGCGAATGATCTCGCCGTTCGACCCAAGCACCGGCCGGGCGCGGATCGACAGCCAGTGGAAATGCCCATCCTCCGCGCGAATGCGGAATTCGTGGTTCAGTCGGCCCCGACGGTGTTCCAGCAGCACGTCAAGCGTTGCGCGGAAACGATCTCGATCGTCTGGGTGCAGCCGCGGCAGCCAGTTGCGCGCGGCGCCGTGCATGGTGCCCGGCGAAAGGCCGAGCTTCATCGAGATATCGGGAGTCGTCACCACGCGGTCGCGCGCCACGTCCCAGTCCCAGACGGTGTCGCCGGAACCTGTGAGCGCCAGGGATTGACGCTCGAGATCCGAGAACAAGCCCTGCTGGAAGGCACCGCCGGCAAAGGCGTGCTGCATGACGGTGAAGCCGATCAGCAGGACGATGAGCACAAGGCCGCCGCCGAGTGCGGGCTGGATGATGTCGTTGTCGAGCTTGCCCATGACCGTCATCCAGGCTCCGAACAGCCAGACGAGGATCAGAGCCCAGGCAGGCACGAGCAGGATGGCGCGATCATAGCGGCTGAAGCCGAGATAGATGATGAGCAGCAGGCCGGCCGTCGCCGTCAGCGCCAGCGACAGCCGCGCGATACCGGCCGCGATCGACGGATCGTAGATCGCGACGCCGAAGAGCAGGGCAAGGCCGAGAACCCAGGCAAGCGTCACGTAGCCGAGATGCGCATGCCAGCGATTGAGATTGAGATAGGTGAACAGGAAGATCACCAGGCTCGATGCGAGCGCCACCTCCGCGCAGGCGCGCCATATTCGCTGGTCGCTCGACGTGATGCTGATGAGCTTGCCGAGGAAGCCGAAATCCACGCAGATATAGCCGAGCACCGCCCAGGCGAGTGCCGCCGTCGCCGGCAGCATCGACGTGCCCTTGACCACAAAAAGGATGGTCAGGAACACGGCCAGCAGCCCGGCAATGCCGAGCACGATGCCGCGATAGAGCGTGAAGGCGTTGACCGTATCCTTGTAGGCGTTCGGTTCCCAGAGATAGAGCTGCGGCAGGTTCGGCGACGAAAGCTCGGCAACGAAGGTGACGACGGCGCCGGGGTTCAGCGTGATGCGGAAGACATCGGCCTCGTCGCTCGGCTGACGGTCGAGCGCGAAACCTTCGCTCGGCGTAATGGCGACGATGCGCTGCGAGCCGAGATCGGGCCAGAAGACCTTAGAATTCACCAGACGGAAATGCGGCGCGACGATGACGCGCTCCAGCTGCTCTTCCGAGACATTGGCGAGCGCGAAGACGGCCCAGTCACCTTGATGGTTCGGTGAGGAGGATCGTACCTCAATGCGGCGCCGGATGCCGTCGGCTCCGGCCGCAGTCGAGACCTGAAAGGCTTCGCCCTGGTTGGTGTAGATCTCCGTCGTCGCCGTCAGGTCGAGGGCGGTATCGTCGCGCGAAATCTTCACGGGCTCCGCCGCATGCGCCATACCGGCGATCAACAGCAGCATGGTGGCCGCAAGCGTGGCGATCAGCGCGGATAGCCGCGGGGCCATCGGCCACGTCTGCGTGAATCCGGTGATCATCGCTGGTCGAAGCTTCGGTTCGGGTTGGTGTCGGATGCCAACCTTGAAAACATCACATGGTCGCGCCACTGACCGTTGATTTTAAGATAACCGCGCAAATGACCTTCCCGCTGGAAACCGGCTTTTTCCAAAAGCCGCATGCTACGCTCATTGTCCGGAATACAGGCTGCTTCAATACGGTGCAACTCAAGTCCGGAAAAGATATAGGGTATAACCAATTGAAGTGCGGCGAACATATGGCCCTGACCGGAATAGCGCTCGCCCATCCAATATCCGATCATGCAGCTCTGCGCAGCACCGCGGCGAATATAGCCGATCGTAATCCCGCCAACCAGCGTCATGTTTTCCCTGAGGAAGATGAATAGCGGTATGGCCTGGCCGGAACTATATTCCTGCTTTCCGCGGATGATGCGTGCCCGATAGGCGCCCTCCGTAAGCTCGTCATGCCGCCAGGTCGGCTCCCAGGGTTCCAGGAAGCGGCGGCTCTCCGCCCGGAGCCTGTGCCATTGGTTGAAATCGGAGTAGCGCGGCAGGCGCAGCAAATATGTGTCGTTTTCGAGTTCAACCGCGTCCGGATGACGTGAGAGAAACCGAAAGACAGATTTTTGCATGCCGCCAAGCACTCCCCCGAGAATTGAACCCATAGGCTCGCGGCGTGCCCTTAGCCGCTTGCGCTTTTGGAAGCGGGGGCTGGCGACGACAGCGACGTGACGATGTCTTCCATCGGTGCAAGCTGCTCCAGCGGCCCGATCGCCGAAAGCGTCGGTACTGTATCGAAGAACAGCCGGCCGGCAAGATCCGTCAGGCGGTCGATGGTGATGCCTTCCAGGCGTTCCAGCATCTCCTGGTTCGGGATGGGGCGGCCGTAAAGCATCATCTGCCGGGCGACCTGGCCGGCGCGGGCGGCTGGACTTTCCTGGCCCATCAGCAATTGTGCGCGGATCTGGGCGCGGGCGCGCTCGATTTCCTGCTGCTGGATGTCATGGGAAGACTTGCGCAGCTCGTCGACGATGACGGGCAGCAATTCCGGCAGGTTCTCGCCGCCGGTGGCGGCATGGATGCCGAAGATGCCGGTGTCGGAGAAGCCCCAGTGGAAGGCATAGACCGAATAACAGAGCCCGCGGAACTCGCGCACTTCCTGGAACAGGCGCGATGACATGCCGCCGCCGAGGATGTTGGCGAGGATCTGCGAACAATAGAAATCGCGGGTATGATAGGCACGGCCTTCGAAGCCAAGCAGGATCTGCGCATCCATCAAGTCGCGCGTTTCCCGGATGTTGCCGCCGATGTAGCGGGCTGGCTCGATAACGGGCGGAGCGGACGGTTTCGCCGGCAGGCTGGAGAAGCGCTCCTCGACCTGACGCACGAAGCTTTCATGGTCGACCGCGCCGGCCGCCACCACGAACATGCGGTCGGTCGTGTAGTTGCGGCCGAGGTAATGGCGGATCTGTTCCGGCGAGAAGGAGACGACGGTTTCCGGCGTGCCGAGAATGGCGCGCCCGAGCGTCTGTCCACGATAGGCGACTTCGGAAAATTTGTCGAAGACGACATCGTCAGGCGTGTCGTTCGCGGCGTTGATTTCCTGCAGGATCACCTGCTTTTCGCGGGCCAGTTCTTCCTCGTCGAAGGCGGACTCGGTCAGGATATCGGCAAGGATATCGACGGCGAGCGGCACGTGATCCTTCAGAACGCGGGCATAATAGGAAGTGGTTTCGGTCGAGGTGGCAGCGTTGACTTCGCCGCCGACATTCTCGATTTCCTCGGCGATCTCGCGGGCGGTGCGCCGTCCCGTGCCCTTGAACGCCATATGCTCGAGCAGATGCGCAATACCGTGTTCTGCTTCCGTCTCGTTACGCGAACCCGATTTGATCCAAACGCCGAGTGCCACGCTTTCAAGGTGTGGCATCGATTGGGTTGCTACTGTCAGCCCGGACGCAAGCCGGGTGCACTCCACTGTCATCGCTTGTCTTTCCGCGTCTGTTATTCCCCGGTCCGGGCGTGCTTGCCGATAAAGCCTTCAACGGCTTTAAGTTCCGGATCGAGAATGTCGAAACGCTCCTCCCTGGTCATCAGACCAGCAAGCCACGTCGGAAGCGCCGGGTCAATACCGGATGCGGATTTTACTGCGGCGGGGAATTTTGCGGGATGCGCGGTGGCAAGTGTCACCATCGGGCTGCTGGGGCGCTCGTTCTTCGCGGCGACGAAAGCACCGATCGCCGTATGCGGGTCGAGCAGATAGCCCGTATCCGCGAGGGTTTTGCGGATCGTTTCGGCCACCTGCTTTTCGCTGGCGCGCCCGGCGCGGAAGTCTTTCTTGATGAATTTCAGGGCCTCTTCGCTGATCGAAAAGCCGTTCGATTGCTTCAGGCTTTCCATGGCGGCGCGGACCTTGGACGCGTCGCGGCCGTTGGCCTCGAACAGCAGCCGTTCGAAGTTGGAGGAGATCTGGATATCCATCGACGGCGAGGTGGTGGCCTTGACGGAACGCATTTCGTAGCGGCCGGTCTTCAGCATGCGCGCCAGGATATCGTTCTCGTTGGTGGCGATGACTAGGCGCTCGATCGGCAAGCCCATGCGCTTGGCGACGTAGCCCGCGAAAATATCGCCGAAATTGCCCGTTGGCACGGTGAAGGAAATCTTCCGGTCCGGGCCGCCAAGGGCGACTGCGGTGGTGAAATAATAGACCACCTGCGCCATGATTCGCGCCCAGTTGATGGAATTGACACCGGAAAGCTTGACCTTGTCGCGGAAGGCGGCGTCGTTGAACATGGCTTTGACGAGGTTCTGGCAGTCGTCGAAATTGCCCTTGACCGCCAGCGCGTGAACATTGGCCGCCGTCGAGGTGGTCATCTGCCGCTGCTGTACCGGCGAAACCTTCCCATGCGGGAAGAGAATGAAGATATCGGTGCGTTCGCGGCCGGCGAAGGCGTCGATCGCGGCACCACCGGTGTCGCCTGATGTGGCGCCGACGATGGTGGCCCGCTGGCCGCGCTTTTCCAACGCGTAGTCCATCAGTCGTGCCAGCAATTGCATGGCGACATCCTTGAAGGCGAGCGTCGTGCCGTGGAAGAGTTCCATGACGAAACTGTTCGGCCCGGTCTGGACGAGCGGTGTGACCGCGGGGTGCCGGAAGGTGGCGTAGGCATCGTCGATCATGCCGCGGAAGACGTCGGCCGGGATCTCGCCATTGGTGAAGGGGGAGAGGACCGCGAAAGCGACGTCCTGGTAGCTTTTGCCGCGAAAGGCGCGGATTTCCTTCTTCGTCAGGGCAGGCCATTCACGGGGAACATAGAGCCCGCCGTCGCGAGCAAGGCCGGCCAGGAGGGCGTCGCAGAAGCCAAGGGCAGGGGCTTCTCCCCGCGTTGAGATATAGTCCACGGTCTTAGAATTCCTTTGGTCGCAAAATTGCCTGAGTGATCGATTGAGAGGGTAGTGGAACGAAGCGACGGCGGCCTGTCTTTTTGCGTCGGATCAGCCGCGTGGTTTTCGCGTTTGCGCAAGGCGCGTGGGATCGGCGCCATGTGGCGGCTGTCTATGGCAATGTGTCGATCTCGAAAAGTGAGCCAAAACGGTGTCTACCCAATCGATTTTTTGCTGCGTCGCTGGTATAGACCATCGCCAAGTGTCATAAAAGGCCCGTTTAATAGGCTGCAGGCCGATAATGTGAAATATCTGGAGAGGGTGGAATAATAGTGTTTGGCAAGGTTTCGCGTCGTCTTTTCTCCGCTTCGCTTCTGGCATTGCTGACGGGTTGCAGCACTCTCGGTATCGGCGGCAATAGTGAAAAACAGCCGGCAACGGACGTAACGGTAGCACCGCAGGCGAGCCCCGCGACCGCGGCTCCGACCGGTGGTCAGACCTATGTCGCCGGCAAATGCCCGCAGGCGGTCATTCGCGACGAAGATTCGGTCTATCGCGTTTACGCTAAGGGCGCCAAGGATGATCCGAACCAGCTGGCCTATCAGGCCTCGCTCGCGCAGGCGACGCGCCAGTGCACAAGCGACGGCGCCAGCCTCGGCATTCATGTCGTCGCGCAAGGGCGCCTCGTTGCCGGCCCGACGGGCAGTTCCGGCAAGGTCACCTTGCCCATCCACGTTGCCGTCATGGACAATGATAATGCCCTTTACAGCAAGACCATCATGTACACGGCGGAAATTCCGCCGGGTGAGACCACGGCACAATTCCTCTTCACCGATGACGATATCCAGGTTGCCGGCGGTTCCGGCGGCTTCACGATCGTCCAGATCGGCTTCGAACAGGGTCCGCAGAAGCCTGTAAAGGGTGAGAAGCCGGCCCGTAAGAAGCGTCACTAAGGTTGGGGTCAGGCAGTAGGCAGTAGGCAGTAGGCAGTAGGCAGTAGGCAGTAGTAAAAGACACCTTGTCCCCTTGCTGCCGTCGGCACTATAGCCGCAACATTTATTGCCTATTGCCTATTGCCTATTGCCTATTGCCTCAGAGCACGCCGTCCCATTCTGCGAGCGCCATGACGACGCCGGGCAGGTCGGCCATGCGGCTGACGACGGTTTCGGCGCCGGCATCCGTCAGACGGTCGGCATGGGAAGGATAGGTATGCGACGCGCCGGTGAAGCCGATGACGCGCATGCCGGCGGCGCGTGCGGCCTGGACGCCATGAACGGAATCTTCGACGACGATCGTGTTGGCGGGGCTGACATTCATCTGCTTGGCGCCGTGCAGGAAGATATCCGGCTTCGGCTTCACGCGGTCGGCGCCGAGATCCTTGGCGGAGTAGATATGCGGCGCAAAGAACTTGATGTAGCCGACCTTGGTCAACATCATGTCGAGACGTTCGGAGCTGGAGTTCGAGCAGATGCAGCGTGGCATCGGCAGCCGTGACAGCGCCAGCGGAACGCCTGATATCGCCTGAACCTCATTGGCAAGCTTCAGGTCGAGCAATTTCTCCGACTTGTCGAGTAGCGACGCGGAGAGCGGGATACTTGCCTCGCGCTCGACTTCGAACAGGATGTTGCGCCAGGTCATGCCGGCGAAGCGCTCGCCCATTTCCTCGGCGCTGATCGGGTAGCCGGCATCGGTCAGCAGTTTCGATTCGACCCGTGCCGCGATGATTTCCGAATCGACCAGAACGCCGTCGCAGTCGAAGATGATGAGGTCGAAGCCATTGCTCATGAGAAGTGCTGCCTTTGATATGGGCTGAAGTCGGCATGCTTCGCGGAAGGCCGTCGGTGGTTCGGAGCATGCTCTGGAAAATGACCGTGGGGCTTTACACGATCTGTCGCCAAAGCTCAACCAATTGACGGGCATGGCTGCGCTGCAGTGAGCGAAAGGGTCGAAATGCGCAAAAGAAGTGATGACCGTTGCTTGCCGCTCGACATCCGGCAGGCCCGCCTTTAAGGATCGGCCATGGCCAAGGAGCGCGACGACACCATTGCCAGCCGCATCAGCCGGGTGCTTGCCGACCGCATCATCCGCGGCGAGATCGCGCCCGATGCCCGCCTGCGGCAGGATCACATCGCCGCAGAATTCGGTACCAGCCACGTGCCCGTGCGCGAAGCGTTCCGGCGGCTGGAGGCGCAAGGGCTGGCGATCAGCTTGCCGCGCCGCGGCGTTCGCGTCGCCTCTTTCGATCTCAAGGAAGTCCGCGAGGTCGCCGAAATGCGGGCGGCGCTCGAGGGCCTTGCGCTCAAGCATGCGGCCCCGCACCTGACGCCTGCCATTCTCGACGAGGCCGAGCAGGCGACACGCGACGGCGATGCCGCCGGCGATGTCCGCGCCTGGGAGGAGGCCAATCGCCGCTTCCACCGCCTGATCCTGGCGCCCTGCGGCATGGTGCGCCTGCTGGCCGCCATCGATGACCTGCATGCCGCCAGCGCCCGCTTTCTCTTCTCCGCCTGGCAATCCGGCTGGGAGAAGCGCACGGATCACGACCACCGCGCTATTCTGGCGGCGTTGCGCCAAGGGCGGGCCGATGAGGCAGCCGCGATTCTGCAGAAACATGTGCAATGGATCGGCCGCGCGCCGGTTCGCACACCGTCCGGATCGACCCGCGAAGCGTTCGCAATCGTCGGCTAAAAATTATAGATAGTTTCTTCGGTGTATTACTGGACGTGTTTCGATCGGCAATTCATTTCGTCTTCCGAGTGAGGCCGTTTTTGATTTGACCTCAGCTGCAATGTACCTCGCGACAGTTCAAAGCGTATCATCCAGCTGGGGCTGCTCGATATCTTCACCCAATTCGACAGGAAAGAGCGCCAGGAAGCGGCGCTCCCCCTCGGGCGTGAAGAAGATCGAGCGGCTGTTTTCGGTTCGTCGCGCCCAACCCTTGTCGAAGAAGTTTGAAAGCAGCGCCTTGCCGAGGCTGCCGGCCAGATGCGCCCGCCGCTCGCTCCAATCAAGGCAGGATCGGCAAAGCGGACGGCGGCTCGAACGCAGCCCGGATATATCGATGCCGATCGATCCCAAACGCTTCTCGCCGTCGGCCGTCACACTCAGGCCTTCGCCCATGACGGAAATCGATCCGGCCTCCACCAGGCTGTCGAGCATGCGCACGCCATAATCGCCAGCCAGATGGTCGTAGCAGATGCGCGCCTTGCGCAGGGCCGGCTCCTTCGGGCCGGGACGATGGCGGAGGTGCCCGCGGCTTGCGGCAAAACCCATGATGCCCTCAAGCAGTTTGCCGACGCGGTCGTCGGCCAGCGCGAAATAGCGATGGCGGCCCTGCTTGCGTTGCGTGAGCAGGCCGCCTGCTTCGAGCTTGGCAAGATGAGCGCTCGCGGTCTGCAGCGTCACGCCGGCCGCAGCCGCCAGTTCCGTCGCCGTCAGCGCGCGGCCGCCCATCAGCGCCGTCAGCATGTTCGCTCGTGCCGGATCGCCGATCAGCGAGCCGATCTGTGCGATGTCTGGACCTTCTTTCATACTTCGATCGTAACCGAAGCATCTTCGTCCTGCAATGTGAGAAAACACTCCCATCAGCAAAGGAGAAAGCCAATGATCACCTGTCTCATCCGCTATCAGATCGATCCGTTCAAGCAGGAAGCCTTCGCGCAATATGGCAAGGCCTGGGGCCAGATTATCCCGCGCAACGGCGCCGATCTGATCGGCTACTTCGCGCCACATGAGGGTTCGCTGACGACGGCCTATGGCATATACAACATTGAAAACCTGGCCGCCTACGAGGCCTACCGCAAGAGCCTAGCCGCCGACCCGCTGGCGCAGGCCAATCACGATTTCTCCCGTCGTGAGCGTTTCATCTTGCAGGAGAATCGTATTTTCCTGAAAAATATATCCCTGCCACATGCTCCAGGGATATCGCCATGATCGCAGTTATTTTCGAAGTCGTCCCGCATCCTGATGAACGTCAGCATTATCTCGACATTGCCGGACGGCTGCGCTCCGAACTCGAAGCCATCGATGGTTTCGTCTCCATCGAACGCTTCGAAAGCCTCAGTCAGCCGGGCAAGATCCTGTCGCTGTCCTTCTGGCGCGACGAAGCCGCCGTTCGCGAATGGCGAAACCGCGAAGCCCATCGCGCCGCGCAGAAAGCGGGCCGCAAGACGGTATTCGCCGATTATCGTTTGCGCGTCACGCAGGT
Source organism: Rhizobium sp. P28RR-XV (assembly GCF_012641385.1). Lineage (NCBI taxonomy): Bacteria > Pseudomonadati > Pseudomonadota > Alphaproteobacteria > Hyphomicrobiales > Rhizobiaceae > Rhizobium > Rhizobium sp. P28RR-XV. The sequence goes on from NZ_JABAIG010000010.1 coordinate 10,644, forward strand.
CCTTCGCGATTACGGGATGACGGAACGGGACGAGGCGCCAGATGACAGCCACGCGGTGCACGACATCTAAGGCAGTTTAGCGGGATAGCACCGCCTTGCGAGCCACGCATTCCCTGGGGCTTCCTCGGGAATTTGGAAAATATGCCGCCGCTTTAGTCTTTGGTAACCAAGTTAGGTAACCATAACACTCAGTTAAGAGCATCGAGTAAGTGTAACAGAGCGAGTATCACATGGCGTCAGTTTTCCCGCTTGCCGACCTCAGGACCTCCGCAGTTCCGGGGTCCTGGATCGACACGATCATCAAGGGCGATTGCGTGGCCGCTCTTGAAGCACTGCCCAATCAGTCCGTCGACGTCATCTTCGCCGACCCGCCCTACAATCTTCAGCTTGGCGGCACGCTGCATCGACCGGACCAGTCGCTGGTCGACGCCGTCGATGACGAGTGGGACCAGTTTGCATCCTTCGAAGCCTATGACGCCTTCACCCGCGCCTGGCTGCTTGCCTGCCGCCGCGTGTTGAAGCCGACGGGCACGATCTGGGTCATCGGCTCCTATCACAATATCTTCCGCGTCGGCGCGACCATGCAGGATCTGAACTTCTGGATCCTCAACGACATCGTCTGGCGCAAGACCAATCCGATGCCGAATTTCAAGGGCCGCCGCTTCCAGAACGCGCATGAGACGATGATCTGGGCAAGTCCGAACGCCAAGGCCAAGGGCTATACCTTCAACTACGACGCCATGAAGGCCGCCAATGACGACGTGCAGATGCGCTCCGACTGGCTGTTCCCGATCTGCAGCGGCAACGAGCGGCTGAAGGGCGACGACGGCAAGAAGGTGCATCCGACGCAGAAGCCGGAAGCCTTGCTTGCCCGCGTCATCATGGCCTCGTCCAAACCCGGCGACATCATCCTCGATCCCTTCTTCGGGTCGGGCACGACGGGCGCCGTTGCCAAGCGCCTCGGCCGTCATTTCGTCGGCATCGAGCGCGAGCAGGACTATATCGATGCGGCAAGCGCCCGCATCGCCGCCGTCGAGCCGCTCGGTAAGGCGGAACTGACCGTCATGACCGGCAAGAAGGCCGAAGTGCGCGTGGCTTTCAACGTGCTCATCGAGAGCGGCATGATCAAGCCGGGCCAGGTGCTGACGGACGCGAAGCGCCGCTATAGCGCCATCGTGCGCGCCGACGGCACGGTCGCCTCCGGCGGCGAGGCCGGTTCGATTCATCGCCTCGGCGCGAAGGTCCAGGGCCTCGATGCATGCAACGGATGGATGTTCTGGCACTTCGACGACGGACGTGCCCTGCGTCCGATCGACGAACTGAGGGCTATCATCCGCAGCGATCTGGCGAAGGTGGAGTAAGCAAAGAGCGGTTCAGCTTTCCACGGAATCGCTCTATCTCTTTGTTTTCCCGCAAACATATCCGCCTTCTTCCGTCGTGTACCTCCAGTTAGGGAAGAAGGTGAAACGCCCAGGGCCTTATCGAACGAATATCGGTAAGGCCCTGGGCGTCTTTTCAGCTCCGGGTATCAGAATTCCTGATAGTCCGTAACATCGACGCGGACGATGCGGCCGTCCTCGTCGAAGGTAATCGTTTCCTCGCCTTCGCGGATCAGCGGCTTGCCGGTCTTGCTGTTGGTCGCGCGAACCGACCAGACGGCACGGCCCGAAAGCGGTGTCAGCGTCTCCACCAGGGAGTTGGATGCCGTCTGATCGGGATAGGTGTCGAAATAGCCGCGGAACGCTTCCATGATCGCCGCGCGGCCGGCAAGGCTGCCGACACCGTTGGAGACGTAGGTAGCGTCCTCGGCAAAGAAGTTCTCGATCGCCTCATAATCGAGGCGATTGATCGCGTCGTGGAACAGATCGATGCGCTCTGCGGGATCGAAGATCATCGGCTCAAACCTTTATGCCATGGGCGGTGAGATCGCTGCGCAGCTTCTCGGCGCCGGTGAAGTGAACTGCATGCCAGCCGGCAGCGCGTGCGCCTTCGACGTTCGGATAGGAATCGTCGATGAAGATCGTCGAGGCCGGATCGAGACCGAAGCTCTTGGCGTGGGTATCGTAAATCGCGACATCCGGTTTGATCAGCCCGATATCGCCGGAAACCGTAACGCCGCGCGGCTTGTTGAGGAACGGGTAGCGCAACTGGGCCTCGCGGAACGTATCGGAGGCGAAGTTGGTCAGCATCGTGACGTCGCGGCCTTCCGCGATCAATCCTTCGAAGATCGCGACGCTGTCTTCATAAGCATGCGGAACCATCTCGTGCCAATATTTGCGGAAGGCGCGAATATGCTCCTCACGCTCGGGATGTTCGGCGATCAACAGTGCCTCGGCATCTCCCCACGTGCGGCCGCGGTCCTGTTCGATGTTCCATTCGCTCGTGCAGACATTGGCGAGGAACCATTCGCGTTCGGCATCGTCCGGAATGACGTGGCTGTAGGGAATGCTCGGATCGTAATGAAGCAGAACCTTGCCGATATCGAAAACGATGTGCCGCATTTCCGTCGTCATGAATGAATTCCTGATTTTTTGTCCAAACGCATTTTTGCGAACGCATTGGGAATAGCCTGGGCGATCGCTTTTTTCATGACTGTCGGCAGCGCCTGCTCTTCAAGATTTGTAACTGGTGCCCACCATCCGTCATGGTTGTCCGTGCGCGCCGTCGTGACTGTACGCCAGATGGACAATCTCAGCTCGAAATGCGTAAAGACGTGGGTCACCGTCCCCGCCGGCTGCCAGTCGGCCGGAAAGGGGGCTGCCTCGTGGCCGGTCTCGCCGTCGATACGCGCGGTCCACCCCGTGGTGGGTACCTCCGTCATGCCGCCCAGCAAGCCGTTTTCGACGCGTCGGCGCAGAAAGATTTTGCCCTCGCCGTTGACGGCGACGAAGGCCGCGCCCTGGCGCACCGGCTTGTCCTTCTTGGCGGCTTTGACCGGAAAATGCTCGGGATCATGCCCGGCCAGCGCCTGGCAGGCACCGTTGAAGGGACAGAGCGAACAGACCGGGCGCCTTGGCGTGCAGATCGTCGCGCCGAGATCCATCATCGCCTGGGCGAAATCGCCCGGCCGGTCTGCGGGCGTCAACAGGGCGACCTTCTGCTTCATCAACGGCTTGGCGCCGGGCAAGGGCGCCGAGATCGCGTAGAGGCGGGAAATGACGCGCTCCACATTGCCGTCCATCACCGCCGCCCGGCGATTGAATGCGATGGCGGCAACGGCGGCAGCCGTGTAGTCGCCAATGCCGGGGAGGGCGCGCAAGCCATCCTCGGTATCGGGAAAACGACCGTCATGATCGGCTGAAACGGCCTCGGCGCATTTCTTCAGGTTGCGGGCGCGGGCGTAATAGCCAAGCCCGGCCCAGGCCGCCATGACGTCATCGTTCGTGGCGGCGGCGAGATCATCGACCGTCGGCCAGCGCTCCAGGAATTTCGCGAAATAGGATTTGACCGCCGGCACCGTCGTCTGCTGCAGCATCACTTCCGACAACCAGATGCGATAGGGATCGGGTTTGACGCCGCGCGCGGCCATGGGCGGCGAGACCCGCCAGGGCAGGTCGCGATGATGTCGGTCATACCAGGCAAGCAGGGATGCGGCCGTGGGGGATTCTAAAGTCGAGGTCATGATTTGCCGCGTCGAGGGGAAGTGCTCTATACTTGGCCAAGCCGCGTCGGGCGATCAAGGTCCCGGACGCATAAAGCACGCATAGAAACCTGGATGATATGAGTTATCCCCGAAAAGGCGAACGGCAGATTTCCGAGCTGACCAACAGCATCGTCGATCCGGTGCTGGCAAAGCGCGCCGGCATCAATACCACGCTGCTTGGCTGCTGGGATGAAATCGCCGGCGAAGACTTTGCCGACTGCACGCGGCCGGAAAAGATCGCCTGGGCCAAGCGAAGCGGCTCCGGCATGGACGAGCGGTTTCAGCCGGGCGTGCTGACGATCGCCTGCGAGGGCGCCCGCGCGCTATTTCTCACCCATGCGCAGGGCGAGCTGATCCAGCGCATCAACAGCTTTTTCGGATTCCATGCCGTCAATCAGATCCGCATCGTGCAGAAGCCGGTCTCGGTCGCATCCAAGCGCTCTCGTACGCCGCCGCCCCTGAAGGGCGAGGCGGCACGCAAGCTGGCTGACATGATGGATGGTATCGAGGATGAGAAGATCAGGGCCGCCGTTCAGCGTTTGGGCACGGCGATGGCTTGGAGGCGGGGTAAGGCCTGATCCAGGCTTGCTTTTGTTAATGACACTGTCATACTCGAGCAAAGTATTTGCAAGGAACTGGATATGCGAAGCAGTAGGCCGATAACGGTTACACTCGGTAATCAGCAGCGCGGTGTTGATGCGAGACTGGAATCCGGAGCATACGATTCCGCCAGCGAAGTCCTGCGCGCTGCTTTGAGGGCATTAGACCGTGAAGAAGAAGTCATAAATCAAATCATGCGCGCAAAGATCCAGGAAGCGCTTGATGACCCGCGACCCGGCAGAGATGCTGACGAGGTTTTCGATAGAATCGAAAGGATGCATGCTGAGCGAATGAAAGCAGCTGGCCGTGAAATATAGGGTTGTTTTCAGTGCTCTTGCCGAAGACGACCTTATAAATATCTATGAATTCATTGCGAAAGATAGCCCGAGCCGCGCGTTGTCGTTTATCCAACGACTACAAGAGCAGTGCAAAACACTTAAAATAATGGCCGATAGAGGCCCTCAACGTGAGAGTTTGGGGCCAGGTGTTCGGATCATGGTGTTCGAGCGGCGGGTTACCGCCGCTTACCTTATCAAGAACGAGCAAGTCGTTATTCTACGTCTCTTTTATGCTGGTCAGAATATTTCATCGACCTTGCTCGACGAGCACTAAACACGCATAGATTCTCATTTCGCCGGCAATTTAACCTCCTTGTCTTTCCCAGGTCACAATTCTTTGAAGAAAGTTGGTCAACCGTGCCTTGTTAGCGGCAAGCTGCCGTTATATCGCATGAATATTCGAAGACCTCTTTCAACGACGGGTGACTCTATGCCGATGTCCGACATGCTCTTGACCAAACGCCATCTGCTGGGCGGCTCCGCCGTTGCAGCCCTTTCCGTGGCGTTCTCTGCCTTTGCCGACACCGCATTTGCAGCAACCGCCGAAGACGAAGTGCCGCCGTCGGACGGCAATGTCGACATGAACGAAGTGCTGAAGCCCGGCCCGCTGCCGGAAATCGCATTCGGCAAGGAAGATGCCCCCGTCAAGATCGTCGAATACATGTCGCTGACCTGCCCGCACTGCGCGCATTTCGCGGTTACGACCTTCGACACGATCAAGCAGAAATACGTCGATACCGGCAAGGTTCGCTTCATCATCCGCGAATTCCCGTTCGATCCGCGTGCCGCCGCCGCCTTCATGCTGGCTCGTTGCGCCCCGCAGGAACAGTACATGCCGATGGTCGAAATGCTGTTCAAGCAGCAGATCGCCTGGGCCTCTCCGGATGTCGACGGCCGCGCCGCACTGCTGCAGATGTCGAAACTCGCTGGTTTTACTGAGGATAGCTTCACGAAATGCTTGACGAACCAGAAGCTTCTGGATGATGTCAACTCAGTACGGGAACGCGCAGCCAAGGATTTCGGCGTCAATGCAACGCCGACCTTCCTAGTCAATGGCAAGCGCTATGCAGGGGACATGTCTGTTGGTGCCATGTCGAAGCTTATCGACAGCCTGCTCTGATCCGCGCCTTTTTTCATCACAGGCGGGCGGCCGGGGTCGTGCGCCTGTGATTGTTTCTTTTGAATTCGAGTTTGGAGCGTTCGCGCTCCCCATGCCGGCATCGTGGACGGCCTTCTCCTCCCTGGGGAGAAGAGGGCACCGCCTATGAAATTCAACAGACTGAGACTTGTCGGCTTCAAATCCTTCGTCGAACCGGCGGAATTCGTCATCGAGCGCGGTCTGACCGGTGTCGTCGGCCCGAACGGTTGCGGCAAGTCCAACCTTGTCGAAGCGCTGCGCTGGGTGATGGGTGAGAATTCCTACAAGAACATGCGCGCCTCCGGCATGGACGACGTGATCTTCTCCGGATCCGGCAATCGCCCCGCCCGCAACACCGCCGAAGTCGGCCTTTACCTCGACAATAGCGACCGCACCGCGCCCGCCGCCTTCAACGACAGTGATGAAATCCAGGTGACGCGCCGCATCGAGCGCGAACAGGGCTCTATCTATCGCATCAACGGTAAGGAAGCGCGCGCTAAGGATGTGCAGCTTCTCTTTGCCGATGCCTCCACCGGCGCCCGCTCGCCGTCCATGGTCGGGCAGGGGCGTATCGGCGAGCTGATCCAGGCCAAGCCCCAGGCGAGGCGCCAGCTGTTGGAAGAGGCCGCCGGCATTTCCGGCCTGCATTCGCGCCGGCATGAAGCGGAACTGCGCCTGCGCGCCGCTGAAAGCAATCTCGAGCGGCTGGATGACGTGACATCGCAGCTCGAAAGCCAGATCGAGAGCCTGAAACGCCAGGCGCGGCAGGCCAACCGCTTCAAGACGCTCTCGGCCGAGATCCGCGCCCGTGAGGCCATGCTGCTGCATATCCGCTGGGTGCAGGCCAAGGAAGCCGAAGCCGAAGCCGATAGCGCGCTCAACCAGGCAACCGCGCTCGTCGCCGAAAAGGCGCAAATCCAGATGGAGGCGGCAAAGGCCCAGGGCATCGCCAGTTTTAAACTGCCGGAGCTGCGCGACGACGAAGCGAAGGCGGCGGCCGCCCTGCAGCGTCTGCAGATCGCCCGCTCGCAGCTGGAGGAGGATGTCAATCGCATCCTGCGGCGGCGTGATGAATTGATCCGTCGTCTGGCGCAGCTGGCCGAGGACATCAGCCGCGAGCAGCGCCTTGTCGCCGACAATGCCTCCATCCTTGCCAAGCTCGATGCCGAGGAAGCCGATCTCGCCGATATCCTCGCCGACTCCGGAAGGCTTGCCGAGGAGACGAGCGTCGCTTTCGAAGAAGCCGCCGCCAAGCTCGCCGACAGCGAGCGCATCTTTACCGCCCTGACCGCAGAACGCGCCGAGACCGCAGCCGCCCGCAATCAGCTGGAGCGCGCCATCCGCGATCTGGCCGATCGCAAGATGCGGCTCGAGCGCCAAGCCAGTGAAGCGAATGGCGAGCTTGCCGCCATCGACGAGAAGATGGCCGATTTGCCCGACCCTAGCGAAAAGCGCGACATGGTCGAGATGGCGGAGAATGTCGTTGCCGACGCGGAGGGCGAGATCCAGCGTGTCGAAGCCGTTCTCGCCAAGGCGCGCGAAACCGAGGCGTTGTCGCGTGGGCCGGTCGAACAGGCGCGGGCACGTCTGAACGCGCTCGAAACCGAAGCGCGAACCATTTCCAAAATGCTGGCGGCGGGCGATACGTCCGGTGCCTTTTCGCCGGTTGCCGAGGAGTTGCGCGTCGACCGCGGTTTCGAGACGGCGCTTGGCGCGGCACTTGGCGATGACCTGGAATCCTCGCTCGATTCCGAGGCGCCGGTCTATTGGTCCGACAATGGCAGCGGCGCGACCGATCCGGCTCTGCCGGAAGGCGTTGCCCCGTTGATCACTCATGTCGGCGCGCCGGCGGCATTGACGCGGCGCCTGCGGCAGATCGGCATCGTTTCGGTTGAAGACGCCTTGCGATTGATGCCGGCACTGAAGCCCGGACAGCGGTTGGTCACCAGGGAAGGCGCGGTCTTCCGCTGGGATGGTCATGTGACCGGCGCCGATGCACCGAGTGCCGCTGCCCTGCGGCTGGCGCAGAAGAACCGTCTCTCCGAGCTGGAAGCCGAAGTCGAGCTTGCGCGCGATATGCTTGTGGAGGCTGAAGAGCGTCTGTCGGCCGCCGCCGAGGCGATCAGGGCCGAAGAGGGACATCTGGCCACCGCCCGCGACGCCAGCCGGCTTGCGGCCCGGCATCTCGCCGAGGCGCGTGAAGCACTGGCTGCCGCCGAGCGCGCATCCGGTGATCTCATCCGCCGCCGCGATGTCGTCGTCGAGGCTGTCAGCCGGTTGCGGGAGCAGCTCGAAGATGTGGCGATGCAGGATGAGAATGCCCGCATCGAGCTGGAAGACGCACCGAATCTCGACGCCATCGATGTGAAGCTGCGCGACCAGCAGGCGGAGGTCGCGACGGATCGTGGCACCCTGGCCGAGGCCCGCGCCCGCCATGAGGGCTTGAACCGGGAAAACGAGGCGCGGCAGCGCCGCCTTCTGGCGATCCGGCACGAACGCGATACCTGGCGCCAGCGCGCGGTCAGCGCCGAGGAACATATCCAGACACTGCGCGACCGTGAAGAGGAAACGCGCGAAGAGGCGGCCGAACTTGATCTCGCCCCCGATGAATTCGACGACAAACGCCGCGCATTGATGAACGAGCTGCAGAAGGCCGAGGAGGCGCGCCGCCAGGCCGCCGACCGCCTTGCCGAAGCGGAAGTCGTTCAACGCGAGGCCGATCGTCATGCGACGACGGCTCTCTCCGAACTGGCGGAAAGCCGCGAGAAGCGTGGCCGCGTCGAGGAGCGGCTGGTCTCCGCCCGCGAGCGTCGGCAGGAGAGCGAACTGCGCATCCGTCAGGCGCTCAATGTCGAACCGCACGAGGCCATGCGCCTGACCGGCCTTTCGGCCATGCAGAACGTGCCGGATCTGCGCGAGGTCGAACGCGAGCTGGAACGGTTCAAGATCGAACGCGAGCGTCTGGGCGCCGTCAATCTGCGCGCCGAGGAGGAGAGCAAGGAGCTGACGGAGCGGCTGCAGGCCCTGATCAAGGAGCGCGATGACGTTATCGACGCCATCAGGAAGCTGCGTGGCGCGATCCAGAGCCTCAACCGCGAGGGCCGTGAACGCCTGATCGTCGCCTTCGACATCGTCAATGCGCAGTTTCAGCGCCTGTTCACCCATCTTTTCGGCGGCGGCACGGCCGAGCTGCAGCTCATCGAATCCGACGATCCGCTGGAGGCCGGTCTCGAAATCTTAGCCCGCCCGCCGGGCAAGAAGCCGCAAACCATGACGCTGCTTTCGGGCGGTGAGCAGGCGCTGACGGCCATGGCGCTGATCTTTGCGGTGTTCCTCACCAATCCCGCGCCGATCTGCGTTCTGGACGAAGTGGATGCGCCGCTCGACGACCACAATGTCGAGCGCTACTGCAATCTCATGGACGAGATGGCGGCCTCTACCGAGACCCGCTTCGTGGTCATCACCCACAATCCCATCACCATGGCCCGCATGAATCGTCTCTTCGGCGTGACCATGGCGGAGCAGGGCGTCTCGCAGCTCGTCTCCGTCGACCTGCAGACCGCCGAACGGCTGCGCGAAATCGCCTGAGAGCGCCCTGCGAACGATGATAAAACTGTTCTCTTATCGACAGGAAATTGCCGTCTTGGCTGCCGTACAGCCCTAAAGCGTGCTAGTTTTGTTTTTCGATCAACAACATGGGCGCTGATCCGCCCGGAAGGGAAGTATGTCTGGTTCGACTGGCGGCATTTTCGATTTCCTCGGAATACTTGCTGTATTGCTGCTCGTTGCCGCCAATGGCTTTTTCGTTGCGGCGGAGTTTTCGTTGGTTTCCGTTCGCCGCAGCCGCGTGACGGAACTGGTTACCGAAGGGCGAATGAACGCCAAGTCGCTGCAGAAGGCGGTCGACAATCTCGACGCCAATCTGGCGGCCACGCAGCTCGGCATCACGATCTCGTCGCTCGCCCTCGGTTGGGTCGGTGAACCCGCCCTTGCTCATCTGCTGGAGCCGCTGCTCGATTTTCTCCCCGGAACATGGGCTGCGGCCAGCTCCCATGCCATTGCCGTCGCCATTTCCTTCATCATCATCACCGCGCTGCACATTGTCCTCGGCGAGCTTGCACCGAAAAGCCTGGCGTTGCAGCGCAGCGAGGGCACCGCTTTGGGCGTGGTGCGGCCGCTTGGTCTTTTCCTTTTCCTGCTTCGTCCCGCGATCACCGTCCTTAACGGTCTTGGCAATCTTGTTCTGCGCCTTTTCGGGCTGCAGCCAGGGGCAGGCGAGGGGTCGCTGCATTCGCCCGCCGAAATCAAGCTTTTGATCGCCGAAAGCCAGGAAGCCGGGCTGCTGGAGCAAGCGCAGCAGGATCTGGTCGAGCGCGTCTTCAATATCGGCAATCGTGACGTCTCCAACATCATGACGCCACGTCTGGAGGTCGATTGGATCGATGCTGACGATACGCCGGCGGAGATGCAGAAGACCATTCGCGAAAGCCGTTTCGAGCAGCTTCTCGTCGCCCGTGGATCGATCGACGAGCCGATCGGCATGATCCTGAAAAAGGATCTTCTCGATCAGCTTCTGAACGGCGAGCCGCTGAACCCCATGGCCGTCATCCGCCAGCCGCTGGTCGTGCATGAAGCGACGGCGGTCTTCAAGGTGCTCGAAAGCTTCAAGCGCGCGCCCGTCCGCCTCGCAATGGTAATCGATGAATATGGCAGCCTGGAAGGTATCGTCACGCAGACGGACCTGCTGGAAGCCATCGCCGGCGATCTGCCTGATATGGACAACGATACGCCCGATGTCGTCGAGCGTGCCGACGGATCTCTGCTGATGGAAGGCATGATGCCGGTCTACGATGCCTTTGCGCGGCTGGGGCTGCGCTTCAGCGAAGAGGACGTCAATTTTCATACGCTGGCGGGCTTTGCCCTCTACCAGCTCGGCCAGCTGCCCGAAGTGGGCGAAAGCTTTTCCTTCGGCGGCTGGCATTTCGAGATCGTCGATCTCGACGGCATGCGCATCGACAAAATCCTAGCCCAGCGCGAGCCGCAAGCTTAGCCGCCAAGCCGTACTGAATTGACCCGGAAGCTCCCCGGTTTCGATCAATCGATTGAAATCGGAACGCTCCGGGCCATATTTATTGTGCAGCGCAACATTTTGCCGCATTTGTCGATTTTCATTTGTGCCTCAATGAATTAAGTTCAACCGGAGGAGTTGGACGGAGACCATGACGAAGTGGGTTTATACATTCGGCGGCGGCAAGGCCGAGGGGGGCGCCGGCGATTTTGAACGGCTCGGTGGCAAGGGCGCCAATCTTGCTGAAATGTGCAATCTCGGCCTGCCGGTTCCGCCGGGGCTGACGATCGTCAGCGAAGTCTGTGCTTCCTACTACAAGAATGGCCGCAACATTCCCGATGAGCTGAAGCCGCAGGTCATGCAAGGCTTGCAGCGGATGGAGGCCATTGCCGGGCGCAGGTTCGGCGATACCGCGCGGCCACTGCTGGTTTCCGTGCGTTCGGGCGGCCGCGCATCGATGCCGGGCATGATGGATACCGTCCTCAATCTCGGCCTCAACGATGCCACGGTGCAGGCGCTCGGCCATGATGCGGGGGATGCCCGCTTTGCCTGGGACAGTTACCGCCGCTTCATCCAGATGTATGCCGATGTCGTCATGGGCCTCGACAACGAGATCTTCGAAGAGATTCTGGAGGATGAGAAGGCCCGCTTCGGTCACGAGTTCGACACCGACCTCACCGCTGTCGAATGGCAGCATGTGGTCTCGATCTACAAGACCGTCATCGAGGAAGAATTGGGCGAGGCCTTTCCCCAGGAGCCGGAGGTTCAGCTCTGGGGCGCCGTCGGCGCGGTCTTTGCCAGCTGGATGAACGCCCGCGCCGTCACTTATCGGCAATTGCACAATATCCCCGAGGCTTGGGGAACCGCCGTCAATATTCAGGCGATGGTGTTCGGCAATCTCGGCAATTCCTCCGCCACCGGCGTTGCCTTCACCCGCAATCCCTCGACCGGCGAGAAGGAGCTTTACGGCGAGTTCCTCGTCAATGCGCAAGGGGAGGATGTCGTTGCCGGCATCCGCACGCCGCAGAGCATCACGGAAATGGCCCGCATCGCCTCCGGCTATGACAAGCCATCGATGGAAAAGCTGATGCCCGAGGCCTTTGCCGAGTTTCGAAGCATCTGCGCGCAGTTGGAATCGCATTACCGCGAGGTCCAGGATCTGGAATTCACCATCGAGCGCGGCAAGCTCTGGATGCTGCAGACCCGTAACGCCAAGCGAACCACCAAGGCGGCGATGAAGATCGCCGTCGACATGGTGGACGAGGGGCTGATCACGGAAGACGAAGCGGTTTCCCGCATCGAGCCGACAACGCTGGACCAGCTGCTGCACCCGACGATCGATCCGCGCGTCCGCCGCGAGGTCATCGGCTCCGGCCTGCCCGCATCGCCGGGTGCGGCCACCGGCGAAATCGTCTTTACGGCCGAGGAGGCAATCATTGCCGAGGAGGAAGGCCGCAAGGCCATCCTCGTGCGCATCGAGACGAGCCCGGAAGATATTCACGGCATGCACGCCGCCGAGGCGATCCTCACCACCCGCGGCGGCATGACCAGCCATGCGGCCGTGGTCGCCCGCGGCATGGGCATTCCCTGCGTCGTTGGCGCCGGCACCATGCGTATCGACATGCGCAATGAGAAGCTGATCGGCGTCGGAATCACCTTGAAGAAGGGCGATATCATCACCATCGACGGCTCCACCGGCCAGGTCCTGAAAGGCGAAGTGCCGATGATTCAGCCGGAGCTTTCGGGCGATTTCGGCCGGATCATGGCCTGGGCCGACCGCTCGCGGCGCATGACGGTGCGCACAAATGCCGATACGCCGGCCGATGCGCGCGCGGCCCGTTCCTTCGGCGCCGAGGGCATCGGCCTATGCCGCACCGAGCACATGTTCTTCGAAGGCGATCGCATCCATGTGATGCGCGAGATGATCCTCGCCGAAGACGAAACGGGTCGCCGGGCTGCCCTTGCCAAGCTCATGCCGATGCAGCGCCTCGATTTCACCGGCCTGTTCACCATCATGCACGGCCTGCCGGTGACGATCCGCCTGCTCGATCCGCCACTGCACGAATTCCTGCCGAAAACGGACGAGGAGATCGCCGAGGTCGCCGGTATCATGGGCATGGAACCGGCCATGCTGCGCCAGCGCGTCGATGCGCTGCACGAGTTCAATCCCATGCTCGGCCATCGCGGCTGCCGGCTGGCGATTTCCTATCCGGAGATCGTCGAGATGCAGGCCCGCGCGATCTTCGAGGCGGCGGTCCTCGCCGCACGCGAGACTGGGGCTGCTGTCGTGCCCGAGATCATGGTGCCGCTCGTCGGCCTGCGTTCCGAGCTCGATTACGTCAAGGCTCGTATCGACGAGGTGGCGCGCGCCGTCATGACCGAAGCCAGGATGAAGATCGATTATCTTGTCGGCACGATGATCGAGCTGCCGCGCGCCGCCTTACGCGCCCATATCATCGCCGAGGCCGCCGAATTTTTCTCCTTCGGCACGAACGACCTGACGCAGACCACATTCGGCATGTCGCGCGACGATGCCGCCGCCTTCATCCCGACCTATCAGCGCAAGGGCATCATCGAGCATGATCCCTTCATATCGCTCGATTTCGATGGGGTCGGCGAGCTCATTCGCATCGCTTCGGAGCGTGGCCGCCGCACCCGCAACGACATGAAGCTCGGCATCTGCGGCGAGCATGGCGGCGATCCCGCCTCGATCCACTTCTGTGAGGATATCGGACTGGACTACGTATCCTGTTCGCCATTCCGCGTGCCGATCGCCCGGCTTGCGGCGGCGCAGGCGGCGATCAAGGGACGAGGCTGATTTTCTTGAGGTCAGCGGCGCCAATAGCCGCGATGATATCCCGGGCCGCCAACTACGATTGTCGGCCCCCAGAAAAAATCATCGTTGCTTTCCATGAAGGCTCTTTGATCGGCCCGTCGGCTAAGATCTTGATTCATCAGGCAGTTGGCGAAATTCTCCGACCCGCGCCTGAAGCCGTAGCCGCCGCATCTCGCCTCGTCGGCCGCGCGAATTTCCTCGGCCGTCTGGCAGGAGGAAAGCGCAAGCGTGATGGTGAGGAGGGAAAGGATGGAAGCGGCGATACGCATGACTTTGTGTCCTGAATGCTGATGTGCAGGCACGAATTATAGCGCCGCGCGGCATGGCGCGAAAGACGTATTGGACCGTAGGCGGATCGCCTATGCGGCTTCCTTCGGTTTTGCGGGCAATCGGCGCAGCAGATCGACGAAGGCATCGGCAAACTGCAAAAGATGCTCGGTTTCGTCGTCCGGTTGCAGCAGGCGGATTTCCACGCCGTCTTCGTCAAGCGCGGCAAAGAGAGTGCGCATCGTCCCATCGCCTTCGGGAATGCGGATGACCGCCAGCCTGCGGCAATCGGGTATCAACCCCGCAGCCGGAAGGTCGAACAGGAAGTCGCCGCGCACCGCCGAAGCGGCGTCGCGCACGGCCTCGCAGAAGCCTGGTTCTCCGCCGGAAAAACCTTCGAGCGAAAGCTCCAGTTCCAGAAGTTCCAGCGGCAGGATCGTATCGGCCGCATCGGCCCCGGCAATAGCCGCTGCCGGCACGGGCTTGGCGGCGGCGTCTTGAGAAACTATCGGTTCCATCTCATCAAGTCCTTTCACAGCCTCGATAAAACGCTGAAGAATGGCCTTTTTTTGGAATTTAAGCAAGCGCTCACGTTTTTGGTCTAGACGTTACTGGTTTCAGCCTTGACGAAACATTGCGCGTTGATGCCGTGACATTCGATTTATTTTCGCCGTTTCTTGATCTAAACATAAGTCGCTTTCCGGGATTCGGTGCATCCGGCTTCCGATCCGACGCGCCGACGAGCCCTTGATGACCATTCGCTTCGACCGTCCCGTTTCACATGCCGCCCGCGCCGCGCGTTTGATCGCTTCGTTTGCCCTGGTGCTTTGCGGCGTGACGCTGATCGGCTATCGCTTCGGGCCGCTGGAAACGCCTTATTTCGTGCTGTTGCTGCTGATTTCGGCTGCCTGTGCCGTGCTTTCGGTGCTGCTGGCGCTGGTCGGTCTTACGCAGCTCTGGCGGAATGCCGCCATCGGCGGCGTCTCCGCCGTCAAGGCGCTCATCTATGCCGCTTTGCCGCTTGCGATTTTCGGCTTCGGTGCCGAGCGCTACTGGAGCCGGCCGCCGATCTACGAGATTTCGACCGATCTCAACGAGCCGCCCGAATGGCTGGCAACGCCCGACGCCAGGCAGCTGTGGCTGCCGTCGCGCCATCTGGTAACGCAGCAGGAGCGCGAGGCGCAGTTCGATGCCTATCCCGCTTTGATCAGTCGCCGCTATGAGGGTGCTGCCGACCGCGTGCTGGAAGCGGTGCGCAAGGTCGCGCATGACCGTCACATCACCATCGTCAAGGCCGAGGGCGCCGATGTCACCGATCCGAACGGTAACGTGACGCCGAAGCGCCGCCCGCGCCCGCAGACCGTCAATCCGGGGCGGGATGACAATGCCATCGGCGACATGCCCGATATCGTCCCGGTGCCGACGCCGCGCCCCTTCCGCGATGGCGTGGCGGAACTCATCCGCCAGAATACTGATGTCATCCTGCAGGGCGAAACCCGCACCCGCATCCTCGGCCTGCCGTGCGACTTGGTGATCCGCATTCGTGAGGAGGCGGAAACGACGCTGGTCGATATCCGCGTCGCCTCCCGCTACGGCCAGAACGATCTCGGCGTCAGTGCCGACTTGGCGGATGCCTATCTGAAGGCACTGGACGCGGAATTGCTCGGCATCGCCGGAAGCTGAGACTTGCGACCCTTTATCCCCTTGAGGGTCCCGAGAGGAGAAATCGTGCCCATCATTCAAACTTCGAAAATCACCGACAACCAACAGCTCCCGGCTCAGGCGGGACGATAGGCCCCTGAAAGCGCCGGCGGCCCATCGGTTTCCACCTGGCCCTTCTCGACCAGATCTTCCAGATGCGCCAGCACCGAAAGCGCCGCCGCGCCGTGCAGGCGCGGGTCCGTATCGCGATACATCGCCTTCACCATATCAGGGATTAGCCGGTCGCCGGCCTTGATACGCTCCAGCACGGCGCGCTCGCGCATGCGGCGGTGGGTCCGCAATCCCCGCATGAAGGAGGCGGGCTCCTTCACCGGGCCGCCATGGCCGGGCAAAAACAACCTGTCCTCACGAGCAAGAAGCCGCTCCAGCGAGGCCATGTAATCCGCCATCGAACCGTCGGGCGGCGCGACGATCGAGGTTGCCCAGGCCATGACATGATCGGCCGAGAAGACGATGCCCGTGCCGTCAAGCGCGAAGCAGGCGTGATTTGCCGTATGACCCGGTGTCAGCAGCGCCGTCAGCTGCCAGCCGTCTCCTGAGACGCTTTCGCCATCGGCAAGCACGATATCCGGACGGAACTCCATGTCGGAGCTTTCGGCGAAGGGATTGACCTCGCCGTGATAGAGCGGCCGCGCGGCGCGATGCGGCCCTTCGCCGACGGTCAGCGCTCCCGTCTCCTCCTTCAGTCGCTTGGCAAGCGGCGAGTGATCGCGATGGGTGTGGCTGACGAAGATATGCGTGACCTCGCGTCCCTTCAATGCGGCCAGCAGGGCGGCGAAATGCGCCTCATTTTCCGGACCGGGATCGATGACCGCGACCGACGAGCCGCCGACGATATAGCTGTTTGTGCCGTGAAAGGTGAAGGCACTGGGATTGTTGACCGTCATCCGCTCGATGCCGGGTGCCGCCGGCACGGCGCGGCCGTAGGCGGGTTCGAAGGCAAGGTCGAAGTCGGGCGTGCTCATGATTGCTTGTATTCGATTTCGATGAATGACATCGGCTCTGTGCCGGCATTGACCACATTGTGCTCGACACCCGCCTCGCGCCGGTAGGCGGCACCCTTGGGGATATCGACCTGCCGGCTGCCACCAGGCTCCTCCAGCAGAAACCGGCAATCCGTCATCGGCACCACGACATAGCCGAGGCCGTGGACATGATGCCCGGTATCGGCGCCAGGCTCGAAATCCCAGCGCGTGATGCGGCAGACGGCGTCATCAAGAAGCACGGTAGGCACGGCCGGCGGGCGGGCGCGAAACTGGCTCATCGGACCTCCTCATTCGCAATGCAGCGCAGCAAGACCTATCATAGCCGTCCGGAAAGCACACAGAAATATGCGTTCGCGCATCACTTAGTCATTGTAGCGGGATGCGACCTTTGCTAATCAGACGCCGATTTGGCTGGCATGACAGCCATTTCCTCTGTTGGGGCGTCGCCAAGCGGTAAGGCACCGGTTTTTGGTACCGGCATTCCCAGGTTCGAATCCTGGCGCCCCAGCCATCTGCTTTCCAATATTCCAAATCATGCGAACTTCATGATTTGCGGGCTCCAACAATAGTCTTTGCAACGTCAAAGACATTGTCTGAAGAAATTCCCGTCGCGAGCGCCGCTATCTCCACCACTTAAATATTGTTTGACCTTTTTCCTCCACTCTCGTCGCCATCATCTCGATACAGGCGATCATGAACCACGCTCTCCACGAATTGCTGCTTTCCATCGTTGCCCCCTGCCACAATGAGGAGGAGGGGCTTGGCGAGTTTTGCCGGCGGGCGGTGGCGACGGCGCGGGGGATTGCCGGCGAGGCCTTCGAGATCATTTTGGTGGATGACGGGTCGACCGACGGCACCTGGGAGGCGATCGCCTCGCTTGCTAAGGAGACGCCGCAGGTGCTTGGCGTGCGGCTGATGCGCAATCACGGTCATCAGCTCGCCGCAACCGCCGGCCTTGCCGCCGCGCGTGGCGAGCGGGTGTTGCTGATCGATGCCGATCTGCAGGATCCGCCGGAACTGTTGCTGATGATGATGCCGATCATGGATCGCGGCGCGGATGTCGTTTACGGCCAGCGTGCGCGCCGGCAGGGGGAGAGCTGGTTCAAGCTTGCCTCGGCCTCGCTCTTCTATCGGCTGCTGTCGCGGCTCGCCTCGGTGGCGATCCCGCGTAATGTCGGCGATTTCAGACTGATGCGGCGGCGCGTCGTCGATATCCTGCTGGCGATGCCGGAGCGGGATCGTTTCATCCGCGGCATGGTGAGCTGGATCGGCGGCAAGCAGGTGGCGCTGCCCTATGAGCGCGACGCGCGTTTTGCCGGCACGACCAAATATCCGCTGCGCAAGATGATCAATTTCGCGCTCGATGCCATCACCAGCTTTTCGACCGTGCCCCTGCGCATCAGCACCTGGCTCGGCCTCGTCAGCGCCGGCTGCGCGGCCTTGCTGTTGCTCTATACCCTCATCCGCTGGTTTGCGGGCGAAACGATCGTCGGCTGGTCCAGCATCATGGCGGCTATTACCGCCTTCAGCGCCATCCAGCTCATCTGCATCGGCATCATCGGCGAATATGTCGGCCGTCTGGTGCAGGAAAACAAGCGGCGGCCGATGTTCATGATCGAAAGCCTGCTGCAGGGCGGCCGATCGCTCGATATCCCCAGCGATTTTTCCGATCTGGACGCGGTTGGCAAACGGCGCGCGCTGGACCGCGCCCTGAACGCCTCCGGTGACGCCGCCGATAGCGCGGAGCAGGTGAGGGCGATCCGCTGATGCGGCAACGATCAGCCAGCGCACCATTGGCCCAAGGCGCGGCCGCTTCCCCGAGCGTGCACGAAACAGTCGACGCGGATGCCGCCATTGTCAGGCAGAAGCCGGGTCTGGCGATTGCCGCCTTTCTGATCCTGGTCGCGCTTTTCGTCGCTGTCTTCAAATTCCCGCCGATCCTCGATTATCCCAATCACTATGCCCGTATGTGGCTGCTGGCCGGCGGCATCAATACGCCCCCGTTCCACGAGATCTATGCGCTCGATTGGAACAGGACATTCACCAATGTCGGCATCGATCTCGCCGCCTATTGGCTGGGGCCGATGATCGGCGTTTCGCTATTGGCACGCATCTTCCTCTTCATGGCGATCGTGCTGCCGCCGCTCGGCGCGATCACGCTGCACCGGCGCCTGCATGGCGGCGGCTATTACTGGCAGATCGGCATATTGTACTTCGCCTGGTGCGCGACGCTGATCGGCGGTTTCATCAATTTCCAGATCGGGCTCGGCATGGCGCTGCTCTTCGCAGGCGCCGATCATGCCCTGCAATCGCGCAAGCCGGCCGTGCTGTTCGTTTGGCGCCTATTCGCCGGCCTGCTGCTGACAGTCATGCATATCTTTTCGCTGGGCTTCTACATGGCGCTCGTCTGCGGGCTGGAATTCTCGCCGACGATGGCGGCCTTGAGATCGCCTGGGGCTTTCCTGCGCCTATGCGGCAGGCTTCTGATCGCGATGCTGGCCTGCGCCCTGCCGGCGATTTGCCTGTTCTTCTATCAGCCTGTCCTGCCCGATGGCGGCGGCGGTCTGGATGCCTCCTGGAATGATTCCGTCGTTCTGATCCTGGCGAACCTCATGTCGGCGTTGTGGAGCTATGCGCTGCTGGCCGACATGCTGCTCATGATCCCGCCGATCCTTATCTGCACCTATGCGGTGCGCACGCGCCGTCTGACCATCCATGCCGGCATGGCGATCGCGGCCGCCGGCCTGCTGCTTCTGTCCTGCATTGCGCCGCGCCACATGCTCGGCACCGGCTGGATCAGCTGGCGCTTCCCGATCATGACGGCGCTTGCGGCCATGGTGATGATTTGCCCCTTGCCGCGCCTGCCGCGTCGCCAGGCATTGATCGTCATGCTCGTGCTTTCGGCCGCCGTGCTGGGACGAACGGCCTGGATCGGCTTCAACTGGCGGCAGGGGGACGCCGATGCCGCTGCCGTTCGCACCGTGCTTGCGTCAGTGCCCGAGGGCGCGGCCATCCTGCCGATCATGCGGCAGCCGAACGAGCACGGCGTTGCGGATCATCGCTATTTCGCCTGGAACCAGGATACGTTCCGGCATCTGCCGACGCTTGCCGTCCCTTACGCCCATGCCTTCGTGCCCACGCTCTTCACCGCCAGGGGCAAGCAGCCATTGACGATATTGCCGCCCTGGAGCGGCATCGCCGTGCCGGAAGGCAATCTTTTCTCGATAAGCCTGCTGGATTGCCCCGACGAGATCAGGGCCGTCAGCGGCATTGCGTCCTATCTCAGCGATTGGCGGCGGCACTTCGATTTCATTCTACTCGTCAATGCGGATGCCGAGGATCGCTTCGGCGGTGACGTGCCGCAAGGCGTGAGGCTTGCCGCTGAAACGCCCTTTGCCAAGCTCTATGCCGTCGACAAGGGCTTCATGCCGGCTGCCGATGCGCCACGGCCAAAAAGCTGCGCCGAGCTTGCCGCGGCAAACTGATGAAACCCGCAAACGCAAACGGGCGGCCCTCGCAGGCCGCCCGCTGGCATTGTCCCGTGATGAAGCTCCGGCCTCAGCTTGCCTTTTCCGGCGGAGCCAGAAGTTCGGCGCAATAGGACGAGCCGCTGACACCCGGCTGGTCGCCGAGAATTTTGACCGAACGGATCTCGTAGCTCTGATTGGTGACGATATCGGCCTTGCAGCTGAGAGAGCGCTTGCCGCTCTTCTTGCCGTCCTTGGTGACGATGGTCACGTTCTTGTAGCCGCCGCGCCAAGTGTAGACGCGGTTGCCGCTTTCGTCGCGGTCGGAGATCGGCGGGCCATAGGCCGCGAAGAAGCGGCCTGCGGATTGACCCTGCCAGCGATCCTGAACGGGGTTCTTCGCAAGCAGCGGCAGGGCTGCTGTCGTTGTCGTCGTCGTGGTGCTGCAGCCGGCCAGTGCCAGCAACAGTCCAGCCGCGGTGATCATGCGGATATTCATCGTGTCGTCCTTGAGCTTCTGTCACGCATTCGGTCGCGGAAAGGCCGCTGTCCCACGGCATTTTCCATCTGTCCCGCCTAGGGCTTTAGCGCCAAAGCCGGCAAAAGAAAATTCCCATCCGCGTGTAGAAGCGGGATTTTACCTCTTCTGTTGCGACTTTTGCACGCCGGCATTTTCGGTACCGGTTTCCTGCCGATTTTCTAGGCAGACGCGGCTGTAATTTTTTCGTCAAAAATCAAAAGGTTTTTCGAGATTGGTGCTTGTGCATCAAAAATGGCTGGTCTATAGAAGCGCCGCTGGTCACGGAGTGTAGCGCAGTCTGGTAGCGCACCACGTTCGGGACGTGGGGGTCGAGTGTTCGAATCACTCCACTCCGACCAGCGAAAAGGCCCGCTAACGCGGGCTTTTTTCGTATTTGGGCTTCGTGCTGATTTCTTCACGGCAATGAATACGGCAGCACTAA
This sequence comes from Rhizobium sp. P28RR-XV, assembly GCF_012641385.1. Lineage (NCBI taxonomy): Bacteria > Pseudomonadati > Pseudomonadota > Alphaproteobacteria > Hyphomicrobiales > Rhizobiaceae > Rhizobium > Rhizobium sp. P28RR-XV. Next base: position 31,671 of record NZ_JABAIG010000010.1, read on the forward strand.
TGATCGGTGGGGCCGCCGGTACCTCGTCGTGCCTACCCAGAGATTTGAGCCACCGGGGCTATCTGTCCTTTCGGACGACAATCGCTTCCATATAGGTGCTCCTTCCACGCGGAGTTAGCGATAGGAACTCGTGATATGTGCCTTTCGTCGACTGCCCCACATTAGCACTAATCAAATTTAAGGCTATGAATTGAGCTTTAATAGTCGCCAAGTCCATATCGTTGATATCGAAGGGATTGTACTCGCATTTTGCCTCCTGCATCGCTAGTTTTACCGCATTCGAAATAACTCCATCAACCTTTGCCGTGGTAAGATCTGCGGCAAGAGGCAAAAAAATCGCGCGCCACTTCATCTTCATGGTGCGATCTGTGTAATTGTATTTTATCGAGTTCTGACTTGCTGGTCGGCGAGTGCGATATCGAAAAGTAAATTCATCCTCAAGACCAGCTAGATTCTCATATTTTGGCGCAGATAATCCTTTAAGCATAGTAAGTTCAGCGCGAAGCGTGGCATTATCCTGCAAAGCCCTGTTTGCTTGTTCCAAAACCTGTTCGTTGGCTGCGGTGTCGCCTCTTATCCAACCAACTTGCGGCATTTGATTAAAGGCATGCATCAGTGCCTTAAGGACCAGTGATTCCAAACTCTGTCGCGAGGTCCATGTCTTAACGAGGCGACCGGTCACTACCTTTTGACGGAACGCTTGAAGTGCCGCGAACACTCCGGGCTCAATGTCGCTCTTCCCGACAGCAATTTGGGACGGATCTTCATGGACAAATGCGAGTACAACTTTACCTGTCTGGATAGCGTAGTCGTATTCTCTTTCTGTGAAACTCACTCCTTCGGCGTCCATAGAGCCATATCTGCCGCCAATGATCAGCAGATAGTAATCGCATTCATCGATAACTTTTTTGATATAGCCCAATTGCTCGATATCCGCCGCTGGAAAGAGTTCCATGCCGGCTGGGATATGATTGAGGTCAAGAATGTTTCGGATTGCGTCTTGGCGCTCGTCTACAAGATCGCGAAAAGTCGACGATACAAAAACCTGATATTTCTTTGCTGCCATGCATAGTGATCCTTCAACCGGTTATGGAAGAAAGATAGCAACTTTAACTTTAAGGTGCTTGCCGCTACTTGGAAAATCCACCGCAGATTTTTATAATTCGCCGTCATCGCTGAGTAATCAGGCTTCGGCCGACCAGTCAACTTCTTTCCGCTCGATTGTTTTTCTGTGAGCTGCAGCCATCAGGCGAGTATTTTTAGTTACAACACCACCAGGAATCGGCCACTATAAAGCGGGTTGCCATCGGCACTTTTGTTCGGCGATCTTCAGATCGTTACTCGGCACGGGCGCGGGGCCGCATTTCTGCGGAACTGGAGCGGTGGGCTTATTCCTGCTGTGAAGCAAAAGAGGGCATCAACGTGGTAAACAAGTTGAGGTCAAAATTGGTGAGGGTGCGGGCATATGTCCGCCGAAGATTCAATCGCCAGGAGCATGTACGTGCTCATTGGCGGTCGCATCCGGATCAGCTCTCATTTAATTTTTAGGCTAGGCGCGTGCACCTAGTCGTCGATGGCAACTCAAATTGGCAATTCGGCCAACATTTTGAGGGATTCGCGTGAATGCCATATTTGAGATCTTCGGCGATCCGTCGCGCGGAATACATCAGCCAGGCCGCGACGCTGCAGATTTGGTTTGTCGAAAGCGGCGGTCCATACGATTACTATAACGTACCGGAAAGCGTCTATCTCGGGCTCATCAGTGCGGCTTCCCCAGGCACCTATTACAATAACTATATTCGGGATCGTTACAGGTCGAATCGTTAATGTAGTTTCATACGAAAATGAGCTTCAGGTTGCACATATGGCATGCGTTCGTTGCCGGCTTTGCTGGTGGTCTTTTCGCGTTTGCTGTTGGCCGAGAAGTTTGGTGGGCTTTTGCGCGAAGACCAGCCGGCATTGTGATCAGTGAAGCCTTGAGCGCAATTGGGTTGCTTCGCTGGATCGATACCACTCTAATCACCGGTATCGCAGCTGTTATTGCTGCATTTGTAAGCGTGCGCGCTGTACATCAGCAAATCGCATCTGAACGAAAAATGGAAGAGGACCGGATAGTGGCGCAACACGCGGCAAGTCGAGCCGTGTTGCCTTTGGTTCTCAGTAGAATTTGCAGGTATGCCAAGGGTACTGGTACGACACTCAACATCGCCCTGAAGCGATGCCAAGGCGAGGCACTACCTAGAAGCGTTAAGCTTAGCGAGATTCCAGATCCTCCCAATACTGCGATCGATTCCCTGAAAGAGTTTATTCAATTCTCAAACACTGCTGATCGCAGGTTTGTCGCAGATTTGTTATCCGACATTCAGGTCCATAGTGCTCGTCTTGAGGGAATGATTCTGGAAAGAGAGCAAGGACGGCCGGTCCTGGCGCTCAACCTAGAGGAATATATTTTCGACGCAGCGGAAATATACGGTCGTGCCTCGGCTTTGTTCGACTACGCTCGCGGCGAAAACAACTCTATGCCCAGCACACTCTATGCAGAGGATATTTTCCCTGCGCTAAGTGCTTTCGAGATATGGGACTCTTCGCGAGAGGTGTTGATTGGTCGCATTGCGAGGCGTCATCAAGCTGATCCTGCGCGGCGCGATAATCACTAATGCGAGTACTTGCGGTAGACTTGACTTGGAGCCTGGATGCAGCCCTCCGTCGCATTACGGCTAACATCGGACCTGCTTTTGCAAAACCGCTCTTTTTGTCGCCCGAAGCACCATATACAAGGAAAAGGGACGCGCATCCGACTCAGGCGAGAGTTCGGCTGTCGGTGCTGAAGCGGAGTGACGGAATGGATCTTGTTGACGGGGCGGCCCGAGCGGCCGGGGAGAAGTTTGCAGGCAGGCAAAGGCGTCGTGCCGCGCGGTCGGGCGCCATGGGGCGGAGAATGGGGATAGCCACAGGTCTTGGCGTATTGGCGCTGAGCGCGGTGTTCTTCCTCGGCTCCAGCGCCACTGCGCTACGTGCCGCCGATTGCGGCAATGTCGCGGCACCCGGTCTCGACTGGAGCGGCTGCAGCAAGACCAACATCATGCTGCCGAGCAGCGATCTGCAGGGCGCCAATCTCGCCGGCGCCCATTTCGACAGCACCGATTTGAGCGACGCCAACTTGACCTCCGCCAACTTCGAGAAAGCGACGCTGGTGCGCGCCTGGCTGAAGAACGCCAAGGCCGACGGCGCGAATTTTGCCAAGATCGAAGCCTATCGCTCCGATTTCACCAAAGCCTCCGCCAATGGCGCTTCCTTTGCCAATGCCGAATTGCAGCGGGCCGAATTTGCCGGCGCGCAGCTCAACAATGCCGATTTTCAGAAGGCGGAGCTTGGGCGAGCCGATTTCGATAAAGCCCTGCTGTCGGGTGCGAATTTCTCCTTCGCCAATCTATCCCGGGCAACGCTGAACGGCGCGGTGATGGACGGGGCAACCTCCTTCAGCGGAGCCTTCATGTATCTCACCCGCATCGAAGGCCTCGATCTGTCGAAGGCAAGCGGCCTCCAGCAGGCGCAGATCAATCTGGCTTGCGGGGACAATACGACCATATTGCCGTCCTGGCTGAAGGCGCCGTCCAACTGGCCTTGCCCGCCGGATGAAAAGGACTGACATCTCTCCAACCGGCATCTTCGAAAGGCCAAGCCCATGTTCGTGGAAAAAGCGATCCGAAACGACAGCAAGCCCGAATTCTATCGCGAGCTTGCCGATCAGCTGAGGGGCTTGCTTGATGGCGAGCAGGATTCGATCGCCAATGCCGCGAACACCTCCGCGCTGATCTTCCAGATGCTGCCTGACCTCAACTGGGCGGGATTTTATTTCCTGCGGCAGCCAAACGAACTTGTGCTCGGGCCATTCCAGGGCAAGCCGGCTTGCGTGCGCATCGCCGTCGGCCGCGGCGTCTGCGGGACGGCGGTCGAGAAGGCCCAGTCGGTTCTCGTCGAGGATGTACACGCCTTTCCCGGACACATCGCCTGCGATGCGGCTTCGCGATCGGAGCTGGTCGTGCCGCTCTTCCGCGATGGAAAGGTTTTCGGCGTCATCGATCTCGACAGCCCGCTTCCAAGCCGTTTCGACGGCGATGACCAGGCCGGCATCGAGGCGCTTGCCGCGATTTATGCCGCCTCATGCAAGGCGGATGGTTGAAGAGGAAGGGGCGGGGCGTCACGCAGTCGTGATCGATATGGCAAACCGGTCTCGTGATGCCTATATTGGCCCTGCAAACACTCCCTTAGCGCTGATCGAGCTTCATTCGGCCCTCTCGCGTCCTCACAAGGACCCGGCCCAGCTCGGAATGCGTGCCGAGGGGCATGGAGAACAACAATGGGCAAATACAGCAAGACGGCAGAGGCCATAGCCAAGCTTACCCCCGAACAATATCGCGTGACGCAGCAAAGCGGCACGGAACGTCCCGGCTCCGGCGAACATCTCTACAACAAGCAGTCGGGCATCTATGTCGATATCGTTTCCGGCGAGCCGCTTTTTGCCTCTGCGGATAAGTTCGATTCCGGCTGCGGCTGGCCGAGCTTCACCAAGCCGATCGAACCCGCCAATGTCAGCGAACTCACAGACATGTCGCATGGCATGATCCGCGTCGAAGTGCGCTCGGCAAACGGCGACAGCCATCTGGGCCATGTTTTCCCGGACGGGCCGATTGATCGTGGCGGCCTGCGCTACTGCATCAATTCGGCTTCCCTCCGCTTCGTTCCGCGTGACCGGATGGAAGCCGAGGGCTATGGTGCCTATATCGATCAAGTGGAGGATGTAAGATGACAACGGAACGTGCAGTTCTCGCCGGCGGTTGCTTCTGGGGCATGCAGGATCTCATCCGCCGCTATGACGGCGTCATCTCGACGCGTGTCGGCTATAGCGGCGGCGATGTCAGCAACGCCACCTATCGCAACCACGGCACCCATGCCGAGGCGATCGAGATCATTTTCGATCCGCGGAAGATCAGCTATCGCGATCTGCTGGAATTCTTCTTCCAGATCCACGATCCGAGCACACGCAACCGCCAGGGCAACGATGTCGGCCTGAGCTACCGCTCGGCGATCTTCTACACCAGCGAAGAGCAGAAGCAGGTCGCGCTCGATACGATCGCCGATGTCGACGCTTCCGGCCTGTGGCCTGGCAAGGTCGTCACCGAAGTCGCACCGGTCGGCGATTTCTGGGAAGCCGAGCCGGAGCATCAGGATTATCTGGAGCGCTATCCGAACGGCTATACGTGCCACTTCGTCCGGCCTGGCTGGAAGCTGCCGCGCCGGCAAGCCGACGCGGCGCAGCGCGCGGCTTCCTGATGGAAGGATCGGCTGGCATTAGCCGGCTGAGCCCCTTCCTCGGCACATGGGAGGTGAAGCGGCGGATCATCGATCGCTTCAACCGCTCCCTGATAACCTTCGAGGGACAGGCGTTCGTCACGCCTGTCCAGTTCGAGGAGCATGGCGATATGCGAAGCGAGCAAGCGACGCTGAGAAGCAGCCGAACCTATCGGCTCGATGACGTGGATGACGATCTCGTCGTGCGTTTTCCCAATCTGTCGGAATTCATCCGCATCGGTGAGGGCGCGTCGCAACGCGTCACCCACCATTGCGGCCCCGATCTTTATCGAGGCCGTCTCTTCTTTCGGACATCCGATGCCTGGGCAGAAATGTGGCATGTGCACGGACCCAGAAAAAGCTATCTGAGCCTCGCGCACTACCGACGTATTTGACCCGAAGCGGTCTCCCGAATGGGAGGCAGCGTTAACGCGCCCGGCGCCGTGCCTGAACGGACTTTGCCAGATCCTCCAGCGTGCGGACCGAGGTCGGCCAGTCGATGCAGCCGTCGGTGATGCTCTGGCCATAGACCAGCGGCTTGCCCGGCACGAGGTCCTGGCGGCCGGCGACGAGATTGCTCTCCATCATCATGCCTTTGATCCGCCGGTCGCCCGCCGCGACCTGTTCCGCGACGGAAGTCACGACGAGCGGCTGGTTTTCCGGATTCTTGCTGCTGTTGGCGTGGCTTGCGTCGATGATGATCCGTGGATCGAGCCCGGCCTTGAGGGACTGTTCCGCAGTCGACTGGACGCTAGCGGCATCGTAGTTGGGCTCTCTGCCGCCGCGCAGGATGATGTGGCAATCCTCGTTGCCGCGCGTCGAAGCGATCGCTGCGAGACCTTCCTTGGTCACGGCCGGGAAGTGATGCGGCTGCGACGCCGCGACGATCGCGTCGAGCGCGATGCGCACGTCGCCATTCGTGCCGTTCTTGAAGCCGACGGGGCAGGAGAGGCCAGACGCCAGCTGCCGGTGCACCTGGCTTTCGGTCGTCCTTGCACCGATCGCACCCCAGCTCACCAGGTCCGAAATATATTGCGGCGTGATGGTATCGAGATATTCGCAGCCTGCCGGCAGGCCGATCTCGTTGACGTCGAACAGCAATTTGCGCGCGATACGCAGGCCTTCCTCGATGCGGTAACTGCCGTCGAGTTGCGGATCGTTGATCAGGCCCTTCCATCCCACGGTGGTGCGCGGCTTTTCGAAATAGACCCGCATGATGATTTCGAGATCGTCGGCGAAGCGGTCCCGCTGTTCCTTGAGCAGTGCCGCATATTCGTGAGCTGCTGCCGGATCGTGGATGGAGCAGGGGCCGATGACGACGATCAATCGGTCGTCCTCGTCGCGAAGGATATTGTGGACGGCATTGCGCGCCTGCGTGACGGTGGCCGTCGCTGCCTCGTCGCGGGGGATCTCGTCTATGATCCGAGACGGCGGCGTCAGCGCCGTGATCTCGACAATGCGCAAGTCATCAGTGGAATTCAACACGGTATCGGTTCCTTTAAGGGTCATACCGTGGCGACAAAAAAAGCCGCCAGGTAGACTAGCGGCTGTTCGGGTCTTTGCTGTCGTGTCTTTTCTAACTACGCACAGGCCCGCCTCCGCTGAGAGCAGCGGTACGAATAAAATCGCGAGGCATATGCGTGAGCGAACGACATGCGTTGTCTCTACGACAAAAAATACCGGATGTCGATGCGTTGATGACAAGGAAATTCAGGCAATTGGCGGCAGCGCGGTTACTCGCTCGACAATCGATGCGCCTGCGCGCCGGCTGACTTTGCGGCCAGCATAACCGCGCAATTTCGGCGGCCGAAGTACGCCATGGCACCCGCAAAATGATTCGACCCCTTCTCGGGAAGACCGGCCCGACTTCGCTGGAAGTCGGGCCGGTCCCCATCCGATCAGGGGTCAAGTCAGATCAGATCTCAGTAAAGAGGTCTTAGAAGCTACGCTGGAAGCGGAGGATACCGGCCCACTGGTCCTGATTGATGGAGTCCCAGTTGGTGTAGGATACTTCCGGCTGAACCAGGAGGTTCTTGACCGGGTTCCAGCGGACGTTTGCAGTCGCTGCGAAGATCTTGGAGTCGGTGTAGGCAACCTGAGCGTTAGCCTGCAGCTTCTCGTTGATCGGAACGGTGAAGCCGCCCCAGACAGCCCAGTCGCCCCAGCCGATACCCTTGGCAGCGCCGGCGCCGTTGGCGTTCGCATACTTGTTCAGCTTGTCGCCATCGGTGTTCCAGCCACCCATCAAGAAGGCCTTGAAGACGCCGAAGTCGGCATCGACGCGAGCCTTGACAGCGCCTTCTTCGACGATGGAGTCATAACCGCCGACGATCTTGAAGCCGAAGTTGCCAGCCTTGTAGCCAACACCTGCGACAGCGTCCGGAGCATAGTGGTTGGAGCTGTCTTCGCCGTTGACGCCCGTAGCGCCCGAACCGGAGTTGCTGTCTTCAACCGAGACCACAGCCGTGAAGCCGTTGCCGGCATCATAGTTGTAGGTCAACTGGTTGAGTTCGTACGGACCGTCATTGACCACGTCGTCGTTGATGACGTTGCCGGCGTAACCGATGTACGAGTTGTACTGCGAGTCAGCCTTACCGACGAGGAAGCCACCGAGGCTGATGTTGGCGAACAGCAGCTTCGTGGTGGTCGAGCCGCCATCCTGCCAGTCGAAGCGGTAGACCGTGTTGGTCTTCAGCGGGCCGTATTCGGTGTCGGTCGCGGTGTCGACGCTCAGCTGAGCGCGTGTGTGCCAAACCGTGCCATTCTTGCTGGTCGGGTTGTAGGCATCGTACCACTTACCTTCGGTACGGACCATGCCGCCGATCTTGAGGCAGGTTTCCGTGCCCGGGATGAAGAAGTAGCCAGCGCCATATGCGTCGCAGATGCGGACGTATTCCAGCGGTTCCGGCTCGGCAGCAACGATAGCGTCGGCTGCATGAGCGCCGGAAACTACTGCCAGGGCAGCAGCGGAGCCGAGAAGAAGGCTCTTGATGTTCATAAAAACTCCAATCCAATATAGATTGGGCATAGGCTATCGCGCCGAAAAATCGACGTGCCTTACCCTATCCCTGTTTAAAAACCCCGACTCGGGAGAAACGGGCCCCACCCGCTTCTGCTCCCTATTAGAGACGAACACCGAGAAAGTTATGTGATATATTTTTTTCAGAACGTCTTTTCCGTGATTTAAAAATTTCAGTTGCAGGAAAGTCACATTTGCAAATACAGATAGTAAGTCACGCATAATATTGGCTGCATAATAGTCATTCAGAGGTAGGAAATAACCGTCATCTCGATTTCAATCTTCTTGCAGATACTGTGAGATGAGGTCAGGCGGCCGCGGCTGGCGGCCATTTTGCGTTTCGGCCGCAACGGTCATACTCGACCGGCGGCAGAAAGCGCTCCGTCAAAAGAACTGCTGGTTGTTTCAGTAGGATGCAGGCCGCTTCGAGGCGGAAGCGATCAGCTTGCTGAGGGCGGAGCCGATCATGATGCCCCAGAGCCCGCTGGTCATCCCGATGATGATATCGAACGTCGAGCCATAGTTGCCGTTCGCCACGAAATGCGACACGGAAAGCGCAAGCACGCTGCCGATCATCAGAAGGCAGGTGAAGGAGGGGGATTGCGGGTAGGCGAGGCGGGCAAGCATGCCCGCTATGCAGAGAGCGCCGGCACGAAAGATATCGAACGGATTGCCTAATGTGGCTTGCCAATTGAAATGCGCAAGCGTTACGCCGATGAGCGCCGCTAGGTAGGTCCAGGCAATAGTTTTCAAAAACCGGTCTGATATCATGGGGATATCATATAGCAGCAGCGCATATGAACGCCAGTCTCGCACCGTTCCGTGGATTGTCCAAGCGCCGATTCGCCGCGCACGTTTTATGTGGCGGCGAAACATTCTGTTGCGCCGCGCCAAGGTTTTTGGCCCTTATCGGCCTTTGATTTGCCGTCTTGCTATGCCGCGATCGCTGGCAGGACCGCCGGGATCGAGGCCCTGGCCGGCCGCTGACGTTGCCTAAGCTTTCGATGTGCGAAGCGTCTCTTCGTCCTCCTGCAATTGATCCGCGTCTTCAACGGTGACGGTCGATGGCGCCCGGCCGAGGAAGGAAAAGACGACGATTGCGGTGACGACGGTGATGGCCGTCAGGAACCACAGCAGCGTGTTGAAGGCATGGCCATAGTCCTGAATGAGGGCTTCATACCCGATCGCCGGCACATTCGAGGCCGCCGCGGCCAGATTGCCGGTGACGAGCTGTTGCGCCGTGGTCGAAGCACGCTCTGCCGCCGATATCCCGAGCTTCGACTGGATAAGGGCGGAGAGAACGGCACTGACGACCGCAAGCGCAACGCCTTCGCCGGCGACGCGGGTGGTGCTGAAGATGCCGGTCGCCATGCCGGCGCGCTCCTTGGGAACGACGCTGACGGCAAGCCCATCCATAAGGCCCCAGGGCAGGCTGATGCCGACGCCGATCGTCAGCAGTGGACCGATGAGCGCGGAAGGAGCCGAACCCGCCGTGACATGGCTGAGCCAGAACAGGCCCGCAGCGGAGATGACAAGGCCGGCGCCGCAGATCGTTGCGGGACTGAACCAGCGGGTCAGTAGGCCGGCGACGATCGGCAGGATGAGCAGCGGGGCCGACAGCGCAATCATCATCCGCCCGGCGGCGATCTCGCTCATGCCCTCGATACCGACGAAGCGAATCGGCAAAAGGATCAGCAGCACGACGAAGGCATAAGCGGGTGCCGCCGCCAGCAGTTGTACGCCGACGAAGCGCGGATAGCGAAACAGGCTGAGATCCAGCATGGGCCGCTTCACGATGCGCTCGATGATGCCGAAGGCAAGGAAGAACGATGCGGCGCCGACCAGCAAGGCGACGACGAGCGGATCGCTCCAGCCGGTTTCCGGCGCGCGCAAGACGCCGTAGGTGAACAGCGTCAGGGCAAGGGTGAAGCTCAATGCACCGGGCCAATCCAGCCCCGCCGCATCTGGATCTTTTGACTCGCGCAGGAAATAGGCGCCGAGGCCGAGGGCGAGCAGCGCCAATGCAACCACAAGAACGAAGATCGACGGCCAGCCGAAGGCATCGATCATCAGGCCGGAGGCGATCGGCCCGAAGGCGAGCCCGACGCCGAAGCTGGAGCCGACGATGCTGAAGGCTCGCATGCGCGCTGCGCCGTCGAATTCCTGCGCGAGCGAGGCCATGCCGCCGGAAAAGGCGGCGGCCGCCCCAAGGCCCTGCAACGCCCGCAATATATCGAACCAGACGATATCGCCGGCCAATGCCAGTCCGGCCGAGAACAGTGCGAAGCATCCGACGCCGGAAAGAAAGATGAGGCGTCGCCCGAAGCTGTCCGCCAGCGCGCCTGATGCCATCAGGCAGCTGCCGAAGGTCAGCATGAAGGCGTTGGTGACCCAGTTGAGGGCGAGCGGGCTGCCGCCGAGTGTCCGGCTGATGGCCGGCAAGGCCACCGCCGGGCCGGTGAATGTGAGCGGCATTGCCGCCGCGGCGCAGCAGACGGCGACGAGAACGAAGAATTTCTCGGTCGCGCTTGCGGCCTTTGTCTGAGGTGAGGTCATCGGATTACCGTTGGGTTTGAGCAAGGAAAGACCGCGGGCAATGCTGGGAGATGCTGCCGAAAAGGCGGCGGCCCACGGGCTTGAAATGACCTGGACAGGATAGTTTTGCTGCAATTGGATGATAATGGCGCTAGCGCTCCATATATACCGGAATAAAACTCTCGAATGGAGATCGCCTATGGATCGCTTGAGTGGATTGACGGCTTTCGTTCGCACGGCGGATCTCGGCAGCTTCGCGGCGGCCGCGCGTGTCCTCGGCCTTTCCGCGTCGGCTGTCGGCAAGGCGGTGAGCAATCTGGAACGCCAGCTTGGCGTTCGCCTGCTGCAGCGCTCCACGCGCAGCATCCGGCTGACCGAAGAGGGGCGTCTTTTCCATGAGCGTTGCCGGCGCGTGCTCGATGATCTCGACGACGCGCAGGCCTCGCTCGCCCAAGCGGTAGCCGTGCCGCGCGGACGGCTGCGCGTCAGCGTGCCGATCGTCAGCTATCATTTCCTGCTGCCTGTCGTGCCGGAATTCGTCTCCCGCTACCCCGACGTCGAACTCGACATCGATTTCAACGACCGCATCGTCGACATGATCGAAGAGGGGGTCGATGTCGCGATCCGCAGCGGCGACCTGCCGGATTCGCGCTTGATATCACGTACGTTACGGCCATTTCAGATGCTGCTCTGCGCCGCGCCCGCCTATCTCGAACGCTTCGGCATTCCCGATTGCCCGCGCGCGCTCAACGAGCATCTGGCTGTCAGGTTTCGCTTTCCCAACAGCGGCAAGCTGCAGGATTGGCCGCTGACCATGCCGGAAGGCGAACCGGAACTGCGGATGCGAACGGCTTTTGCCTGCAACAATATGGAGGCGGTGCGCGGCGCGACGGTCGCCGGCCTCGGCATCGGCTGCATGCCCGATTTCCTTGTGCGCAGCATGCTCGCGGAAGGAAAGCTCAGAACCGTACTCGACGATTTCATCGACGAGCCCGGCCATTTCCATCTCCTCTGGCCGTCGAGCCGTCATTTGTCGCCCAAGGTCCGGGTACTGGTCGATTTTCTGAGCGAAAGGCTTTTCGCAAAAAGCTGTGAGGCTTTACCGGTGACGGCTGCTGTTTGAGAAAGAGGTTTGACGGCCGGTTCGTAACCTCCATGCCGGGGCCACGAGGATATTTTCCCGAATCGTCTCCGAAACGGTTGTCGCGCGAATTCGATTTTGCGACGGTGGAAACTTCATATTTAACTTGCCGCGCCGATCGGGGATCGGCGGCAGCCAAGATTTGGAAATCACGATGAGCCGTTTCTGGAGTCCCATTGTTCATTCCTTGACCCCCTATGTCGCCGGCGAGCAGCCGACGACAGGCGGCATGATCAAGCTGAACACCAATGAAAGCCCCTACGGCCCTTCGCCGCTCGCTCTGGAGGCGATTTCGAAGGCGGCGTCCGACACGCTTCGGCTCTATCCGGATTCGACGGCGCGGGAGTTGCGCACCGTGATCGCCGAGAGCTTCGGAATCGACAAGGACGAGGTCTTCGTCGGCAACGGATCGGACGAGGTTCTGGCTCACACATTCCAGGCGCTCCTCAACCATGAAGAGCCCCTGCTTTTCCCTGATATCAGCTACAGCTTCTATCCGACCTATTGCCGGCTCTATGGGATTGCGTTCCAGCAGGTTCCGGTCGATGCGGAGATGCGGATACGCCTTGACGATTATCGCCAGCCTTGCGGCGCGATCATCCTGCCCAATCCCAATGCTCCCACAGGGATCGGCCTGCCTTTGTCTGGTATCGAAGCCCTTCTCCGGGAGCATCCCGATCAGGTTGTGGTCATCGATGAAGCCTATGTCGATTTCGGTGGCGAGAGCGCCGTTCCGCTTGTCCGGACCTATCCGAACCTGCTGGTAGTCCAGACGTTGTCGAAGTCCCGTGGGCTGGCTGGCTTGCGCGTCGGCTTTGCTGTCGGGCAGAGACCGCTGATCGAGGCCTTGGAAAGGGTGAAGGACAGCTTCAATTCCTATCCTCTCGACCGCCTTGCCTTGGTGGGCGCCGTCGCGGCCTGGAAAGATCGGGACTGGTTCGAGCATCATCGCGCCTTGATCATTGCCACCCGCGAGCGTCTTTCCCTGGCGCTCAAGGAACTCGGCTTCTATGTCCTTCCGTCATCCAGCAATTTTCTGTTCGCCCGGCATCCAAGCCGGCCGGGCGCTGATCTGGCGGCTGAGCTGCGGAGCAGGGGGATTTTGATCAGGCGGTTTTCCGCGGAGCGCATCAGCGACTTCCTGCGCATCAGCATCGGCACGGATGAGGAGTGCGACCGCCTGCTGGCAGCGCTCGCCGAGATATTGCGGTGACCTTACGCCTCGGCGTGGACCCTCCGAGGCAAGCCGTCAACGGATAGGACGGCTTCAGTCGAACCGAACAGCCGTCGTGTTGGCGCCGCAGAGCAGCACGGCCACACGCTCGTCCGGCGCCGGGACATATTTGCGCGCGAGCAACGCAGCAAAGGCCGTCGCTCCGCCTGGTTCGGCGACGATCCGCAGTCGGTCCCACAAAGTCTGCTGCGCCTGACGGATTTCGTCGTCGGACACCAGCACGGGGCGCTGCGCATAGGCGCGGGCGATGGGGAACATCAGCTCGCCGACGCGCTTCGGCGCCAGGGAATCAGCGGCAATGCCGCCTGCGGGAGCGTCGACCGGGTACCCCGCCTCGAAGGCCTGCCAGAGTGTCGGTGCGCCTTCCGGCTCGACGGCGACGACGCGCACACGCCCCTGGAACCAGGCGGCGATCCCGCCGATCAATCCACCGCCGCCGACGGCGACAAGCAGCGTATCGGTATTAGGAATATCCGCCTCGATCTCGACCCCGATCGTCCCTTGCCCAAGCAAGGTCTCAGGCTGGTCGTAGGCATGGATCGCCATGGCGCCGCTCTCCCCCACCCATTGCTCGCTGGCGGCAAGGGCGTCGGCATAACGTTCCCCACCGATGACGAGGTTCGCGCCATAGCCGCGGATGCGCTCGGCCTTGGCGGGCGAGGTCACGCTCGGCACGAAGATCGTCGCGGGGATGCCAAGCCGCATCGCGGCATAGGCGACTGCCGCGCCATGATTGCCGCCGGATGCCGCGACGACCCCCGCCGCCGGCACCTTCCTGCCGAGCAGACTGGAAAAGGCGCCACGCGCCTTGAACGAGCCGGAATGCTGCAAAAACTCGAGCTTGAAATCCAGCGGCCCCGCAGCAAGGCCGAAATCCGCGAGGTCCGCATGCAGAACCGGCGTGTGGCGGATATGCGGGCGGATCCGCTTTTCGGTTTCTGCGATGCGCTCGGGGGTGATCCTGTCGGAAAGCATGGGGTATCTCGCGGCCAAAGTTGACAATGACTTTGTTACTTAGCAAAATGACGAAATGCAAGAGCTCGATCTCATCAAGGCCTTGGCCAACGAACGCCGCATCAGCATTCTCAAATGGCTGAAGGATCCGCGTGCCCATTTTGCGCCGCAGGTCGACGGCGATCTGGTGGAGGACGGCGTGTGCGCGCTTCTGATTGCCGAAAAGCTTGAGATTTCGCAGGCGACCTTGAGCGAGCACATGCGCATTCTGGTGCAAGCCGGTTTCGTGCGGCCGAAGCGCATCAAGCAGTGGATCTTCTACAAGCGTGACGAAGCTCGCATGGCAACTCTGGCAGCCGTCGTCGCAAGCCTCTGAGCAATTCCAGGAAAAGTGCGCAGCGGTTTTCCGTTCGGAATTGCAATGAAATAAAGAGTGAGCGCGGTTCAGAGTTTCCATGAAAAGCTGAACCGCTCCAGCTCCAAATTAAACACCTCCAAATAAAAAAGGCGGCCGGGCCGAGCCCGCCGCCTTCCTTTTCAGATGCGATAGCGATCAGATGTCGCTGGCGGCGTTCGTCCAGATTTCCGCGGCCTGTGCTGCGGTCACGCGACGCACATCCGTTTCATCACGGCGGCTGGCGAAGAGTTCGCTTGCCATGATCTGCTCGGCGAGATCGGCGGGCAGGGACAGGAGAACGCGCTGGCCTTCCTTGTGGATGCCGCCAACGTCGGAACGCCTGCCGGTGATCATGCCGCCGGCAACAGTGTTGTTGCTTTCGGGATCGATCAGGATGAAGGAACCGGTCGAACGGTTCTGCTCATAGGGGTCGAAGATGGCGTTCTCGTCGAAGGTCAAGCGAACCTTGCCGATCGCGTTCATCCAGAGCGCCTGCGCCGGCGCCCATGCGCCCGTCTTGAGTTCGAGCTGGGCGATCGGCTGTACCTGCACGCGCTGGCGGCGGCTGCCGCTCTTCAACCAGTAGCGCTTGCCAGGCTCGATGCCCTCAGGCTGCAGTGCGACGATCTGCGCATCGAAAGAGAGGCCGGTCTGCGGCTGACTGTCGATGGCGACGATCATATCGCCGCGCGACACGTCCACCTGGCGATCGAGAACGAGGGTGATGGCATCGCCGGCCACCGCCGCGTTGCGCACCAGATCGAACGTCACGATCCTCGAGACATTGGCGACCATGCCCGACGGCAGGATCATCACGCTGTCTCCCGGCTTCACCGAACCGCCGGCAACCGTCCCCTGATAACCGCGGAAGCTTTCGCCGGGGCGGGAGACGCGCTGCACCGAAAGACGAAAACCGACCGTCTGCGCCGAGCGGACGGTCGCCAGTTCCAGCGTCTCGACCAGCGTCGGGCCGCTGTACCAAGGCATGGCCGCCTGGCCGGAATAGACGACGTTTTCGCCCTTCAGCGCCGACATCGGGATGGCCGTGATCTGCTTGACGCCGAGCGAAAGGGCGAATTCGCGGAATTCGTTGGAAATCTTTTCAAAGCCGGCGCGGTCGTAATTCGTCAGGTCGATCTTGTTGATGGCGAGCACGAACTGCTTGATACCGAGCAGCGAGGCGATTGTCGCGTGCCGGCGGGTCTGTTCAAGGATGCCGAAGCGCGCATCGACCAGCAGCACGGCAAGATCGGCGGTCGAAGCGCCGGTTGCCATATTGCGGGTATATTGCTCGTGGCCGGGCGTGTCGGCGACGATGAAGGAGCGCTTGTCGGTCGAGAAATAGCGGTAGGCGACATCGATGGTGATGCCCTGTTCGCGCTCGGCCTGTAGGCCGTCGAGCAGCAGCGCGAAGTCAGGCAGGCCGAGATCGTTCTGCTTGCCGGTGGAATCGCGCTGGAGCGTGGCGGCCTGGTCTTCCTTGACCGCCTTGGTATCCCAGAGCAGGCGGCCGATCAGCGTCGACTTACCGTCGTCGACACTGCCGCAGGTGATCAGGCGAAGCGGGCGCGAGTCGCGAAGGGCCTTGGCCGGTTCGGCAGCAGGCCCAACAGCGGGAATTGTGACGACGTTGGCGTTTACGGTCATCTCAAAAATATCCTTCGCGCTTCTTCTTTTCCATGGAGCCGGACTGGTCACGGTCGATGGCGCGTCCCTGCCGTTCGGAAACCGTGGCGATTTCCAGCTCTGCAATAATGTCTTCCAGCGTTGTTGCCGTCGAGCGTATGGCGCCCGTCAGCGGGAAGCAGCCGAGCGTGCGGAAGCGGATGAGCTCCTCGCGTTTGGCTTCCCCCGGCAGCAGCTCCAGCCGCGGATCGTCCGCCATGATCATCATGCCTTCGCGCTCGACAATCGGGCGCTTCGCGGCGAAATAGAGCGGCACGATCGGAATATCCTCGGCCTGGATGTAGCGCCAGATATCGACTTCGGTCCAGTTGGAGAGAGGAAAGACGCGAACGCTTTCGCCCTTGCGGATCTGGCCGTTATAGATGTTCCAGAGTTCCGGGCGCTGGTTGCGCGGATCCCAGCGATGGTCCGGTGTGCGGAAGGAATAGATGCGCTCCTTGGCACGCGAGGCTTCCTCGTCGCGGCGGGCACCGCCGAAAGCGGCGTCATACCGGCCGGCATCGAGTGCCTGGCGCAGCGCTTCCGTCTTCATGATATCGGTATAGCGCGCCGAGCCATGGGTGAAGGGCGTAACATTCTCCGCCTTGCCGCGCGGATTGATGTGCTCGATCAGATCGAGATCGTACTTCTTAACGATCTCGTCGCGGAAGGTGATCATTTCGGCGAATTTCCAGCCGGTGTTCACATGCAACAGCGGGAAGGGGACGCGGCCGGGATAGAAGGCCTTGCGCGCCAGATGCAAAAGCACCGACGAATCCTTGCCGATCGAATAGAGCATCACCGGACGCTCGAATTCGGCAGCAACCTCGCGGAAGATATGGATGGACTCGTTTTCCAGCGCCTTGAGATGCGGATCGAGCGGTGGCTTGACGCTTTGCGGATTGGAAATTTCCGTATCCGGACGGCTATCGGGCATTGATGACTCCAGAACTTTCAAGTGTGCCGGCCGGAACATGGGCCGGAAAGAATGGATGCCTTGGCTCCCGGTGGATCGGCGGCGTAGGAAACGCGCCCTGGATCGAAAGCCGAGAGCCGGCGGGTATTTTACTGGGCAGTGGCCGCGGCCTCTTCATGAACGTGAAGACCGCATTCGCGCTTTTCGTCGTTTTCCCACCACCAGCGGCCGGCCCGTTCGGGCTCGCCCGGCTTGATCGCCCGCGTGCAGGGCTCGCAGCCGATCGAGGGATAGCCGCGCGCATGCAGCGGGTTTACCGGAACGCTGTTGTCGGCGACATAAGCGCGGATGACATCGATGTCCCAATCGGCCAGCGGGTTGATCTTGATCAGATTACGCTCCGGATCGAATTCGGCAAAGGGCGTGTCGGCACGGTTGGCGGACTGGCCACGGCGCAGACCGGTGATCCAGATGGTGGCGCCCGAGAGTGCGCGCGCAAGCGGCTTGAGCTTGCGCACGCCACAACAGGCATGCCTGGCTTCGACGCTCTCGTAGAAACCGTT
This sequence comes from Rhizobium sp. P28RR-XV, assembly GCF_012641385.1. NCBI lineage: Bacteria > Pseudomonadati > Pseudomonadota > Alphaproteobacteria > Hyphomicrobiales > Rhizobiaceae > Rhizobium > Rhizobium sp. P28RR-XV. The sequence continues at coordinate 49,447 of NZ_JABAIG010000010.1, forward strand.
CAGACCGTATTTTTCAGCATAGGCATCGATATCGGCCTGTTCCGGCTCGTAGCGGATGATGCGGATATCGTATTGGCTTTCCGTCTCGTCGATCAGGGCGAGCGTTTCCGGAAAGAGACGGCCGGTCTGTAGGGTCGCCACTTCGATCGGCAGACGATGATTGCCGATCTCCGCCGTGATCACCTGATCTTCTATCCCGAGCGACGTCGTGAACACGGCGCGGCCACCGAGGCCGGCAACAAGGGACAGACGGCCAGCAAGATCGAGCGATGCGAGCTGGCCGTTGAGCGTCGCGGCGTCTTCAATGGATGTAATGGCAGTCATGGGGATCCTGTCCTGATGTTGCCAGGAGTATCGCAGCTCACAAGGATGGCGGACAGAAAAATAGATTTCGAAACGAAGCGGATGGAGAGTAAATATCTCCATGAAGCAGCACCGATAAGGAAAAGCGACCGCCTCGGCTGTTAACCAAGGTGTTTCGCCGCCAGAAGCGGCCCTTTGGAAGCACTTGATATGGCGGGCCATGTTTAAGTGCTTGCTTTAATGTCTATAGAAATAGTAGAGTTACACATAGCTTGTCAAACGGAAATCGGAAGTGATGCCCAAAATGATGCGCTGCTGCGGATTTTGCGCTAAACTATGGGCATAGCGGCTAAGAATGATAACAAGTTTGGGTTGCTGATCTTTCCTGGCGTTGCGCCATGGGTGTGAGTGCTTCGAAACACCCCGGGGACGAGGGTTGAGGAGTTCTAGCTAGAGCGGACCGGCCGAATCCATCGGCCGAACGTATCGCATGTGTGTGTGAAGCGGTTCGAAATGATTACTCAGAAAGCAAAATATGCGTTGCGCGCGCTTTCGGCTTTGGCCCAATCCGAGGCCGGCGAGCCGATGATGATTTCCGACATCGCGGCCCAGCAGAAGATCCCCAAGAAATTCCTGGAGCAGATCCTTCTCGACCTGAAACATCAGGGCATCGTGATCAGCCGCCGTGGCAAGCAGGGCGGATATCTCCTGCGCAAGCCGGCGGATGAGATCACCTTCGGCGAGATACTGCGGGTCATCGATGGGCCTTTGGCGCCGCTGCCCTGTCTGTCGCTCACCGCCTATCGCCGCTGCGACGATTGCGACGGTGAGCAGACCTGCGAAATCCGGCATGTCTTTGCCCGGGTGGCGGATGCGACGCGCAAGGTCCTGTTCTCGACGACCATTGCCGATGCGATTGCTCAGCCGGATAGGGCCGAGGTCACCAGGCTGATGGCTTAGCGCAATTCGCGGTGCGGAATGGCTGACGCCCGGTCAACCGGCGACGTGTTCTTCGCCGGCTTCCTTCTCCATGGCGCGCCGGGCGCGGATCGCCGCTGCGATGAAGACGCGCGACAGGCCGTGATAGAGCGGCTCGCGCGACAGCAGCCGCGACGTCACATAGCCGATCATCGACACTGCCATGATCGGGATGACGGCCTGATGATCGCCCGTCATTTCCAGGATGATGACGAAGGCGGTCATCGGCGCCTGAACCACGCCGGCGAAATAGCCTGCCATGCCGAGAATTGCTGCAAGCGCCACACCGCCGCCGACCAGCGTGCCGACCGTGCTGCCGAAACCGGCGCCGACGGCAAGCGACGGCGCAAAGATGCCGCCGGGAATGCCCGAGATCATCGACAGGAAGCTCGCCAGCAGTTTTTCGAGGAAGAAGAGTTCGGGTAGGGCATGCCCTTCGACCGCGCCGCGGGCCTGCTCGTAGCCGGTGCCGAAGGTCTGGCCGCCAGAGAGCACGCCGACGGCGGCAACGACAAGGCCGCAGAGGCCGGCAAGGATCAGCATGCGCTTGAGCGGCTGCGGCTGTGCCCAGCGGCGGATGCGGATGCCGGCATAGAGTGCCAGCCCGCTGAAGGTAGCGCCGAGCGCGCCGCCGCCGACACCGCAGATCAGCATGACGATCCAATCCCGAAGCATCGTCGGGGCGGCATCGGCCGTGCCGAAATAGTTGTAGCTGCCGGAAAGGCCGAGTGCGGCAAGGCCGGAAAGAATGACGGCGGTCAGAACGAGGCCATTGGCGCGGGATTCATAGGTGCGGCTCATCTCCTCGATGGCAAAGACAATGCCGGCAAGCGGTGTGTTGAAGGCGGCGGCGATACCGGCGGCGGAACCCGCAAGAATAAGCCCCTTTGCCTGCGCCATGCCACCGAAGCGGGCAACCGCCAGCATGAAGGAGGCACCGACCTGCACCGTCGGCCCCTCGCGGCCGATGGAAGCGCCGCTCAGAAGCCCCAATATGGTCAGCACGATCTTGCCGAAGGCCAGCCGTAGCGAGAGCAGCTTCGTGCGATCCTCGTCATGATGCAGATGCCGCGCAGCGATCGCCTGCGGAATGCCGCTCCCTTGCGAATTGGGAAGCAGGGTCGCGGCGAGATAGGCTGATAGCACGAAGCCGAGCGGCGTCAGCAGCAGCGGCAGCAACCATGTCCATTCGCCCGATTGGGTCACACCGGTAAAGGCGCGCTGCGCCAGATCGGCAAGCTTGGCAAAACCGACGCTGATCACGCCGATCGCCAACGCGCCCGTCCAGAAGACCAAACGCGGCCGCCAGAGATTGAACGAACCCCAGAAAACACGGGAACGGCGGAGCAGCTTGGACTTACGGTAGATAGGGGGCATGGGACGCTCTTCAGGACAATTAGAGTCGGAGGATACTATTCGGTCCTGGCAACTGATCTATGCACCGATTGTCGCGCCAGTGCCACAAAACGATGTTTCACCTCGTTGAAAAGGCTTGGCGGCAATGGTCCGAGATAACCGCTCTCCGTCTCCGCCGGACGAATATCCGGCCCCGGCCAAGCAAAATAGTTGCTTTCCGAAAGTACGATCCACGAAGGGGCATCATCCAGACCGAGCCGGAGTTTGACCGGCGCGGGAAGTTCGATGGCCATGGACGCCGTTTCTGGAGGCGAATGGGTAATGGGGAGGACACGCACCTGCTTGGTTCCGTCTGCATCGCTGACAACAAGGGCCAACACGAGGCAAGGGCGATCTTTCACCCCTTCTTCGCGTCCCTCCAGGCGCTCCCTATGCCAGAGATAAGAATAGCGAAAGACGAAGCCGACTTTGACCTCAGCGGGCAGCATGCGGCTTTAGTTCATCGTTAAGATGCTCATGCCCGGCTTCCATCTCAGATGTTTCGACGGCCGCAATATCGGCATCTGAAAGATTCGATGTCAGCTGAACCTGCCTGTCTCGTCGCAGTAGTCGCTGATAGTCTTCGTAAGCGAGCAAAACCGTTCGCGGCCGGCCGTTCTTGGTAATGACAACCGGATCGCGCATGGCCGCATCCTGAAATGCGCCAAAATTCTTGGAAGCTTCAGCGGCAGTTACCGTTTTCATGGCAAGTCTCCTTACCGCAAATATACGGACTTTCCGTAAATCCCGCAAGTTATGCCGTCAAGTTGGCGTTGTCTGCCCCTCCTACCGATCGCTCGTCTCCCACCGCGGATTGATCCACGGCTCCTGGTTCGAGCGTGCCAGTCTCGGCTTGCCGAGGATGTGGTCGGCCGCCTTTTCGCCGGTCATGATCGAGGGACCGTTCAAATTGCCGTAGGTGACGTGCGGGAAGATCGAGCTGTCGGCAACGCGCAGGCCGTCGATGCCGATGACGCGGGTATCGGGATCGACCACCGCCATCGGATCGTCCTTGGAGCCCATCTTGCAGGTGCCGCAGGGGTGATAGGCGCTTTCCAGATGCTCGCGCAGGAAGGTGTCGATCTCATCGTCGGTCCGGACGTTCGCCCCAGGCTGGATTTCCGCGCCGCGATAGTCGTCGAAAGCCTTCTGCCCAAAGATCTCGCGGGTGAGCCGCACGCAATGGCGGAACTTCTCCCAGTCCTCCGGATGGCTCATATAGTTGAAGCGGATCACCGGATCGGCCTTCGGATCGGAGGAGCGCAGGGTCACGTTGCCGCGCGATTTCGACAGGTTATAGCCGACATGCACCTGGAAGCCGTGGCTCTGGGCCGCCGCCTTGCCGTCGTAGCTGATGGCGACCGGCAGGAAGTGATACTGGATATCCGGCTGCTTGACGCCGGGTGCGGAGCGCAGGAAGGCGCAGGCTTCGAACTGGTTCGACGTGCCGAGACCCGATTTGAAGAACATCCATTGCGCTCCGACGATCCCCTGCATGTACCAGGGCAGCCAGGAATAGAGCGATACCGGCTTGAGGCTGGTCTGCTGGAAATAGAATTCCATATGGTCCTGCAGGTTTGCGCCGACACCCGGCCGGTCGGCCTTCACCTCGATCCCCATATCGCGCAGATGCTGCGCAGGCCCGATGCCGGAGAGCATCAGCAGCTTCGGGGAGTTGAACGAGGAGGCGGAGATGATCACCTCGCGGTTCGCCCTGATGATCTCGGTCTTGCCGTTACGCTCCACTTCGACGCCGGTCGCGCGGCCGTTTTCGATGACGATCTTGCGGGCAAAGCAGCGGATGAGCTTCACGTTCGGCCGCTTCAGCGCGGGCTTGAGGTAGGCCGTCGCCGCAGACCAGCGCCGGCCCATCCAGGTCGTCTGCTCCATGAGGCCGAAGCCTTCCTGCTTGCTGCCGTTATAATCCTCGGTCGCCTCGAAGCCGGCCTGCTTGCCGGCTTCGATGAAGGCGTGGAAAAGGGGATTGCGGGCATCGCCGCGGCGCACATGCAGCGGGCCGTCCGTGCCGCGCCAGCCGTCCTCGCCGCCATGCGAATGTTCCATACGCTTGAAATAGGGCAGCACGTCCGCATAGGCCCAGCCTTGAGCGCCGAGCTTCTCCCAGCGATTGAAATCCTCCGCATGACCACGGACATAGACCATGCCGTTGATCGAGGAGGAGCCGCCGATTACCTTGCCGCGCGGGGCGGTGATGCGGCGGTTGTTGAGCTGCGGTTCGGGTTCGGAGAGATAGCCCCAATTGTAGCGATCCATGCTCATCGGCCAGGCAAGTGCTGCCGGCATCTGGATGAACGGGCCGAAGTCGCTGCCGCCGAACTCCAGAACGATGACCGAATGCTTGCCGTCTTCCGACAGGCGGTAAGCCATGGCGGAGCCGGCCGAGCCCGAGCCGACGATGACGAAATCTGCCTGCTGCATAGTTATCTCCCTGTGGCCGCCCTATCCTTCGAGGGCCGCCTTGGCGAGCACTTCAGGATGAGGCGGATCATCGTCCGCGCTTGCGATTGGTTGCTCCTGACCTCCCTTGAGGCGCCGCCGCCGGCGCCCTCAAAGGGAGAAGTTGAGCCCCGAGGTTGCGTTAATAAGGCGCCTGCACCGGCCCCATGCCGACATAAACGGTCTTCAGCTCCGAATAGTGCTCGAGCGCCGCCAGCGAATTTTCGCGGCCGAAGCCGGATTGCTTGGAGCCGCCGAAGGGAATTTCCACCGGCGCGAGATTGTAGGTGTTGATCCACAGTGTGCCGGCCTCGAGCTGGTCGACCATGCGGTGGGCGCGGGTGAGGTCTGCTGTGAAGACGCCGCCGGAAAGACCGAATTCGGTTGCGTTGGCACGGGCGATCACCTCGGCCTCGTCCTCGAAATCGAGAACGCACATGACCGGCCCGAAGATCTCCTCGCGGGCAATCGTCATGTCGTCGGTAACGTCGGCAAATACGGTCGGCTGAATGTAATAGCCTTCGCCGGAGACATTGTTCGGGATGCCGCCGCCGGTCAGCAGCGTCGCGCCTTCGGCCTTGCCCTTTTCGATGTAGGAAAGCACCTTTTCGCGCTGCGCCCAGGAGACCATCGGGCCGATCTGCGTTGCCTCGTCCATCGGATCGCCGATCAACATGGCATCGGTGCGTGCCTTCAGGCGTTTCAGGAATTCGGACTTGATCTTGCTGTTGACGAAGACGCGCGTGCCGTTCGAGCAGACCTGGCCCGTCGAATAGAAGTTGCCGAGCATCGCGCCGCCGACGGCGCTGTCGATATCGGCATCGTCGAACACGATCAGCGGCGACTTGCCGCCGAGCTCCATGGTGACGTGCTTGAGGTTGCCGGCGGCAGAAGCCGCCACCTTACGGCCCGTCGGCACCGAGCCGGTCAGGGAAACCTTCGCGATATCGGGATGGTTGATCAGCAGCGGCCCGGTTTCGCGGTCGCCCTGGATGACATTGTAAAGGCCTTTCGGCAGACCTGCCTCGATGAGGATTTCGGCAATCTTGAGTGCGCCGAGCGGCGTGTTTTCCGAAGGCTTGAATACCATGGCGTTGCCGGCGATGAGGGCTGGAGCGCCTTTCCAGCAGGCGATCTGCTGTGGGTAATTCCATGCGCCGATGCCGACGCAGACGCCGAGCGGCACGCGCTTGGTATAGGCGAAGTCGCCGCCCAGCGGGATGTACGAGCCGTTGAGGCCGGCAGCCGCGATTCCGCCGAAGAATTCGAAGCTGTCGGCGCCGGAGGTCGGGTCGGCAACGATGGTTTCCTGGATCGGCTTGCCCGTATCCAGCGTCTCCAGCTCGGAAAGCTCGCGGTTACGCTCGCGCATGATGTCAGCTGCCCGCTTCAGGATGCGGCCGCGCGCCGTCGGGCTCATGGCAGCCCATTCCGGCTGCGCCCTCTTGGCACTGGCGATCGCCTTTTCGACGATGGCAGGCGTTGCCGCATGCAGGCGGGCGATCACCTCGCCGGTCGCGGGATAGATGCTTTCGATAAGGGTGCCGTCGGTGTCCTCGACATATTCCCCGTCGATGAAATGCGAGGCTTTCGGTTGTGCGCGCATTATAGAACCCTCAATTCTTCGTAGGACACCATGACATGCTCTTGAAAAGCAGGTCGCTCGGTCAGGTTTTCATAGTAGCGCTGCAGCCGCGGATGGGCAGGGCGCTGGATATCGATGTCGAAATAGCGATAGAGAACGTGCCCGAACTGTATGTCGGCCAGCGTCAGATTATCGCCTGCAAGGAAGCGATGCCGTTCGAACTGCGACTCGGCGATGTCAAGCTTCGCACCGAGTGCTGCGACAGCCGCAACGATCGCCTTCTCATCGCGCAGGGCAGGAGCGGTCCGCACCACGCGCCAGAACACCGGGCCGGTGAAATTCAAGGCGATGTTGATCTTGGCCCATTCGGCCCATTTGTCGATCTGCGCGCGGCGCCGCTCGTCCTTCGGCCAGAAGGCATCGTCGCCATATTGCGTGGCGAGATAGCGCAGGATAGCGCCCGTTTCCCATAGCGGCTCGCCATCGCCGTCCCGCAGCACCGGAACAGTGCCATTCGGGTTCATTGCCAGAAATTCGGGCGTGTCGTTGACCCCATATTTGAAGCCTGCATCGATGCGCTCATAGGCAATGCCGAGCTCGCCGATGCACCACATCAGCGCCTGCACATTGGATGACGATTTGCGGCCCCATACGGTCAGCATGGTCTTCAGCCTTTCAACGCGTTGAGGTGAGTCGTCAGATAGCCTTCGGTCAGCGCGATCGACGCCTCGGTGCTGATCGGCGCGGATCTGAGGCCTTGGCGGATATAGAGCCCGTCGATCATGGCGGCCGCACCCTCGGCGATGCGCGCGGCATCGCCGGCCGGGCACAAAGCCTTGAGATTGGCGACGAGGTTCGAATGCAGCCGGCGTGCATAGATGACGAGAAAGCGGCGCGTCTCCTCCGAGCGCTGCGCTTCGGCATAGAAGGCGAGCCAGGCAGCGATCGTTTCCGGCGCGAACTGATCGGCCTGGAAACTGACGCGGATGATGGCGGAAAGCTTTTCACGGGGTGTCTTCGCAGCCCGAAGCGCCATCACGACGCTGTTGCGCAACCGCTGTAGATGAACACGGACGGTTTCGATCAGCAGCTGTTCCTTGCTGCCGAAATAATGATGCGCAAGCGCGGCCGAAACACCAGCCTGCTTGGCGATTTCGGACATGGTGACGGTCAGCGAGCCGTGATCGCCGATCACGCGCATCGCGGCATCCACCAGCGCCTTGCGGCGCACCGGCTCCATTCCAACTTTCGGCATGCGTCAATCCCCAAGGCTGGAGCCAAGTGTATTTTTGATTGACTGATCAATCAATAAAAAAATCACGCAGCGGCGATCCATGCCAAAAAATCCGCAACCTCTTTCCGAGGAGCATTTCTGTGCCATACTTCGTAAGAGGAGGAGGTGCAGTCATGATCGATATTCTTGATGAGGTCCCGCCATCCGCAATGCGCGGCAAATGGGGTTGGTTTGTCGGGCTCGGCATATTGCTATTGATCTGCGGTGGCATCGCCCTTGGCAATCTGTTCATCGCCACCGTCGCTTCGGTCTTTTATGTTGGCATGCTGATGCTGATCGGCGGTATTGTGCATCTGGCCCACGCCGTTCAAGTGAGGGGCTGGGAGCATATCCTGTTCTGGGTTCTCAGCGGCCTGCTTTATACGATTGCCGGCGTGCTTGCCTTCGCCAACCCGCTGCTGGCTTCGGAGGCATTGACGCTGTTCCTTGCCATCGCTCTGCTCATTGCCGGCACGTTTCGTGTCTGGGTCGGCCGCAAGCTGAAGCCGGAGCGCGGCTGGGTCTGGATCGTCATCAGCGGCCTTGCGACCGCAGCGGCCGGTATCGCCATCGCGGTCGGCTGGCCGGTCAACAGCCTCTGGATCCTTGGCCTTTTCCTGGCGTTCGATCTGATCTTCCAGGGCTGGACATTGGTGGCCTTCGGCCTTGTGCTCAGGCGGTAACGGCTCTCCAAAAGGGGTAACGGACTGCTACTTTTTGACAAGGAGCGTGAGCGGCGCTACTCTCTGCCCCTCTGCCCAGTTAGGCGGAGCGATGTTGAGCTGATGTGACGACGGTACCTTCATCTGGAAGCAGGCATGTTCGAGAACACGCCCTGAAGGCACTGGTCGAGGCCGCGGAGCATGCTTCCAGCCAAATTTCCGCGTAACAACATCAAGGGAGGAATATCATGCCAATGGTAACGGTTTCCATCTCCCCGCTTCAGGCTGCTGGCATCCGTGCGGCGGTCGATACCGGCACTTATGCCTCAAGCAGCGAAGTCGTGCGGGAGGCCTTGCGCATGTGGGATGCGGCTCGCAAACGCGATGACGTTTGCGACGTGCCGCGTGCGGCTAACGATGGCGGAGACACGGCAAAAGGCAGCCGTTGCGTCGCCGACATGTTTGCCGATTACGACGCGGAACGGCATACGCATAACTAATTCACAAGCTGCCGGCGACAGCAGCGGCGCATGCCGGCGCGGCTGCCTTCCGTCCTGACGAATGGTTAATATTGCTTTACCATTCATGAAACTTTCACATACGGGAAAGGTTTCGTTGACGCTTATGGCGCATCTTGGGGCGAAAACGCGGTAAATCCAAAGTTTTACTCAAATAAATTAGAACAGAATCCGCAAAGTGGAGATGGGCATGTCACTGACTGCCGCGGTCGAGCCAGGCGTATTGCGCCGATATGCCAGCGACCAGATTGTCACTCTCGCCAAACTCGTCATCGAGAATGCATTTCAGCCAATCGTCGAGGCCGGCACCGGCGCCGTTTTCGGCTACGAGTCCCTCATGCGAGGGCAGGAGCGCATCGGTTTCAGCAGCCCGGTCGATATCCTCGACGAGGCCGAGCGCACCGGCCAGCTTCTCGGTTTGGAACAGATGATCACCAGCCGGGCGCTGGCGAAATTCGCCACCTTGCCCAATATCGCTGCCGCAACCCTTTTCCTCAATCTGGATGTCCGGTTGATCCCGCAAGGCGCGGCATTGCTGGATGGCCTGCTGCAGCACATGCGAAAGGCCGGTATCGCGCCTTCATCCGTCTGCTTCGAATTCTCCGAGCGCTTCGACAATACCATCGTGCCTGGGTTTCACGATCTGGTCGCCAGGATGCGAAACGCCGGCTTCAAGCTGGCGATCGACGATTTCGGCGTCGGTCATGGCGAGATGAAGCTCTTGTCCGATTACCCCGTCGATTATCTGAAGATCGATCGGCACTTCATCGTCGATATCGACCGCAGCGCCCGCAAGCGCCATATCCTCAGGAACCTCGTCAATATCGCCCATGTCCTCGGCACGCGCGTCATCGCCGAAGGTATCGAGACCGAGGCGGAATTCCTGACCTGCCGCGAATTCGGCGTCGATCTCGTCCAGGGCTGGTTCATTGCCCGGCCGACAGTGCTCGTCAACGAGCTCAAGCCGGGCTTTCCGCACCTCCTGCATCTAGGCAAGACGACGCGCAACAGCCAGTCGCTGGATGAAATTCTCATCCGCAAGCAGATCGAGGTGCTGCCGACCATCCGTGAAAGCGACAGCATCGACAGCGTCTTCGAGCTCTTTCGCCGCAATCCGCGCCGGGCCTATTTCCCAGTCGTCAACGCCAATGACGAGCCGCGCGGCATCATCCACGAATACCAGCTCAAGGAATACATCTACCAGCCCTTCGGCCGCGACCTTCTGAAAAACAAGGTCTATGAGCGCTCGATCTCTCATTTCGTCGAAATGGCGCCGATCGTCGGCCTCGATTCCGATGCTGATACGCTGATGGCGATCTTCGCCAACATGGAAAGCAGCGATTGCCTGATCGTCACCGAGGGCACGCATTATGCCGGCATCGTTTCGGCCGCCTCGCTCATCAAGGTCATCAACGAGAAGCAGCTGAAGATCGCCCAGGATCAGAATCCGCTGACCGGCCTGCCGGGCAACAGGGCGATCCACGATTTCATGCAGCATGCCGGCCGGGACGGCGACGAGATCAGGCATTTCTGCTATTGCGACTTCGACAATTTCAAGCCGTTCAACGATGCCTATGGCTTCCATCTCGGCGATCATGCCATTTCCTTGTTCGCAGCGCTGATGCGCCGCTATTTCTTTGCCGAGGGCCATTTCCTCGGCCATGTCGGCGGCGACGATTTCTTCATCGGCGTCACCGGCTGGAGCACGCAGGAGCTGCGCGAGGTTCTGGACCGGCTTCTTGCCGATTTTCATGCCGACGTCCTCGATCTTTACTCGGCCGAGGATCGGGCGGCCGGCCGCATTCGCGGCCACGATCGCAGCGGCGCCGAGGCGGAATTCCCGCTGATGCGTTGCTCCATCGGTATTCTGCAATTGTCCGAGGGACTGGTGATCGACAATATCAACCGCGTCAGCACCTCCATTGCGGGTATCAAGACGAAGGCAAAGGAAAGCGATACCGGCGTCGCATTCCTGTGCCTGACCGAGACGAATTGACGCCCTCCCGTCCCCGCTCCTTTTCAAGTGGTCTGCGCTAAACTATCTCCACTGCTTTGCTGGGAGAGGAGATTGCGCCATGCCCTTGCCATCTGAAATGCGTTTCGTGGATTTGCCATCCTTTGGCGGGCCGGAGGTCATGACCATCGCCCGCCGGCCTTTGCCGGTCCTGAAACCGGGCGAGATCCTCGTCCGGGTCGAGGCTGCCGGTGTCAACCGCCCGGATGTGGCGCAACGGCAAGGCACCTATCCGCCGCCGAAGGATGCGAGCCCCATCCTGGGTCTCGAAATCGCCGGCGAAGTCGTCGATGTCGCGCCCGGCGTGACGGAGTTTGCCATCGGCAACAAGGTCTGTGGTCTCGCCAACGGCGGAGGCTACGCCGAATATTGCGTGCTTCCCGCCGGCCAGGCGCTTCGTTTCCCGAACGGTTACGATGCCGTGCGCGCCGCTGCAGTCCCCGAGACATTCTTCACCGTCTGGGCCAATCTCTTCCAGATGGCCGGCATTACCGAAGGCGAAAGCGTGCTGATCCATGGTGGTTCCAGCGGCATCGGCACGACGGCTATCCAGCTCGCCCAGGCCTTCGGGGCAACGGTCTACACCACGGCCGGCTCGAAAGAAAAGTGCGAGGCTTGCGAGAAGCTCGGCGCAAAGCGGGCGATCAATTATAGAGAAGAGGATTTCGCCGAGGTCATCGCGGCGGAGACGGGTCATGGCGTCGATGTCATCCTCGACATGATCGGTGCGGCCTATCTGGAAAAGAATCTCGCCTCGCTCGCGCGCGATGGCTGCCTTTCGATCATCGCCTTCCTAGGCGGTGCAGTTGCCGACAAGGTCAATCTGGCGCCGGTGATGGTGAAGCGACTGACCGTGACCGGTTCGACCATGCGTCCACGCACCGCCGAGGAAAAACGCGCCATTCGCGACGACCTCTTCTCCCAGGTCTGGCCGCTGCTGGACGAGGGCACGGTTGCCCCCGTCATTTACAGGACCTTCTCGTTTGATGATGTGGTCGAGGCTCATCGGCTGATGGAGACCAGCGACCACATCGGCAAGATCATGCTGAAGCTGGCCTGATCGTGAAGGACAGCGCGATGGCGATCAGGCCGGGTATCGCCATCAGGGCGTAAAGCCAGGTCGCGGCGGAGAGGCCGCCGGCGATGCCGCCCGGATGGGTCAGGCCCGCGCCGTTGACGATGACGCCGGCAAGGGCGGCGCCGAACGCGCCGCCCAGCGATTGCGTCATCGAAATCGCCGCGGAAGCCTTGTCCTGGTCGGTTCTGCTGGCAATGCTGATGACTTTGGTCACGAGATGCGCCCAGCCTAACCCGACGCCGAACCCCATCAGGAACATGGCGATCGCGGCGGGCGCAAACTTGGCGACGTCGTCGAAAGGAGTGGTCGTGGCCAGGAAGGGAATGAGCGATGCGGTTGCGGCAGTTTCCAGGATACAGCCGGCAATGATGGCGATGGCGGCCTGCCTGCCCGAAAACGTGGCGCTGAAGAAGGCTGCGATCGTCCACCCCAATGCGACGAGCGCGACGAGATAGCCTGAGACCAGCGGCGTGACGCCATGCAGGGTCTGCAGGAAATAGGGGATGTAGATGTCGCTCGTCAGCACCATCATAAGCGTGAACATCGTGAGATAGAGTCCCGAGATGGGATTGGTGAGCATCACGGCGCCATGGGGAAACAGGCGTGTTTCGCTCTTTCTCTCGATTGCCACCATCATCGCGACGAATGCGATCGAAGCTGCGATCAGCACGACCTTGTACGATCCATGCTCCATCGTGCTGGCGATGTTGACGAACAGGACGGCCGTCAGCAGCAGCGCAATCTGAATGAGCGGCGTCCTCGTGTCAGCCCGATCATCCGCGACGTCAGGCAGTAGCCAGCGTGCGGAAAGCGCCATGATCACGGTCAGCGGCACAAGGATGATGAAGGCCTCGCGCCAGGCGCCCCCCGCGGCGAAGAGGCCGCCGAGCGTCGGGCCGAGCACCGTCGCCACACCCCATATGGCGGCATAGAGCGTGGACGCCTTGCGCCAGAGTATCTCCGGATAAACGAAACGAATGAAAGCATAGGCAAGGCCGGACAACATGCCCGCGCCATAACCCTGGACGGCGCGACCGATGAGCAATACGGGCATCGCCGGCGCGATCGCGCAAACCAGGCTTCCGGCGCCGAATATGATCGCCGCTGAAATATAGACGGCGCGCAAGCCCATGCCCTTCGGCCGGGTTGCGACCGTGATCGAACCGAGCACGCCGGCGGCGACGAAGAGCGTCGTCATCCATGAGAATAATTCGAGGCCGCCGATATCCCGGACGATCGAGGGCGCGATCGTGGCGGTAATATAGGACTCGACGGCATAGAGCGTCACGCCGCCGCCGAGCATCAGCGTCGCGGGCAGGAGTTTCGATGAGAATAAGGTGAAGACGGAAGAGGATGGAGTGGAAGCGGTATTTTCGATGCTGGACATCAAACGATCCTCGGTATTTTCCCTAGCGGTTGATTATTTTCCAAGTTATAATTTGGAAAATTACATGGCCATCGGATTAAAACAAGAGAAAACTTGGAAAAATGCGTCAATCGCCCGTCAATCGAATCCTAATCCTGTTGAAAACCGAGGGGCCGCAACTGGCGGCAGCCGTCGGCGACGCGCTCGGCATATCGTCCGAGGCGGCGCGTCAGCAGCTGACGAAGATGGCGGAGGAGGGGCTGGTCGAGCCGGTGGCGGAGGCTGCGGCTGGCAGGGGCAGGCCGCGACAGTTCTGGCACCTGACGGCGGCCGGTAACAAGCAATTTCCCGACGGCCATGCGGATCTGACCGCTACCTTGCTTGCGACCATGGTCAGCCAGCTGGGGCAGGGCGCCGTCGACACCGTCATCTCCGCCCGTGAAACGGAAACGCTTCGGCGCTATCGCAGCGAAATCGACCTCGCGGCCGATCTGCCGTCACGCGTCGCAAGCCTCGCCGCCATCCGCACGCAGGAAGGCTACATGGCCGATCACTGGCAGGACGAGGATGGCTCGCTCATGCTGGTGGAAAATCATTGTCCCATCTGCGCCGCCGCGTGTGCCTGCTCCGGCTTTTGCCGCTCTGAGCTCGAAACCTTCCGCATAGTTCTTGGCGCGCAGGTGGAGCGAGAGGAACATATTCTCCTCGGCGCCAGACGTTGCGCCTACCGGATTTGGCCGACCGTCTGAGCAGCGGGGTTTTCGACACCGGCAGGTGTCGTCGGCGATTGGCAAGCCAGGGTGCAACGGCTATCACTGGCATCCAGCAAATCAAAGGCCAGATACCACCATGTCCAATCCCGTTTGCGTCGAAGTCACCCGTGGCAACCAGGTCGAAAGCCATCATCGCGGCTCGGTTGTTGTAGTCGATGGCGATGGAAAGCTGGTATTCTCGGTCGGCGATATTGAGAGCGGCGCCTTTCCGCGCTCGGCCTGCAAGGCGATGCAGGCCCTGCCGCTGGTCGAAAGCGGTGCCGCGGATGCCTATGGCTTCGGCGACAAGGAATTGGCGCTCGCCTGCTCCTCCCACAATGGCGAGGATGAGCATGTTGCGCTCGCCGCCTCGATGCTGGCGCGCGCCGGCCGCGATGTCGATGCGCTCGAATGCGGTGCGCATTGGTCCTTCGACCCGAAGACAACAATCCATCAGGCACGCACCATCGAGAAGCCGACCGCGCTGCATAATAATTGCTCCGGCAAGCATGCCGGCTTCATCTGCGCCTGCTGCCATCAGGATATCGATCCCAAAGGTTATGTCGGCTACGATCACCCGCTGCAGCAGCAGATTCGCGACACCATGCAGAGCCTGACCGGCGCCGTCCTTGCCCACGATAATTGCGGCACGGATGGCTGCTCGATCCCGACCTATGCGGTGCCGCTCAAGGGATTGGCCCATGGTTTTGCCAGGATGGCGACCGGCGTCGGCCTGGAGCCGCTGCGCGCCAAGGCATCACGCCGGCTGTTCGAGGCCTGCATGGCCGAGCCCTTCTATGTCGCCGGCACCGATCGAGCCTGCACCAAGCTCATGCAGATCGCTCCCGGCCGTATCTTCGCCAAGACCGGCGCCGAAGGCGTGTTCTGCGCCGCAATCCCCGAACAGGGCATCGCCATCGCGCTCAAATGCGACGATGGTACCACTCGCGCGGCGGAGGTCATGGTTGCGGCCACGCTGGCTCGCTTCTTCGAAAAGGAGAGCGCGGTTCATGCCGGCCTCATGGCGATGGCGGACAGATCGTTCAGGAACTGGAACGGCATCCATGTCGGCGATATCATGCCGGCGGCCATACTCACTGCCTAGCCGCCGATCTCCGGTTCAGCCGATCGTCCGCCGCGCCGTCACATGCTGCCGGACGATCCTGTATTCTTTCCAGATCAGGACCATGACGACAAAGTCGAAGACGGTGAGGATGATGAGGCCGATGCCGTGCGTGTTGGCAAAACGGTACAGCTGGTAGACGATGAAAAGCCCCAGGGCGACCAGCGAAGCCGGATAGGCCCACATCTTGCCCCTGAGCAGCCCGATGACAAGCAGCACCTTCACCAACCCGTGGCTCAGCAGATAATAGGCGTAGAAGTTCTTGGTGCCGACCGAGAAATCCTGCGCCCAGGTCAGCAGGTGTGTCGCGATAAAGTCCCTGGGGTCGTTGAGCAGCTCGGGCTGCGTGATCCTGTTTGCCAGGCGAAGGATGGACTCGGTGCTGACGAGCGCGAGCGCAATGCCACCGCTGCATTCGATCAGGGCATGCGCACCCTTCAAGAGGACGCTGATTTCGAAGAGCTGATGAATGCGGCGTTCGTTCACGGGCGATCTCTTGGGCATGGTGATGCAGGCTTGAATGGCGACGACGGCAAGGCAAGCCAATGTCCAGCCGGCATAGGATCAATCTTCGACCGCATCATGATGACGATAACGCAAATCCCGGCGTGGCGTCTCGATTCCGCCGGGCGGATGCGCAACCGGCGTCAGGCCAGCAAGAGCGGAACCTCGGTCTCCCGGTAGGGCGCCAGGCTCTCCTCCGCAACATCCGACGGCACAATCAGGCCGGACACATCCCTTATCGGCAGAATCTGGCATGGTGAGGCCGCATCGAGCTTTTCACTCGTCGCCAGCACATAGGTTTCGGCCGAGCATTGGGCGATATGCCGCTTGATGGCCGCTTCCTCGAAATCACCGGTCGAAAAGCCGCGGGCGGGATGGATGGCAGTGACGCCGAGAAAGAAGATATCCGCCCTGATGGATGCGATCGCCGCCATGGCGGCAGCACCCGTCGCCACCATCGAATGTTTGTAGAGCTTGCCGCCGATCAGGATTACCTCGGCGGCGGCATGATGCTCCAGCTCGCCTGCTATCGTCGGGCTGTGGGTGACGATGGTGACGGCGAGATCCTTCGGGAGCTGACGGGCGATCTCGGCATTCGTGGTGCCGCCATCGAGGAACACGGTCTGTCCTGGCTGGATCATGTTCGCGGCATAGGCGCCAAGCCGGCGCTTTGCCTCCGATGAAACTGCCTGCCGGGTCGTAAAATCCGGCAAATCAGGCGAAAGCGGCAGCGCGCCGCCATGCACCCGCTTCAGCAGCTTCTCCGCCGCCATGTCCCTAAGATCCCTGCGGATCGTGTCTTCGGAAAGGCCGAGATCGTCCGCCAGAACCTTGGCGATCACTTGGCCATCCCGGCGCAATCGATCGAGGATGAGGGCTTTGCGTTGGCTGGTCAGCATATCGTCCCCTGCACGTTACTTCACGAATAATCGTGAATTTATCAGAAACGATTCGACATTCAAGAAAATATGCGCATATTCGTGCAAATTCCTGCGGGAAGCAGGAGCTAGAAATGGAGACATGACATGTTGATCTTGATTGCCGGGCCTTATCGCTCCGGCACCGGAGACGATCCGAAGAAGATGGCCGAGAACCTCAAGCACCTGGAGGAGCCATCCTACGCCCTGTTCAAGGCCGGGCATCTGCCGATGATTGGCGAATGGGTTGCCCTGCCGGTCTGGCATGCGGCCGGCGGCAAGAGCATCGGCGACGATCTCTATGAAGAGATATTCCATCCGACCGCGGGCCGCCTGCTGCAGCTTTGCGAGGGTGTGCTCAGATTGCCCGGCGACTCCAAGGGCGCCGACAATGATGTCCGCATCGCTCGCGAGCGCGGCATTCCCGTCTGGTATAGTCTTGAAGACGTGCCCGGCTGCGCATAAGCACTGCTGCCCATTCCTGCGGCTCGATGCCGTGGGGATGGGCTTCGATCCGATCGATCAAAACCTTTTGTCGCACCCATCAGCCTTAGCCACTTCCGTATTGGCCGGCTTGCCATTAGCTTCTCGTGGAAGCCAATCGAGGAACGGAACATGCTGACATTCTATTCTGCGCCCGGAAGCTGCGCGCTCGCCAGCCTCATCGCCCTGGAAGAATCCGGTCTCGCCTATGAGCACCGTCGCATCAACCTCGCCAATGGCGATCAGCGCCAGCCGGAGTATCTGGCCATCAACCCCAAGGGCCGGGTGCCGGCGCTGGTAACCGATCGCGGCGTCATCACCGAGAATGTTGCGATCCTGGCCTATATCGCCCAGATCGCGCCGGCCGCAAAGCTCGCGCCGCTCGATGACCCCTTCGAATTTGCGCAGATGCAATCATTCAACGGCTATATCGCCTCCACTGTTCATGTGAACCATGCGCATAAGGGCCGTGGTTATCGCTGGACCGACGATGCGGTGGCCATCGAGACAATGAAGGCCAAGGTGCCGCAGACGATGACGGAGGCCTTCACCCTGATCGAAGACAAGATGCTGAAAGGCCCTTGGGTGATGGGCGAACAATATACCGTTGCCGACGGCTATCTCTTCACCATGGAGACGTGGCTACCGGGAGACGGTGTCGATCGTAGCCAGTTTGCGAAGGTCAGCGCCCATTATGCACGCATGCTTGAGCGTTCGGCAGTCCAGAAGGCGCTTGCTGTCGAAAAGGGTTGATCATACCCCGTCGAATGTTGCCTGAAGCTTTTTCGGGGCGCGGTACTGCCACGCCTCGACCAGGCGCTGTTGCAGTTCCTCGTCGCCGATCGCGCTGATGCGCAAGGGCAGGGAAGGCCAGCCGATATAGTGATCGGTCTGGAAATAGATCTCCGGCGCCATTTCCATCAGCTGTTCCTTGCGGTCGATCGGCAGCGACAGCACGATGGTCTCGTTATTCTTGACAGTCGCGAATGCCTTGCCGCCGACTTTGAAGGCCGGCAGGCCGTAATGCAGGCCGGGCTCGACCGCCGGCAGACCGGCTTCCGCCACAAGCCGCTCCAGTCGTTCCGCGATGGTATCCATATTGACGTTCGAAGTCATGCTTGCGCTACGGAAACAGGCTTTCTCACGCGCATTCTTCCGGCTGAACGTTTCGCTTGTCCATAGGCCGCCCGAGATTTTCCGGCATCAGCGGCAGGTCGGCGAGCTCCTCCAGCGACATCGCCGCAAGCATGGGATGCTGCAGCGGGTCGTCTTCCGGTTTATAATCCTCATCCAATAAGTGACTGAAGAAAAGCTTCAAGATCGACATCGCATGCCTCCTTGGATCTCCGCGTGGATGCAACCAGAAGGGCATCAGCCGGGCGGGCGGCGGCAGTTTTTAATTCCATGCTGCAATAATCGCGCGAATTGTCGCTTCATGCAATTGAGAATGACGTGACGCTACTATAGTTATTCTATAATGAGAAACCTCAACAACGTTCATCTGAATGGCCTGCGTGCCCTGGAAGCGGTCGGGCGGCTCGGCTCGCTGCAGGCCGCTGCCGACGAACTCGGCGTGACGGTCGGTGCTGTCAGTCAGCAGGTCATCAAGGCCGAGGCGCAGCTCGGTCGCCCGCTTTTCGAGCGCACGCCCAAGGGCATGGCGGTCACAGCTTCGGGACTGGCGGTGCTGGCAAGGCTTGGCGAAGGCTTTCAGGCGCTCACGGCCGCAGTCGCGCTGGCGCAGCACAAGGACGAGAATATTCTTACCATTTCGGTCGCGCCGGTTTTCGCGGCGCGCTGGCTGGTGTACCGGCTCGATCGATTTGCCAACCGCCATCCGGATATCCGCTTGCGCATCGATGCCACCACGCGGCTCATCAGTCCGGCGACCTCGGATGTCGATATCGGCATTCGGGTCGGCAGCGGGCAATGGCCGGGCGTCAAGGCCGAGCTGCTGCTGGCGCAGGAAGTGTTCCCGGTCGTCACGCCGCAGATTGCCGCCACGCTCCGCGAGCCCACCGATCTCCTGAAAGTTCCCGCCGTCATCGACGGACATGCCATGTTCGGCTGGGAAGTGTGGCTGCGCAAGGCCGGACTTTCAGGCCATTGCATGGAAGAGCGGCACATCTTCAACGACGCGTCGCTCTGTCTGGATGCGGCCATAGCGGGGCAGGGGGTGATGCTCGCCTGGCAGACGCTGGCTGCCTATGCGCTGCAGCAGAAATGCCTCGTCGATCCCTTTGGCATCCGCGCCAAAACGGGCTTCGGCCATTATTTCGTTACGGCTGCGGGCGTGCGGGAGCCGAAGAAAGTGACTGCCTTCAAGGCCTGGATTCGCGAAGAGATGGAAGAGAGCATCCGTCTCTTCCTGTAGGATCTATCAGACCGGCTCCTTGCCGCGCGTCGCCTGCATGGCCTTGTAGGCATCGCGCGACTGGCAGCGCGCGATCCAGGCTTTCATCTTCGGACGCGCATCGAACAATTCCTGTTCAGTCTGGGCGTAGCGCATCACTTCCGCCAGGTTGAGATCGGCGGCGGTAAAGCGATTACCGACGAGATAATCCTGATTTTGCAGGTGCTTCTCCAGGACATCGAGCGGCTTCTTCAGCGAGCGGCAGGCAACAGCGATTCCCGCTTTGCCGACCTCACTGTTTTCCTGGGCATTGTCATAGATGCGGACGAGCGCGACGCTGTAGGGCTCGACTTCGGTCGCGGCCCACATGGTCCACATCGACATCAGCCCTTCTTCCTCCACCGTCTTGCCGGCCAGCGGGCCGCCATATTTGCGCGCGAGATAAAGATTGATGGCGAGCGACTCGTGCATGACGAGATCGCCGTCCTTGATGCAGGGGATCATGCCCATCGGATTGATGGCCAGAAACTCCGGCGACATGGTGTTGATCGGCGCATCGGCGGCAAGCGGGTTGGGCAGCCGGCTGGCCTGAATGACAGGAACGGATTTGAACTCGACGCCGAGCTCGTGAGCCATCCAATAGTTGCGCGAAGCGCGCGAGCGATAGACACCGTAGATCGTCAGCATATGGGTCTCCCAGATTCGAGTAGGCGGGACATTATTGATCGCTTGGGACGAGCGGAAGGCCTTGCGGTTGATATCTCGATGAAAGCTTGTGATGGAATAGCGTATACTGGGACCATTTCCTGAGGTGCGCAGGCCATGAGGCCGGAGCCTCGGACCGCGAGGGCGGGTGGGTAGGCACAGAGCAAGCACGAAAATATCAGCCGCCTCCCGAATTATTTGCAAATCATGCTGCCGATGCCCAGCCTTCGTTCGGAAATTAGCGCCCGCGCATGTTAGATTCGAATCGTGATTTCATCGGATGCGGTAGGGGGCAGCCGGTGAAATGCATAAGCGCATTTGGTGACTGCGATCTCGGGAGGAGAGCAGATGCTTGCGACCAGTGTATCGCTAGACGACAAATATACCGCAGAGGAAGGCCGCGTTTTCATGACCGGCTTGCAGACGCTGGTGCGGCTGCCCATGACGCAGATGCGCCGCGACCGCGCTGCCGGCCTCAATACGGCCGCCTTCATTTCAGGTTATCGCGGCTCGCCGCTCGGCGGCTACGACCAACAGCTCTTGAAAGCCAAGACTTACCTAGACGCATATGACGTCACCTTCCAGCCTGGGATCAACGAGGATCTTGCTGCGACGGCCGTATGGGGCTCGCAGCAGGTTGGCCTTTCCCCCGGCGCCCGCAAGGATGGCGTGCTCGGCATCTGGTATGGCAAAGGTCCTGGCGTCGACCGCTCCGGTGATGTGCTGAAGCACGCCAATGCCGCCGGCACCTCCAAGCATGGCGGCGTTCTCTGTTTTGCAGGCGACGACCATTCCGCCAAATCTTCGACCATGCCGCACCAGACCGACCATGATTTCATGTCTGCCGTCATCCCGGTCATCTATCCCTCGTCCATCCACGAATTTCTCGAATACGGCCTGCTCGGCATCGCCATGTCGCGCTATTCCGGCTGCTGGGTCGGCATGAAGTTCATCGCCGACACCATAGAAACGACGGCCGCCGTCGATCTCTCGGGCGAGAGGCGGCAATTCGTCCTGCCGACCGATTTCGAAATGCCGCCCGGCGGCCTCAATCTGCGCTGGCCAGATCCGCCGCTGGTGCAGGATGATCGTCTGCAGACCTACAAGGCCTATGCGGCCATCGCCTTTGCCCGTGCCAATCGCGTCGACGAAATCACGCACGACGTGCCGAACGCCCGCCTCGGCATCATCTCGTCCGGCAAGGCCTATGAGGATGTGCTGCAGGCCCTGCGCGAACTCGAGATCGGCCCGCAGGAAATGGCCGCGATCGGCCTGCGTATCCTCAAGATACGCATGCCCTGGCCGCTGGAGCCCGAGGCTGTCAGGCATTTCTCGGAAGGACTGGACGAGGTTCTCGTCGTCGAGGAGCGGCGCGAGATCATCGAAAACCAGATCAAGCAGCAGCTCTTCAACTGGCGGGCCGATGTCCGTCCGCGCATCGTCGGCAAGTTCGACGAGCACGATAAACCCTATCTCAGCCTGTCGGCGGCATTGACCGTCGGCGCGGTCGCGAGAGCCATCGCCGGACGCATCGTCAAGCTCGATCTCGATCAGGGCCTGCATGACCGCATCGCCGCCAAGCTCGCTTATCTTGCCGAGCGCGGCCAGATCAGCCGCACTCACGTTGCACCGCTGAACCGCACGCCCTTCTTCTGCTCCGGCTGTCCACACAATACGTCCACCAGAGTTCCCGAGGGCAGCCGCGCCATCGCCGGCATCGGCTGCCACTACATGGTCACCTGGATGGACCGCAACACCGAGACCTTCACGCAGATGGGCGGCGAAGGCGTACCGTGGACGGCAATCGCCCGCTACACCGACGAAAAGCACATGTTCGTCAATCTCGGCGACGGCACCTATTTTCACTCCGGCATTCTCGCCATCCGCCAGTCCGTCGCCTCCAAGGTCAACGTCACCTACAAGCTGCTCTATAACGACGCCGTCGCCATGACCGGCGGCCAGCCGATCGATGGCTATCTGACACCGGAGCTGGTGACGAAGCAGCTGCATGACGAGGGTGTCAAGCCGATCTACCTGCTGTCTGATAATCCCGATGCCTATCGCGCCTCGGAGCTTGCGCCCGGCGTCAAGGTGCTGCATCGCGACCATATTGATCAGGTGATGCTGACGCTGCGCGAGACCGAGGGTTGTTCGGCGATCGTCTATGTCCAGACCTGTGCGGCAGAGAAGCGCCGCCGCCGCAGCCGCGGTCTGATGGAAGATCCGGCCAAGCGTGTCTTCATCAACCCGGCTGTCTGCGAGGGCTGCGGCGATTGCTCCGTGCAATCCAACTGCATCTCCGTCGAGCCGCTGGAAACGGAGTTCGGCCGCAAACGGCAGATCAACCAATCGAGCTGCAACAAGGATTTCTCCTGCGTCAAGGGCTTCTGCCCGTCCTTTGTCACCGTTCATGGCGGCAAGCGCCGCAAGCGCAAAGCGCTTGAACATGCCGATGTCGACGTGCCGATGCCCGAAATCCCCGTCATCGGCGATCGGCCCTGGAACATTGCGATTGCCGGCGTCGGCGGCACCGGCATCCTGACGATCGGCGCGATCCTCGGCATGGCCGCGCATCTGGACGGCAAGGTGCCGATGATCCTCGACATGGCCGGCCTTGCCCAAAAAGGCGGCGCGGTCATGAGCCATTTGCGCATCGGTCACAATCAGGCCGACGTTACCTCGTCGCGCATCGTCAATGGCGGCGCCGATCTGCTGTTTGCCGCGGATGAAGTGGTCGGCGCCTCGAAGGATGCGATTACGCTCTGTTCCTCGAACCGCACGACCGCCATCGTCAACACCGGCCTGATGCCGGTCGCCGATTTCGTCCGCAACCGCGATTTCGATTTCAAGGTCGGCTCGCTGCAGCACACCATCGCCAAGACCGTCAGCGACAAGTCCGTCTTTCTCGATTTCAACCACGTTGCGACCGAGGTGACCGGCGATGCCATATCGACCAATATTCTGCTGACCGGCTTTGCCTGGCAGCGCGGCCTGCTGCCGCTGTCGCTGGAAGCAATCGAAAAGGCGATCGAGCTCAACGGTGTCGCGGTCAAGGCGAGCCTTTCCGCATTCCAGTGGGGCCGGCTTCTGGCGCATGACCCGCAGGCCGTGCATGCCATGATGGCCGAGCGCGATGCCGGCAAGACACTGGCGGAGATGAGCCTCGATGAGCTCATCAAGCATCGCAAGGCGCATCTGACGGCCTATCAGAATGCGGCGCTTGCCGAACGCTATGCCGGTTTCGTCGCCCGCGCCAATGCGCTGGCTGCGAGGGAACGGCTTTCGGACAAGGTGCCCTTTGCCGTCGCCGTCACCTATGCGCGCGTTCTAGCCTACAAGGACGAATACGAGGTCGCCCGCCTGCTGACCGATCCCGCTTTCGAGGCGCATCTGCACGAGGAGATGGAAGGCGATTTCAAGCTGGCGCTCAACCTTGCCCCGCCCATCCTCGGCGGCAAGGACCCGAATGGCCGGCCGAAGAAGCGCGAGTTCGGCGCCTGGATACTGCCGGTGCTGCGGGCGATCGCGCCGATGAAGCGACTGCGCGGCACGCTGCTCGATCCCTTTGGCTACATGGCGGAACGCCGGCTCGAGCGCCGCTTGATTGCCGGCTACGAAAAGATTGCGGAGCGGGTGCTTGCCGGCCTGCGTCATGACAACGAAGCCGAGGCCCTTGCCATCCTCTCGCTGTTTGATGAGATAAGAGGCTTCGGACCGATCAAGGAGGAGGCCGCCCGCAAGATCATGGCGAAGATATCAGACAAGCTGAAGGTCTATGAGATGCCTGGGGAGAAGCAAGGCAAGCAGCATGTGCCTGCTGACGCCGCATGACCGCAAAGGCCAAAACTTGAAGCGGGCATGAAGAGATATAGGTTCGTAAGGATCGCGCGTTCGGGACAATCGGGAGGAGAAGCCGGATGTTTGCAGGGGGATTGAATTTCGCGCTTGGCGAGGACATCGAGGCACTCCGCGAACAGGTGCGCCGTTTTGCCGCCAACCGTATCGCACC
This sequence comes from Rhizobium sp. P28RR-XV, assembly GCF_012641385.1. NCBI lineage: Bacteria > Pseudomonadati > Pseudomonadota > Alphaproteobacteria > Hyphomicrobiales > Rhizobiaceae > Rhizobium > Rhizobium sp. P28RR-XV. The sequence goes on from NZ_JABAIG010000010.1 coordinate 73,922, forward strand.
GTTTGCCGACGAAATCGACCGCAACAACAGTTTCCCGATGCATCTGTGGCGGGAGATGGGCGATCTCGGCCTGCTTGGGATCACCGTCGACGAAGCCTTCGGTGGCGCCGGCCTCGGTTATCTCGCCCATACGGTGGCGATGGAGGAAATCAGCCGCGCCTCGGCCTCCATCGGCCTGAGCTACGGCGCCCATTCCAACCTCTGCGTCAACCAGATCCACCGCAACGGCACGACGGCGCAGAAGGAGCGCTATCTGCCGAAGCTGATTTCAGGCGAGCATGTCGGTGCGTTGGCGATGTCGGAGCCCGGCGCGGGTTCCGATGTCGTCTCCATGAAGCTGCATGCCGAAAGGCGCGGCGGCCGCTATGTGCTGAACGGCAGCAAGATGTGGATCACCAACGGCCCCGATGCCGATGTCCTCGTCGTCTACGCCAAGACCTCGCCGGATGCCGGCCCGCGCGGCATCACCGCCTTCCTCGTCGAAAAAGGCTTCCCCGGCTTCTCCGTCGGCCAGAAGCTCGACAAGCTCGGCATGCGCGGCTCGAACACGTCGGAGCTGATCTTCCTCGATTGCGAAGTTCCGGAGGAAAATGTTCTGGGTCAGCTCGACGGCGGCGTCGGCGTGTTGATGTCCGGCCTCGACTATGAGCGCGTCGTGCTCTCCGGTGGCCCCATCGGCATCATGGCCGCCTGCATGGATGTGGTGCTGCCCTACATGCATGAGCGCAAGCAGTTCGGCCAGTCGATCGGCGAGTTCCAGCTGATGCAGGGCAAGCTAGCCGACATGTATGTCACCATGAATGCCGCGCGTGCCTATGTCTATGCGGTGGCCGCCGCCTGCGATCGCGGCGAGACCACTCGCAAGGATGCCGCCGGCTGCATTCTCTACTCCGCCGAGAAGGCGACGGCGCTGGCGCTCGAGTGCATCCAGGCGCTGGGCGGCAATGGCTACACCAATGATTATCCCGCCGGACGGCTGCTGCGCGACGCCAAACTCTATGAGATCGGCGCCGGCACTTCCGAAATCCGGCGCATGCTGATCGGCCGCGAGTTGTTCGGCGAAACGACCTGATTTCGAATTTCATTTTACTCGATCCGCGAGGCCGCATGACCGTCCTGAAATCAGAGATATCGACGCATACGGATCGCTTCCGCGACAACCGCGCCGCCATGCTGGAGGCGATCGGTGTCGCCGAGGCTGCTGCGTTGCAGGCGGCGGAAGGCGGAGGCGCCCAGGCGCGCGAGCGTCATGTCAGCCGTGGCAAGATGCTGCCGCGCGACCGCGTTGCCAGCCTAATCGATCCCGCCACGCCGTTTCTGGAGATCGGGACGACAGCCGCTCATGGTCTCTATGGCGGTGAGGCGCCGGGTGCCGGCCTGATCGCCGGCATCGGCCGCGTTTCCGGCCGCGACTGCATGATCGTCTGCAACGACGCCACGGTCAAAGGCGGCACCTACTATCCGATCACGGTGAAGAAGCATCTTCGCGCGCAGGAGATTGCGGCGGAGAACAATCTTCCCTGCATCTATCTTGTCGATTCCGGTGGCGCCAACCTGCCGAACCAGGACGAGGTCTTTCCGGACCGCGATCATTTCGGCCGCATCTTCTACAATCAGGCCAATATGTCGGCAGCGGGCATCCCGCAGATCGCCGTCGTCATGGGGTCCTGCACGGCAGGCGGCGCCTATGTGCCCGCCATGTCCGACGAAACCATCATTGTCGAGAAGCAGGGGACGATCTTTCTCGCCGGCCCGCCGCTCGTCAAGGCGGCGACGGGGGAAGTGGTCTCGGCCGAGGATCTGGGTGGCGGCGATGTGCACACACGTCTCTCCGGCGTTGCCGATCATCTGGCGCGTGACGATGCCCATGCCCTTGCGCTTGCCCGCCAAGCGGTTGCCAACCTCAATCGCCGCAAGCCGGAGAGCGTCGAGCTTCGCGCGCCAGAGGCGCCGCTCTACGATCCCGAAGAGATCCTTGGCATCGTCCCTTCCGATCTGCGCACGCCCTATGACGTGCGCGAGGTGATAGTGCGCATGGTGGATGGCTCCCGCCTCGATGAATTCAAGGCACGCTACGGCACGACGCTGGTTTGCGGCTTTGCCCATATCCACGGTATTCCCGTGGGGATCATCGCCAATAATGGCGTCCTCTTTTCGGAGTCGGCGCTGAAGGGCGCGCATTTCGTCGAGCTTTGCTCACAGCGCAAGATCCCGCTGGTCTTCCTGCAGAACATCACGGGCTTCATGGTCGGCCGCAAATACGAGACGGAAGGCATCGCCAAGAACGGCGCCAAGCTGGTGACGGCCGTGGCCACGACCAAAGTCCCGAAGATCACCATGCTGATCGGCGGCTCCTTCGGCGCCGGCAATTACGGCATGGCCGGCCGTGCCTATTCGCCGCGTTTCCTCTGGACCTGGCCGAACAGCCGCATCTCGGTCATGGGTGGGGAGCAGGCGGCTGGCGTGCTCGCCACTGTGCGCGGCGAGGCGCTGACGCGCGCCGGCAAGCCATGGACGAAGGAGGAAGAGGCCGCCTTCAAGGCACCGACGCTCAAGATGTTCGAAACCCAGAGCCACCCGCTCTACGCCTCGGCGCGCCTCTGGGACGATGGTATCATCGACCCGCGCAAGAGCCGCGACGTGCTGGCTCTGTCGCTTTCAGCAGCACTCAACGCGCCGATCGAAGACACGCGCTTCGGTCTTTTCAGAATGTGAGGAGATGGAGATGAAACGCGATGCCGTGAATGCCAAGAATGCGCCGCAGCCTCGCGGTGGTTATACGCAGGCCGTAAAACTTGAGAATTTCGAGCGATTGCTTTTTGTCAGCGGCCAGATTCCGACCGATGTCGACGATACCCTGCCGGAAGGCTTTCAAGCGCAGGCTCGCCAGGTCTGGCACAATATCGACGCTCAACTGAAGGCAGCCGGCATGACGAAGGACGATATCGTCAAGGTCACCACCTTTCTCGCCGACCGTCATCACACCATGGAGAACCGCGAGATCCGCAGCGAATATCTGGGCTCGCTCGCGCCGGCGATGACTGTCGTGATCGCTGGCATTTTCGATAAGGCCTGGCTGCTCGAAGTCGAAGTCATTGCCGCGCAATAGGGTCAGCCGATGTTTTCGAAGATACTGATCGCCAACCGCGGGGAAATCGCCTGCCGGGTCATCCGGACGGCAAGGCGCCTGGGCATCCGCACGGTCGCCGTCTATTCCGACGCCGATCGGGATGCGTTGCATGTGGCGCTGGCCGGCGAGGCCATTCATATCGGCCCGGCGGCGGCGGGCGAGAGCTATCTTTCGAAAGAGAAGATCATTGCGGCGGCTCAGCGAACCCGGGCGGAAGCCATTCACCCCGGCTATGGCTTTCTCTCGGAAAATGCCGAATTCGCCGAAGCGGTCGAGGCCGCGGGTCTCGTCTTCGTCGGCCCGTCGCCGGCCTCGATCCGGGCCATGGGGCTCAAGGATGCCGCCAAGGCGCTGATGGAGCGGGCCGGCGTGCCCGTTGTTCCCGGCTATCATGGCGATGGGCAGGAGCCCGGCTTCCTCGCCGAGCAGGCTGATGGCATCGGCTTTCCCGTTCTCATCAAGGCGCGGGCGGGCGGCGGCGGCAAGGGCATGCGCCGCGTCGACCGGCCGGAGGATTTAGAGGCCTCGCTGGAGGCGGCGAAGCGCGAGGCGAAATCCGCCTTCGGTGACGACGCCGTGTTGATCGAGAAATACCTGATCAAGCCGCGCCACATCGAAATCCAGGTCTTCGGCGACAGCTATGGCAATGCCGTGCATCTCTTCGAGCGCGATTGCTCGCTGCAGCGCCGGCACCAGAAGGTGATCGAGGAGGCTCCGGCCCCCGGCATGACTGAGGAGATGCGCAGTGCCATGGGCGAAGCGGCGGTTCGCGCCGCCCGCGCCATCGATTATCGCGGCGCCGGCACGGTCGAATTCATCGCCGATATCTCGGATGGCCTGTCGCCGGACCGCTTCTTCTTCATGGAAATGAATACTCGCCTGCAGGTCGAGCACCCCGTTACCGAGGCGATCGCCGGTGTCGACCTGGTGGAATGGCAATTGCGCGTAGCGAGCGGTGAGCCGCTGCCGAAGACGCAAGACGAACTCACCATAAACGGCTGGGCCTTCGAAGCCCGCATCTACGCAGAAGACCCCTCGCGCGGTTTCCTGCCGGCAACCGGCACGCTCTCGCACTTACGCTTTCCCGAAGATGATGCCCGCATCGATGCGGGCGTGCGCGAGGGCGACAGCATCACGCCGCATTACGATCCGCTGATCGCCAAGCTGACGGTGCATGCGCCGGATCGCGCGGCCGCCCTTGCCAGGCTCACGCAAGGGCTGAAGCAGACGCAGGTCGCCGGAACAACCACCAATCTCGATTTCCTCATCCGTCTCAGCCGCCAGCCGGATTTCGTCGCAGGTCATCCGGATACCGGGTTGATCGACCGGGATGTGGAGGCGCTGACCGCGACGCAACAGCCAGACGATGCGGCCCTTGCCATTGCCGCCATCGTCGAGGCGGGCGGCTTCAGGCGCGCCGCTGGTAGCGACCCCTGGCTCTCGCTCGGTGCCTGGCAGCTCTGGGGCGAAACAAGCCGACCTGTCACGCTGCATTTTGCCGGCGGCCATAGGAATTGCTGGGTGATCGCAAAGGCTGAGACGATTTTCAACGTTGCCTTCGATGATCGCACCATTCCTGTCCATCTCTTCGAAAGTGATACTGTTTCCCGACGCGTCGAGATCGACGGCCGGCAGTCCCATGTCGATATCTTTGAGACGTCGTCAGGCGTGACGCTGTTCTTTGACGGGCACACCCATCATTTCCATCGCCTCGATCTGCTCGATGGCGCGGAGGAGGCCGCCGCCGGTGGCGACCGTGTGATTGCGCCGATGCCGGGCCTCGTCAAGATCGTCCGCGTGCGGGAGGGCGACGCGGTGGCGAAGGGCCAGGCGCTGGTCGTCATGGAGGCCATGAAGATGGAGCTGACACTGACGGCGACGCGCGACGGCATCGTCGAAAGCCTGCATGTCGGCGAGGGCGATCAGACCAGCGAAAGCGCCGTGCTTCTGTCGCTTCGGCCGGAGGACGCGGTATGACCGACAAACCTCCCAACCACGTTACCATCGTCGAGATGGCGCCGCGCGACGGACTGCAGAATGAGAAAGAGCCGGTCGATACAGCGCGGAAGATCGAATTGGTGGATCTGCTCTCCGATTGCGGTTTCGAGCGCATCGAAGTCACCAGCTTCGTCAGTCCGAAATGGGTGCCGCAGCTTGCCGACGCCGCCGCGGTCATGGCCGGAATAGAGCGGCGTTCCGGCATTCGTTATGCGGCGCTGGCGCCCAACATGCAGGGCTTCGAGGCGGCACTTGCGGCGGGCGCCGATGAAGTGGCGATCTTCGCCTCGGCGTCCGAAACCTTCTCCATGCGCAACATCAATTGCTCCATCGCCGAAAGTATCGAACGTTTCCGGCCGGTTGCCGTAGCCAGCAGGGATCGCGGGGTTCCGTTGCGCGGCTATGTCAGCTGCGTCGTCGAATGCCCCTACGAGGGTGCCGTGCCGCCGCAAAACGTCGTGAGCGTTGCCCGGCAATTGCGAGCGCTCGGCTGCTATGAGATCAGCCTTGGCGACACGATCGGCAGAGGCGAACGGGAGGCGGTGGACAGAATGCTGGAAGCCGTTCTTGCCGAACTCCCTGCTTCCGTGCTGGCAGGCCATTTTCACGATACGTCAGGCCGGGCATTGGACAATATCGGGGTAGCTCTCGATCGGGGCCTGCGAGTATTCGACGCCGCCGCCGGCGGTCTCGGCGGCTGTCCCTTTGCTCCCGGCGCCAAGGGCAATCTCGATACCGTGGCGGTTCACCACTATCTGGCACTCCACGGCTTCGAGACCGGTCTCGATGATGAGAAGCTTGCCCGCGCCGCCGCCTTTGCCCGTAGCCTCAGGAGTGCCCCATGACATCGCAAACGATCCGCATCGACACCGATGGACGAGGCGTTGCCCACCTCACGCTGGCGCGCGCCGAGAAGCACAATGCCCTATCGGCTGAGATGATCGATGCCCTAACCGCGGCGGTTCGCGATCTTGCCCATGACAAGACGGTTCGGGTCGTCGTGCTCACCGGGGAGGGTGCGAGCTTCTGCGCCGGCGGAGATCTCGGCTGGATGCGCGCCCAGTTCGACGCAACGCGGGACGGGCGCATGGTCGAGGCGCGCCGGCTTGCCATGCTGTTCAAGGCGCTGAACGAGCTGCCGAAGCCGTTGATTGCCCGTGTGCATGGCAATGCCTTCGGCGGCGGCATTGGCATCCTCAGTGTCTGCGACATGGTGATATCGGCATCGACGGCCCGCTTTGGCCTGACGGAGGTGCGCCTCGGCATCATTCCCGCCACCATCAGCCCCTATGTCATCGCCCGCATCGGCGAGACGAATGCCCGCCCGCTCTTCCTCTCCGGCAAGATCATCGACGCCTGGCAGGCGCATGCCGCCGGCCTGCTGTCGCGAGTCGTTGCCGAGGAGGCGTTGGATGAAGCCGTGGAAGCGGAGGTCCGCCATTTCCTGGCCGCCTCTCCGCAAGCGGCCGCACGCGCCAAGGCCTTGGCGCGTTCCGTCGGCAGACCGATCACCGACGGCATGATCGATCATGTCGTCGAGCAATTGGCGGATGCGTGGGAGACCGAAGAGGCGAAGGAGGGCGTCACGGCCTTCTTCGAAAAGCGGCAGCCGAATTGGCGATCGGCCTAAAGCAGCCTGTTGTTTTCGATGGTCAATTGCTGGAACTGCGAGTTTCCCTTGGCCAACTCACCCGATGCCGGCTTGTCCCAGCGAAAGCCCATGATCGCGCCTTGCTGCATCTCCTGAAAGAGATTGCGTGAAATCACAGCCGCGCCGGCGCCGTCGGCGACCGAGACGACGCAGCCGATGCCGGCCTGTCTGACGATGTTGCCGGTTGCGACGACATTGCGGAGATATTGACCCCAGCCGAGCCGCATTCCCCAGAGCGGCGCATTCTCGATGACATTATCGGCAACAAGCGTATCCGCCTCGGCCGAGATACCGATGCCAAAGCCGCCATCCTGCGTGTAAGGTGCTGTAAGCGACAGGTTGCGGATGACATTGCCCGTCACCGAGGCGAGCCTTCCACCCTTGTCGAAATTGGTGACCGAGATGCCGTTGGCGGCGCCATCGACCAAGTTGTTGCTGATCACGGCACCGACAAACTCGAATTCGCAATAGATGGCGGTTTCGCCCGAACGCAGGCATTGATTGTTCGAGATCTGCACATTCGATGCCGAGTTGGCGCGGATCGCCGTGAAGGCGCAATCGGCAATTTGGTTGCCCGAAACCGTTACGCCATCGGCGCGGAAGACATTGATGCCGTTGCCGTTCTGGCCGGTGCCGCCGCCATTGGCGCGGATGCGGGCAATGCGGTTGTTGGTGACGCTGCTGCCATCCTCCGCCTTGTCCCAGCGATGGACCAGGATGCCGCCATTGCCGCAATCCTCGACGCGATTGCCGTTCATCGTCAATCCGACTGACTGGACGGAGTAGATGCCGGCCTCGGCGGCACCGGAGATGCGGCTGCGCTCGATCCGGCCGCCGCAGCGCTCCAGCTGTAGCGCATGCTTGCGGCTGCCTGATATCTCGCAATTGTCGATCAGCACCTCTTCAACGCCGGTAAATTGCAGCAGCCCCCCGGCATAATCGGCGAGCCAGCGATTGCCGCCGTCAAGCACGAGGCCCGAAAGCTCGATGCGCCTGGCCTTGTCCGCATTCATCAGATGGCCGTCACCGCTATAGACGAGCCGCGATGCGCCGGGAACGCCGGCGATGCGCGTATTGTTGGGCAGTGTCAGGTTGGAGATGTTGTATGTGCCGGGCGGCAGGAACAGCGGCATGTTGGTGCGCGCCGCATTGTCGATCATCGCTTGCAGCTTGCCGCTCCTGATGTCGCTCGCTCCCGGCGTCGTCTTCAGTGCAATAGCATCGATCGGTCCCCGCAATTCGGTGCCCGTCATCCTGGCAAGCGGCGCGGCGAAAACGCGAGGCGCTAGCAGGCCAGCGGCTGCCGAGGCGGTGAGGGAAGCGATGAAGGTGCGGCGTTGGATCATTGCGAACTCCGGAGATGACACCGGCAAAGCAGAAATCATGCCAGGCCTATCTGTGCCGTTTTGATACGGCGGCAGCCGTTCAAACGCGCTTGATCGGCCATAATAACCAAGTTCTTTCTATTTCGTTTACCAGTCCGGCACAGACGATGCCCTACGTCCGATCCATTGGCTCTAGGGGCGACTCGCCGCACATGTTAACCCTGCCACATGCGGATCGCGGCCTTTCAACGTCTGGCACTTTTCGACGCCGTCGAGCAGGCGGCCGAGGTTTTGGCGCGCGATCTCGCATGGGCCGAAGCGCAAGGCATCGATCTCGCCCTTTTCCCCGAATGCTATCTGCAGGGGCACAGCTACGATAAAGCCATTGCCGAACGCCGCGCGCTTTCTCTGGATGATCCGCATCTAAACACCCTTGTCGCTCGCTTCGCGGCGGGGAAAACGACAGCGATCGTCGGCCTTTTCGAGCGCAGGGGCGATGCGATCCACAACAGCGCCATCGTCGCCAAGTCGGGCCGGATAGTCGGGGTCTATGCCAAGGCGCATCCGCTCGAAAAGGGCTGCACGCCCGGAAAGGATTTTCCCGTCTGGGAGGAGGGGCATTGGCGCTTCGGCATCAATATCTGCGCCGATCTCAGATATCCCTACGCCGCACGCCGCCTGGCCGGAAAGGGAGCCGGCCTCATCTGCAACCCTATCAATCTTATGCTCCGGCCTCACAAAGCCGAGCTATGGCACAAGCCGGGCATTTCGAGCCTGCAGATATGCGCCAGGCATACGGGCTGCTGGGTCATGGCGTCAGATGTGGTCGGTGGCAACGAGGACGGCTGGGTGAGCTATGGCAGCAGCGCGATCGTCGATCCGAGCGGCGTCGTCGTGGCGAAGGCGAAGCCCTATTGCGAGGATGTCCTGGTTTTCGACCTGCCCGATCGGCAACCGACACGCGGATTCGATCAAAAAGCTGCTGTTATCGCTACCTAATCGTGCAAATCGCGCTATCCTCATAAGTCATGAGACCCGATCAACTGCTTTATCCGGCGCCCGAGGGCTTGTTCTGTCCGATCGGCGGCTTCTACATCGACCCCGTGCAGCCGGTCGGTCGAGCACTCGTCACGCATGGCCATTCCGACCATGCCCGCTCCGGCCATGCCCATGTGCTCGCCACGCGCCAGACCCTTGATATCATGCGCATCCGTTATGGCGACGGCTTTGCAGGATCCGAGCAGGCAGTTGCTTTCGGCGAGGAAGTGACGATCAACGGTGTCAAGGTGCAGTTCCATCCTGCAGGCCATGTGCTCGGCTCGGCGCAGATCGCGGTGGAGAAGGACGGGCTGCGTATCGTCGTTTCAGGAGATTACAAGCGTCGGCCGGACCCGACTTGTGAGGCCTATGTGCCGGTTCCCTGCGATGTCTTCATCACGGAGGCGACGTTCGGGCTGCCGGTCTTCCACCATCCCGACCCCATGGCCGAGACACGCAAGCTCCTAGCCTCGCTTCACCAGTTCCCCGAGCGAACGCATTTGATCGGCGCCTATGCGCTCGGCAAGGCACAGCGCGTCATCCGTCTTTTGCGCGATGCCGGCTATGACAAGCCGATCTATATTCACGGCGCGCTGGAAAGCCTGTGCGATTATTATATCAGCCAAGGCATCGCGCTCGGCGAACTCAAGCCGGCCACCATCGAAAGCCGGGATCAGTCGATCTTCCACGGCGCCGTTGTTGTCGGTCCGCCCTCCGCTTTCCAGGACCGCTGGGCGAGGCGCTTTCACGATCCGCTTCCGGCCTTCGCTTCCGGCTGGATGATGGTCCGCCAGCGTGCCAAGCAGCTCGGTGTCGAGCTGCCGCTCGTCATATCAGACCATTGCGATTGGCCTGAGCTGACCGAGACGATCTCCGATTTGAAGCCGAGCGAGGTCTGGGTCACCCACGGCCGCGAGGAGGCCTTGGTGCGCTGGTGCGAGCTGCAGGGCATCGCCGCCAAGCCGCTGCATCTCATCGGCTATGAAGACGAAGGAGACTAGATGATGAGGGTCGTCGTTTGTCTCGCCTTCTCCCCGGCGGGGAGAAGGTGGCCCGAAGGGTCGGATGAGGGGGATTTACGCGATATTGCAACGCTGCAGCGTATGCGTGGCGCGCGGGATTACCCCTGCTCCCCCTCATCCGCCCTCCGGGCACCTTCTCCCCGAGGGGAGAAGGAGGCGCTCAGATGAAAGCCTTTGCCGACCTTCTCGACCGCCTGGTGCTGACGCCGAGCCGCAACGGCAAGCTGAAGCTGCTGACCGATTATTTCCGCGATACGCCCGATCCTGACCGCGGCTATGGTCTGGCCGCCATCGCCGGCACGCTCGAGGTGCGCAACGTCAAGCCCGCCATGCTGCGCGAGCTTGTTCTCGAGCGCATGGATGACGTGCTGTTCCGCTATTCCTATGATTATGTCGGCGATCTAGCTGAGACGATCTCCCTGGTATGGGACAAGGAAAGCGACATCGAGCGCCCTGCCGGCGAGCAGCCGAAGCTCGGCGATATCGTCCGCCGCATGAATGCGCTCGGGCGGACCGAGGTGCGCAGTTTCGTCCGCGACCTGCTGGACCGGCTGGATACGTCAGGCCGTTTCGCCTTCCTGAAACTTGCGACCGGTGCGCTGCGCATCGGCGTCTCGGCGCGCCTCGCCAAGCAGGCGCTCGCGGAGCTTGGCGGCAAGGACGTGACCGAGATCGAAACGCTTTGGCATGGCCTGCAGCCGCCCTATGAAAGCCTGTTCCGCTGGCTTGCGGGGGAGGCTGAGAAGCCGATCCTGGCGACGCCGGCGATTTTCCATTCCGTCATGCTCGCCAATCCGGTTGAAACCGGCGATCTCGACGGCCTCGACCCGCGGGATTTCGCCGCCGAATGGAAATGGGATGGCATTCGCGTCCAGCTTTCGCGCTCCGGGGACACGAGCAAGCTCTACTCGCGCTCGGGCGACGATATATCCGGCACCTTTCCCGACATCGTCGATGCGATAAGTTTCGAAGGCGTGATGGATGGCGAGTTGCTGGTCGGCGGCACCGTTCGCTCCAACAGCCCGACGCGCAGCTTTTCCGATCTGCAGCAGCGCCTCAACCGCAAGACCGTCACCACGAAGATGCTGGAGGAGTTCCCGGCCTTCATTCGTGCCTACGATCTTCTGTTCGATGGGGCGGAGGACGTGCGCGCCCGCGGCTTCCTTGATCGGCGCGAGCGGCTCACTGAGATCATCGATGCCGCGCCTCACGATCGTTTCGACCTTTCGCCGCTCGTCGATTTCACCTCCTGGGAGGAGCTCGACCGACTGCGCGCCGCACCGCCCGATCCGGTGATCGAAGGCGTGATGATCAAGCGCAAAGACAGTTCTTATCTCGCCGGCCGCGCCAAGGGGCCGTGGTTCAAATGGAAGCGCGATCCCTACAATGTCGATGCCGTGCTGATGTATGCGCAGCGCGGCCATGGCAAGCGATCCAGCTACTATTCCGATTTCACCTTCGGCGTCTGGGCGACGACGCCGGAGGGCGAACAGCTCGTGCCCGTCGGCAAGGCCTATTTCGGCTTCACCGATGCGGAGCTGGAGGTGCTTGACAAGTTCGTGCGCAACAATACGGTCGATCGCTTCGGCCCGGTGCGAGCGGTGCGCGCCGATCACGATTTCGGCTTCGTGCTCGAGGTGGCCTTTGAAGGCATCAACCGCTCCACCCGTCATAAATCGGGTGTTGCGATGCGTTTTCCGCGCATTGCCCGGCTTCGGCCGGACAAGCCGCCCTACGAGGCGGACAGACTGGAAACTTTGATCGCGATGATTGACGCCAAGGCTCCTGTTGTCGATGAATAGGCTGGGGCGATTCCTCACCACAATGTGAGTTGGCCTTGCCTTTCAACCCGTGCAGATTTGCGCTGCGCCGGGATATTTGGACAGAGCCATGACCACGTCTGACGACCACCTATTCCGTCTCAATCGTCGCGCCATTCTGGCCGGCATCGCTTCCACCCTTTTCACGCCCAGTATTGTCAGAGCGGCCGATGACAGTACGATCGGAAGCAAGCCCACCGAGAACAAGGGTGAGATTGCCCGGAGCGACGAAAAGGCTTCGGATGCGCCGCCGCAGCTCGCGGGCGATTACGCCAAGGAGCGCCATCTGTTCCGGACCGACCTCCTGAGCAAAGGCGCGGCTCCCGACATCTATGAGCCTCTGGTCACGCCATCGACGGCCGATCGGCTTTTCTATCGCAGCGGCGTTGGCGACGAGTTGGAGCTCGTCGCCTGGGTTTCCCGCTACACGCGCTCGGCGAAGCCGAAGCCGGCCGTGCTTTTCCTGCATGGCGGCAATGCCATCGGCCAGGGGCACTGGCAGCTGATGAAGCCGTATATCGATGCCGGCTATGTCGTCATGATCCCTTCGATGCGCGGCGAGAACGGGCAGAGGGGCAATTTCTCGGGCTTTTACGACGAAGTTGCCGATGTGCTGGCCGCTTCCAACCGGCTGCGGCACCTGCCGGGTGTCGATCCGCATCGCCTGTTCCTGGCGGGCCACAGCATCGGCGGCACGCTGGCCATGCTGACTGCCATGTCGACGAAACGGTTCCGCGCGGTCGCGCCGATATCAGGCAATCCGGATGCCTATGCCTTCTTCGGCCGCTATCCGCAGGACATCCGCTTCAACACCAAGAACCCGCGCGAATTCCAGATGCGCTCGCCGCTCTGCTATGCGCACAGCTTCAAGAGCCCGGTAAAGCTGTTCCATGGCACCGAAGAAGCCCACTTCGACTCGCGCCTGACGCTGCTCTCGAAGCGGGCGATGGCCGCCGGCGTGAAGATGGAGATGGCGACGGTTCCGGGTAGCCATAATTCAGCCCTGCCGGGCGAGATCGAGCAGAGCATCGAGTTCTTCAGGAGCGTCGCTGTCTAAATACCGGCTATTTACGGTGTCAACCGATCTATCAGCGCTGCCGCCGCCTCCGCGATCACGGTTCCGGGTGGAAAGATCGAGTCCGCGCCCGCCGCTTCGAGGGCCGCGAAATCCTGTGGCGGAATGACGCCGCCGACGGCGATCAGCACCTTACCCGCATGGCGGCGCGCGAGCGCAGCCTTCAATTCCGGCACCAGTGTCAGATGGCCGGCGGCAAGCGACGATGCGCCGACGATGTCGACGCCTTCGCGCACGGCGACGTCGGCCACTTCCTCCGGGGTCTGGAACATGGCGCCGACGACGACATCGAAACCGAGATCGGCAAAGGCCGTGGCGATCACCTTCTGGCCGCGATCGTGCCCATCCTGGCCCATCTTGGCGATGAGGATGCGCGGCTTCTCGCCCCGCGCCCTGCGGAACGCCTCGACCTTGGCCACCGCCGCATTGAAGAGCGGATTTTCGGCGCCGACTTCCTTGCGGTAGACGCCGGAGATGGTTCTGATCTCCGCGACATGGCGGCCATAGGCTTTTTCGAGCGCCAGCGAGATTTCGCCGACGGTGGCTCTCGCCCTTGCTGCCTTGACGGCAAAATCGAGCAGATTGCCCGTGCCTTTTCGAGCGGCCTCCGTCAGCGCATCCAATGCGCTTTCCACCGCAGCGGTCTCGCGCGTGCCCTTCAGCTGCTGCAGCTTGGAAAGCTGGCGTGCCCGCACCTCGGAATTTTCGACCTTCAGGACATCGACTTCGATATCCTTTTCCGGCTTGGAAAAATTGACGCCGACGACGGTCTGATGGCCGCTGTCGATGCGCGCCTGTGTGCGGGCCGCCGCTTCCTCGATCCGAAGTTTGGGGATGCCCTTCTCGATCGCCTTCGCCATGCCGCCGAGCGCTTCCACTTCTTCGATATGGGCAAGGGCGCGCGCGGCAAGATCATGGGTCAGCCGTTCGACATAGGCCGAGCCTCCCCAGGGGTCGATGATCCCTGTCGTGCCCGATTCCTTCTGCAAGAGGATCTGCGTGTTGCGGGCAATGCGGGCGGAATGATCCGTCGGCAGGGCCAGGGCCTCGTCGAAGGAGTTGGTATGGAGCGATTGCGTATGTCCCTGTGTGGCCGCCATCGCCTCGACCATGGTGCGGATGATGTTGTTCATCGGGTCCTGCGCCGTCAGCGACCAGCCGGAGGTTTGGCTATGGGTCCTGAGCGCCAGGGATTTCTGGTCCTTCGGCGCGAAATTCTTCTGCATCAGCGCGGCCCAGATCAGCCGTCCGGCGCGCATCTTGGCGACCTCCATGAAGAAGTTCATGCCGACGGCCCAGAAGAAGGAGAGGCGAGGGGCGAAGCTGTCGATATCGAGCCCTGCGGCAACCCCGGCGCGGGCATATTCGATGCCGTCGGCGATCGTATAGGCCAGCTCCAGGTCTGCCGTCGCGCCGGCCTCCTGCATGTGGTAGCCGGAGATCGAGATGGAGTTGAACTTCGGCATCCGCTCGCTGGTATAGCTGAAAATATCCGAAACGATCCGCATCGAGGGTTGCGGCGGATAGATATAGGTGTTGCGGACCATGAACTCCTTGAGGATGTCGTTCTGGATCGTGCCGGAAAGCTTGTCCTCGGAGACCCCCTGTTCCTCCGCCGCGACGATGTAGAGCGCCATGATTGGCAACACCGCGCCATTCATGGTCATCGATACGCTCATCTTGTCGAGCGGAATGCCGTCGAAGAGCTGGCGCATGTCGAGGATGGAATCGATCGCCACGCCCGCCATGCCGACATCGCCGGCGACGCGCGGATGATCGCTGTCATAGCCGCGATGGGTGGCCAGATCGAAGGCGACGGAAAGGCCCTTCTGCCCGGCCGCAAGATTGCGGCGATAGAAGGCATTGGATTCCTCGGCTGTCGAGAACCCCGCATATTGCCGGATGGTCCAGGGTTGCTGGACATACATTGTCGGATAAGGGCCGCGCACGAAAGGTGCTGCGCCGGGATGGGTCTCAAGGAAGTTCAGTCCGGAGAGTTCGCGTTCGCCATAGGCGCGCTTGACGGCGATGCCTTCGGGGGTCTCCCAGGTTGGGGCGGCGGTTGTTAGCGCGGTTGCTTGCGGTTTCGCCCAGGGGACGTTTGTGAAGTTGGGGATTTTGGTCATGGAGCGGAAGCCTCCGTGGATGCGGAGTGTACAGTACCCCCCTCTGTCGCTGTCGCGACATCTCCCCCACAAGGGGGGAGATTGGAGACTCGCGAACCCTTTTCGCACCAAATCGATATCGAATCCGCGGGAGCTAAGTTTGATGCTCCTGTGGCATGAAGCAGCTGTTTCGGAACGATCTCCCCCCTTGTGGGGGAGATGTCACGAAGTGACAAAGGGGGGTGCGCACTTGCCTCGAACGCGATACTCATTTTCATCCCTCCACCCCCTCATCCAGCCGCACCGGCATCAACCCCATGCCGTCAGCAACCGGCCCCAAAGCCCCCAAAACAGCCACAGGCCGCTCCGTCTTCATCGCAAACAGCGTCGTCCCCACGATTGGCCTGGAGGCACGACCTGCACGTGCCTCGGCAATCATCGCCGCAAGCCGACCGCCCGCGATTACTTTTGCCAATCCGCCTTTGCCTTCGATCTCGGTGAAAATATCCCATGCCCGCTCGGCCAGTGCGTCGGTCAGCGCCTCGATGCCGCCGGCTCCGGCGGCTGGGTCGACGACATGATCGAGATGGCTCTCAGCGATTAGGATCGTCTGCGTGTTGCGCGCCAGGCGCCGCGCCAGCGGATCGGGAATGCCGTGCGTCAGGCTGTGCGGCAGGACGGAAATCTCGCCGGCGCCGCCGACGCCGGCTGAAAAAACCGCGATCGTATTGCGCAGAATATTCGTCTCGGGATCGCGGTGGGTGAGCATCCGATAGCTTGTTTCCGCCAGGAGATGCGGCGGCTCTGGATCGGGCACGCCGCAAGCCTCGGCGATCCGGGTGAAGATCAGCCGCGCCGCGCGCGTCTTTGCCATCGCCGTGAACTGGTTCTGATCGGCCGAAAGGCAGAGGCTGGTTGCCCGAAGCGCTGCTTCCGGCGAAAGGCCGGCCTTATCCAGTAATCGCAAATGACCCACGAGGCTTGCGGCTATGACAGCAAGTTCCTGCGCCTCCGTTCCGCCGGCATTATGCGCGGCCCGACCGTCTGCATTGACGATCGTGCCCGTGAATCCGCGTTCGGCGAAGTGCTTGATATCGTTTGCGGTCGCAGCCTGTTCTCCCCCCGTCGAAAAAGCATCGAGGCCGAGATGCAATGTCTGGGCAGCCTTATCCGCGATCGATGCGATCAGGGCGTCCAGGAAGCGGGGTGCAAAGCCGTCGAGGCGGATTGCAACAATTCTGCCGGAGATTGCAGCCGCCAGCCTGTCGGAAAGGGGCGTGGCCTGCGCGTCGGTACCGGTGCCAAAGGCGGAGACGGAGGTTTTGGAGATGAGATGAATGCCGCTTGCGCCATTGGCAAGATCGTCGCCGAGTTGCACCAGCGCCCGCTCTATATTCGGATCGTCCATGCGCTGGGCCACCGTCCAGGGCATATCGGCTCGCTGGCGC
Organism: Rhizobium sp. P28RR-XV; assembly: GCF_012641385.1. Taxonomy (NCBI): domain Bacteria; kingdom Pseudomonadati; phylum Pseudomonadota; class Alphaproteobacteria; order Hyphomicrobiales; family Rhizobiaceae; genus Rhizobium; species Rhizobium sp. P28RR-XV. The sequence goes on from NZ_JABAIG010000010.1 coordinate 90,534, forward strand.
GAAAGCGGCGTGCAATCGGGCCGACGCTCGTAAAGCGGCTCGATGGCAATGCCGTCATCGGTCTGCGACACCAGCGTCTTTTGGAAATCCTGGCCCTTCAGCGCCCGTTCCACCAGTTTCAGCCAGCCCTTGCGGTCGGTTTGGTCGAAGATGGCCGGGTCGAGACTGTCGATATTCATGCGATCCTCCGTCCCGCAATGGTCTAGCTCATGATGCCGCGAGGGAAAACAGGAGTTTGGTCAATCGGTGCAATATCTCGCCGATGACGCCAGCCTCGCTCCAGCCGCGACGGTCATCATGCGGCTGACCCGATATGTCCCAACTGGTTTCCGATGATGGCCGATCTTCTGCCCGTTTCCCGTCACCTGCTCGCCGCTGCCGCTCTGATGGCATTGTCCGCCTGCAGCATCATTCCCGATACGGGCGCCACGGACCCGGATCGGTTCGTGCAGGAGACCACGCCGGTCTTCTATCGGCCGGAGGGCATCGATCCGAATAGGGTAAAGCGCCTACCGGTTCAGCCCGTGCCGCAGGCGCGCGATCTCTTCCAGACGCAATTCCATCAAACCTATGGTTTGCCGACCTTTAATCCAGTGCATCAGGCAATGTATGCGCAGCGAAGCGAAGACGACTTCACTTTGCCGGCCATTCCTTACAAGCGCATCGATCCGCGCTTCCTGCGGCAGGAGGTGGATTACCAGACCAAGGAGCGCCCCGGCACCATCGTCGTCGATACACGCGACCACTTCCTCTATTTCGTCGAGCCGGGCGGCAAGGCGATGCGCTATGGCGTCGGCCTCGGCGCCGCGGGATATGCCTGGCACGGCAGGGGGATGATCCAGTGGAAGCAGAAGTGGCCGCGCTGGACGCCGCCCGCCGAGATGGTTGCGCGCGACCCGCAGATGAAGTCGCTGTCAGCCGAGCGTGGCGGCATGAATCCCGGGCCGACCAACCCGCTTGGAGCGCGGGCGCTCTATATCTATCAGAATGGCCGCGATACGCTTTATCGCGTCCACGGCACGCCGGATTGGCAGTCGATCGGCAAGGCGGCATCCTCCGGCTGCGTGCGCATGCTTAACCAGGACGTGATCGATCTCTATAATCGGGTACCCGATAAAACGGAAATTGTCGTTTTGTAGTGGTATTTTACCACAAATTTTCGTGATGTTGCATAAGTGCGATAGCCGGGGTGGTCTAGGCTCTTTAATTTTGCTCCTGTCTCTGCAAACCTCTCGGGGAGCCGAATCAGCTTATATGTTGCGGATTCTCGCTTCCCCCTCAAAAGGAACTATGCTGTCGACATGAGCATTCCTTCATCCTTATCCCGACGTAATTTTCTCGCCTTTGCAGGCATCGGCGCCGTTTCGACGCTTGCCGGCTGCGCTTCCACCATCGACAACGGCCCCGTTGTCAGCCCGGTACAATATACCGGCTCGCCAAGGCCGTTCCGCACTTGGTTCTCCAGCTATGATGGTGAGCAGCCGGATCCGGCCGTCATCTATGCGGCCATGGACGACGGCGGTTTCCATATCCCCCCGGTTCCCTACCAGCAGATCGACCGGCGGTTTTATCGTCAGCGTGTCGTGGATCCGACCGGCGAGGCGCCGGGCAGCGTGATCGTCAACACGACGGAGCGCATGCTTTACGTCACCGAACAAGGTGGCACGGCAATGCGCTATGGTATCGGTGTCGGCCGCGAGGGCTTTGCCTGGCAGGGCCGCGGCGTCATTCAGTGGCGCAAGAAGTGGCCGCGCTGGAACCCGCCGGACGAAATGGTCGCCCGTCAGCCGGAGCTTGTGAAGTTTTCCATTGCCAATGGCGGCATGGATCCGGGCCTGAAGAATCCGCTCGGCGCGCGTGCGCTCTATATTTTCGAAGACAAGCAGGATTCGCTTTACCGTCTGCACGGCAATCCCGACTGGCGCTCCATCGGCAAGGCCGTGTCCTCCGGCTGTGTCCGTTTGCTGAATCAGGATGTCATCGATCTTTATGATCGCGTGCCGGAGCGGGCGCCGATCCTCGTTACGAGCTGATCGAATATCATTGAAAAGGGCGCCCATTCGGCGCCCTTTTGATTTCCCCGACTTCTGAAGCCCGACTTCTGAAGAATGAGGCGGCTCCCTGCGTCGCAGGCGTCATTCCGCCGCCAGATTGACCTTCAGCTTTTGCAACTGATCGCGCAGATTGGCCATTTCAGCCATATCGCAGCCGGTCGCCTGGCCGATGGCGTCCATGATCACGCCAACCTGGCACTTCATGCCCGCACCCTTTTCCGTGAGCGAAATAATCACCTGCCGCTCGTCCTTCGGATCGCGTGCTCGGCCGATCAGGCCGGCCTGCTCGAGCCGCTTCAGCAGTGGCGACAGCGTTCCGGAATCGAGATCCAGCTTCTCGCCGATGGTCTTGACCGACAGGCAACCCTTTTCCCATAGCACGAGCATGACGAGATATTGCGGATAGGTGAGGCCGACGCGATCGAGAATTGGCTTGTAGGCCCGGTTAAAGGCGTGTGCGGCGCTGTAGACGGCAAAACAAAGCTGACTTTCCAGCCGCTTTTCCTCGTCAGATATCATGGTCTGCCCATCCGCCTTGTCCGTCATTGCTGCTCCCGCCGTTTTTCTTGTTGCAGGCATTGTCACAAATTCACCTTGCAAAATCAAATTGCAAAAAATACATATTGTGCACGATTAAATCGTGATGTATATAATTGCCATCCAACACGAAAAGGACACATGACATGCCAATTCTTTACACCACCAAAGCTTCCGCCACTGGTGGCCGCGCCGGCCATGCAGTTTCCGAAAACGGCGTCCTCGACGTCACGCTAACCGTGCCGAAGGAACTCGGCGGTGACGGCGCAACGGGCACCAATCCGGAGCAGCTCTTTGCAGCCGGCTATTCCGCCTGCTTCCTCGGCGCACTGAAATTTGTCGCGGGCCAGCAGAAGGTCAAGATTCCGGAAGACGCAAAGGTGACCGCGACTGTCGGCATCGGCCCGCGCGAGGATGGCGGCGGCTTCGGCATCGAAGTGTCCCTGGCGGTCCATATCCCCGGCATGGATAAGGCCGAGGCTGAAAAGCTTGCTGCCGCAGCGCATATCGTATGCCCCTACAGCCACGCCATGCGTACCTCGACCGAAGTGCCGGTTGCGGTTGTCTGAGGCGGATCACCGCTTACGCCATTGAAAGCTTCAGGAGCAGGGACTTTGTCTTTGCTCCTTTTCTTTTGCAAGAAATATGCTATATTTTTTCCTAGGAAAGGATGTGGCTATGACAATGGCACAGGCAATAGGCCAGGCAAAGCCCGGCGAAGCACTCGTCATCACCAAGGCGGTTGTCAATGCTGCCGAGCGGCTGGGACTGAATGCCCGCATATTGGCCGCCGTCATCGGCGTCTCGGAAGCGACGGTGTCACGGATGAAGCGGCAGGATCATTTGCTGGAGCGCAACAGCAAGCCGTTCGAGCTCGCCGTGCTTTTCGTTCGTCTCTTCCGTTCGCTTGACGCCATCGTGGGGGGCGACGAGGCTGTGGCCCGCCAATGGCTGCGCAACGGCAATCTCGCCTTCGGCGCAGCGCCCATCGACAAGATCATTTCGATTTCTGGTTTGACCGATGTCCTTGCCTATCTGGACGCCCGCCGCGCTCTCATCTGAGGCAAGGGCCATTTCCGGCCGTTATTGGCGGCTGGTGGAAGCGCAGCATCAGGTCTCGACGCTGAAGCTGGTGGATACGCTTGAGGAGCAGGTGCTTCTCGAAAGTCTGTTGGAGGAGAGCAAGCCGGTCTTGCCGCCGGAATGCGCCGGTCTCGACTATCTGCTCGCCACACCCTTTCGCTATGGCGCGGTCTATCCGCACGGCTCTCGTTTCCGTCGCGCCGGCCGCACGCTCGGCGTTTTTTACGCCTCTGAGCGGGTGGAGACGGCCTTGGCGGAAATGAGTTTCTACAGGCTGCTGTTTTTCCGGGACTCCCCCGACACGCCGCTGCCGGCCAATGCCGCGGAATACACTGCTTTTGCCGCGGTGATCGCCACGAAGACAGCGATCGACCTGACCATGCCTCCCCTGGATCGCGACCGGCAGCACTGGGCCGATCCGGTCAACTACGAGGCATGCCAGTCGCTCGGCGAGGCGGCGCGCGCCGGGGGCATCGAAGCGATCCTCTATCGATCCGTTAGGGATCCTGGGGGCGGCAGGAATATCGCACTCCTGACCGCCAGGGCCTTCTCTGTGCGTGAGCCGGTGGAGCGTCAGACCTGGCGCATCCGGCTGTCGCGCGTCGGCGTGCAAGCGCTCTGCGAATTCCCCCGGCGTCGCATCGGCTTCGAAAGGCAGGATTTCGATCGCGATCCCCGGCTGCCGGCGCTGCCGTTCAGAGCAGACTAGCAAGGTCGCGGCGCAAACGGTCGCCATTGCCGTCGGGCAGCCGCTCTTCGAGGGCCGCATGCGTTGTCTTCCAGACCGGCACGGCGGCGGCAAGCGCTGCCTTTCCGGACGGCGTGAGGCTGAGAAGACGGGCTCTTCGGTCTTGGGGATTGGGCACGATGTTGATCCATCCGCGCCGTTCCAGCGGCTTTAAGGCCGCCGTCAGCGTCGTCTGATCTATTGCGAGCAATGCTGTGACCGATCCCATGGATGCCGGCGCCGGCCGGTTCAGGGACATCATCAGAGAGAATTGGCCGTTGGTCAGCCCAAAAGGCCTCAGCGCTTCGTCAAAACGACGGGCAAGAGCGCGCGCCGCCCGCTGCACATGCAGGCAAAGGCAGGTATCGCGCACTAACAGTGTGGTTTCAAAGGGGATTTCGACTGCGTTTGACATGATTAAATAATATTGATATCAATATATTTGTCAAGATTTGGGGATAAAAACGCCGGAGGAGGGCGCTGACAATGAACCAGGTCGTTTCCAGGGAAGTATGGCTCGAAGCCCGCCGACAGCTGCTCGCCAGGGAGAAGGAGGCCACGCATCTTCGCGACCGCATCAATGCGGAGCGCATGGCCTTGCCTTGGGTAAAGGTCGATAAAGATTATGTTTTTGACACGTCGGCAGGCAAGAGGACGCTTGCGGATCTCTTCGATGGCCGCAGCCAGCTGATCATCTATCACTTCATGCTCGGCCCGGATTGGGATGCCGGCTGCCCGGGTTGCTCCTTTCTCGCCGATCATTTCGATGGAGCGCTTCCGCATCTCAATCATCATGACGTCACGCTGGTCGCCGTGTCGCGTGCGCCGCTGGAGAAGGTGGAAGCCTACAAGAAGCGCATGGGCTGGAATTTCCCCTGGGTGTCGTCCTTCGCCAACGACTTCAATTTCGACTACCACGTCTCCTTCACGAAGGAGCAGCTCGCCGGCGAGAAGGTCTTCTATAATTTTACGCCGATGGATTCGGCTGAAGGCTTTGATGAGCTTCCTGGCCTCAGTGCCTTTTACAAGGATGAAGCCGGCAATGTCTTCCACACCTATTCGAGCTATGCCCGCGGCCCCGAGGAGCTGATCGGCACGCTGATGATCCTCGACCGCGCTCCCAAGGGACGCAACGAGGACAGCACGATGAACTTCGTTCGTCGCCATGACGAATATGAGGATGTGGCGAAGGCGGATTCCTGCTGCGATTGAGGCGTGTGAGGCTGCCGAATTCATGCCGTGCGGCGCCAGGGGTCGAATTATTGCGCTTGGTGCCTAGTTAACATCTGGAGCCCGCTTGCCGAGGAACGACGGATCGACCGATTGACCATCGTGCGGTCGTCATTTTCATCGGCCATGATGCGCTTGTGCCGACATCGGGCTCAGGACGAGACGGATGACCGCAACAATCACAATAGGGAGAGCGATACCATGGCTGAGAAGGGATATTTTGTCTGGTACGAGCTGATGACCACCGATATGAAGGCGGCCGAAGCTTTCTATACCAAGGTTGTCGGCTGGGATGCCGCGGATGCCGGCATGCCGGAAGTCGGCATGGATTATACGCTGTTCAGTGCCGGCGCAGGCCCTGTCGCCGGTTTGATGATCTTGCCGGAGGGGGCAAAGGCCATGGGCACGCCGCCTTGCTGGACCGGCTATATTGGCGTTCCCAATGTCGATGAGGCGGCAAAGACGGTCGCTGCCAAGGGTGGCAAGATCTATCGCGAGCCGACGGATATTCCAAGCGTCGGCCGGTTCGCCGTCGTCTCAGATCCCTACGGCGCCGCCTTCTGCCTCTTCACGCCGCTGCCGGGCCAGGATTGGGAGCCCGCGGCGCCCGCTACCCCGGGTTATTTTGGCTGGCACGAGCTCTATGCCGGCGACGGCCCGAAGGCATTCGATTTCTACAGCGAGATGTTCGGCTGGGAATTGAGTTCCGATTTCGACATGGGGCCGATGGGCAAATACAAGATCTTCAAGATCGGCGACCGGGACTTCGGCGGCATCATGACAAAGCCGGCGGAAATGCCGATGCCGACCTGGAATTTCTACATCAACGTCCCGGCGATCGATGCGGCGATCACCCGCATCACCGAAGGCGGCGGCAAGATCGCCAACGGCCCGATGGAGGTTCCCGGCGGCAGCTGGATCGTCCAGGCCACCGACCCGCAAGGCGCGTTCTTCTCTCTGGTCGCTCCGGCGCGCTGATCTTTACCCTCCCTTGAGGGGGAGGGTAAGCTTCTACCGCTTGAGGCTGCCGAGGATGCCTCGAACCAGGGCACGCCCGACCTGCGTGGCGACCGTGCGCGCCACGCTCTTCAACGCCGCTTCCATGATGGTTTCGCGCTGATAGCCGGAACGGCCGCGACCCGCGGGCTTGTTGCTGTCTCCGCCGAATCCGGGCAGCGTCCAGCCATCGCCCGCGCTCTCGTTCTGGGGCGCGGCTGCCTTGCTCGCACGTTCCGCCAGGATTTCATAGGCGGATTCGCGGTCGATCGTCTGGTCGTAGACGCCGGCGACCGGGCTGGCATTGATGATGGCCTGGCGCTCGGCGTCGCTGACCGGCCCGATACGGCCGGACGGCGGACGGATCAGCGTGCGCTCGACGATCGACGGCGCACCCTTGCCCTCCAGCATCGACACGAGCGCTTCGCCGGTGCCGAGCGTGGTAATGACCGTGGCGCAATCGAAAGCGGGATTGGGCCGGAATGTCGAGGCGGCCGTCTGCACGGCCTTCTGCTCGCGCGGCGAATAGGCGCGCAGGGCGTGCTGCACGCGGTTGCCGAGCTGCGCCAGCACCGTCTCGGGCACATCGAGCGGGTTCTGCGTGACGAAATAGACGCCGACGCCCTTGGAGCGGATGAGGCGCACCACCTGCTCGACGCGCTCGATCAGCACCTTCGGCGCGTCGTTGAAGAGCAGGTGCGCCTCATCGAAGAAGAAGACCAGCTTCGGCTTTTCCGGATCGCCCACCTCGGGCAGTTCCTCGAACAATTCGGAGAGCAGCCATAGCAGGAAGGTGGCATAGAGGCGCGGGTTCATCATCAGCTTGTCGGCTGCCAGCACCGAAACCTGGCCGTAGCCGTCGTTGCTGACCCGCATGATGTCGGAGATTTTCAGCGCCGGCTCGCCGAAGAAGTTTTCGGCACCCTGCTGCTCCAGCACCAGCAAGGCCCGCTGGATCGAGCCGACGGAGGATTTCGAGATCAGGCCGAACTTGCTGGAAAGCTCGGTGGCATTCTCGCCCATATAGTTCAGCAGCGCCTGCAGGTCCTTGAGATCGAGCAGCGCCAGCCCGTTTTCATCGGCGATCTTGAAGGCAATGTTGAGCACGCCTTCCTGCGGCTCGGAGGCATCCATCAATCGGGCCAGCAGCAGCGGTCCCATCTCGGCGATGGTCGTGCGCACGCGATGGCCCTTTTCGCCGTAAAGATCCCAGAAGATGACCGGAAACCGATCGAACTCATAGGGCGACAGGCCGATCTCTTCGGCCCGCTTCATCAGGAAATCCTTGGCCTCGCCCTTGGCGGCGATGCCGGAGAGGTCGCCCTTGATATCGGCGCAGAATACAGGCACGCCGGCCTTGGAAAACCCTTCCGCCAGCACCTGCAATGTCACCGTCTTGCCCGTGCCGGTCGCGCCGGTGACGAGGCCGTGGCGGTTGCCGAATTTCAGCGTCAGGAACTCGTCCTTGTTGATGCTGTCATCCGGATTGCGGCTCGCGCCGACGAAAATCTGTCCATCCTGCTGCGGCATGGTGTCGTCTCCCTTAGAGCATGATGCCGAAAAGTGTCACCGGTTTTCGGACGACATCATGCTCTACCTATCTGATTCTAGTACCGGATGATTTTGGATCGATTCGATCCAAAATCATCCGGTACTAGGGCGGCGGCACAGCAGCCTTTTTCGGGCTGCCAGGGCCATTCATCGATTTGTCCTGACACCGTTATAAGAACTGACTTGAATGGGGACAACCATTCGCGTCGTGGTTATGCTTCTGGTAGCGTAATGACCTCTGGCGCGGCTTGTGCCGGTTGCGCCATTCAGTTACGTTGACGTTAACGTCGTAAAAGGCAGGAGGCCACAGTGAACGAAGTTATTGATCAGATCGCGACCAAAGCCGGCATCGCTCCCGACCTCGCGGAAAAGGCCGTCGGCATGATTCTCGGCTTCCTGCAGCGCGAAGCTCCGGATGGTCCCGTCACCAAGATGATCGAATCCATTCCCGGTGCCACCGATCTCGTCGCGCAATATAACGGCGAGGAAACCGGCGGCGGCCTGCTGGGTGGCCTGCTCAGCGCCGTCGGTGGTGGCGGCGGCTTGATGGCGCTCGGCCAGCAGCTGATGAGCAGCGGTCTCAGCATGGGCGAAATCAGCTCGCTTGCCAAGGAGACGATCGCAACCGCGCGCCAGCATGCCGGCGACGAGGTGGTCGACCAGGTCGTCAATTCCGTCCCAGGCCTGCACCAGTTTATCTGAGGTCTGGGAAACGTTCTTTCGGGAGCTGAGAGCCGCCAACGGTTCGATCGAGTTTCGGCCCCGAAAATGTGCGGACGGAGCCTGCCGCATCGGCGCTCGTTCCTTCAATCTTCCGGCCTTCGCCCTGACATGGGCGAGGGCCGTCGCTTTTTTGGGGAAATCGCTTCATGCCGGTTGGTTCCATCTCTTCGCTTGTGCCCATGGGACAAGGCCATCAATTCGTTCTCTATGGCGATTCCTGTTCAGGCATCCCCGGCGCGCTGCATGAAGGGACGTTTGCGGCGGTGAATGCGGTCGTGCGCCGCCTCGATCCACCGCCGGAATTCATTCTGTTTCCGGGAGACGAGATTATCGGGTTAACGGCGGATCCGGAAGCATTGCGGGCGCAATGGCGGCATTGGCTCGATCAGGAAATGGCATGGCTCGATCGAAGCAATACGCCGCTCTGGCATACGACCGGCAATCACACGACCTACAGCGAAATGAGCGAGCGGATCTTCCGCGAGGTGCTGCAGCTGCCGGAAAATGGGCCGCCGGGGCAAGAGGGGCTGTCCTACTGGGTTCGCCGCGGCGATCTGCTGCTGGTCTTCGTGCATACGCTTTGGACCGGTCTCGGCGGCGAAGGGCATGTCGAAACGGAGTGGCTGGAGGCGACGTTGAGGGCGCACTCCGATGCCAGGTACAAGATCGTTCTCGGCCATCATCCGGTTTTTCCGGTCAATGGCTATTCCGGCGCATACCAGCGCGAAATCGGCCACGAATATGCCAAGCCGTTCTGGGACCTCCTCGTTGAGGCCGATGTTCTCGCCTATGTCTGCAGCCATATGCTGGCCTTCGACGTGCAGGTTCATCGCGGCGTGCTGCAGCTTTGTACGGCCGGGGCGGGGACCGCCCATAGGATGCCTGAAGGCGTGGAATACCTCCACTGCATCCAGGCGGCGCTGGATGCCGAGGGATTTCGCTACCAGGTACTGGATACCGATGGTGCCGTCCGTGAAAAGCTGCAATGGCCTTTCAAATCGGCTGAAACTTGGCGGGAGCTGTCGCCCGGATTGCATGATGCCGAGTTTGGCGGTCTCAAGGGCGCCAACTCCATCGTTCACCTCAAGATCACGGGGCACACGGCGGACGAAGCGTCTGCGCCTGCGCAAACCCTATTCTCCGCCTTCGATCCCGCAAGCATCGCCCCGGTGTGGCTTGGTTTGCGTGGCCCGTGCCAAACGCTGACCTTGATCCTCGGTCGCGACCCCGGCCGCAGCCCGCATTATTGGTTCGGGCCGGATCTTGCACCCGGTCGTCCGTTCGATATCGATGTCGCTCTGCATGCGGGCATGGGGCCAGGCGGTATGCTCTATCGCACGCCCAGCGACCGTGGATGGAGTTCGCTCAAGGGCGCCTCTGCAACCGGTCTTGAGCGCACCGTCTGGCCGAAACAATGGAGTGTCGGCCATGGTCAGGGCGGCGCTCCGGACCGCCCCTTCACAGGCAAGGATTTGGCTATCCAACTTGCAGTATCGGCGTGATCGCTCCTGCTGCCGCCGAAGTTTTTCCGTTTCAAACCCTTCTGCCGCTTGGCGTCGCCCCGTCGATCTGATGCCATTTGCGGCCGTCGCGTTCGATGAGTTCGTCGGCGCAGGCAGGACCTGTGCTGCCGGGGGCATAGAGGTCGGGCTTGCCGCCTTCCGCCCAGAGATCGAGGAAGGGCTGCACGGCCGCCCAGCCGGCTTCGATGCCGTCGGCGCGCTGGAACAGGGTCTGGTCGCCGACGAAGAGTTCGTAGAACAGGCTTTCGTAGCCGGTCTGCTTGCCGATGTCGAAACTATCGGCATAGCGGAAGTCGAGCGAGACCGGCGCCGTTTTCAGCACCAGCCCTGGCGACTTGATGGAGATTTCCATGTCGAGCCCCTCGTCGGGCTGCACCTGGATGATGAGCCTGTTCGGCGGCAGCTCGGGCCGGGAGCCGTGGCGCGGGAATTGCGCGAAGGGCACCTGCCGGAAGGTGATGACCACTTCCGTATCGCGTGCCTTCATCGCCTTGCCGGTGCGCAGATAGAAGGGCACGCCGGCCCAGCGCCAGGTGTCGACGAATAGCTTCAGCGCCACAAAGGTTTCGGTATTGCTGTCCGGTGCGACATCCGCGGTCTCGGTAAAGGCAGGCAAATCCCTGCCGGCAATAGGGCCGGCGGCATAGGCGCCGCGCACGCCGTTCTTGGCCGCTTCCTCGCGCGAGTAGAGACGCAGCGCTTTCAGCACCTTGCCCTTTTCGTTGCGGATCGATTCGGCGTCGAAGCTGTTGGGTGGTTCCATCGCCACCATCGCGAGAAGCTGGAAGAGATGGTTGGGCACCATGTCGCGCAGGGCGCCGGTCGCATCGTAGAACTTGCCGCGCGTGCCGACATCGACCAGCTCGGCCGCCGTGATCTGCACGTGGTCGATATAGTTGTTGTTCCACAAGGCCTCGATCATCATGTTGGCGAAGCGCGTCGTCATGATGTTCTGCACGGTTTCCTTGCCGAGGAAATGGTCGATGCGATAGATCTGGCTTTCCGCGACATGATTGAGAAGCCGCGCATTCAGCGCCTGTGCGGAGGCAAGATCGTTGCCGAAGGGCTTCTCGATCGCGATGCGGCGGAAGGCGCCGGTCGCCTCGTTCATCAGCCCGTTTTCGGAGAGCTTTTCGGCGATGTCGCCGAAGAAGCGCGGCGGCACGGCAAAATAGAAGGCCGCATTGGCGCTCGGCGAATGCGAGAGATGATCCGTGATCTCCTTGTAGACGCCATTCTGGGTGAAGTCGCCGGAGATGTAGCTGATGCGCTTGCGCAGGCTTTGCCAGGCCGCCTGCCGTTCCGCATCATCCATCTCTCCGGAAGTCTTCAGGAACGATTCCAGGCGGTCCAGAAGCATGTCGACGCCACCGGTCTCTATGCCGATGCCGAGAATGTGCAAATCCTCTCCCACAAGCCCGCTACGGGTCATGTTGATCAGCGTCGGGATCAGCAGGCGCCGGGTGAGATCGCCGGCAGCGCCGAAAATCACGAATGTCAGGGGCGGGGCGGGTGCGACGTCGGGTGTGGTCATAAGCGCATCTCCTTCTGGCGGACATAGACCAGGCCTCTGGGCGGCATCGGCTATCTCCTCGGGCCGGTTGCTGTTTCAGCTCTGGCAGCTGGTGTTCTACTGCATAATTCCTTAAATCGGAATCGATTTAAGGATAAAATTATGCAGCAGATTTAAAGTGTTACAGCGACCTTTGCGCGCCACATGTGGCGCGCGGCGCTGCAGCGCGGGCCGGCGCCGGTTGTCGATGTGATCGACGCGCCGCCGCCAGCCTGTTTTCGATATGGATCGGTTGCCTAGCTTTTCACGGCAATCAGGAAGAGCCGCGGGAATCGCAACAGCACCTTGCCGTCGACAAGCGGCGGATAGGCCCTCTCGATGTGCTTCAGATATTCGGCGGTGAAGGCATCGCGATGCTCTGCGCCGGCATGGTCGAGGTAAGGGCGCAGGCCCGTGCCCTTCACCCATTCGACGATGGCGGCTGCATTCTCCAGCACGTGATTGTAGTTGGTGTGCCAGATATCGACCCGGGCCGATTTGCCGATCAGCCTGTTGTAGTAGACCGAAGGTTCTGGCAGCGGATTGCGTCGGACACTCTTGGCCGCAAAAGAATCGCTCCAGGGGCCATGCTTGCCGGTCTCTTCCATCATCACATGGCTCTGCTCGGTCAGATTATCAGGCATCTGAACGGCAAGCACGCCACCGGGTTTCAGGCCGTCCATCAGATGATCGAGAATATCGAGATGATCGGGCAGCCACTGAAACACGGCGTTGGCGAAAAGCAGGTCCACGGGTTCTTGCGGCCGCCATGTGGCGAGATCGGCCTTGACGAAGCTCGTGCCTGGCATGCGCTTGCGGGCAGCCTCCAGCATGTTGTCGTCGCTGTCGAGGCCGGAGACGCCGGCGGCGCCATATCGTTCGGCGATCAGCTCGGTTGAATTGCCCGGGCCGCAACCGAGGTCGACGGCGCGCTCGATGCGCTCCAGCGGCACTTGCGCCAAGAGGTCTCGCGCCGGGCGCGTGCGTTCATCCTCGAATTTAACATATTGGCCGGCAGACCATGCCATGGGCATATCCTCTTCGTGGATTGTCGTTTCCCCCGCTGCGCATAGCATCGGGATATATCAGAAGCGTGTAATGACGCTGATGCCCGTGCCCTCGGCCTTGTCCAGCGACATGAGCGCGGGAACGGCCTCTTCCAGGCTGATCCTGCGGCCGATGAGCTTCTGCGGCGCGATTTTGCCGGCGGCGAGCATGTCGAGCATGGCATCGTAGCGCCAGGCCTGCATGCCATGACTGCCGTAGATTTCGAGCTCATGGCCGATGACCTGCGCCATCGGTATCTGCGGCGTCGCATCGTCGCCGAGCATGAGGCCAACCTGCACATGCCGGCCGCGCCGGCGCAGGTTCTTGATGGAGTTGAAGCAAGTGACGGGATGACCCAGCGCATCGATCGAGACATGGGCGCCGCCCTTGGTGATCTCGCGCACCGCCTCTGCTACGTCGGCAACGCCAGCGGCATTGATGGTTGCCACCGCGCCGCATTCGCGAGCGAAAGCCAGCTTCTCGTCGGAAATGTCGATGGCGATGGCATTGGCGCCGATTGCGCTGGCGATCATGATCGCCGACAGGCCGACGCCGCCGCAGCCATGCACGGCGATCCATTCACCGGGACGGGTTTTCGCCTGGTCGGCAACAGCGCGGAAAGAGGTAGCGAAACGGCAGCCGAGGCTTGCCGCCGTCGCGTCGTCGACCGTATCGGGCAGGTGGACGAGATTGGTGTCGGCATAGTCGATGGCGACAAATTCGGCGAAGGAACCCCAATGGGTGAAGCCGGGCTGGAACTGGCTGGGGCAGACCTGCTGGTTGCCGGAATGGCACTCGGCGCAACGGCCGCAGCCCGATACGAAGGGGACGGTGACGCGATCGCCGACCTTGAAGCGGACGACGCCGCGGCCGGTGGCGACAACCTTGCCGGCGAGCTCGTGGCCAGGCACATGCGGCAGCTTGATATCCGAGTCATGTCCCATCCAGCCATGCCAGTCGCTGCGGCAAAGCCCGCTTGCGCCGACCGCGATGACCACGCCGTCCTCGCCCGGCGTCGGGTCCGGCACGGTGCGTATCTCCGGCGTTGCCTCGAAGGACTCGTAATACATGGCTTTCATGGGAGTTCTCGCTGTTTCCTGACATCGGTCCGATCAATCATTTTTCCTGATGGACCCATTCGTCAAGCTGTTGTTTCGGCGCATGAAAATTGCGCTATGAATGCGGTATCGGGCGCTTTGTTGCAAATGAATTTTGCCATGCAGTTTCCGCTTGACCCTAGGATTGTGCGGTTATTTGTTCTTCGCCACCTAGAGCAATTCCAGGAAAGTGCTGAGCGATTTTCCGTCCGGAATTGCGAAGCAACAAAGAGATAGGGCGGTTCAGAGATTCCGTGAAAAGCTGAACCACTCTAAGGGAGGAAACCGTTATGGCAGTCGATACGTCACCCCGCACCACCACCTGGACCTATGTCGAAGGAGAATGGCTTTCCGGCAATCCGCCGCTGATCGGGCCGACCTCGCACGCCATGTGGCTGGGGTCGACCGTGTTCGACGGCGCGCGCTGGTTCGATGGCATCGCGCCGGATCTCGATCTCCATTGCCAGCGCATCAATCGTTCGGCTGTGGCCATGGGATTGAAGCCGCTCAAGACGGCCGAAGAGATCGAAGCGCTTGCCTGGGAAGGCATCAAGAAGTTCGACGGCGGGACGCCGATCTATATCAAGCCCATGTATTGGGGCGAGCACGGTTCTCCGGGCAGCGTCGTCGCCGTTGATGCGGAATCGACGCGTTTTGCACTCTGCCTGTTCGAGGCGCCGCTCGGCGGCACCGGCGGCATCACGCTCACGGTCTCGCCGTTCCGCCGCCCGTCACCGGAAACGGCAATGACCGACGCCAAGGCCGGTTCGCTTTACCCGAACAGCGGCCGTATGATCCTGGAAGCGAGGGGCCGCGGCTTCAACAACGCGCTGGTGCGCGACATGAACGGCAACGTCGTCGAGACGGCATCCTCCAACGTCTTCATGGTCAAGGACGGCATCGTCTATACGCCGGTTGCCAATCGCACCTTCCTTGCCGGCATCACGCGCGCCCGCGTCATGGGCCTGTTGCGCCAGGAAGGTTTCGACGTTCGCGAGGAAACCCTGTCCGTCGAGCAGTTCATGGCAGCCGACGAGATTTTCACGACCGGCAACTATTCCAAGGTCGTCAGCGTCAACCGCCTCGATGATCGTGAATTCCAGGAAGGGCCGGTGGCTCGCAAGGCATTGGAACTCTACATGGATTGGGCTCACGGCCGCAGCGCCAGCGAGGAGTGAATTTGCGGTTCCACGCGATCGATCATGTAGAATTGATCGCGTGGGACAAAGCATGTCGCCGTTACCCTGTCAGCCCTCGGGCTTCGCTTCCTTCTTCGGGTTGATCCACCAGCAATAGACGGCGCCGATCGCCAGCAGCACGCAGGTTCCGAGGAAGACGGCGCGCATGCCGATATGGCCGCCGACGAAGCCGCCGATGATGGGACCCGCCACCTGACCGACATATTGCGAGGAGATGGAAAGGCCGAGAATGCTGCCGGTGGCTGCGTCAGGCACGTTGTGCCGGATGACGGCCGTGATGCAGGGCAAGAGACCGCCGAGCGCGACGCCCATCAGGAAGCGTAGCGCGATCAATTGCCAGGCCGAGGTCACGAAAGCCTGTGGGATCAACAGCAGTGCCGCGAGGGCAAGGGCCGCCATGATGACGTTCCAGTGGCCGATACGGTCGGCAAGCTTGCCGAGCCAGGAGGCCGACAGGATGCTGCCGAGTGCCGCCGCGGCCATGACGACGCCGGAGACCATCGTCACCTGTGCATCGCTGACGAACTGCGCGACATAGACGGTTATGATCGGCTCGATCGACATATTGGCGAGCATCAGCAGCAGGCCGAGCGACAACATGGCGAAGACGGGGCGCTTGTCAGGAATGGAGGCCCAGCCGCCGCTGGCCTTCGCAGCCTTCTTCCGGGCCGTGGATTTCTCCTCCTTGATGAGAAAAGTCGTGGCAAGGAAGGTGAAGAAGATCACGCCGCCAGCAAGCAGGAAGGTGCCGCGGATGCCGATCAGCGGCGGCAGCGCGCCGCCGATCAACGGTCCGACAAGATTGCCCGCCATGATGCCGGAGGACAGAGTGCCGAGTGCCCAGGCCGAGCGATGCTTCGGCGTTTGCGCGGCCACCAGCACCATCGATCCCGAGGAATAGCCGCCGGCAAGGCCGGTAAACAGGCGCAGCGCCACCAGCTGCCAGACATTGCCGGCCATGCCCATCAGCGAAATGGCGATCGTCATGCCGAGGCTGGCGCGGATCAGCATCAGCTTGCGGCCGTAGATATCGCCGAGCCGCCCCCAGAGCGGGGCGACGAAGGCGGCGGCAAAAAAGGTGGCGCCATAGGCGATGCCGGACCATTGCACGATCGCGGCTTTATCGCTGATGCCGAGTTCCTCGACATAGAGCGGCAGGAAGGGAAGCAGCAGCGTCATCGCCACGATCGTCGTGAACGATCCGACGAGGCAGATGATCAGGTTGCGCATCCAATGAGCGGTTTCCGGCGCGGCCGGTGCTGCTGCATCCCATCTCGTCTCGGTCATTTCTCGGCCTTTGCATTCAATGTGTAAAACAGTTCCCGGCTGCCCGAGGCCAGGATATGACCTTTCGCGGCGGCGATGAGGTCGGCGCGGGTGAAGAGGTCTGGTAGGTTCAGTCGGTCGACATCGAGCGCATAAACGGTGACGTGGTAGCTGTGGACGCGCTCGTCGTTCCAGGGCGGGCAGGCGCCCATATAACCGCCATGCGGCCCGTCCTTCAAGTTGCCGCCGCCGGCGCCATTCTGGCCGCGCCGTCCATAGGCGGTGCGCTCAAGTGGCAGGCCACTGGCTGAGGGACCGTTTCCGTCCGTACCTTCGGCAAGGCCGGTGCGTGACGCCGGGATATCGGCCAGCACCCAGTGGACGAACTCCATCCGCTTGAAATCCTTTGGAATGCTCTTGTCGGCCCTGTTGAACAGCGAGAAATCCGTGGGCACGTCGGGATCGACCATGGTCAGTGCATAGGATCGCGTTCCCTTCGGTCCCTTCGACCAGGATACGGCCAGGCTCTTGTTCGGTCCGGGCGCCGACTTGTCGGATTCTGTCGAAATGCAGGAGGCGTTTTCCGGCAGCAGCATCCGGCCGTTGCTCTTGGCAAACGTCACCTTGAGATCGGCCGATAGCGCGGGCGAGGCGACGGCTGCTGCGATGACGCTGGCGCTCAGAACTTTGAGCATGGTTTTCATGATGTTACCCTTTCGCGCTTCGCTCCCGTGAGCTTTCGAGGGTTGGCTCTAACAAATTCGCAGCGAGCGGCGGCGTACAAAAACGCTCAAAATGCGGTCTGAAACGCTCACGCGCTGCGAAGTCGATCGGCAAAGCGGCGCGGGGAGCGATAGCCGGTGGCAAGGGCGGCTTCGCGCAGCGAAAGCCCGTCTTCTGAGAGAAGGGTGGTTGCCAGCGCCACGCGCTCGCTTGCCAATACGTCCCGCAGGGAAGCACCCTCGCGTGACAACCGTCGGCGCAGCGTGGCGTTGCTCGTGCCGAGTTCGGCGGCGATGAGGTCGGCGGTCCAGGGGCGATCCGGCTGCCAGCGCACCATCGCACGCACTGCCTCGGCTGTCGTTTCCGGTGTGCCGGGCAGCGCGCCGCGCATGCCGAGCACCATGAGGATTTCGAGCAGCCTGTGTTCGATCAACGGGGTCGGCAAACCGCCAGCGGCAATCCCTTCGCCGGCATGGCCGATGGCGGCGGCGAGCAACGGATCGAGCGGCAGGTCGATCTGCGACGCGGTTTGCGCAGGTGGAAAGGCTTTTGCGGCCCGTCGCGTCAACTCTTCGGGAAAGGTAATGAAGATTGCCCGATAGACGCCAGTCTGTGGGTCGGGATCGTTGACGACATCGCCGCTCCAGCCGGCCGGCAACACGAGCACCGTACCGGCCGCAAAGTGCCGCTGCCGCCCCATGCTGACGATTTCCTTGGAACCTTCGAGGATGGCGACGATTGAAACCTGAGAAAAGGCCGAGCCGGCAATGCGCTCGCGTTCGCGCGTGACGAAGGTAAAAAGCGTCGAATAGCTGCCCGTGCCGCTCGGCGCGACCGTCGGACGGTTATCCTTTGCCGCCAGGCGGCGCAACTTTTCCAATATGGGGTGATGAGCCTCGGACACGGCGACGGCTTCCTGCTGTTGGGGTGTTGCGGAGTTTGGACCACGCGGATGACTATGCCAAGCCCGCAAACTGCCTTGTTAGTTCGCTCGTCGCATGTTATAAACCGATTGCGATTTGCAATCAGTTACAATCAACGACTTGTAGTCCGACGAGCAAAAATCGGCCTGATGAAAGGAGGAGGCACGTCATGAACTCTCTCGAAAATGTCCGCTGCGATATCGTCCGACGCCTGTTTGCCGCCTATGTGGCGCAGCATCCCGATATCGTCGATCCGATGCTGACCCGGAATTTCACCTTTTCCAGCCCGCGCGACGATCATATCGACCGGAAGCGTTATTTCGAGCATTGCTGGCCGAAGGAGAAAATCTTCCGCGACATCCATATCGAACATCTGGTCGCCGACGGCGATGATGTCATTGTCAGCTATCGCGCCGAGAAGATGGATGGCGGCAGCTTCCGCAATGTCGAGATGATCCGCTTCGCCGGCGACCGCATCGCCGAAGTAAACGTCTATTTTGGGCGGAACTTATAACGAGCAAGCCGTCGCCATTTTCGCTATCGCCGCTGCAAGGGCGGTCGCCGGGCCGGTCATCGGTCGTTCGACGTCTTCCGAAAGAAGGTCGGCAGCATCCGTCATGGACGCCTGTGCGAAAGCGATCGTGACGGTACCTTCGCCATGGGCCGCTTTCACCGCATCGGCGATGGCGGCAAGATAGGCTTGCAGATCGCCCGCCCGGAAGTGTGTCCATGCGCCCGGAACCAGCCGAACCTCGATCTCCGCATCCCTTGCTTTTGCCGCAGCCTTGAAGAGCGCTGTCGTCGGGACGATGGTCGTTTCGACCGTGCAGAGAACGATGACCTTGCCGCCGGCCTTGGCCGCCTGTTCGGCCAGCACCGCATCCGCCCTGATGATCGGCGCTCCAGCACCGGCCGCGACCTTCGACACGGCCGGGCCGAGCGTCGAGCAGTTGAGCACGACGGCATCGGCATCCTCGGCCAGATGCCAGAGGAGTGCCGCCGTTTCCGCTGAAATCTCCTCGGTCAGGCGCCCCACCTTTTCGGCGGCGAGAAGAAGATCGGCGCGGACATGATGACGCAGCATGCCATCAGGCAATCCGAGCGCCTTTGCCGCCGTCTCATAGACGGCAATGTTGCTTTCGGCGGTGTGCAGGCAAGCGATCGTCATCGGATGTCTCGCAAGTGGCGGAAGATCCGCGAACCTAGCCTCGACCATGCGCTTTGTCGACGTTTCGGCATTGCCTTTCGCCATGCATCGATGCGTCATTATATGCAATGAGGTAAATTTCTAAGTCGATGCTATACATGATTGAAAAATAGGGCAATTTTTGCTCGCGTGCGCAACTTTTTTGGCATGTCGCCGGTTGCTCTTCCAGGCGACCGCTCCTATGTTCCGGTTCACCTGCCGACGCAATTTTTTGCCAAGAGGAGATATGACCATGGCTTTCGAATTGCCTGAACTTCCTTATGATTACGATGCACTTTCGCCCTTCATGTCGCGTGAGACGCTCGAGTATCACCACGACAAGCACCACAAGGCTTACGTCGACAACGGTAACAAGCTCGCTGCGGAAGCAGGTCTTGCCGATCTGTCGCTCGAAGAGATCGTGAAGAAGTCCTTCGGCACCAATGCAGGCCTCTTCAACAATGCAGCCCAGCACTACAACCACATTCATTTCTGGAAGTGGATGAAGAAGGGCGGCGGCGGCAACAAGCTGCCGGGTAAGCTCGAAGCAGCGTTTGCTTCCGATCTCGGCGGCTACGACAAGTTCAAGGCCGATTTCGCCGCTGCCGGCGCCACCCAGTTCGGCTCGGGCTGGGCATGGGTTTCCGTCAAGAACGGCAAGCTCGAAATCTCCAAGACCCCGAACGGCGAAAACCCGCTCGTTCATGGCGCCAACCCGATCCTCGGCGTCGACGTTTGGGAACACTCCTACTACATCGACTATCGCAACCTGCGTCCGAAGTACCTCGAAGCCTTCATCGATAGCCTGATCAACTGGGACTACGTCCTGGAGCGTTACGAAGCTGCTACGAAGTAAGGTCTGTCGCAGAGGCTGGCTTTCGCACCCGGCGCCTCCCAGGCGTCGGGTGTTTTCATGTCCGCCAGCTGTCAATGATGCATCCGCACGTCGCTCTTCCGCCCAAGGAGACTGAATGCCATCAGCACCGCTCTTCCGCTTCGGTGTCATCGCCGATCCGCAATATGCCGATCTGGAGCCCAATCTGCCCCTTAATCGCTATCCCGCGGGTAGCCTCGTCAAGCTTCGCGAGGCGATAGATGAGTTCAATCGGCACGATCTCGCCTTCGTCGTCACGCTCGGCGACATCATCGATCGCGAATGGAAGAGCTTCGACGCTATTTTGCCCGTCTACGAGGCGCTGCGTCATCCCAGGCATTTCCTGCTCGGCAACCATGATTTCGCCGTGGCGCCCGAACATCTGAGCGCGGTGCCGGCCCGTGTGGGCATGCCGGCGGCCTATTACGACTTCAGCCATTCCGGCTATCGCTTCATCGCGCTCGACGGCAATGAGATCAGCGTTTTTGCTCCGCCGGAAGGCGATCCGCGTCGCCAGGAGGCGAAGGATCTGATGAAAGCGCTAGGGAGCGCCGGCGCGCTCAACGGCCAGCGCTGGAACGGGGCGATCAGCAATACGCAATACGACTGGCTCGCTGCGAAACTGCGAGAAGCAAGGGTATCCGGCGAGAGGGTCATCGTCATGAACCACTATCCGATCTTCCCGGATAATCCGCATAACGCCCTCGACAGCGACCGAATGCTGGCGCTTCTGGCCGAGCACGACCACGTCGTCGCCTATCTCAACGGTCACAATCATGCCGGCAATTTCGGCGTGTCGGACGGAACCTATTTCGTCAACTTCAAGGGCATGGTGGATACCGAAGACACGAGTGCCTATGCGATCGTCTCGGTTCACGCGGATCGGTTGGAAATTGCAGGATTCGGACGCGAGGAAAGCAGGGTGCTGGCGTTTTAGGTGCTAAATGAGATCCCCGGCATCTTTTGATGCCTGCAGGGAACGATCCAGATCCCTGTAAGTTTAGGGAACGGAGGCTGCCTGTGAGGCGGAGCTATGTTTCCGATATTGCAAATCCTGACAATCTTAGTTGTGGCAGTCGCTATGGCGCTGGCATTGGCGCATTTGCTGGAGCTGCCCGGCAAAATGCGGCTGTCGAAAGAGGACTATCTGACAGTTCAGGGGATTTACTATCCCGGGTTTACGATCGGTGGTGTCAGTGAGCCGCTCGGCGCTCTGCTGCTTCTGCTACTCCTGTTCCTGACACCGGCCAATACGCTAGCATTCTGGTTGTCGGCCGCTGCCTTTGCTGCCATGGTCGCCATGCACGCCGTCTTTTGGCTGCTGGTACAACCGGTAAACAATTTTTGGCTGAAAGACGCGGAGCTGAAAGGGATGGGCGCAGGTTTCTTTTCTCACGATCCATTCGGTGGTCATCGGATCGAGGTTGCCGTCAAGCCGGACTGGACCATGCTGCGCGATCGGTGGGAATGGTCGCATGCCGTGCGCGCCGCCTTGGGATTGCTGGCTTTCATTCTGTTGGTGACTGCCGTCGCTTTATAGCGGCGCGCAAAACTGATCCTCGACGGCTGTAGCACCTCAGACGGCCGCGGCTGGGGTGTTTACCTGCCAGCCATTCACCCAGATCTGCCGCAGGCCGTCGCCTTCGCTTTTGAACCAGAGCCCGGTCGGCTGGCAATCCTCGATCCGGTCGCTGCGGAAATTGCGGATCGCCTGGCGCAGTTCGCACCAGGCGACGATATTGGCCGTCTCAGCGTAATAGATCAGCGCGATCGGCCGAATGATGCGCTCGGTGGCGCGGCCGAGTTCGTCGCGATAGGCAAGGTCGAGCTTTTCCTCGTCGCGAATGGCGCGGCGCACCAGCGAAAGATCGATCGCGGAAGCCGAAGGTGCGGCGAAGCCCCAGGCATGCAGTGCATTGGCATCGAGGGTCTGGCGCAGCGGCGGCGGCACGGCGCCGGCAATTTTGGCGCTCACGCGCTTGGCCGCCTGCTTCAGTTCGGCGTCGCCGGTGCGCTCCAACAGCGCCAGCGACAGCACGATCGCTTCCATTTCCTCGATCGAGAACATCAGCGGCGGCAGGTCGAAGCCGGGCCGCAAGATATAGCCGATACCGCGTTCGCCCTCGATCGGCACCCGCATTGCCTGAAGCGCTGCGATGTCGCGATAGACGGAGCGCACCGTTACCTCCAGCCGGCCGGCAATATCGGCCCCGGTCACCGGCCGCTTGGCCAGCCGCAGGATCTGGATGATCTCGAATAGGCGCGATGCCTTGCGCATTTCTTGCCCCGCAGATGAAGGCTACTGACACTACCCCGTCAGTTGGTTCGATTTATAAGACTGCCTATTCGCTTGAAAATCAACAATTTCCTCTTCTGCTCTCAGGGAGAGGACGATAGGCAACTGACATGGGTTATGCAGAAAATCTCTGGCTCTTCTTCATTCTTCTCTTGGGCATCATCATCGTGCCGGGCATGGACATGCTGTTCGTGCTCGCCAATTCCCTGACAGGCGGCAGCAATCGCGGCCTCGCCGCGACCGGCGGCATCATGCTGGGCGGCATGGTGCATTCGCTGAACGGTGCTATCGGCATCGGCCTGCTGATGCATTTCGTGCCTATTCTCTTCAATCCGCTGCTGATTGCCGGTGGCGCCTATATGGCCTTCATCGGTTACACGCTGATGCGCAGTTCCATCACCGTTGGGGGCGGGGGGCCGGCCGGCAGCCGCTCCGCGTGGAAAGCCTTTCGTCAGGGAGCGGTGACTTGCCTCATCAACCCGAAGGCCTATCTCTTCATCTTCGCCGTATATCCCCAGTTCCTGAAGCCGGATTACGGCCCGATGTGGATACAGGCCGTCATTATGGGAGCCATGACCATCGCAACGCAATTTGCCGTCTATGGTGGGCTTGCCATCACTGCCGGGCGCAGCCGCGATCTGCTGGTTGCCAGTCCGCGTGCGACCGCTTTTGCGGGCCGTGCCGCCGGGCTGCTGCTCGTAACGATTTCGGTGTTCACGGTCTGGGAGGGCCTGAAAATGGCGTGAGACCTACGACGGCGAACGAGTGTGTCGATGGCATGACACTGATTTCACTCGGTTCTCACCACTTTGTGACTTCATTGCCGGAGGGGAAAGCGGCAAACATGTCGCCGTAATCATGCGCCGGCCGTGCCTGCGGCTCGATCATTAGCAAGAGGTAGGAGAACGAAATGAAGTGGAAAGCGATTGTTGCGGCGACGGCTCTGGCCGGCATCGCATTGGGCTCGGTCGTTGCGGCCGACGGCACGCATGACTCGCGCATCGGGTTGATGAAAAAGGTCGGTGGCGCCGCCGGTGCTCTGGGCGCGATTGCCAAGGGCGACAAGCCCTATGATGCTGATATCGTCAAGGCGTCGCTGACGACGATCGCCGAAACGGCCAAGGCCTTCCCGGATCAGTTCAATCCGCAGAGCGACAAGAATGATGCCGAGGTCAATCCGAAGATTTGGGACAATCTCGATGACTTCAAGGCGAAGGCCGCCAAGCTTTCCACTGATGCTGAGACAGCGCTTGCCCAGCTCCCTGCCGACAAGGACGGCGTCGGCGCGACGCTGAAGACCCTTGGCGGCAGCTGTGGCGCCTGTCATCAGGCCTACCGCATCAAGAAGGACTAAGCGGTAGGTCGGCCCTGTCCAAAGCAATTCCAGGAAAAGTGCGGAGCGGTTTTCCGTCCGGAATTGCGCGAAAGTAAGAGCCTTTTCGCGATTCAAAGAAAAGCGGCAAGGCCCTGAAAATCGGTTCTGGCATCCGCACTGGTTTTGCCTCCAGTGCGAAGTTTTATAGCTTTGGAACCAAGGCTAGGGGATAGTTGTGATGGCGCGGTTTGTCCGTTGGTTGCTTTGCCTTTTCGGAGTGATCATTCTTGGCTCTGGCGCATTCTATATCGTCACCGCCCCATCGCCGTTACCCGCGAGCCATTGGGCCAATCTCGGCGATCCCGACGTCAAGAATGGCGAGATGGTGTTCTGGGCCGGCGGCTGTACGAGCTGTCACGCGGCTCCCGGGGCGCAAGGTGATGCCAAGCTGGTGCTTTCGGGCGGCTTGGCGCTGACGAGCCCCTTCGGCACCTTCCACGTGCCGAATATCTCGCCGGACGAGAAGGCGGGGCTCGGCAGCTGGACACTTGCCGATTTCGGCAATGCCATGAAGCGCGGCGTCGGCAAAAACGGCGAGCATCTCTATCCGTCCTTTCCTTACGGCTCCTATGCTCGCATGAGCGACAAGGACATCAACGATCTCTGGGGCTTCCTGAAGACACTGCCGAAGAGCAGCAATGTCGCGCCTCCGCACGAATTGCCTTTTCCCTTCAATATCCGGCTGGCGCTTGGCGGCTGGAAGTTCCTCTATCTCAACGATCAGCCGCGCGTCGTCCTTGCCAATGCCGACGAGAAGATCAAACGCGGGCAATATCTGGTGGAGGGGCCGGGACATTGCGGCGAATGCCATACACCGCGTGATAGCCTCGGCGGCTTCCTGAGCGGCCAGTGGCTGGCGGGTGCGCCCAATCCCGAAGGCAAGGGCCGTATCCCGGATATCAGGCCGGGGTCCAAGGCGATCGGCAGCTGGAGCGTCGGCGACATCGCCAATTATCTCGAAACCGGCTTCACGCCGAACTATGATTCCGCCGGCGGCTCGATGGCCGAGGTCCAGCAGAACATCGCCCACTTGCCGGCGACCGATCGCGAGGCGATCGCGGCTTATCTGAAGGCGCTGCCGGCGAAATAGGCCTAGGTTGTTCAGACCACAGCCGAACGCTTGGCAAGATAGAGATGCGTTTCGTAGTGCAGCTCGAATTCGCCGCCTTGGGTAGCGATTGTGTCCGCGAGTCCGGAAAGCAATGCTTCCCTCCGATCTTCAGACAGGAGCCTGTAGCTTGAGAGCGTGCGCAGCAGATCGGTATAGCTTTGCGCCCTGTGCAATCGGCTCCAGTGATAGCAATGCTGTGTCGGCGCTTCGAAATGGTCGGACTGCCGCAGCTGTTCGGCGAAGGGACCGTCGGGCAGATACCAGGCTTCCGCAGGCGGTCCGGCGAGCTGCGGCGCATGGCGGGAGTAAATCTCGGCGAATTTTGCGGCAAGCGGTGGCGCGAGCGGCATCGGCACATTGCCGAAGACGGCGAGGGTTCCTTCTGGCGCGAGGAGAGCGGCCGTCTTGGCGAAGCGCAATTCCGGCGAAACCCAATGGAAGGATTGCGCTGCCGCTATGAGCTTGAAGCTCTGTCGGTCGTTCGGCCATGCCTCGAAAGTGGTTTGATGGAATTGCACCTGCGGAAATCCCGCTAATCTTTCCCGCGCCAACTCAATCAGTTCCGCGCCGGGATCAAGTGCGAAAACGGAAAGTCCCTGGCGGGCGAAGTTCTCCGTCGCCTGTCCTGTGCCGCAGCCGATTTCGAGAACCTGATCCTTGGGCTCCAGCCCGGCGAAGGCGGTGACATCGGCAAAAAGCGCATGGGGATAGAGAGGGCGAGAGGTATTATAGAGGCTGGCGACGCCATCGAATGTGAACCGCTGTTCCAAGGCGCACCTCCCTCCAGTTGCAGATCGAAGCCGGCAGCCATTTTTCTAGCGCATTTCCAATCAAGCTTACAGCGGTAACGGCGCGGGATTCGGCAACGGGAGAGGATGGTCGTGGACGCAAGGGTGACGCAGAAGATTCCTTATTTCAGCCAGTGGGAAACGCCTGACATGACGCTGGCTGTCGTGGCCGAGGGCGCGCAGATTGCCTTGCTGAGGGATCCGCTCTGGGCGTCGTCCGGCGCGCGCAGCGTCGAGGACTATGCCCGCTGGGCCGGCAATCTCTGCGGCATGGCCTGCCTGAAGATGGTGCTCGCCGCCCGCACCGGCAAAATAATCCCGATCATGGATCTGGCCATGGGATGCAGGGAGTATGGCGGCTATGTCGAGGAGGCGGATGGCCGGATCAAAGGGCTGATCTATGCGCCGTTCGTTCCCTTCGTTAAGGCTCGCTTCGATCTGAATGCCCGGGTCGTCACCGGCATTTCTGTCGCCGGCGTCGCCGATATCCTCGCGCAGTCGGAGTTCTTCATCGCGTCGGTGCACCATTCCATCCGCTGGCCAGAGACCGAGCCGCCGGCCAAAGGCGGCCATCTCGTGCTGGTGACATCAATCGATGGAGACACGATCCGCTTCCACAATCCCTCCGGTCATATCGGTGCGACGCGCGAGAATGTGGAGATGTCGCTGGAGGTATTCGAGAGGTTCTTTGCAGGCCGCGGGATCGCCATCGATCACTGAAGCATTTCCAGGGAAAGTGCGCAGCGGTTTTCCGTCCGGAATGCGCAAAACCAGAAACGCTCTACAGATCAGTCTTCGATGGTGATCCTGTTAAAGGCCGGCATCAGGCCAGCGCCTGCAAATAGCGCATGCCGGTGATCGGACGCGGCTTGAAATCCATGTTTTCGTAAAAGCGATGGGCCTGGAAATTGCCCGTCGCCGCGCCGACCGAGAGGTAGCTGCAGCCGGCCTTGCGGGCGATATCGCGGGCGCGGTCGACGAGATGCTGTCCGACGCCGTGGCCGCGGTGGCCGTCACGCACGAAGAGGTGATGCAGATCCATACCGCGCTGCCCTTCCTGCGCCTTGTAGAGCGGTACGAGGATGGCGTAGCCGATCAGCCCTTGTTCTCCTTCGGCGACAAGCGCCGTGATCCAGGGTGCCGTGCCGAAGAGATCGCGCTCGAGCTGCTCGGGCGTCGTGCCGGACGGGTCGCCGTGATGGGCGGCGAGCAGCCGGATCATGTCGTTCAGCTCCGGCAGGTCGCGCGGCTGTGCACTGCGGATGGTGAGGACCGGGGGGCGGAGAAGTGAGATGTCGCTATCGTCTAGCATGGCATTTTGCGTCCTTGTTTTTCAATGAGCCGTCAGGACGCTGCCGATACAACAAAGCCGCCTGACGGCGGCTTGTTGACAATATGATCTGTCTTGGCCGCCTGTTACAGGTACAGCCAAAAATACGAGCAATTATGGAGCGCGTGCGTGATCATGGGCGCATCAATGATCCGGTTTCCCGCATTTGTCAATGGGGCGCCTCAATGCTCCCCTTCGCATAGTCCGTGGTCGGAAAGCGCGCGGATCACATAGCAATCTTCGATGCTGTGGCCGTCGCAGTGGGAAACGATGCGCTCCAGCTCATGCTCCAGCTTTCTCAGCCGGGCGATCTTGGTGCGCACGTCATCCAGATGCTCCTTGGCGATGCGGTCGGCGCCCACGCAAGGGCGGTCGGGGTGCTGGCTGAGCGAGATCAGCTCCTTGATGGCATCGATCGTCAGGCCGAGGTCGCGGCCATGGCGGATGAAGGCAAGACGCTCAAGATCGGTTTTGGAATAGCGCCGCTGGTTGCCTTCGCTGCGGTCGGGCTCTGAAATCAGCCCCATCTGCTCGTAATAACGGATCGTCGGCACTTTCACGCCGGTACGCTTGGACAGATCACCGATCGACAGCATTGCATATCCTCCAATACCTCTAGTCTCTATAGGGATAGATATGCGATTGGCGGTGGAATTTTCAAGGCCAGGTGGTGTCGAAGGCCAGCTCGGATGTATTTTCGCGGCTGCCTAATCCGGCCGTAGCCTCTTCAAGAGATGGCTTCCAATCGGCCGTTATAAATAGTATACCCCCCTATATTATAAATCGAGGCGGCAATGTCCCACACCATTCGTCAGCAAGCCAAGCTCCTGTCCCGTATCCGCCGTCTCAAAGGGCAGATGGAGGCGGTGGAGCGCGCGCTCGAGGCCGAACGGCCGTGCGGGGAGGTGCTGCAGCTTCTTGCCTCCATTCGCGGCGCCCTGATGGGCCTGACTGGAGAGGTCCTGGAAGATCATCTGCATGAACATGTGCTTCATGCCGAAACTGAAGAGGCCCGGCGTCAGGCGGTCGACGAGATAGCCGATGTGCTGAAGACCTATCTGCGGTGAGCAGGCCGTGCCGCGCAAATGCGTGCGGCGGTCTTGCGATACCGGCATTTGAAAAATCGAAGGCCTGAAACACAAGGGGCGCATCCAGAAGATCGCGACGCCTTTCAGCGCTTCAGACGTTCAACAGGAGACTGATGTTCATGAGTATTTCCTCCGATATGAGCCATAGCCACGTCTTTCTCGGCTCCGATCACCAGCGCAACGAACGCCGCATCTGGTTCGTCATCGCGCTGACCGCCGTGATGATGGTGATAGAGATCGCTGCCGGCACGGTCTATGGCTCGATGGCGCTGGTTGCCGATGGCTGGCACATGTCGACCCATGCCAGCGCCATGCTGATTTCGGCTCTCGCCTATCTCTATGCCCGCCGGCATGCGCACAATGCGCGCTTCACCTTCGGCACCGGCAAGCTTGGCGATCTCGCGGGCTTCGCCAGCGCCATTGTGCTGGCATTGATCGCGCTGATCATGGGCTGGGAGAGCATGCTGAGGCTTCTGGATCCGGTGGCGATCAATTTCCGCGAGGCCATCGCCATCGCGGTGGTCGGTCTTATCGTCAATCTCGCGAGCGCATGGCTCCTGCGCGACGATCACAGCCATCACCATCACGGCCACTCCGGCCATGGGCACAGCCACGGTCACGCACATGATCATGATCATCATCACGACCATGACGATCACCATCACGACCATGGCCATGGCGGCGGCAGGGACAACAATCTCCGTTCCGCCTATGTCCACGTCATCGCCGATGCGATGACCTCTGTTCTCGCCATCGTTGCCCTGCTGCTCGGCAGCCGTTTCGGCTGGACCTTCCTCGATCCTGTCATGGGCATCGTCGGTGGTCTGGTGATCCTGCAATGGGCATGGGGTCTGCTGCGCATTTCCGGCGCGGTTCTGCTCGACTTCATTCCGCCGGGTGAAGATCTGCCAGATGAGATCCGCGAGGCGATCGAGACGGACGAAGACCGCATTACCGACCTCCACGTCTGGCAGGTCGGTCCCGGGCATCATGCCGCGATCGTCGCGGTTGCGACGCCCGTCTCGCGCGACCCGTCTTTCTACAAAGCCCGACTTGTCGATATTCATCAATTGTCGCACGTCACCGTTGAAGTCACGGTCGACAAGGCGGCATAAAATCCGCTAGCAATCGGGGAGGTCAGAGGCTTGCCATATTCCTCGCATAGCCCAAATCTGCCCGATTCTGCTGGAGGCTTTTCGCATGCCCACATTGCTCACCCGACGCCGCCTGATGGCGGGCACGGCGCTGCTTCTTCCCGCCCTGACGCTCGGTCCCGATGCGCTCTTCGCCCAGGACAGCAGCGCAACACCATCAACGCCCGCTGCAACGGATAATTCGGCAACGCCCGACGCCAGCGGCCAGGGAATGCAGGGAACGGAAGGCGACGGCGGGTCGCAGGATAATTCGCAGCTGTCCGACGATGTCGACAAGCAGCTTGCCGATCTGGAAAAGAAGACCGGCGGCCGCCTCGGCGTTTCCGTGCTCGACACTGAAACCAACATTTCGCTAGGTCATCGCGAGGAGGAGCGGTTCCCCCTGTGCAGCACCTACAAGGCGCTCGCTGTCGGTTTCGTGCTGGCGCGCGTCGATCAGGGTACAGAAAAGCTCGACCGTCGCGTTGCCTATGGCAAGGATAAGGTGGTCACCTATTCGCCTGAGACGGAAAAGCATGCCGGCGCCGACGGCATGACCGTGGCCGAACTTTGCGGCGCGGCGATCACGCTGAGCGACAATACGGCCGGCAACCTGCTGCTTGAAAGCTTCGGCGGTCCTGCTGCCTTGACCTCCTGGCTGCGCACCACCGGCGACACCGAAACCCGCCTCGACCGCAACGAGCCCGATGTCAACCAGGCGGTCAAGGATGACCCGCGCGATACGACGACGCCGGATGCGATGCTTGACAGTATCGGCCTCCTGACGCTCGGCAACACGCTGTCGGAAACCTCCAGGGATCAGTTGGTCAACTGGCTGGTCGCCAACACCACGGGCAATAATCGTCTGCGCGCCGGCCTGCCGAAGGAGTGGAAGGTCGGCGACAAGACGGGCACCGGCAATAACGGCTCCTATGCCGATGTCGCCGTGATCTGGCCGCCGGAACGCGGGCCAATTCTGGTCACGACTTTCGTTGCGGAGGCGACCGCGCCGGCAAAAGACGTAGAGGCTGTCTTTGCCGAAGTTAGCAGGATCGTTACCGGAATGGTTGGGCAATAACGAAATAAAATACATGAAAACAAGATGATACGATCGTGAAGTGAATCAGGATCGTATCGTCTTCATGCAATCTGGTAATTTCTTCAGGCGATGGACAATGCCGAGGCGGCGCTGTCCGTTTCCTTGTCGTTATCGCCATTGCTGTCACCGTTGCCGGCGCCGAGCTTCTGCTTGATCTCGTTGGCGATCTGGTCGTTGATCGCCTTCTGCTCGTCGCCAGACAGGGCTTTGAAGGAATCTTCCGTCAGGCCGTGCGCTTCGAGATACTGTGCGCGGATCTTCTGTGCCGGCGTCATATTCGCCCATTTGGCAAATTCGTCCAGAATGTCCTGATCAGATTGCTTGCTCGACGAGGCCGAGCTGCTGGCGGAAGCGCTGGCACTCGGCTGGCCGTCGGTGGAGTCCGATGTGGAGGACGATCCCTGGCTGAGCTGGTTGATCCAGAAGCCGGAGGAAATGGAGGGGGGGACGCCGCTGGACGAGATAGAGGGTCGCTGCGAATCCCCCTGCTGACCGCCACCATCGCCTAGTAGCGAGAAGGTCGAGCTGTCGTCGCTGTCGCTGTTCTGCTGGCTGCGGATCGGCGTGCTGAAATAGTTCTGCGTGCTGTGATGCACTTTCATCGTCGTGTCTCTCCATGGGTTGAGGAGACGATGACTCTGCAAGCATGCCCGGGGCTTATGCCTTCGGCCTTCTCAAGTGCCGCAGAAGGTCTGCAGCACGCGCTCGCTCGGCAGCGGAGGTTCGGCATAGGGCGCGAAGGCAGGCTGGTCTTCATAGGGTGTCGCGAGCACCTTCAGCAATGCTTCGAACAAGGAAAAATCATCGTCTTCAATCGCGGCCTCGATCGCTTGCTCGATCCGGTGATTGCGGGGGATGAAGGCCGGATTGACCCTGCGCATCGCCGCAGCGCGCGCTGCCGGCGTCTGAGGATCGCGGCTGAGACGCTCGCGCCAGCGTTCAAGCCACAGCGTTGCGGATTGCGGGTCCTGAAAGGTGGCGCCAAAATCGCTGTCGTCCTTACCCGAGGCAATGGCGGCCAGCCGGCGGAAGGTGAGCGTAAAATCCGCACCCTGCTGCTGCATCGTTGCCAAGAGGGACTGGATCAGCTCCAGATCGCCGTCTTCCTCGCTCGCAAGCCCGATCTTGGCGCGCATGCCGGCAAGCCAATGAGCCTGGAAGCGCTCGCCATAGGCCTTGATGATGGTGTTCGCCAGCTCGATGGCGGTATCGACGGAGGGGTCGATCAGCGGGATGAGCGTCTCGCCGAGGCGCGCGAGGTTCCACTGGCCGATGGCCGGCTGGTTGGCATAGGCATAGCGGCCGTTGCGGTCGATGGATGAGAAGACGGTCGCCGGATCATAGGCATCCATGAAGGCGCAGGGACCGAAATCGATCGTCTCACCCGATATGGTCATATTGTCGGTGTTCATCACGCCGTGGATGAAGCCGACATGCAGCCACCGCGCGATCAGCGACGCTTGCCGTTCAGCAACGGCTTCCAGCAGCGCGAGATAGGGGTTGGCGCGGTCTCTGATCTCTGGATAGTGCCTGCTGATGACATGATCCGCCAGCGTCCTGACGCTCTCCGTATCGCCGCGCGCGGCAAAGAATTGGAACGTGCCGACGCGGATATGGCTCGCCGCCACGCGGGTAAAGACCGCGCCGGGCAGCACTTCCTCGCGATAGACAGGCTCACCTGTCGTCACCGCCGCCAGCGCTCGCGTCGTCGGGATGCCGAGAGCGTGCATGGCTTCGCTGACGATATATTCGCGCAGAACCGGGCCGAGTGCCGCGCGCCCATCGCCACGGCGGGAAAACGGCGTTGGTCCCGAACCCTTGAGCTGGATGTCGCGGCGCCTGCCGTTGCGGTCCTTGACCTCGCCGAGAAGGATCGCGCGGCCATCGCCGAGCTGCGGCACGAAATTGCCGAACTGATGCCCGGCATAGGCCATGGCGATCGGCTGCGATCCCGGCGGCGGCTCGTTGCCGGAAAAGATCGCCGCAGCACTCTCTCTCAAAGCATCCACGTCGAGCCCGAGTTCCTGCGCCAGCGCTTCGTTGAACTTGATCAGCCTCGGCGCGACGACAGGTGTCGGCGCTTGGTCCGCGAAAAACTGCGGAGGCAGGCGTGCATAGCTGTTGTCGAAAGCGACCGGCGGCGCCCGAAGCGCGGTGTCATCGTGAAGAGGTGAGCTCATGGCTTTAAGGTAGGGTTGCCAAGAGGGAGGCGCAAGACACATATCATAATCGGCTTTGCTGTCGCCGATCTCAATTTTCGCTCTCCTCCAGCTCGCGTGCCATCTCCGCAAGCTTGCGCACCGTATTGAGATTTCTCGCCGTTCCCGCCTTCAGCGCCGGCAGCTTCAGTTTCGAGCGTCCCGAGCCATCGGGATAGTGCACGTAGACTTCCCTGCCGGCGACATGCACCTCCTCGCCACCGGGTGCGACGAGCTTGGTGAGTGCATCCTCAGGTGCCGCATCCCGCAGGAAGTTCACCAGCAGGTAGTTCGGCTTGGCGTGCGGGAAGGGCGAGTTTTCCGCCACCCTTTCCAGAGCCTCGCGGCTGCGCAGGATGACGCCGGGCGACTTGCCCATCTTGTTTGCCAGCGCGCCTTCCAGAAGAGTCTGAGCCGTCGCCTCACCCTCTTCGGTGCGGAAGACCACATTGCCGCTCTGGATATAAGTCTTCACATCCTTGAAGCCGATCTCCTCGCAGAGCGCCTTGAGATCGGCCATGGAGAGCATGCCGGTGCCGCCGACATTGACGGCACGCAGCAGGGCGACGAAGACGGTCATGGCTTTCTCCTGCCGTTCTGCTTACATTTTCTCGGCGACCTTGACGGCGAAGGCATATTCGAACGCCACCTCCTCCAGACGCTGGAAGCGGCCGGAAGCGCCACCATGGCCGGCGTCCATGTTGGTCTTCAGGAGGATGGGCGCATTGCTCGTCGTCTTCTCGCGTAGCTTGGCAACCCACTTGGCCGGCTCCCAATAGGTGACACGCGGGTCGGTGAGCCCGCCG
The DNA here is from genome assembly GCF_012641385.1 of Rhizobium sp. P28RR-XV. Classification (NCBI taxonomy): domain Bacteria; kingdom Pseudomonadati; phylum Pseudomonadota; class Alphaproteobacteria; order Hyphomicrobiales; family Rhizobiaceae; genus Rhizobium; species Rhizobium sp. P28RR-XV. The sequence goes on from NZ_JABAIG010000010.1 coordinate 124,049, forward strand.
AGCGCAAGGATCGGCGGATAGGGCTTTTCGCCGACATTGTCATAGGGGCTGTAGGCGGCGATCTGCTCGTATTCTTGCTTGCTTTCGATCGGATTGCCCCATTCCGGCCATTCCGGCGGCGTCAGCGGCAGGGTGTCGTCCAGCATGGTGTTGAGCACGTCGACGAAGGGCACGGCGGCGATGATGCCGGCGAATTTCTCCGGCGCCATGTTGGCAACGGCGCCCATCAGCATGCCGCCGGCCGATCCGCCCTCGGCGATGATCTTCGCGTAAGAGGTGAACTTCTCCTGATTCAAATAGTCTGCTGCGGCGATGAAGTCCCTGAAGGTATTGGTCTTCTTCTCCATCTTGCCGTCTTCGTACCAGGCAAAGCCCTTGTCCTTGCCGCCGCGGATATGGGCGACGGCATAAACGAAGCCGCGATCGGCGAGTGACAGGCAATTGGTATTGAAGCCGGCCGGAATGGTGACGCCGTAGGCGCCGTAGCCATAGAGAAGGCAAGGCGCGGAGCCGTCGAGCGGCGTGTCCTTGCGATAGAGCAGCGTCACCGGCACCCGCTCGCCGTCCCAGGCCGGCGCGAAGACGCGGCGCGTCACGTAGTCATCGGGATTGTGACCGGAAGGCACTTCCTGAGTCTTCAAGAGGGTGCGCTCGCGCGTCACCATGTTGTAGTCGTAAAGTTGGCTCGGCGTCGTCATCGACGAATAAGAGAAGCGGATGACATCCGTGTCGTATTCGGCGGCACCCTGCAGGCCGAGCGCATAGGCCTCCTCTTCAAAGGCAATGGCATGTTCCTCGCCGCTGCGGCGATCACGGATGATGATGCGCGGCAGGCCGTCCTTGCGTTCCAGCCAGATGAGGTGGCGGGCATAGGCGAGATGGCTGAGGATCAGCGTACCCGGCTTGTGAGCAACGATCTCTCGCCAGTTTTCCTTGCCCGGCTTCTCCGCCGGCGTCTCCATGATCTTGAAATCCTTGGCGTCGCCGTCATTGGTGAGAATGTAGAAGACGTCGCCGCCCTCGGTGATCTCATATTCGATCTCGGTTTCGCGCTCGGCCACGATCTTGGGTTCGGCGGTCAGGTCGGAGGTCGGGATGATGCGGTATTCGCTGGTTTCGTGATCGTGGATATCGATGAAGATATAGTCGTCGAGCAGCGAGCCGCCGACGCCCATGAAGAAGCCCGGATCTTCCTCTTCATAGACGAGCCGGTCGTCTGCTTGCGGCGTGCCGATGATATGATGGAAGATCTTCGAAGGGCGATGGTTCTCGTCCTGCAGCGTGTAGAAGAAGCTCTTGCCGTCGGGCGCCCAGACGGCATCGCCGCCGGTATTTTCGATCACATCGGCCAGATCTTCGCCGGTCTCGAAATTGCGGATCTTCAGTGTGAAATATTCCGAGCCCTTGTCGTCATAGCCCCAGATGCCATGGCTGTGGTCGGAGGAATGGTCGAGGCCGGAAAGACGGAAATAGGATTTTCCTTCATTCTCCCTGTCGCCGTTCAACAGCAGCTTGCGCTCGCCGCCGTTGCGCGGCTCACGGAAAAAATGGGGCTGCTCGCCGCCGGTGACGAAGAGCGTGCCGTAGGCATAAGGGCCGTCCTTCATCGGGATCGAGCTGTCATCCTCCTTGATGCGTCCCTTCATCTCGCCGAAAAGAACCTTCTGCAGCTCCTTGGTGTCCGCCATCGCGGCATTCATGTAGGCGTTCTCAGCCTCCAGATGTGCCCGGATTTCCGGTGCCAGGATCGACGGATCCTTGAACATCGCCTGCCAGTTATCAGCGCGCAGCCAGGCATAATCGTCGGTGCGGGCAATGCCGTGACGCGTATCCGTGAGCGGCTTTTTCGGGGCGACGGGCGGGGTGGGAAGATTCTTGAAAACTGGCACGGGAGTACTTTCTCTGGTGTGAAAGTCGGATGTGAAGAGAAGAGAGAAATAGAGGGCGCCGACCTTAGGTTCAAGCGGCAAGTCCGCTGCTCAAGTTTCATGCAAGCCGTCAATATTAATCTCGATCGAACAGGCGGCTCCCGGGATGCGCGAATGCGCGCTGCCTTGATGAGACCACATTCTTTACCGAAGTCGGCATACAGTGCGTCGACATGAAGGCGGTCAAGGCCTTTCCTGATGGAACCGACGCACTCAAAATCCAAAACAATGCAAGGGACCGGTCTTCATGCTGAAACTCTTCGCCATCCTTATTCCATTGGTTTCCGTCGCTACCTCCGCCTTCGCCGTCGATCAGGGCATCAAGAAGCAATTGGAGAAACTCGATCCATCGGAGCGGATGGAGCAAGCATGCGATGCCGAAGCCATGAAGCGGATTGGTACGGACAAGACGGGTTTCAAGCCGGACAAGGTGATCGCATATACTTTCGGCGATCCCGATATGAAACCGGACGCCATGGATGCCCCCGGCGCGGTTTTCCGCAGCAAGGGTGACTGGTATCACCTCTCGTACACATGCGTGACCGGCCCGCAGCATATCAATGTTCGGGATCTGAGCTACCAGATCGGCGACAAGGTGCCGCGCGATGCCTGGCAGCAACATTATCTCTACGACTGAGCGCTTCCGACACCCTGCCGGCTGACGACCACAATCCGGCTTGATGTCGCCAAAGCCCGATGTGATCGAACCCTACCGCCGTCTCTGGGACTCTACGCGCGTTAGCTCTGTCAAGATATGCTCCTGCACATCGATCGGCTGACGGCAGACAGCGTCCGTCAGGTCACGCAGCGTCGCCCTCAGGCTATGAAGCTGATCCACCAGATCCATGACGACATCGACGCCGGGTTCGTTGAGGCCCATTGCTCTGTCGAGATCGAGGATCAGTTGGCCGCGCGCAATATCGGCTTCGCGAAAATTCCGGCCCTGATCCGTCTCTTCCGGCACCAGCCAGCCCTGTGAGATCCAGATTTCCAGCACCGTGGTCTCGATCTGGAGGTGCAGTCGAAACTCGCGCTCGTTCATCGCTTATCCTCCCATGGTCTTTCTGGGATCTTGCGTCTTGCCTGCCTCCCATTCGGAAACGAAGCGCGTCAGCTCGGGATCCGCCGTATCCGGCAGGACGATCTTCAGGGAGACATAGGCATCGCCGTTTTCCTTGCCGCGCACGGGCGCTCCCTTGCCCTTCAGGCGCAGCACCTTGCCCGTATTGGAGTTCGGCGCGAGGGTAACGGTCACCGCGCCGGAAGGCGTCGGAACCCGGATCTTGCCGCCGAGCACTGCTTCCGACAGCGAGATCGGCAGTTCCATCCGAATGTCGTCGCCATCGCGGGTATAGAAGCGATGCGGGCGGACGTGCACCGCAATCAGCGCATCGCCGGGCGCACCGCCGCCGAAGCCCGGATCTCCTTTGCCCTTCAGGCGGAGCGTCTGAGCGTCACGCGTGCCGGGCGGGATCTGGACGTCAAGCGCCGGTCCGTCGGGCAAGCTGATCTGCTTCTTCACGCCGTTGATGGCGTCAAGAAAGTCGACCTCCATCGTATAGTGACGGTCTTGACCCTGCATCTGGGATTGGCCTCGGCTGCGCCGTGAAAAGAAGCTGGAAAATACGTCGTCGGCATCGCCGAAATCGGCAAAGCCGCCGGCGTTCTGATAGCGACCGCGCTGGCCTTCATTCGCCGCATAGTCACGGTAATAGTTGCGCGGCGCCTGCTCGGCACCGCTGCTGTCGATCTCGCCGCGGTCGAACCGCGCGCGCTTGTCCTCATCGCCGAGAATGCCGTAAGCTGCCGAGGCTTCCTTGAACTTTTCCTCGGCCTGCTTGTCACCGGGGTTGAGATCCGGGTGCAGCTTCTTGGCAAGCTTGCGATAGGCGCTTTGAATATCCTTTTGCGGAGCGTCCCGCTTTACGCCCAGAACTTCATAGGGATCGCGACTCATGCATGTCTCTCTTTGGAGCACGGAAAAATACGCAGATAGTGCTACGGCAACCTCATATCAATCGTAGCATAGACGCCGCCTGGTTGAAGCCCGGACTTCGCGGCTTTGATATCCGGCGCACTTGTAATGTGAAATGAGCGTGAACCCTGCCGGTCTGCCATATTTCCGGCGTGTTGACGGATAATGGCGGGCACTGCGGCTGAAATGATCATCATTCGGCCGCCCGATTTCGTTTGCTTGATCAACCCGGTGGCCTCCTTGATGAAACGCCTGTTGCCGACATTAGTGGTTCTGCTTGCCGCGCAAGCTGTCCTTGCCGCGCAGCCGGAGCAGCCGCCCGCCGGTTGGCCGCAACTGCCGCCGAAGGCGCCGGCCTCGAACGTCAAACTTGTCGAGCCGCATCTGCACGTCAATCGGGCGGGCAAGGGCGCACCCCGTGTTGCGCTCACTTTCGATGCCTGCATGGGCAAGACCGATCCGCGCATTCTGAGCACGCTTGTCGATCAGCGCATCCCGGCGACGATCTTCGTCACCGCGCGCTGGCTGCGCACCAATCCCGATGCGCTCGCCATCTTCCTGGCCAATCCAGATCTCTTCGAACTGGAAAATCACGGGCAGAACCATATTCCGGCCGTCGACATTCCGACCAGGGTCTACGGCATCCCGGCCGCCGGCTCGCCGCAGGCTGTCGCGCAGGAAGTCAAGGGCGGTGCCGATGCTATGATCGCCGCCGGGATTCCACAGCCGCGCTGGTTTCGCGGCGCGACCGCGAAATACAGCCTTTCCGCCATCGCGCAGATCCGTGGCATGGGCTATCGGATTGCCGGCTATTCGGTGAATGGCGACAGCGGTTCGCTGCTGCCGGCCAAGATGGTGGAGAAGCAATATGCCTCCGCCAGGGACGGCGACGTCATCATCTCCCATATCAACCAGCCGACACATGCGGCGGGCGAGGGGGTTGCGGCCAGCATCCTCGCGCTGAAGGCGAAGGGCGTGGAGTTCGTTCGCCTGCAGGATATCCCCGAAAAGGGCGACGACGGCACGACGAATTGAGTGTTTAAGGGGTTAACCCGGCAATTGCGGCTGGGCCTTTTCCTCGATGAACAGCTCGTCGATCACGGTCATCATGATTAGCGACAGCGGCAGGGCCAGCATGGCGCCGACGGCACCCCACATCCATGTCCAGAAGAGAATGGCAAGAAAGACGACGAAGGGATTGATTTCCCATTGGCGGCCCATGATCGCGGGGAAGACGAGATTTTCAACAGCCAGATGCACGGCAAAAAACGCGACGGCGGGCGCGAGGCCGAAGATGATGTCGGAATGCGTGACGATACCGGCGATCGCCAGGGCAATCGTCATCGTCGTGATTCCAAGGAATGGAATGAAACTCGAAACGAAAGCGAAGACGCCCCATAATACCGGCACGCTCATCCCGCCAACATAGGCGATAACAGTCATCGCAACGCCAATTCCGGCATAGATCAGCGCGGCTGTTGCAAAATAGAAGCCGAGCACCTGTTCCACCGCATTGATGATCCGGATCGCGGTCAGCCGTGACGCGCGGGTGGAAAAGGCCATGATGATTGTCCTGCGCAGGCTCATCCTGCCGGCAAGAAACAGCAGCAATGCCGCGAAGAAAATCAGGATTTGCACGATGGCCGGCGTCAGGTTGGCGGACACGACATGCAGGACATTGCCGCTGTTTTCGAGCAGCGTGCTGATCGACATCGGGCCACCCTGCAAGCTTTCGGATGAAATATGCAGCCATTTGAACCGGTCGAGATAGGGCATCAGCCGGTCTGAGGTGCGCTGAAAGAAGTCCGGTGCTTCCTGGGCGAGCTTGGCAACCGGTCCGGCAAGCGCATTGATGACGAGGAAGATGACCAGCGCTACGGCCGAAGACAGGAGAATAGCGTTCAGGACGCGGGGCACGCCGAGTTTGCTGAGCTTCTCCGCCGCCAGCCCGAGGATCATGCCGACGACGACCGCGAGCGTCACTGGAATGAGAATCAGTGACATCATGTAGACACCGGCCAAGGCCAGGATGAGGAAGATGCCTATGGTTGCCCAGGATGCGGCGACATCGAGCCTGCCGCGCATCGATCCGTGGGATATATCGAAAATACTGTCTTCGTCGCGCTCATCTTGAGATGTGTTGCGTTCCGCGTCGGTCCTGCCTTCGCGTGTAACCGTTGTTTCCGACCGCGTGGTGACGATTTTGTCGACTTCCATGCCTTGCAGATTCCGGAAGGCACAAGCGCCTCTCTACTCAAACGCGAAAAGCCCGTTCCGGTTCCGCAACGGGCTTAGGGCGAGAGCGATTCAGGCGAATCAAGCGATCAGGTTCAGTCCGATACCCCAGGGGTCGCGTAGCGAAACGCCGCCGTCGCGTTTCTCGGTCTTGATCTCATGCTGCTCCAGGGCAGCGACGGCCGTGTCGAGCGCAGCCTTGTCGTTGAAGCGCAGCGTATAGTCGGAAAGGCCGGTCATATGTTCGGAGCGCATACCGGCGCCGCGGCTGTTCCAGGTATTGGCGCCGAGGTGATGGTGATAGCCGCCGGTCGCAAGGAAGGTTGCGCCGGGATAGCGCGCGGCCATGACCTTCATGCCGAGAACATCGCGATAGAAGGCATTGGCTTCGGCAACGTCGCCGACCTGCAGATGGATATGGCCGATCGCAGATCCCTCGGCCATACCTTCCCAGCGATCCTCGGAGGCGCTCTCATAAAGCTTCTGCAGATCGAGCCGGAGCGTGGCCATTTCGACCGTGCCGTCGTCGTGGAAAGTCCATTCCCCGTGCGGCCGATCGGCATAGATCTCGATGCCGTTGCCTTCCGGGTCGGAGAGATAGATGGCTTCGCTGACGATGTGGTCCGATGCGCCTTCCAGCACGACATTGTTTTGGGCAGCATGGCGAAGCCAGCGCGCCAGCTCGACGCGGCTCGGCATCAGGAAGGCGGTATGGAAGAGGCCCGCCGCCGTCTTTGGCGCACGCGTCGCAGCCCGATCCGTCGTCAGCGTCAGCAGGGGATGGCCGGCAACGCCCAGCACTTCGCCGCTCGCCGTTTTCTCGATCGCCTTCAGGCCGAGCATGTCCTGGTAGAAGCGCGACACCAGCGGCAGGTCGCTGACGACAAGGTGCGACTGACCGACATAGGCGGGACGGGTCAGCGCGTAGGAAGGGGCGGTTTCGGTCATGGGGTCAGTTCCAACCTCGATATTCCTAAAAAGCAACCGGCGTCGGCGGCAATGGACCGCCAGCGGCGGGCGGGAGGGTTTCGCCGGTTGATCCTCTGGCCCGCTGTACTTGCACTCTGATATGGCGAATTTTGATTGTTCACAGAAGACTATAAATTGCGGATTGAGCGTTCGCTTTTCATTGACGCATGGAGTGGATACGCATGTTTACGAAGATTGATCGATGCGCTCGTTTGGCGCAGTTGCGTCCTCATCGTCCCGGTGCAAAGATCGTTTTCGGACGGAAACGGAACCGAATGAAATGACCGAGTACAGAGGCATCCGTTGGGCCTATGATCGCTATGAGATTATCGCCGACAGCATCGTCAACGGTGTCGGCGTCGTCTTTGCATTGATCGGCGCGACCGTATTGATCTTCTATGCGACGGTCTGGAGCTCCCACGGAGGGATTGCGGCCGCCTGGATCTACGGTGTTGGTCTTGTGCTGACGCTCGGAATGTCCTTCACCTACAATCTCTGGCCGGTGTCCAAGACGAAATGGTTTCTCCGGCGTTTCGACCATTCTTTCATCTATGTCCTGATCGCCGCCACCTATACGCCCTTTCTCGAGCGCGGAGCCGAGGACCCGCTGCTGCTCGGCGTACTAGTCGCCGTCTGGATCTTTGCTGCCTTCGGCATCGTCCTGAAGTGTCTGTTTCCGGGGCGCTACGACCGATTGGCGATCCTGCTCTATCTGGCCATGGGGTGGAGCGGCATCCTTGTCGCCAAGCCGGTTTCCATGCATATCCCATTCGCTTCGATGCTGCTCATCGTCATCGGCGGCGTGATCTATTCGCTTGGCGTGATCTTTCACGTATGGGAAAAGCTGCGTTTCCAGAATGCCATCTGGCATGGCTTTGTCGTCGCCGCGGCCGCCGTGCATTATTCGGCGGTACTGACCTGCTTCAGCCTGTCGCCGGAAAGCTTTTGACGATCTCAGCCGTCGGCGTGCACTTCCTGGTCGAGCGCAGGCTGCGCACCAGGCGCATGACGATGGCGTCGTAGCGCTGCATATCCGTTTTTGAATAATCCATCTGGAAGAAGGCCGCCGCCCCGTTGCAGAGCGCGACGCCGCGCACATAGACGATGCGTCCCTGCTTGGTGCCCGAAAAGCTGATGCCGCGCGAGTTCGATTTGGAATAGGAAATCTTCCAGCCGTCATCCCTGGCGAGCGCCACGCGCCCGTTCGCTTCCGACGCAAAGTCGCCATGGGCGATCATCGTGCCGAAAACCTGCAGCGTCGCCGAGCGGTCGGCCGGCGACAGCGAGAGCCGATCGGTATCGCCGGAAGGAGCCGCAGGATGGAATTCCGGCGGCAACTCAATCGCATAGCCGAGACCTGCATCGTCATAGGATCGCCAATCCGCGGCAAAGGCCGAGACGGGAGAAAGAAGCAGGAGAGCGATCAGGCGGGCGAGCATTGCGGTTCCTGGGAGGCTGGATCTGCAAACCGAACAAGATTAGCGCATTTTTCGGCGAAAATTCCAGAGCGATTCAAGACGTGAGCGTAAATTAGCGCCAATTCGTTACAGCTTCATTGCGAGCTATGCGTAATTGGCGGTTTGTCCCGTTCATCTCAAGCAGTTCGCGAAGCTGCCGTGGCTTCAGAATTTGCAACTTCTAGAGGTTGCCGTTTTAAAACCGATTTCGGTGGTTTACGGCCGGTTTTCCTTTGCCAGGGCTTGAGGCAGTGTGCCCTTTCGCCTATCCCTTCAAGTCAGCGCCGGTATTGACGGATTCGATGATCATTCAGCAAAGGGGGGAACATGGCCGCCGCCACCGCGGGCCTGACATTCCTGGCACTGAGCCTGCCCTTTCTCGGTGCATTGATCGCGCCAATCGCTGTTCGGCGGCTGGGTCATAATGCGGCTTGGCCCTTGGCGTTGTTCCCAGCGCTCGCCTTCCTTCATTTTGTGGGTTTCCTTCCGGCCATCGCAGCCGGGCAGGTTGAATCGGGCGGCTTCGACTGGGTGCCAAGCCTCAATCTGCGGTTTTCCTGGCTGATCGACGGCCTGTCGCTGACTTTCGCCTTGCTCATCACCGGCATCGGCACGCTGATCGTCCTCTACACCGGCGGCTATCTGAAGGGGCATGCGGATCTCGGACGCTTCTTCTCCTTCATCTTCCTCTTCATGGGCTCGATGCTTGGCCTTGTCGTCTCGGATAGCTTCCTGACGCTGTTCGTCTTCTGGGAACTGACTTCGATCACGTCCTTCCTCCTGATCGGTTTTGACCATCAGCGCGAGGCATCGCGCCGGGCGGCGCTGCAGGCGCTTGTCGTGACCGGCGGCGGCGGTCTGCTGCTGCTGGCCGGCCTGCTATTGCTCTGGCAGATAACCGGCATCGCCGCGATGTCCGACCTCTTGAAGGCCGGGGATATCGTCCGTGCAAGCCCGCTCTATCTTGCGGCTCTGATCCTGGTGCTTGGCGGCGCCTTCACCAAATCGGCACAGTTTCCGTTTCATTTCTGGCTGCCGAATGCCATGGAGGCGCCGACCCCGGTGTCGGCCTATCTCCACTCAGCAACCATGGTGAAGGCGGGCGTCTATCTTGTGATGCGGCTCAATCCGGTCCTCGGCGGTACGCCGGCCTGGCAGATCATTCTTCCGCTTTTTGGTGCCGCCACGCTGCTCGTCGGAACCCTGCTTGCGATCCGCCAGACCGATCTGAAACTGAAGCTCGCCTATACGACGGTTTCCTCGCTCGGCCTGCTGGTGATGCTCACCGGCTTCGGCACGGATTATGCCGTCGAAGCCGCCATCCTCTATCTGGTGGCGCATTCGCTGTTCAAGGGTGCCCTGTTCATGATCGCCGGCATCGTCGACCATGAGACCGGAACGCGCGACATCACCCGGCTGGGGGGGCTGCGCTCGGCCATGCCGCTGACCTTTGCCGCCGCTTTGGTTGCGGCGGTATCGATGGGCGGTCTGCCGCCGGCTTTCGGCTTCCTCGCCAAGGAAGAGATCTATGCCGCGCTGGCCCAGACATCGCCGGCTGCGATCATCCTGACGGTCATCACTGTTGCCGGCAATGCGCTGATGTTCGCCATCGCCTTCGCCGTGGCGCTGAAGCCTTTCCTGGGGGCGCAGACGGAGACGCCGCGCCATCCGCATGAAGCGCCGCCATTGCTCTGGCTCGGGCCGGTGGTGCTTGCCTTGCTCGGCATCGCTTCGGCCTTGTTCGCAGCTCCCTGGCACGCCTATATCTCCTCACCGACGGCGAGCGCCGTCAGCGGCAAAGATGTGCAGATCGCGGTTTCGCTGGCCCCGCATATCGGCGTGCCTTTGGCGCTATCGGTCGCGACCGTGCTGATCGGCATCCTTGTCTATTGGCAGCTCGACAAGGCCCGTTTTCTCATGTCCGTTGTCCTGCGGATGCTCGGACCGGGACCGGACCGCGGTTTCGACGGCTTTATCTCCGGCCTGGTGCGGCTTTCGCACGGCGTCTCGCGTTTCCTGCAGCCCGGACGGCTGGAAACCTATGTCACCGTCACCTTCCTCTGCCTGGCGGCGATGCTGCTGATCCCTCTCGTGATCCATGGCGAATTGCCTACCATGCCCGCCTGGCCGAACCTGCAATGGCACGAGGCGACGATTTTCCTGATCGCCATCATCGGCGTTGCAGCGGTCGTGTTCGCGCGGGACCGGCTGACGGCCATCGTTTCTCTCGGTATTCAGGGTTTTGCCGTTGCCGTCATCTTCCTCTTGTTCGGGGCACCGGATCTGTCCTTCACGCAGTTCATGGTCGAGACCCTTTCGGTCGTGATCCTGGCCCTGGTGATGACGCGCCTGCGCCTCTCGCCTTCGGATCACCGGCCGCCGCTTGCCAGGATTGCTCATGCCGTGCTGGCGATTGCCTGCGGCATCGGCTTTGCTCTCTTGCTGCTGAAAGCAACCCAAGCACCGTTCGATCTGACGCTGACGGCCTTCTTCAATCAATATTCGAAGCTGATCGCGCATGGCGATAATGTGGTGAATGTCATCATCGTCGATTTCCGCGGCACGGACACGCTCGGCGAGATTGCCGTCGTCGCCATGACCGGCCTCGCGATCCTGGCGCTGATCCGCATCCGTGCCGGCGGCGAGCGCAAGCTTGCGGCCAACGATCCCGATCTTGAGGAGAAGGCCGGTCTCGGCGAAGGGATGGAGGCCGAGAGCTTATGAATACGCTGATCTTCCGCACCGCCGCGCCATTTCTGACGGCCTTGATGCTGCTCTTTTCCGTTTTCGTGCTGCTGCGTGGCCACAACGAACCCGGCGGGGGCTTTATCGGCGGCTTGATCGCGACCTCGGCGCTGGCGATCTATGGCATTGCCTGCGGCGTTACGGCGGTCCGGCGCGCGATCGTCTTCCATCCGCTGGCGATTGCCGGCTTCGGCTTGGCTGCGGCGACCGTTGCCGGCTTCCTGTCCGTCTTTTCCGGCGTGCCGTTCATGACCGGTCTTTGGATCTATCCGCATATCTTCGGCGTCGAGGTGCCGCTCTCCACCGTCATGCTCTTCGATATCGGTGTCTATCTCGTGGTCGTCGGCGCCATCACCTCGATCGCGCTTGCGCTCGAAGAGCGGGAGGTGGATTGATGGAGGCTGTCTTTGCCGTCGTCGTCGGCCTCTTCTTCGCCGCCGCGATCTATCTGATGCTGTCGAAGTTCTCGATCCGCATCATGCTCGGCATCGCCATCCTCGGCAATGCCGTCAATCTTCTGCTTTTTACCGCCGGCCGGGTTACTCCCGAAGTGCCTCCCATCATCCAGAAAGGGGCGAGCACGCTTGATAATGCAGCCGCCAATCCGCTGCCGCAGGCATTGATCCTGACAGCGATCGTCATCTCCTTTTCGTTCCTCGCCTTTCTGCTTGTCCTGACCTACCGCGCTTATCAGGACCTGAAGACCGACAACACCGGCGAAATGCTGGTGGCCGAGCCGGACGAGCGGCCGCTGCCGCCCTTGGGATACTGACGCGATGGCCGGACCGACGGATACTGCAGTCGACCTCTCCCGCGCGTTGGTTGCCGCGCCGATACCGGTGGGGCATTGGCTGGTCATCCTGCCGGTCGCCTTGTGCATCGGGCTCGGTGCTATTCTCCTGATGTTGCGCAACCGCGCCGAATGGCATGCCGCGATCGCTATTCCCGGCCTGGTATTGCTGGTGCTCATCGACGCCGCCTTGCTCTACAAGGTCGTCAGCCAGGGCGCCGTGACGATGGTCATGGGACGATGGCTGCCGCCTTTCGGCATCGCCTTCAGCGTCGATATTTTCGGCGCGCTCATGGCCCTGACGGCGGCGGTCGTTGCCCTGTTTGCGAGCGTCTACTCGCTCGGCGAAATTACCGCGAGCGGCCGGCGATACGGCTTCTTCCCTTTCCTGATGCTGTTGCTGGCCGGCGTCAGCGGCGCCTTCCTGACGGGCGACGTCTTCAATCTCTATGTCTGGTTCGAGGTGCTGCTGATCTCGTCCTTCGGTCTGCTGATCCTTGGCTCGGAGCCGGAGCAGATCGACGGCGCGCTGAAATATGCCGTCCTTAATCTCATCGCCACCACGCTGTTTCTCGTCTCGGTCGGCTATCTCTATGCCGTCTTCGGCACGCTCAACATGGCCGATATCGCCATGAAGGCGAGGGCCGGTGACGACAATGCGCCGCTAACGACATTGGCGGGCTTGTTCCTGTTGGCCTTCGGCATGAAGGCGGCGGCCTTCCCGGTCAATTTCTGGCTCCCGGCTTCCTATCACACGCCCCGCATCACCGTTTCGGCCCTATTCGCCGGCCTGCTGACCAAGGTCGGCATCTATGCGCTCATCCGGGTTTTGGTCATGTTGCTGCCCGTTGAGCGGGCAGGCCTAGGCCCGCTGGTCACGGTCATCGCCATCACGACCATGCTTGTCGGCGTCGTGGGTGCGCTCGGGGCAAACGATATCCGCCGCATGTTGGGCTATATCGTCATATCGGGCATCGGCACGATTCTGGCAGGCGTTGCCCTCGGCAATGCCGACGGCCTGAGCGGAGCGATCTTCTATGCGCTGCATTCGATGGTATTGATGACCGCGCTTTATCTGCTTGCGGGGCAGGCGGCACGGCTCGGCGGCAGCTTTTCACTTGCGGCTCTCGGCGGGCTCTATCGGCGGAGCGGCTGGTTTGCCGGCCTCTCGCTGGTGCTCTTCTTCGCCATCAGCGGCCTGCCGCCCTTTTCGGGCTTTTGGCCCAAGGTCGTGCTGGTGAAGGCGGCGCTTGCAGCGGGCGTCTGGTGGCTGGCTGCAACGATCCTGCTGGCCGGTTTCCTGACCACGATCGTTTTTGCGCGGGTGTTCCTGCTCGCCTATTGGCGTCCCGCGCCGGGCGGCGGCGTAGCGGCGGAGCCGATCAGGTGGCAGGCTGCTTTGCCGCTTCTTGCTCTTTCGCTGCTGGTTATCGGCTTCGGCCTGTTTCCGGAATGGCTCCTGCAGCTGACGCAGGCTGCCGCTGCCGGCCTCGAGCAGCCATCGGCCTACCTGCACTCCGTCTTCCCCACGGCAGGAGGCGCCCAATGATCCTCTTCATCTTCAATCTGCTGCTTGCCATCGTCTGGGTCGCCGTAACCGGCAGCACTTCCTTCATCAATCTGGTCTTCGGCTTCGTCCTTGCGGCGATTGCGCTCGCGATCGTTCGGTCGTCTTACGGAGGTGTGCTCTATCTCGGCCGTGCCCGGCGTATCCTTGCACTCCTGGTGCTGTTCGTATGCGAACTCGCCAAGTCGGTCTGGGCGGTCGCCGTGGCCGTCATGAGCCCCAGAATGGATGTGAAGCCCGGGATTTTCGCCTTTCCCCTGACGGTCGACCGCGATTTCGAAATCACGCTGCTTGCCAATCTCATCACGTTGACGCCAGGCACGCTCTCCGTCGACGTTTCCGATGACCGCAAGATACTCTATGTCCACGCGCTCGATTGCTCCGATCCGGAAACCATCAGGCGCGGCATTGCCGACGGCTTCGAGCGCCGCATCATGGAGGCTTTCCGATGATGGCCGCATCCGTCGTTTCGGCCGCAGCGATGGTGGCGCTCGGCATTTTGAGCGTCGCCTTCCTGTTGACCGTCTATCGCGTGGTTGCCGGCCCGACTTTGCCGGACCGGGTTCTGGCGCTCGATATGCTGGTGGCTATCGCCATCGGCTTCATTGCCGTCATCGCCATCAAGACCGGCTTCACGCTCTACATCGATATTGCCATTTCGCTGGGCCTCGTTGGTTTTCTTGCCACCGTCGCCTTCGCCCGGTTCATCCTGACGCAGGCGCAATCCGATATTTCGAAACCACGTGCCGCGCGCCCGGAAACTATTGGCGCTTCCGAAAGCAAGAAGATGCGCAAGCGGAACAAGCCGAAAAAAGGAGGGCGCTGATGGATTTGCTTTGGGCTGTCCTAGTCGCGGTGCTTCTATTGGTTGGCGCATTGTTCTCGCTCATTGCCGCCATCGGCATTGTTCGCCTTCCCGATCTCTACAGCCGCATGCATGCGGCATCGAAGGCAGGCACGGTGGGCTCCGGCCTATTGCTACTTGCGGTCGGTATTCATTCGCAGGACCTGTCGATATTGGCGCGGGCGCTGGCCGGATTTGTCTTTTTCGTATTGACCGCACCGATTTCGGCACATCTTCTTGCACGGGCAGCGCATAAGGCGGGTCATCGCTTAACCGCGCCTTCAGTGCGGGATGAATTGTTGCTGCACGGGCAGCTCGCGAAACGCGGGAATGAAAAAAAGGGCTAACAAACGCAAAAATTGTTAATGAAGGAATATCTGTTCGCGTTATTAGTTACCCAGTTTTTAGTAGATGAATTTTTTGCGAAGAAATGTTGGGATTAAAAACTGGACATTTGGGTAAAGAGTGCTAATTCAGATTCAAGTAGAGTTCTGATGTTAAGTTAGTCTCGACCGGGTTTAAGCTCTCAATGCTTTTATCTTTCTTTGATACAAAGCTGAGCAAAACTTTGTTCCGATAAGCGATTAGAGATCGCTGTCGTGGTCGCTAATTCTGATATCAGGCGGCAAGAGGCGGTTTTCCCTCGCGTGAAGTCTAGGGGTGGATTTCATGCGATAAGAAATGTGGCGTTATGCACCGTTTTCTTGCTGATGGCTGCTACGAATACGAGCAATACGTTTGCGCGAATTGCTCGGCGCTGGGAAACTTCGGAATCAGCAGATTTTCGAAGTCAGGCGCAGATTATACAGCAACGCTGTGTCCTGCGCTCTCTTTTTGGAGGCGCGGCGCGGCAAGCAAGCCGATGAACAGGAGAACACAATGACAGATGCGGCCCTTGGCAACGGGCAGGAGTTACTGGTTGAACTGACTGCCGACATCGTTGCGGCCTATGTCAGCAACCATGTCGTACCGGTCAGCGACCTTCCGAACTTGATTTCCGACGTACATTCCGCCTTGAGCAACACCTCGGCTCCGGCTCCTGCCGTAACCGTGGTCGAAAAGCAGAAGCCGGCCGTATCCGTTCGCAAATCCGTGCAGGATGATCAGATCACCTGCCTGGAATGTGGCGGCAGCTTCAAGTCGCTGAAGCGCCATCTTATGACCCATCATGGTCTTTCGCCGGAAGAATATCGCGAGAAGTGGGATCTGGCCGCCGACTACCCGATGGTAGCACCGGCCTATGCGGAAGCCCGTTCGCGCCTTGCAAAGGAAATGGGCCTCGGCCAGCGCCGCAAGCGCGGCAGCCGTTGAGAGCTTCATTGCTGAACCAAAGAAAAACCCGGCTTTCGAGCCGGGTTTTTGTCTAAGGATGCCGTAAATCCGAGCCTATGCCGCGGCTCTGACGCGGGCTTCCTCCCGAATACGCTTGATCATCGACCGCAGCCCATTGGCGCGCTGCGACGAAAGATGCTCGACAAGACCGATCTTGCCGAAGACATCGAGTGCATCGAGCGCAGCGATTTCAGAGGCGGGCTTGCCCGAATAGGTGGCCATCGCGATCGCCACCAGGCCGCGCACGATATGGGCGTCGGAATCGCCTTCAAACGTAAGGATTGGGTTCTCGGGATCGCCGGACGCGTGTGTCACGAGCCAGACCTGGCTGGCGCAGCCCTGCACTTTGTTTTTCAGCGTCCGCTTGTCCTCCGGCAGATCGGGCAGTGCCTTGCCGAGTTCGATCACGTAGCGATAGCGATCCTCCCAGTCGTCCAGGAAGGAAAAGTCGTCGATGATCTTTTCAAGCGATGCCATTGCAATGATCCAGATTGTCCATATGCCTTGGATATAGGCGAAGTGACAGGCGATTTGAACCCGTGACAAAAAAAGAACGCCGGGACATGGACTGGTCACGGCGTTCAGGCAGGGGCCATTGGAGGAAGCGTCAGATGCGTGGGCGAGGCGTCGGCAGCGGAACGGAGGATGGCAGCCGGACCGTGCCGGTAACGGCCACGTCGGCCGTTTCGGCGCCGGTCACGTGCCTGGCCGGCATCGGCTGAGCCATGGCGGCGACCTGATCGGCACTTGCCTGAGCCGATGCGGCATCAGCGGATGCATTTGCTTGCTGATCCTTGAAGTGGCGGCCGAGCATGTCATAGGCGACGCGGGCGCCGTCGCCAACCTGATATCCGAGGGCGGTCAGCGTTTCGCCGCCCTTTACGCAGACATCCGGCTTCTCGGTGCACATGGCGCCGACATATTGAACGACGCCCGAGGCAGCCGAAATTGCGTCGGAAACCTGCATCGTCGGTTCGCCTGCCGGCCGCGGATCGCCCTGGGGCTTTGCGAAGATCGGCAGGAACATCAGAACCAGCGAAAACCAGAACCCTGCTCTAATCAGAAACCACATTGCCCTGCCCATCCTCTCTTGCGTTCGGCCCGGTCGCCGATTCGGACTGACCCGCCCGATGTGACTTGAACCCTATCCGGCAGAGGACAACATCGCTTTTCAAAACTCGGCTGCATTTTCCGCTAATTTGATTCAAATTTTAGCTTTCCAAATTCGAGCCGGATTTAGATCAAATTGTAGCGTTTGCTGTTAAGCATGTCTCGCCTGATCCTGTTGATATGCAGGGCTTTGCGCGCTTCCGCCTTGTCACAAAAGTTAACGCGTGGCGGAAATATGAATAAAATCCGTTGCTTACCCGCTGTTAACCACAAAAAACAAAGGTCCCGCATTCTGCGCCAAAACGGGATTTTGGAGCCTTTTGGAGCATCCGGCGCGTTCCTCCTTTATTCTTTCTTTAAGCCCGCGAGGCCTATTGTGCAGTCCAATAAGTGACCGTTTTGACGGGTTGTAGTGTGCGCGTATTGAGTGACATGTTGAGTGACATGGCTGTCGGGGCTGGAGCCTTCGTAGACCGGGTGGGCAGAAGCTGGCTCTCCCGGACGAGCGGGAATGGCGAAGTCCGTGGACAGGAACAGGCGATCCTTCGCCGGCTTGCGCTCGTCTCCTCCGTCGCCCTCTTTGCTGTTCCCGCAGGGCTCTCCTTCGTTACCAGCCCGGCCGTGGCTTTGCCCGTGGGTGTCGCCACGGTCTGCGCCGCTTTCCTGTTTTCAGCCGTCGGCAGCATAGCGCTGTCGCGTCAGCGACCGTCATCCGTTCCCGCGGAGGCAGTCGTCGTCGAGCACCGCGACCTGATGCTGGAAGCCGCCTTCGGCCTGGTATTGCTGCTTGATCCGCAAGGAAACGTGACGACCATCGGCGGTCGTGACCGTGTCGAATTCCTGAGCTGGATGCGTGATCCGACGGGCCGTGGCTTCGTCGAGCAGATCCACGTCTCGGATCGCATTGTCTTCCTGCAGGCGATCGATGTGCTTCGTCAGGGGAGGGATTCTTACGGCGTCGGTCTGCGCCTTGAACGCTCCGCGATTGCCGGCAGCGACGCACAGTTCGTCCATGTCCGCATGGAGCTCACGGCTCGTCGCGACGGCGAGGGTCGCCTGACGGCGATCGTCAGCCAGCTGCGCGACATCTCTCAGGATCAGCAGCTTCGTGAAGACGCAGCCCGCAAGACTGCGGAGGCGGAATCGGCCAACGACGCGAAATCGCGTTTCCTTGCCGCTGTCAGCCATGAACTGCGCACGCCGCTCAATGCGATCCTGGGCTTCTCCGACATCCTCAGCGGAGAATATTTCGGCAAGCTCGAAAA
Source organism: Rhizobium sp. P28RR-XV (assembly GCF_012641385.1). Classification (NCBI taxonomy): domain Bacteria; kingdom Pseudomonadati; phylum Pseudomonadota; class Alphaproteobacteria; order Hyphomicrobiales; family Rhizobiaceae; genus Rhizobium; species Rhizobium sp. P28RR-XV. Next base: position 142,266 of record NZ_JABAIG010000010.1, read on the forward strand.
CAACCGCCAGCGCGAATATGTCGGCCTGATCCGCCAGTCGGGAGCGCATCTGTTGTCGGTGGTCAACACCATGCTCGACATGAGCAAGATCGAGGCGGGCCGCTACGAATTGCTGCTCGAATCCTTCTCGATCGAGGAATCCATCGCGACATGCGAAGCGATGCTGGGCCTGCAGGCGAAAGAGAAGGGGCTGACCTTGACGAGCCGCGTCCAGCGCGGCCTCGGCGATATCGTTGCCGATCAGCGTGCCATCCAGCAGATCCTCATCAACCTCGTCGGCAATGCCATCAAGTTCACCGATGCGGGCGGCGCGATTACCATCGATGCGGCATTGACCGATGGCATGCTGAAGCTGTCGATCGGCGACACCGGGATTGGCATCGCAAGCGAGCGGCTGGCCTCCCTTGGTCAGCCTTTTGTGCAGATCCAGAACGACTATACGCGCCGATATGCTGGCACCGGTCTCGGCCTTTCGCTGGTCAAGGGCCTCGTCGGCCTGCATGGCGGAAACTTTTCCATTGCCAGCGCGCCGGGCGAGGGCACGGTGATCACCATCCTGATCCCGTTCGACGGCTCGGGGGTCGGGGCGATGCAACAGTCTGTGGATGTCAATCGCCCCGTCGATTTTCCGCCACGCCTGAAACATACAACGGAGACGAACGAAGGGCGAAACAAGGAAGGGATGAATGGCCCCGCAAAAGCGAAAATCGCCTAAGGGAAGAGCAAAGGGCAGGCCCAAGCAGCCTGGTCTTGCTTCTCGTGGAGCGGTTGCCCTGGGCAGCCTGAGCCTGCGCGGCAGTACTGCGCTGGGTGGCCTCGGCCTTCGCGGTGTGGGCGCACTTGCCGGTCTGATCGGCGGTGCGGTCGGTCGTCATCCCGTCATTGCCGGCGGTGTGGCACTTTTCTTCGGTGTTTTCGGCTTCGTAACCGCGAACGCACTTTGGTACCAGACGGGCGCGCACCCATCGCCCATGCTGCGCACCCGTGATCCCGGCTCGCCCTATCAGATTCCCGGCCGCAGATCGTTCCTGCATGCACAGCAGGCCGATGCTGGCAACGTCACGACGTTCCGGATAGAGCGGCAGGGTTCGGCTTCCGATCCAGCCATACCCGCGTCAGGCGGTCAGGTAGCGAGCCTGCCCTCGGCACAGCCATCCGCTGCTCCATCGAAGCTGGTTGCCGATGTGCAGGCGGAACTGATCCGTCGCGGGCTTTATGACGGTGTTGCCGACGGAAAGCCTGGATCGCGCACGACATCAGCCATTCTCTTCTTCCAGGAAGCCTCGGGTCTGGCACAGACCGGCGTGCCGACGCCAGAGCTACTGGCAGCTCTGAAGGCCGGCAATGCCGCCGACACGACGCCGGCAGGCGGCAGGGCAGGTGCTGCCGCCGTGCCTGCCGAGCGTCCCGTCAATGTCTCCGCCCGCGCGGATGCCGTCGATCCGGTCGCCGCCGCCATTCTGAATGCGGAGAAGAATTTGAAGACCGGCGCCGTCGCGGCAAAGGCTGCCCCGAGCGATGCGGTCAACAAGGTCAATCTGGTCATGCAGATCCAGAAAGGCCTGAGCAACATTGCCTACAGCAATGTCAGCATCGACGGCGTTGCCGGCGAGCAAACGAAGGCAGCCATCCGCCGCTTCCAGAAGCACTATAGTCTGCCGGAGACCGGCGAGCCGAACGTGGCGGTGCTGAAAAAACTGCAGGACATCGGCGCGCTCTGAAGCCTGCCGGGAACATATCTGCAAACTCTGCACATCAATGCGCGCCGAGCCAGCATGAATTGCCTTGGCCGCCTCTCGTCGCTATAGCTCGCCTATGAGATTGCGTAGCGACATCTTTGTTTCCGCTCTTGTCCGTCGCCTGTTCGCCCGCGGCGATTTTGCCGCCGTCGAACGAAAGGGCGAAGAGCATGCGGGCGCGATCTTCATTCGGCAGCGTTTCCGCGATGGAACGGAAACCCTTTATGCGCCTGCTCCGCAGAGCCTGTTCGATGGGGAGGAGAGCGGAACGCGGCTCTTCGAAATCCGCACCGAGCGAAAGGAGCCGCAGGATATCCGCGAGACCCTCGATCGCGAGCTGAAGTTCGATCCGGATTTGTGGATCGTCGAGCTGGAGACGGATGATATCGCCGATATCGTCCCTATGGCCGGTTTGCGCGCCAATCCGCTCGATTGAGCCGTCTCTACCGCCGGTTTGCGACCCGCAATTCGCGGATGGAGCCTGATTTCGCGCCAAATAATGGCGCTGCAGGCCGTTGTGCCGGCTTTTCCTGCGGCAGATAGGTGTAGCTGTCGGCGCGGCGCCACGCCTCGACGCGGGCCTGGCTTTCTTCCGCATCCATGTCGTCGAGCACCAGCCATGCCCGGCTGACGCTTCCGTGTCGTTCCGCCAGATGCGGATAGAAGCGCTCGAGCGAATAAACGGCATCCGCAATGCCCATGCCGAGGCTGACGAGCGTGACGGCGAGCTGCTGGCCCGACGTGTCGAGCAGGATGCGCTCCGCGAGCCAGTGGCTGGAGGAGAGCGCGTCGGCAAGCGTTGTTGCAAATTGCCGCGCATCGCGTTCGCGAGCGAAACGTACGAGGAGGGCTTCCTGCATTTCGCTGAGGCTGCGCAGGCCGAGACGATCCTTGTCGTCGCGTCCCATATGGCGGGCAGCCTGCTTGATCTGCTGACGCAATACTTCTTCGCGCGACAGCCGTTCGGTTTCCGTTATCTCTGCCTGCGTCGAAACAGCGTCCGTTTGCTGCTCCGGCACTGTCATGCCGCGCTCGGGCTCGGCCTGGTGCAGGCCGACGAGAGCGTCGATGACCTTGGGGGAGAGAGACGACCGGCGGACGATGGCGCGCGCGTGGGCGGCGCCCTGCGTGCGGGCGATGGTGATCAGCGTATCGTCGTCGATCGCCTGCGAGCTCGTGAGGAACGGGGCGGCGATGGAGATCGGCTGACAGCCGATGAACAGCGCAACCGCCTGGGGCACTGTCTGGCATTGGGAGAGGGCGGCGACCGCCTGTCGCTTTGCTTCCTCTGACGACGCCTGGAAGACGGGCGTGAAAAGCTCGGCGAATTGGCGGAGTTCCGATTTGGATGGATGCCCCATGCCTTCGAAGCTGGTGATCGTCGCCATCAGAACCACGTCCTTCTTGCGGACTGTCGCAGGCTCTTCAAGGTCTCGAAACCGGTCACGCACGCCAACACCCATACTGATACTCGGAACAAAAAAGCAGGGAGCCGGACGGTCGACCATGGATACCGCGACGCTTCCTTCCGATCGTGCCGGACGGTCCTTTCGATGAAGAAGGCGTCTTCGGCGGCGATTGTCGAAACGGGTATGGACACGGTCGTCCTTATCTGGCTTTCGCGAAAGACTAAGGCCGCCAAGGTTAATGGTTCGTGAAAACTTTATTAAAATCCGAATAAAAATTACGCGTTAAGCTTGCGTGGGGGCGACTGCCCGACATCGGCCGCATCCGCGGCGGCTTAACGGAAGAGCCCCTGTGGATAAGCTTGCGCAGAACGCGCGCCAGTATGAGTGTTCAACCTATGAGGGTTTTGGTTGAAAAGGTCGCGGGAGGCATGCTTCCATGCCCGCAAAACGCAGTCTGAGCTTCGGCCGGTGCCGCGATAAGAGTGAGGATAGTTCAGATGCCTTTATGCTCGCGCATGGCGGCGAGCAACTTTTCCGAGGTGTTGTAGCCCGATTGAAAAAGGCCAATCGCGGCGGTGGCCGCGAACTCGGCTTCGGCACTTTTTATATCGACCCGCTTTTCCAGGCACCACTCGTCAAGCGCGCCGCGCAGAACGGTGACATCCTCTGGAGAAAAGACGGAACTGCCCGCCATATTCATTGATCGCCCTCGAATTTCCACATTACAATACGTTAATTTTTTGTGAGCGCAAATAATATTTGCGTGACGTTTTTCTGCAACGGATCGGCTGAATTTCCATTTGCCGGCAACGCCACTATTTAACCTAATAATATGATATCACTTGATTTTTTAGCGAAATCGGTTCTGGCGATTTTTCACTGATCGATGAAACCAAAGTCGTTGTCGCAGCGTTATTAGGGCATGGCGACTCGTGCCAAGGGTGACGAGCGACTGTGATTAGCATTCTGTTAACTGCGATATGTCTGAATTCCGGCTGAAAGCAGCGATTGGCAGAATATGATTGTGTGTAAGGGAGCATGGAGGCCGCAAACGGCAGGCCATGCCACGGTGTAAGGGAAATGCCGTGAGAAGACGCGAATGCCTCTATTGCAGCCCAGCGAACAAGGCTGGAATGGAGGGAAGCGTTAGCCCGCTTCAGCGGCGGGCAGGGTGAAATCAAGTCGCAAGTTCATCCGTCTCGAGACGTAAATGGAGACGAGAATGGCAAAGATCATATCTCTTTTGGATTGGCGATTGCGCATGACGCCGCGCGCCCAGAAGGAGCCGGTGGAAGCAAAGATCCTTTTGTTTACCGGCGTGCGCTACGAACATCTGGATACGCCCACCCATCGACCGGGAGCCGGGCCGAAGCGTGCAAAAGGAAAGTGATGCCCGGGTGGCGCGCGTCCATGCGCGCATCTCCCGGTTGCTAATATAGATCAGCCGTCTCCCATCGCGGCGAGACGACGCGTATCGTCACGCAAATCCCCTGCCGCCCGAAGCCTAGTTATCTCGGCCCCAGTCAATCTCAGCCATTGTCGAATTCGTCGCAACCCGCTTCCGACAGGAATTCTCGGGCGGCGTTATCAAAGCTGCCTTGCGGCGCCATCGTATGCAGCACCGCATAGCCTTGGGAGCGCGGCACTTCCACCAGGATCGATTGGGCGAGAGCTGGCGGCAATGCCTTGCGTATGCCCGTAAGCTGGACGGGAGATGCGAGCAGCAAATCGAGCGCACCGCCGACGGACGTGCGGTCGCTCATGCTGAACACTTCATTCGATGCGGCATCATAGACGGCGAGCGACCAGAACGGCACTTTGCCTTTCGCGGTGAGATGAACAGGGATGTCCTCGATATCGAATGCGCAGACGGCGGTACGGATAAAGGGATCGGTGTTGGAAAGCCCCGCCTCGTCATCCTTGTCGTCGAGCATGTAGAAATGGTTCTCGTCGCCCTCGTCCGATACGCGGGTATAGGCATCGCGGTCGGAGAAATGCGGCAAGGAGAGGATGATGACAATGTGCAGCAGCGCCGCGCCGAAGAGACCGGTCAGGATCGCGAAAACGAATCTAAACATTGCCGCACCCGATTTTTTCGAGTTTCGGCATACCGAGATCGATCAGACCGGAATTGCCGGCGGCCGGCGAATCCAGCAGCGTCCACACGAGGCGGAAATTGCCGGCAGGGGGCGGGGCAAGCCAGTTGCCCGCCTGCGCATTCGATGAAACCGTAATGCTGAAGCTTGAATCCGCATTGCGCAGGACGATCCAGGAATTGATGGTGGAAGGACGTCCGGTGGCGCCTTCGATCGGTCGGCCGTCATTGCCCGCGATAAACAGCGTCCAAAGCCTCGCCGGTGGTGTCTGGCCGCTGATGCGATAGCGACAAGATGCCGTCAGCCGCGCGCCGGCATCGTCATCGGAGGCGGTAAACACGAGCCCTTCCGCGGTCCCGTAGAGCAAGCGCCCGGCGCGAGCCCTGTGGGATTTCGCATAAGGGTCCGCATCGGCCGTCTGCATTTCCGGAAAGGCCTGCCAGGCACCGAGCTTGATCGCGCCGAAACCGGAGGTCGCATCCAGCGCCAGGAGCGTGAACACGATCCCGCCACCAAAGGCGATGACAAGCGAAAGCGCAACAAGAAGGGGAACTCGGAACACCCTAGGATCGTCCTCGTGACAAATCAGTATCGATTTATTCCTGATTCTGTCGGTAGGGGGAAGGGCGAGCCGCTTTCAGGCTGCAGTCATACAGGATGCTCTCGATGAGCTAACACGGCAGCTTGCGGCCGAAACACCAGCAGCTGTCGGGCCATTCGCCCGTCGGCCGGCCTTGTTGCGACCGCGGCATGCTCCTTCATATTTTCGTTGGAAAACCCGCCCGGGGTGCTGATGCGGCCTCCGTCTTCATCTCTGCTTGGATGATCTTTATTCCGACGTCGCCACCTTCTGCACGCCGAGCCGGCTCGCGGCCTTCAGCCTTTCGCCGATATTGCGCAGGATATTCGTGGAATCCACCGAAAGCGAGCGCGGCCGTATGAGGGGAGGCAGGCTGGGAGTGGAGGCATCGGCTGGCTTCTTGGCTGCGACGGTTTGCGGCTTCTGCGCCGGGAACGGGTTGCTGATGCCGGGTATGGGTTTCAGCACGATGCCCTGATGCGCATAATCCATGATCTTCTTGAAGGTCATGGCCGGCAGCGTGCCGCCCGTCATGTTGTTCGTGGAGGTATAGTCGTCGTTGCCGAACCAGACGGCGCAGGTGTAGTTGCCGGTAAAGCCGATGAACCAGGCATCGCGATAGGCCTGCGTGGTGCCGGTCTTGCCGCCGACCACGATGCCGTTGTCGAGTGCTGCCCTGCGGCCGGTGCCGATGACCGGAACCTGCGTCAGCATCTGGTTCATGTAGGACGTGGCCTTTTCGCTGAGGACGCGCTTGGCCGACTGCTCGTCGTGACTGAAGTCGTAGAGCACCTTGCCGTCATACCCGGTGATCTGGTCGATGCCATGGCGCCGCGACTGCATGCCGTTGGCCGGGAAGACGGCATAGGCCGTCGCCTGGTCGAGAACGGTCACCTCGGAGGTACCGATCGGAATGGTCTTGTCGTTGCGGATCGGCGTTTCCACGCCCATGGCCTTGGCCATGTTGCGAATGGGCTGGATGCCGAACTTCTCCTTCGCCAGCCGCACCGGAATGGTATTGATCGACTGGGTGATCGCCTGCGTCAGCGTCACCTTGCCTTCATAGCGGTTTTCGTAATTGTGCGGGCTCCAGTTACCCCAGCTGATGGGCGCGTCGACGATGGTGGATGTCGGCGTCATGCCGTTCTCCATCGCGACGGAGTAAGTATAGATCTTGAAGGAGGAACCCGGCTGGCGCAGCGCCTTGGTGGCGCGATTGAACTGGCTTTCGCCATAGTCGCTGCCGCCGACCATGGCGCGAACGGCGCCACCGTTTTCGATCATGACGCTGGCGCCCTGCTTGGCATGGTAACGTTCGCCGAACTCCATCAGGCTGGATTGGACGGAATCTTCCGCCGCCTTCTGCAGCCCCATGTCGATGGTGGTGCGAACGATCAGCGAGCGCTCGGGAAACCGTGTTGCGAGCCGCTGCACTTCGTCGAAGGCCCAGTCGAGGAAATAGTCCGGGGATTCGATCTGGGCGCGGTCGACGACGGAGGCCGGATTGCGGCGTGCGGCGATCACCTGCCCCTCGGTCATCAGCCCGCTCTGAACGAGGTTGGAAAGCACGTCGTTGGCGCGGGCGCGGGCGGCCGGCAGATTGACATGCGGCGCATATTTCGCCGGCGCCTTGAAAAGGCCCGCAAGCATTGCAGCCTCTGCCAGATTGACGTCGGTTATGCTCTTGCCAAAATAGAATTGCGCCGCCGCCGCCGCGCCGAAGGTGCCGCCGCCCATGTAGGTGCGATCGAGATAGAGGCTCAGAATCTCCTTCTTGGAGAGATTGGCCTCGAGCCAGATCGCCAGAAAGGCTTCCTTGATTTTGCGGTCGATGGAGCGCTCGTTGCTGAGAAAGATGTTCTTGGCAAGCTGCTGCGTCAGCGTCGAGCCGCCCTGGACGACGCCGCCGGCTTGCGCATTGACGGTCACCGCGCGGAACAGGCCGATCACGTCGATACCGAAATGGTCGAAGAAGCGCCGGTCCTCGGTTGCGAGTACCGCCTTGACGAAATAGTCCGGCAGCTGGTCGACCGGCACGGAATTCTCATGAATGATGCCGCGGTGGCCGATAACGTTGCCGTAACGGTCGAGGAAGGTGACGGCGAAATTGCCGCGGTTGCGCCAGTCGCCCTGCGTCGACTCGAAGGCGGGCATCGCGAGCATCAGCATCACTACCGAGCCGGCCGCGCCCAGCGTCAGACCTTCGCCGAGCAGCTCGAAAACGATGCGTTTCCAGCCGCGCACGCGGAAACGGCGGAAGAAGATCGTGATCTCCTCCCATGCCTCGGCGAGACCGAAGCCTGCGTTCCACAAAGTGGAGTCGATCCATGAATCAAGGCGCAGGAAGAAATAGCGCTTGCGACGCCGCGGCTTTTCGGCCCCGTTATCCTTTGGCGTCTCAGGCTCCGCCTTCGGCCGGTTTTCTGGATTGGATGGGTCTTCCACGCTCTACTTCCCGACCACAATATTGCTGCGTGCTTCTTGTGGCACACACAAAGCTCATTATCTCATAGAACGGCTATTTGAATAATTGGTTGATTTAGAGAAAAGAACAAGAGACATGCATGCCGCAGCCCGAATTCCCTTTGTCGGGTGGCGAGGACGACGATGATGACAGACGAGTTACCCTTCTGGAAAAGCAAGACCCTGGCGGAAATGAGCTCGCCGGAATGGGAAAGCCTGTGCGACGGCTGTGGCCTCTGTTGTCTCAACAAGCTGGAGGACTGGGATAGCGGCGATGTCTATTTCACCTCCGTCCGCTGCAAGCTCATGGATGGTGAGAGCTGTCGTTGCACGAGTTATCTGAACCGCTGGGATTTCGTGCCGGACTGCGTGCAGTTGACGCCGGAGAAGGTGCCGGATTTGGCATGGCTGCCGCCGACCTGCGCCTATCGTCTCGTCGAGGAAGGTCGTGATCTCTACTGGTGGCACCCGCTGATCTCGGGCGATCCGGAAACCGTGCACATCGCCGGCGTTTCCGCCCGAGGACGTACCATCAGCGAGAATGATGTCGAGCTCGACGATTTCGAGGATTATGTGGTCGATTGGCCGCTGACCGTCGAAGACGACATGGAGCCGAGCCCTCCGGCAAAGCCATAGATTTCGGTGCCACGTTTCGCCATGCGCGCTGCACCAGTGACCTGATCGTCTCATGATCGGCATCATGATGAAACAGCCGCGCAAAGCCCTTCAGGCCCCAGCCGCCAGGCACGGCCATGATGTCGCCCGGCATGGTTGCCAATGCCATTTGCTGCTGGTCGGGTGTCAGCTTGACGACGCAGAAGTCCGGGCCTGGAAGGGTCATGAAAATCTTGCCCCGAACACGAAAATCGCGCGTTCCGAAGTGTGAATTCTCCGCCGCTTCCGGCAGGCAGAGGGCAAGGGATATAAGATCTTCGTCGGTCATGGCCGTGATGGTAACACGTCCCACCGATATACGATAAATGGCCGCCTGCAACGCCCGCGACGAAACGGTCCCGGAAGCGAGGCGGCCAATTTATTGAATTGCGCCTATCCGCATGGTATCGCGCCATGCCCTCGCATATGGACAAGGAGCCGCCGCGTGATCCGTCATATCGTCTTCTTCACCGTTCCTGATCGCGCCAATCTCGAGGAGGTTCGCTCCGGCCTCTCGATCCTGACAGCCATTCCACATGCACGGCTCCTGGAAATCGGCACGAATATGAAGACCGACCAGCTCGGAACCGAAGTCGATCTCGTCGTCTACGGCGAATTCGATGACGAAGTGGCGCTTGCCGCCTACAAGGCGCATCCAAACTATCAGCGCTCCATCGAGCGTGTTCGTCCGCTGCGCGAGATGCGGATCGCCGCCGATTACGAGACCGCGACGGCCGCCCGCGAACCATTCTGAACGGGCGCGCCGGGCCGGTTCCTGCCAGCCATTTCAATGGATTGAGCATTCGAGCGGAATCGGATTGTCGGTAACCGGATTCTTTTCGCGAGGCTCTTGAATCAATCTTTGAAGTTGTGGACTCGATTTGTGAAGGAATCGTCTCAAGTGATTCAAAGGACTCAAGGAAATACCAACGCCTTACCTCGGTAGAGCGCTTGAGGGCCGGTTTGCATTGGCCCATTGCGGTGTGCCTGCCCATGTCGCACCCACGGGCAGATGATAAGCAAGAATGATTAAAAATGGCTGAGCCTGGAGCTCGAAGAAGGGCGCTTCGAAGCTAAATATGCGTCGTCGCGGACATATCGCCGATAGATTGTATCAATGCAGGGCGATAAAGCGCCGCTCGGTTGCCGTCGTGGCGAGCTTGCCACTTTGCATTCAATTATTTCAAATGGTTAAGACAGAGATTGCGTGCCTTGCTTGCCCGATGGGCTGAAAATTACAGCCCATTCATTTGCCATTCAGACGTGTTTGGGTAAATAATCACCAAGTTAATATCCCTGTGGGAAGTCCGAAGCATGGCCACATTTTCAAGCATAGCAGCGGCGGCCCTCGTCTTGGCCGGCTCGGCTGTTCTGCCAGCGCCGACGTCGACCCTGGTGGCTCGTGCCAACAGCGACTGCAGCGAGGCCGCGGCCGAGGTCGTAGAGAAGACCGGAGGACAGCTCCTATCCGCACAACCCTCCGGCGACAGCTGCATTGTCACTGTTCTCGTGCAGGGCAATGGGCAGCGCCCGCGCAAGGTGACGATGAAAGTGCCGATGTGAGGGTGGGCACGTGAAGCGCCGGCGTGCAATGGACATTCTAAGGCCTTGAATCCCACACAAAATCTTATTGTTTCCGTGATTCCACTGCAGCACGATTTACAGTACTGTTTCTCGAACCGGGGAAATTGGATCCAGACATGCGCATTCTCATAGTCGAAGACGATATCAACTTGAATCGACAGCTTGCCGAAGCCTTGAAGGAGGCGGGTTACGTCGTCGATACGGCCTTTGATGGTGAGGAAGGCCATTTCCTCGGCGATACCGAACCCTACGACGCGATCATTCTGGATATTGGCCTGCCTGAAATGGATGGCATCACCGTGCTGGAGAAATGGCGCGGCACCGGGCGCACGGTGCCGGTGCTGCTTCTGACCGCCCGCGACCGGTGGAGCGACAAGGTGGCGGGCATCGATGCCGGCGCGGACGACTATGTTGCCAAGCCCTTCCATGTCGAGGAAGTGCTGGCGCGCATCCGCGCGCTCATCCGCCGCGCGGCCGGCCATGCCTCCTCGGAAATCGTCTGCGGCCCGGTGCGGCTCGATACCAAGAGCTCGAAGGCGACCGTCGACGGCAAGCCGCTGAAGCTCACCTCCCATGAATATCGCCTGCTCGCCTATCTCATGCACCACAAGGGCGAGGTCGTCTCGCGCACCGAACTGGTCGAACATATGTACGACCAGGATTTCGACAGGGATTCCAATACGATCGAGGTTTTCGTCGGTCGCCTGCGCAAGAAGATGGGTGTCGATCTAATCGAAACGGTCCGCGGCCTTGGTTACCGAATCCAAGCTCCGACCAATGCGAATTAAGTCGCTCACCGCTCGCGTCCTGCTGTTGACCACATTGTGGTCGGCGGTGGCGCTGGTGGTGATCGGCCTCGTCATCTCGAATATCTATCGCAAGAGCGCCGAGCGCGGCTTTCAAGATTTGCTGCGCGCGCAGCTTTATAACGTCATCAACTCGGTAACGATCGGCGATCAGGGCGCTCTGTCGGGCAGCCCGCAGCTCGGCGACCTTCGTTTCGCACAGCCGAAGACCGGTTGGTACTGGATGGTTGAGCCGCTCGGCACCTATACCGCGACACCGCTGGTTTCGCCCTCGCTCGGCGCGTCGAGCCTGCCCGTTCTTTCCGTGCTGGAAGCGCCTTTCGACAAGAACTACGAGCGCTACTACATCGTTACCGACGCCTTTGGAAACCGCGTACAAGTGGCCGAAACTGAGGTTGTGCTCGACACGGACGGCCGCGCTGCGCGCTTCCGCGTCACCGGCAATATCGCCGTCGTCGAGGACGATGTCCGCAATTTTTCCCATAGCCTTTATTTCGCGCTGGTCGGCTTCGGTGTCGGCAGTCTCATTGTCAATGCGCTCGCCATTCTTTACGGCCTGAAACCGCTCGATAAGGCCCGCGCCGCATTGGAGCGTATCCGTGCCGGCGAAAGCGAGCGTCTGCAGGGCGATTTCCCGCGCGAAATCCTGCCGCTTGCCAACGAGGTCAATGCGCTGATCGAAAGCAACCGGCGCATCGTCGAGCGTGCTCGCATGCAGGTCGGCAATCTCGCGCACTCGCTGAAAACGCCGATCGCGGTGCTGCTCAACGAATCCCGCGTGCTCGAGCGCTCGCATGGCGATCTTGTGAAGAACCAGGCGGAAGCCATGCAGGGGCAGGTGCAATCCTATCTCAATCGCGCCCGCATCGCCGCGCAACGTGAATCCGTGCTGGCCCGCACCGAGGCGGAGCCGGCGCTGGAGCGGCTCGTCCGTGTCATGCGGCGGCTGAACGCCGACAAGGAATTCGAGCTCACCGTCTCGCCCAATCTGGCGCTCGCCATGGAGCAGCAGGATCTGGAGGAGACCGTCGGCAATCTCTTGGAAAATGCCGCCCGCTTCGCCGAACATAAGGTGCGCCTTTCGGCGAGCGAAGCGCCGCCGGAGATCAAGGGCATTGATCCCGTGCGCCGTCATTGGGTGGAACTGGTGGTTGAAGACGATGGGCCAGGGCTTGAGCCGGATCAGATTCGCGAGGCGATGAAACGCGGACGCAGGCTCGATGAAAGCAAGCCTGGCACCGGTCTTGGCCTGTCGATTGTCAGCGAGATTACCAACGAATATCAAGGCCGGCTCGAACTGTCCCGGGGCACCTGGGGCGGGCTTCGCGCCAGCCTAATTTTGCCGGGCCTGACGAAGGATGTTGCGTGAGGCACGGCATGATGCCAAAAGACGTTGTGGGTCATGACGATGCCGCAGCGCAGTACCTATGGTTTTGCTTTTTGATACTGGTTCGGTTGTATGAAGCTTCGTACCTTTTTTCTGGTCGCTCCCTCTCTTTTCGCCGCGATTGCGCTTTCCGGTTGCTCGACGACGAGCGGCTTAGGGAGCGGCAAGAGCCTATTTTCGTCTGCGAAGCCTCCAGCCTCCGCAACCTTCATCAATGCTCTTGATGGTGGCATCGTCGAGCGCACCGGCATCAAGCTCAGCGACAGCGATAAGCAGCGCGCGCTGGAGGCGGAATATCGGGCGCTTGAGACCTCGCCTCTCGGCCAGCCTGTGGCATGGAAGGGTAGGAATGCGAGCGGCGAGGTAGTCCCCGCCGCGCCTTATCAGGTCGGTTCGCAGAATTGCCGGCAATATACCCACACTGTCACCGTCGACGACAAACCGACGATGGCAAGGGGCGCGGCCTGCCGCAATGACGACGGCACCTGGACACCGCTCGAATAGGGTTTCACGCCGAAAAGCGCGGCCAAACGCCTCAAATCTTCGTCAGAAGGCCTTTCTCGGTTGGAATGGGCGCCCTGTTAAAGTATTGGGCGTGTATGCTGTTCTGGATTCTCGTGGCCGTTCTTACGGCGGTTGTCGGCGCTGTGCTGCTCTATCCCCTTCTGCGTGGTGCAAAGGAGGCGGATGACTGTCGTTCCGGAGAGGCCGAGGTCTATCGCGATCAGCTCCGCGAACTGGATCGGGACCTCGCTGGCGGCCTGATTTCCGCCGAGGAGGCCGGTTATGCCCGTGCCGAGGTCGGCCGGCGCCTCATCGCAATTGCCAAAGATGACAAGGCGGCAACGAAATTGCCCGCGCGCGGCAATTATCGCCTTGCCCAAGCCTTTATCATCGTCATTCTTCCGGCCGTCGGACTCTGTCTTTATCTTGCGAACGGCAAGCCGGGATTGCCGGCCCAGCCGCTGGAAGCACGTCTTGAGATGCCGGGAAACGATCTCGCCATCTCGATCGTCAAGATCGAGCAGCATCTGGCCAAGAACCCGGATGACGCAAAGGGCTGGGAAGTCCTGGCGCCGATCTATTTCAAAACCAACCGCATCGGCGATGCTGAGCTTGCCTATCGCAACCTCATTCGCCTGGAAGGGCCGAGTGCCGCTCACCTCGGCGATCTCGGCGAAGTTCTCGTGGTGAAGGCCAATGGCATCGTGACGGCGGAGGCGCGTGGCGTGCTGCAGCAATCGCAAGCGCTCGATGCCGCCAATCCGCGCACGCTTTTCTATCTGGCGCTGGCGCTGGAGCAGGAAGGCAAGGCAGCCGAAGCGAAGACCGCCTTTGAGGCCCTGGCGAAACAATCGCCGCCGGACGCGCCCTGGCTCGCGGCCGTCGGCGAGCACATCATCAAGAATGGCGGCCGACCTGAGATATCCGCCAACGGTAATGCACCCGGCAATCCGACCGCCGAGGACGTCGCTGCGGCGAACGCGCTCAGCAGCGGCGATCGCCAGCAGATGATCCGCGGCATGGTCGATAGTCTCGATACCAAGCTCAAAGAGGATCCGAAGAATTTCGAAGGCTGGATGCGGCTCATCCGCTCCTATGCCGTGTTGAACGACCGGGATCGTGCCGTCGATGCGCTGAAGCGCGGCCTCGCGGCGTTTCCGGCCGATGGAGGGCAGGGCCAGCAGCTTCTGGCGCTGGCGAAGGAATTGGGACTGCCGACGGAGGTGACGCAGCAATGACCCGCAAGCAGAAACGTCTGGCAGTCATCGCCGGCGGCATGGGTTTCATCGCCGTCGCCGTGCTGCTGGTCCTCTTCGCCTTCAGCCAGTCGGTCGCCTATTTCTACATGCCGGCGGACCTAGCGAAGACGCCGGTCAATGCCGGGACGCTGATCCGCCTTGGCGGCCTCGTCGGCGAAGGCTCGATCGTGCGCGGCCAGGGTACGCAGGTGCAGTTTTCCGTTACCGACGGCACCGATACGATCAAGGTCAAATATGATGGCATCCTGCCGGATCTCTTCCGCGAAGGGCAGGGTGTGGTGACCGAAGGCAAGTTCGAGCCGGGCAGCGACGTTTTCGTTGCTGACAGCGTGCTCGCCAAGCATGATGAGCGCTACATGCCGAAGCAGGTCGCCGACAAGCTGAAGGCCGACGGCGTCTGGAAGGGCGAGGAGGCGACGCAATGATCATCGAACTCGGACATTATGCCCTGGTGCTGGCGCTCGCCACCGCGCTGATCGTCTCAATTCTGCCTGTGGTCGGTGCCCGGCGCGGTGACGTGTCGATGATGGATATCGCACCGATCGGCTCGATCGTCGTGTTCTTGCTGGTCGCCTTCTCTTTCAGCGTGCTGACCTACGCCTATGTCGCCTCCGATTTCTCCGTCCTCAACGTCTGGGCCAATTCCCATTCGCTGATGCCGCTGATCTTCAAGATCTCCGGCGTCTGGGGCAATCACGAGGGATCGATGATGCTGTGGCTGCTGATCCTGGCGCTGTTCAGCGCGCTGGTTGCGCTGTTCGGGCGCAATCTGCCCGATGTGCTGCGCGCCAATGTGCTGGCCGTGCAATCGTGGATATCTTCGGCCTTTCTGGTCTTCATCCTGCTGACCTCCAATCCGTTCATCCGCCTCAATCCGGCGCCGGCGGAAGGCAAGGATCTCAATCCAGTGCTGCAGGATATCGGCCTCGCGATCCATCCGCCCTTGCTCTATCTCGGCTATGTCGGCTTCTCAGTCTGTTTTTCCTTTGCCGTCGCGGCGCTTCTGGAAGGCCGCATCGATGCCGCCTGGGCGCGCTGGGTCCGTCCGTGGACGCTGGCAGCCTGGAGCTTCCTGACGCTCGGCATCGCCATGGGCTCCTATTGGGCCTATTACGAGCTCGGCTGGGGCGGCTGGTGGTTCTGGGATCCGGTGGAAAATGCCTCCTTCATGCCCTGGCTTGCCGGCACGGCGCTGCTGCATTCGGCGCTGGTCATGGAAAAGCGCGACGCCTTGAAGATCTGGACCGTGCTGCTGGCGATCCTCACTTTTTCCCTGTCGCTCCTCGGCACCTTCCTCGTCCGCTCCGGTGTGCTGACCTCGGTCCATTCCTTCGCCAGCGATCCGACGCGCGGCATCTTCATTCTCTGCATTCTTCTGATCTTCATCGGCGGGGCGCTGTCGCTCTTCGCCTTCCGCGCGCCGAAGCTTGCCGCCGGCGGATTGTTCGCGCCGATCTCGCGCGAGGGAGCACTGGTGCTGAACAACCTGATCCTGACGGTTGCCTGCGGCACGGTGCTGACCGGCACGCTCTATCCACTGGCGCTCGAAACGCTGACGGGTGACAAGATTTCCGTCGGTCCGCCCTTCTTCAACATGACATTCGGATTGCTGATGGCGCCGATCCTCATTGCCGTGCCGTTCGGCCCGCTGCTCGCCTGGAAGCGCGGCGACCTGCTCGGCGCATTGCAGCGGCTCTATGTCGTCGCAGGCTTGGCCTTCATCGCTGGATTGGTTCTGTTTTACATCCGGTATGGCGGCCCGGTACTTGCCGTTCTCGGTCTTGCAGCCGGCTTCTTCCTGATCTTCGGCGCCTTGGCCGATCTCTGGTATCGCGCCGGTGTCGGCAAGGGGGCTGCGAATGTTGCCTGGCGGCGCCTCAGCGGGCTGCCGCGGTCCGCTTTCGGCACGGCGCTGGCGCATGCCGGCCTCGGCATTACTGTCCTTGGTATCATCGCGGTGACGACCTTCGAGGGCGAGAACATCACCAGTATGAAACCTGGCGAGACCGCTGAACTCGGCGGCTACAGCCTGCGCTTCGAGGGCATGCAGCCGGGCGTCGGTCCCAATTTTACCGAGGATCGTGCCCGCTTCACGGTCAGCCGCGGCGGGGTCGCCTTTGCGGAAATGTCCTCCGCCAAACGCGTCTTCACCGCGAGCCGTACGGCCACCACCGAATCCGGCATTCTCACGCTTGGACTTAGCCAGCTTTATGTGTCGGTCGGCGATGCCAGCAAGGATGGCGGCACGGTCGTGCGCATCTGGTGGAAACCCTTCATCCTCTGCATCTGGATGGGCGCGCTGGTCATGGCGATCGGCGGCTTCGTGTCGCTCAGCGATCGCCGCCTGCGCGTCGGCGCTCCCAGCCGCAAGGCGAAGCCGGCTCGCCCGGCGATGGAGCCGGCAGAATGAGCAGCTGTCGGCCGACAACCCGCTTTACCTGTATCTGCGGTCTCGGCGGCGTCATGCGACTGTTTCTTTGCCTTATCCCGCTACTGGCGCCGCTGCCCGCCTTTGCCGTCAATCCCGACGAGGTTCTGTCCGATCCGGCCCTGGAAGCGCGGGCGCGCACGATTTCGGCCGAACTGCGCTGCATGGTTTGCCAGAATCAATCCATCGATGATTCCAACGCGGATCTTGCCCGCGACCTGCGCCTGCTCGTGCGCAAGCGACTTGCCAACGGCGATACGGATCGGCAGGTGCTCGACTATATCGTTTCCCGCTATGGCGAGTTCGTGCTGCTCAAGCCGCGCTTGAGCGAAAAGACCTACATACTCTGGGGGGCGCCGATCGCGCTCTTCGTTGTGAGCGGATTGGCCTTGGTCGTCTACGCCCGCCGCCGCGCCGGCAAGCCCACCGGCAAGCCTCTGAGCGACGAGGAAGAGGCGCAATTGAACGAGATCCTGGGAAAGTGACGCTGCCGTCATTTCCTTCACCTCATTACCACCACTTCCTTACATTACGAATTTTTCATGGGGCGGACAGTTCGCTGTAAGGTGTCGCGCCCTATATATTTATCACCACGAACCAAAACCGGTTTGCCGGCGCAAATCCGGCAAGAAAAGAAAAGGTAACTTGCATATGTTCAGGAATATCAAGGACAGCCTGTCCCGCAGCACCGCTATGAAGGCCTCGGTCGTCGCCGGCCTCGCTGTCGCTGCTCTGGCCACGGGTGTTCCGGCCGAAGTCAGCCGTTCCTATGCCGATGCGGTCAATGTTCAGGCGCCGCAGGTTCCAAGCTTTGCCAACGTGGTCGATGCCGTGTCGCCGGCCGTCGTCTCGGTTCGCGTCGAATCCCGTGTCAATGCGGCTGCGGATGAAGACGACTCCTTTGGTCTCGGCCGTGGCTTCGATGATCTTCCGGATGACCACCCGCTGAAGAAGTTCTTCCGCCAGTTCCAGCAGCAGCAGGGCCGAGGCCAGCAGCATGGCCAGAACCAGCAGAAGAATCCCGACGACAAGGGCCATCTGCGCCCAGTCGCTCAAGGGTCGGGCTTCTTCGTTTCGGAAGATGGCTATATCGTCACCAACAACCACGTCGTTTCCGACGGCGCGGCCTTTGTCGTCGTTCTCAACGACGGTACCGAGCTTGACGCCAAGCTCGTCGGTAAGGATTCCCGCACCGATCTCGCGGTGCTGAAGGTCGATCCCAAGGGCAAGAAGTTCACCTATGTCGGCTGGGCCGATGACGCGAAGGTTCGCGTCGGCGATTGGGTCGTTGCCGTCGGCAATCCGTTCGGCCTCGGCGGCACCGTCACCGCGGGTATCGTATCGGCTCGCGGCCGCGACATTCATTCCGGTCCCTATGACGATTACATCCAGATCGACGCACCGGTGAACAAGGGCAACTCCGGCGGCCCGACCTTCAATCTCAACGGCCAGGTGGTCGGCATCAACACCGCGATCTTCTCGCAATCGGGCGGCAGCGTCGGCATCGCCTTTGCAATTCCGGCGACGACCGCCAAGGATGTCGTAGCCGACCTGATCAAGTCCGGCACCGTCTCGCGCGGCTGGCTCGGTGTGCAGATCCAGCCGGTCACCAAGGATATCGCCGAATCCCTCGGCCTTTCCGAGGCAAGCGGCGCACTCGTCGTTTCCCCGCAGGACGGCTCGCCCGGCCAGAAGGCCGGCATCAAGAACGGCGACGTCGTGACGGCGGTCAATGGCGACCCGGTCAAGGATCCGCGCGATCTCGCTCGCCGCATCGGCGCGATGCAGCCGGGCTCCAAGGTTGAGGTTTCGATCTGGCGCGCTGGCAAGTCGCAGTCTGTCACAGTCGAGCTCGGCACGCTTCCGGCCGATCAGAGCCAAGCCTCCAACGATGACACGCAGCCGAGCCAGCCGCAGCAGCCGTCCTCAGAAAAGGCGCTCGCGGACCTCGGCCTCACTGTCGGCCCGTCCGATGACGGCAAGGGTGTTGCGATCACTGGAGTCGATCCCGATTCCGATGCCGCCGATAAGGGCGTGAAGGAAGGCGAGAAGATCACCTCGGTCAATAACCAGCAGGTCTCCAGCGCCGGCGACATCGCCAAGGTCATCGAGCAGGCGAAAAAGGATGGCCGCACGCGTGCGCTGTTCCAGATCCAGTCGGGTGACGGCAGCCGCTTCGTTGCTCTGCCGATCAACGCCGGCTGATCGCTCCAGTGTGTGAAATGCATTCAAGAGGCCGCGCAGGCCACAGCTTGCGCGGCCTCTTTTTAGAGCAATCCCAGAAAAGTGCTGCGCGGTTTTGCGTCCGGAATTGCGAGACAACAAAGCGATAGAGCGGTTCGGAGACCCGTGAAAAACTGAACCGCTCTAAGACGTTCAATAAGGCTGGCTCCAAGGCAGGTGAAAGATGACAACCACTGGCCAACATGCCGTGAATTCTTCCGATTCCCGTTGTGCCGAGACACCCTCGGCGGGTAATGTCGCCCACATGAAGATTCTGATCATCGAAGACGATCTCGAGGCGGCAGCTTATCTCACCAAGGCGTTTCGCGAGGCCGGCATCGTTGCCGATCACGCCAGCGATGGTGAGAGCGGTCTCTTCATGGCCACCGAGAACACGTACGATGTCGCCATCATAGACCGCATGCTGCCACGCCGCGACGGATTGTCTGTTATCAGCGAGCTGCGCCGCAAGGGCGTGCATACGCCGGTTCTGATCCTTTCCGCGCTAGGCCAGGTGGACGATCGCGTTACGGGCCTGCGCGCCGGCGGTGACGACTACCTGCCGAAGCCCTATGCCTTCAGCGAACTTCTGGCGCGCGTCGAGGTGCTCGGCCGCCGCAAGGGCACGCCGGAGCAGGATGTCCTTTATCGCGTCGGCGATCTGGAGCTGGATCGGCTCTCGCATGAGGTGCGGCGCGGCGGCAAGGAAATCCCGCTGCAGCCGCGCGAATTCCGCCTGCTGGAATATCTGATGAAGAATGCCGGCCAGGTCGTGACCCGCACCATGCTGCTGGAGAATGTCTGGGACTATCATTTCGATCCGCAGACAAATGTCATCGACGTCCATGTTTCGCGCCTGCGCTCCAAGATCGAAAAGGATTTCAGCCAGCCGCTGCTGAAGACGATTCGCGGTGCCGGATACATGATCAAGGACGAGGGATGAGTCGCTTTCGCGTCCTCTTCAAGTCCACCGCCGTCCGCCTTTCCGCCCTTTACATTCTTCTCTTTGCGCTTTGCGCCGCGACGCTGGTCTTCTACGTCACGGCCATGTCCGAACGGTTGCTGACGGGGCAGATCCGCGACGCCGTCCAGCAGGAAGTCAATCAGGTCAAGCGCGCCTATGACATCGGCGGGCTGAACCTGCTTCTGCGCACGATGGAGCGCCGCGCCCGTCAGCCTGGCGCCAACCTCTATGTCATTGCCGGTCCTTCCGGCGATATTCTGGCCGGTAACGTCGCCTCCGTGCAGCCCGGCGTTCTCGGCCAGTCCGGCTGGACGGAGCTGCCCTTCGTCTACGAGCGCTACACGGACGCTTCCAACGATCCGGAACGGCGCCATCTGGCGATCGCCAATATCTTCATCCTCGACAACGGCCTGCGCATCCTGATCGGCCGCGATCTCGGCGAGCCGGAGCGCTTCCGCGTGCTGGTGCGCCAGGCGCTGATGCTGGCGCTGGCGATCATGGGCCTCGGCGCGCTGGTCATCTGGTTCGGTATCGGCCGCAACGCGCTGAAGCGCATCGACCGGATGACGGACGCCAGCCGCAAGATCATGGCCGGCGACCTTTCCCAGCGTCTGCCGGTCGGCGGCTCCGGCGACGAGTTCGACCGCATGTCCGCATCGCTGAATGCGATGCTCGAGCGCATCGAGAAACTGAACGAGGGCTTGCGGCAGGTCTCCGACAATATCGCGCATGACCTCAAGACACCGCTCACACGCCTGCGCAACAAAGCGGCCGATGCGCTCGACAATGCCGACAGCGAAGGGCGTCGCGTCGCCCTGGAGGGCATCATCGGCGAGTCCGATCAGCTGATCCGCACCTTCAACGCGCTCTTGATGATTTCCCGTGTCGAGGCCGGATCGGTGGCTGCCGAAATGACCGATGTCGATCTTTCCTCCATCGTCGCCGATACCGCCGAACTCTATGAGCCGGTTGCCGAAGAGGCAGGCCTGGCGCTGACGGCGGATATCGAGCCCGATGTCGAGGTGCAGGGCAATCGCGAACTGATCGGCCAGGCGCTTTTCAACCTCATCGACAATGCCCTCAAATATGCCTCGGGCTGCAACGGCAAGCAGGCGATAACCTTCAGGCTGGTGCGCACGCACGATGCGGTCACGCTCGCCGTTGCCGATCACGGACCAGGCATCCCCGCTCATCAGCGCGGCGATGTGGTCAAGCGCTTCTTCCGCCTGGACGAAAGCCGTTCCAAGCCTGGAACCGGCCTTGGCCTCGCTCTTGTCGAGGCGGTCATGGAGCTGCATGGCGGCCTGCTGGAGCTTTCCGATACTGATCCCGACAGTGCCGATGCCAAGGGATTAACGGTCACCATGATCTTCCCCATGCAGAAACAATAGGTTAATCCTGCAGTATCCGCTTGCTGTTGGGGAGAACTGCATGACGACGACGCAAAGCGATTTGCTGCGGGATGTTCCGTCTGGGCGGTTGCGGCCTTTGAACCAGACCGAGACGAAGGCAGCACTTGCCGATCTCAAGCAGATCGGCGGGGCAGAGCCTGCCGTCGCTGCCTTGCTCGCCGAGGAGAGCGCATCGCGGGATTTCATCGTCGCTGCGCTCACTCTGTCTCCTCATCTGCGCGAGATCGCCAATCTCGAACCGTCGCTCCTCGTTGCCGCCATCGAGAGGCCATTGTCGCCTCAGCTCGAAACGCTGATCGAAGAGGCCCGCCGCGCCTGGCTGCCGGCCGAGGAGGCAAGCTCTTCGCCTTCAGAATCCGAGGTGATGAGCCGCCTGCGCATCGCCAAGCGCCGTGCCGCCTTTCTGATCGCGCTCGCCGATCTCGCCGGCATTTATAATGGCAAGGCGACGACCCTTTGGCTGAGCAGGCTTGCCGAAGCTTCCATCTCGGCGGCGATCGACCATCTGCTGCTGTCGTCGCACGAAGCCGGCAAGATTTCGCTGCCCGATCCCGCATCCCCGAGCCAGAAGTCAGGGCTGATCGTGCTCGGCATGGGCAAGCTCGGCGCCGAGGAATTGAACTATTCGTCCGACATCGATCTCGTCGTCTTCTTCGATGAGACGGCAGGCATCGTGCCCGATCCGGATGACGCCATCGATATCTTCCCGCGGCTGATGCGGCGGCTGGTGCGCATCCTGCAGGAGCGCACGGCGGATGGTTATGTCTTCCGCACCGATCTTCGCCTGCGTCCCGATCCCGGCGCGACGCCGCTGGCAATCCCCGTTGATGCGGCGTTGATCTATTACGAGGGCAGGGGGCAGAACTGGGAGCGCGCGGCCTTCATCAAGGCGCGCCCCGTTGCCGGCGATATCGCCGCCGGCCAGGCGTTCATCCGCGATCTCGTGCCCTTCGTCTTCCGCAAATATCTGGACTATGCCGCGATATCAGACATTCATTCGATCAAGCGGCAGATCCATGTGCACAAGGGCCACGGAGCGATCGCCGTCAAGGGCCACAACGTCAAGCTTGGCCGAGGCGGCATTCGCGAGATCGAGTTCTTCGTGCAAACGCAGCAGCTCATTGCCGGCGGCCGCATGCCGGCATTGCGTTGCCGGTCGACCGAGCAAACGCTCGCCGAGCTGACCGAAGCGAAGTGGATCGGCGCGGAAACCCGCGATGAGCTGACATCAGCCTACTGGTTCCTGCGCAATGTCGAGCATCGCATCCAGATGGTGCGCGACGAGCAGACGCATTTGCTGCCGGAAACCGATGCCGAGCTCCGGCGTATCGCCTTCATGATGGGCTTTGCCGACGTGACAGCCTTCTCCGAGGCTCTGGTGACGATGCTGAAAACGGTCGAGCGGCGTTATGCGCGCCTGTTCGAGCAGGAAATGAAATTATCGTCCGAAACCGGCAATCTGGTTTTTACCGGCCAGGGCGACGATCCCGACACGCTGGAGACGCTGCGCCGTCTCGGCTTCGAAAGGCCATCCGACATCGCCAATGTGATCCGTACCTGGCACTACGGCCGATATCGCGCCACCCAATCGGTGGAAGCGCGCGAGCGGCTGACGGAACTGACGCCCGAACTGCTGCGTGTCTTCGGCGAAAGCAAGCGTGCCGACGAGGCGCTGCTGCGCTTCGACAGCTTCATCTCCGGCCTGCCGGCGGGCATTCAGCTCTTCTCGCTGCTCGGTACCAATCCGGCGCTACTTTCCCTCATCGTCAACATCATGTCCTCGGCGCCGCGTCTTGCCGAGATCATCGCGGCCAAGCCGCACGTCTTCGACGGCATGCTGGATCCGGGCCTCATGGCCGAATTGCCGACGCGCGATTATCTCGCCGAGCGCATCAGGAGTTTCCTGTCGCCTGCAAGACACTATGAAGAGGTGCTGGACCGCCTGCGCATCTTCGCGTCCGAACAACGCTTCCTGATCGGCATCCGTCTGTTGACGGGCGCGATCGGCGGGCAGATGGCGGCTCGAGCCTTCACCTACCTCGCCGATCTGATCGTCGAGGCGGCGCTGGATGCGGTTATGAAGGAAATCCGCGTGGCGCACGGCGAATATCCCGGCGGTCGCATCGCTGTCGTCGGCATGGGCAAGCTCGGCAGTTTCGAGCTGACGGCGGGGTCCGACATAGACATCATCCTGCTCTATGACTACGACGACACGGCCGGTGAATCTTCCGGCACGAAGCCGCTCGACGCCACCCGCTATTTCACGCGCATCACCCAGCGCCTGATTGCGGCGCTCTCGGCACCGACGGCCGAAGGCATCCTCTACGAGGTGGATATGCGCCTGCGTCCTTCAGGCAACAAGGGACCTGTCGCCACACGCATCAACTCCTTCGAGAAGTATCAGCGCACGGAGGCCTGGACCTGGGAGCATATGGCGCTTTCGCGGGCACGCTTGATCGGCGGCGACGAGGCGTTGGTGAACGACGCCGAGCGCATCATCGGCGAAGTTCTCTCGGCAAAGAGGGACACCGCCAAGGTCGCAAGGGATGTTCGCGAGATGCGCGGCCTAATCGAGCAGGAAAAGCCGCCCGAAAACATCTGGGACCTGAAGCTGATCCCCGGCGGCCTGATCGATATCGAATTCATCGCGCAATATTTGCGGCTGATCGCGCCCGAGCGTGGCGTCGGCATCGACGCGAACGGGCTCAGCACGGCGGAAGCGTTGAAATTGCTGGGCGCCAGCCTGATGAATCGCAATGACCTCGATGTCTGCCTGGAGGCCCTGCACCTCTATACGGAACTGTCGCAGCTCATCCGGCTCTGCATCGACGGCTCGTTCGATCCGCAGAACGCGCCCTCGGGGCTGATCGAGCTGGTCTGCCGCGCCGGCGACTGCCCGGATATCCGCACGCTGGAAGCGGAGCTGAAGCGGCTGTCAAAGGCGGTGCGGAAGATATTCCAGGCGACCGTTGAAAGCTGATCAACCCTGATCCGGGATACGGATCGCGATGACGGTGCCGATGCCTTCGCGGGAGCGGATGCGCATGCGGCCATGATGCAGCACCGTCAGCGATCTGGAAATGGCGAGCCCGAGGCCGGAGCCTCCCTTGCTCTTGGCATATTGGCTCTGCACCTGTTCGAAGGGCTGGCCGATCTTGCTCAGGGCCGATTTCGGAATGCCGATGCCCGTGTCGGCGATGACAAGCATGACAGCATCTTCGACTTTGCGCGTGCGAACCGCGATACGGCCGCCGTCATTGGTGAATTTCACGGCATTGGAGAGCAGGTTGAGGACGATCTGCTTCATTGCCCGCCGATCGGCACTCAGCTTGATCTCGGAGGAAATGTCCTGCTCGACGAGAATGTTCTTCTGAGCGGCCGGGATGCGGGTGAAACGCAGGCACTCCTCGATGAGCGGTGCGAGATTGATCCGCTCGCAGGAGAGCTTCATATGCCCGGCTTCGATCTTGGACATGTCGAGAATGTCGTTGATGACATTAAGCAGATGCTTGCCGCTGTCGTGGATATCCTTGGCATATTCGTCATAGCGGGTCGAGCCGAGCGGACCGAACATCTGGTCCTGCAGGATTTCCGAGAAGCCGAGGATGGCGTTGAGCGGCGTGCGCAGCTCATGCGACATGTTGGCGAGGAATTCCGACTTCGCTCTGTTGGCCGCTTCGGCCCGTTCCTTTTCCGCGAGATAGTTCGCATTGGCGGTCGAAAGCTCGGCCTTCTGCCGCTCCAGGATTTGCCGCGAGGCGGAAAGATCGTTGATCGTTGCCATCAGCCGGCGTTCGGACTCGCGAAGGCGCTCCTGATTGCGCTTCAGCTGCGTGATATCAGTGCCGACGGAAACGAGCCCGCCGTCGCGGGTGCGGCGCTCGTTGATCTGCAGCCAGCGCTCGTCGGCCAGCTGCACTTCCGTCGTTTGCGAATGGCTGATGCGCCCGGGATCGACGATGCGCCGCTCAATGACCGGCCGCGCTGCCGCCGCGTTGACGACGGCGCGCTCGGTGCCGGGCACGAGCACGTTGTCGGGCAGGCCATAAGCCTGCTGGAAATGCGCGTTGCACATGACGAGGCGGTCGTTCTTGTCCCAAAGCACGAAGGCTTCGGAGGTGCATTCGATAGCATCGGCCAGCCGTTGGTCGGCTTCGGCATAACGCTGGGCCAGCCGGTGCTGCTCGGTCACGTCCATGGCGATGCCGATCATGTGCACGCGGCCTGAATTGGTGCGAATGACCTGGGCGCGGGCGCGCATCCAGACATAGTGCCCCTTAGCATGGCGGATGCGCAGGATCTGGTCCACCTGGCCGGCATTGCCGCGGGTGACGGAGCGGGCGAGCAAATGAAGGCTGTTGTCATCCGGGTGCATCAGCCGCGCCGCGTCCGTGAAGGCGAGAGGCTTGTCGGCGGCAGGCATCCCCAGCATGTCGTACATCGAGCGCGACCAGAAGAACTTGCGGCTGGTGAAATCGAAATCCCAGAGACCGCAGCGGCCGCGCGAAAGTGCCGTCTCGACCCGCAGGTTCGATTCGAGGAAGATTTCGTCCGCGTCCCGGGCGCGTTTCACCTGGGTATAATAGGCGTAAAGAATGACAAGCAGGATGGAGGATATGCCGGCAAACAGCGTGACGTTCAGCGTCAGCTCGTCGCGCCAGAGCTTGTCGATCTGATCCATCGATGCCGCCGACAGGATGAAATCGCCTTTGTCGCCTATCAGGGAAATCGCCGCATAATAGGGCTCGCCGCCGATCATCGTTTCGATCACGCCGGCATGGTCGCCGAAATTGCGGATGGCCGACACTTCGGGAAAGAAATCGGAAATCAGCATGCCGATATAGCCCGAGCCGGCGGCCGACGAGCCGAACACCCGCCCGCTCGACTGCACGAGCAGCACGAATGCGCCGGTATCCAATCGATCCTGCGGCAGATAGGAGGCCAATTTCCGCTCTGCGCCGCTGCGGTCGCCGGCCTGGAACAGGCTGGCATCGTTCGAAAAGGCGGCGGATGCGGCGGCGATGGAAAGCGAAGTGGTGCGGCGGGCCGAAGCCGCCATCCGGCTATGTTCCGTGATCATGCCGAAGAAATGCGAGGCGGCAACGACCATCAGGAAGGAAACGATGAGGACCGGAATGATGCGCTTGAGAATATGTTCCGTTTGCGGAAAACGACGCGAGATCGTCTCCACACGCACCCCGGTTCGATCGGTAACGCCGCTATGCCAGGACTTCAGACCGTCGAAATTAACACGCAGCCGTCCATCGGCCGCGGTTGCCCGCCGCACGTCCACCATCGCTTTAGCCTTGTCCCTCGTGCGATTCGCTGCGCCGCTCGCCCGAATCTGCCTTAATGAATCATTCGTGATTCGGCTTGTCCAGAGGGTGCGGTAAAACTTTCTTAACCATCTGCGATTTCAGCGTATTTTGCACACGCAGCGGTAAGTTGCGCATATTCGGGACTCGCTGGAGATGAAAAGGCCGATGCAAATCAGCCTTTGAGATCGGTGCGCGAGGAGATCGCAATCACTCCTTCAGGATGCGGTCCACGATGTCGCGCACATCGGTCGAAAGGTTGTTCGAACGTTCGATCCGCATCAGCGCCGAGCGGGCATGGTCGGCACGCACTGGCTCCAGCAGGCGCCAGGAGCGCATCGATGTTAGGATACGGGCGGCGAGCTGCGGATTGCGCGGATCGATCTCAAGGATCTCGTCGGCCAGGAAATGGTATCCGGCGCCGTCTGCCCGACCGAAGCCGGTCGGGTTCGCGAAGACGAAGGTGCCGAGGACTGCACGTACACGGTTCGGATTGGTTCGCTTGAACAGCGGCGTCTCCATCAGCAGCCGAATGCGCTCCAGCGCGCCAGCGCCAGGGATTGCGGCCTGAATGGCGAACCACTTGTCGATAACGAGCGCATTGTCCGCGAAGCGGTCGCGGAAATGCGCAAGCGCCGCCGCCGTCTCGGCCGTATCAGGGAAGCGCTGCGCCAGAATGGTCAGCGCGGCGCTGAGATCGGTCATATTGTTCGCAGCATCATAGGCGGCCTTCGCTCTCGCCGGCGTCTCGTCCAGCTGCGACAGGTAGCCCAGCGCCGTATTGCGCAAGGCGCGTCGGCCGGCACTTGCCGCATCCGGCGTGAAGACGCCTGACGTCTGCATGCCGTCATAAAGCGCGGTGAAGACCTGTTTTCCGGCCTCGGCGACACGCTTGATGATCGTCTGACGCGCGGCATGAATGGCATCCGGATCGTTATTGCCGCCAAGCTCGCGGGCAATATCGGCCTCGCTCGGCAACGCAAGCGCCTGGGCACGGAATGCCGGCTCCAGGCTTTCGTCCGCCGCCGCTGCGAGCAATGCATCGGTGAAGGCCGAATCGCAGGTGATGTCGATGCCCTGGCGAGCAGCGCGCACCGCCTGCAGCAGGTTGGGCAGGCCAAGGTCGATCAGCGCCTGCCAGCGGGCGAAATGATCGGTCTCGTAGCGGGCGATCAGGGCGAGATCGCGGGCGCTCTGGCTGAATTGCAGGTTGATCGGCGTCGAGAAGCTGCGATTGAGCGACAGAACCGGCCGCGAGGGAATGCCATGGAACGTCACTGCCTGCGTCTGCTTCGTCAGGTGCAAGACATCGTCGGTAAGTTCCGCGCCGGCGACGGAGGCAGGCGTAATGACAGCGCCGTCTTCGGCAAGCAAGCCCATGCGCAGCGGGATATGCATCGGCTTCTTGGCGGTCTGGCCAGGCGTTGCCGGCACCATCTGCTCAAGCGACAGAGTGAACGTCTTGGCATCGGCATCGTAGGCGCCGGATGCGGTGACGAGAGGCGTACCCGCCTGATGATACCAGAGCGAAAACTGCGTGAGATCGCGGCCGCTGACATCCTCGAAACACCTGACGAAATCTTCGATGGTGACGGCCTGTCCGTCGTGCCGATCGAAATAGAGGTCCATGCCCGTCTTGAACAGATCGCGGCCGAGCAGCGTTGCGATCATGCGCGTGACTTCACTGCCCTTCTCATAGACTGTCGTCGTATAGAAATTATTGATTTCACGGTATTTTGTCGGGCGAACCGGGTGAGCGAGCGGGCCACTGTCTTCCGGAAACTGTTCCGATTTCAGGTGGCGGACTTCGGCGATGCGCTTGACGGGACGCGAACGCTGGTCGGCCGAAAATTCGTGATCGCGATAGACGGTCAGACCTTCCTTGAGGCAGAGCTGGAACCAGTCGCGGCAAGTGATGCGGTTGCCCGTCCAGTTGTGGAAATATTCGTGGGCGATGATCGCTTCGATATTGGCGTAGTCGGCATCGGTCGCCGTCTCGGGATCGGCGAGCACGTATTTGTCGTTGAAGACGTTGAGACCCTTGTTCTCCATCGCGCCCATGTTGAAGTCCGATACGGCGACGATCATGAAGATATCGAGATCGTATTCGCGGCCGAACCGCTCTTCGTCCCATTTCATCGAGCGCTTCAGCGCATCCATGGCGTAGGCAGCACGCGGCTCCTTGCCATGTTCGACATAGATCTTCAGCGCGACTTCGCGGCCGGTCATGGTCGTGAACGTATCCTCGACGACACCGAGGTCGCCGGCGACGAGCGCGAAGAGATAGCTCGGCTTCGGATGCGGATCGAACCAGGCGGCGAAATGCTTACCTTCGCCATAGCCGGCGCCGCCGAGGAAATTGCCGTTCGACAGCAGCAGCGGATTGGCGGCCTTGTCGGCAATGATGTTGACCGTATAGGGGGCGAGAACGTCAGGTCGATCCGGGAAATAGGTGATGCGGCGGAAGCCTTCGGCCTCGCACTGCGTGCAATAGATGCCGTCGGTACGGTAGAGGCCCATCAACTGCGTGTTGGCCTCGGGATTGATCACGGTCGTGATCGTCAGCTCGAAAGGCGTACTGTCAGGCAGATCGCGAACGGTCAGGCTTTCCGGCGTGGCGTCATATTGTTCGGCCGGAAGTTCGCCCTGGTCGAGCAGCAGCCCGGACAAAACCAGTTCGTCGCCATCGAGCACAAGTGGTGCTTTCGGATCGATGCCTCCCCGCCGATGGAAGATCAGCCGCGCTTCGACCTTGGTTTCGGTTGGATGCAGATCGAAGGTAAGGTCCACGCGTTCCAGAACGAAGTCGGTGGGACGGTAATCTGCCAGATTGACGATCTGGCCGGTGTCTGTTCGCATGGTCTATCCTGATCAGGCTAAGCTATGGCGGGTGCAGTCCGAAGCCTTCCTCGGACTGAAGGTGTCGCATCATTACATCGAAATCTGAACCAAAGTTAAAGTCATGTCACGACATCAATATGTTTTGTTATGGCACAATAAGTATTCGCCCCGCAGCCTGTCTTCGTTTCAGGTTGAATGCAACATCCTGAATGGATGTCTGATTGATCAGATGTTTCCGCCTGCATTTGCAGGCTGATGCTACAGTTGCTACCATCGCGCTCAGGGGATCATCATGGCTGCACTACTAGGGAATGCAGGCTGGAAACAATAATTTAAAGTAAATTATTTGTTTAACTTCTTGCGATATAAGGGCGATTGCATAACTATAGCGTGCTATTAAATGTCGGAATTATGATCGATTCCGGTGAATTCGTTCACAAAAATGAAACATCCTCTTTTTGTCGCTGATTTGAAATGGGCACCCCAAGGAGGCCCGATTGAGTTTTTCCATCGAGCAGCTTGCTCGTCATCCCAAATTCGTCGCGTCGTTGCGCTTTCTTTCGGAGGCGTTACGCAACCGTTACGACAATGGTCCGAGGATCGCGCGCATGCTCGCCTCGCATCAGCGCTGGCTTCTGACGCAGACGGCCTATGCGCTTCACCTTGAGCACGACGCTGCCGTTCCCGGCTCGGGGCTGACTGTCGTCGCGCTCCGCGATCTCATCACGCAGTATCGTGTCGCCAGCCGCAATACGGTCTTGAGCTTCGTCGAAGAGCTGCTGACCTATCGGTTTCTCGAACTGGCTCCCGGCCCCGTTCGCCGCCCCCGCCGTTATGTGCCGACGGAGATGAGCTTCACCGCGATGTTCAGTTGGTATCTCGCCAACCTGACCGCGCTCGATTTGCTTGACGATGGCGAGCGGGCTGCGGCTCTCGCCGCCTCGCCGGCGCTGATGGATCTTGCCCAGCCGCGTATGGCGCGCAATTGTCTGGAAATGGAAATCTGGCGTGAACCGCCCGAATGTATCGGCCTGTTTCTCTGGACGGAAGCCGGCGGCCTTGTCGTCGATTATATCATGTCGAAACTGGATCTCACCGAGGAGGGAGACAGGATCGACATCGGCCGCGTTGACGCGCGGGCGCTGGCCGCCCACTTCATGATATCGCGAACCCATCTGCAGCGTCTGTTGCGTAAATCCGCCGAGCGCGGCGACATCGGCTGGCACGACGAGGTCAAGAAGACACGTATGTGGGTGTCGCGCGATTTTCTGAATCAATATTGCGGATGGCAGGCCGTGAAGCTGGCTGCGATCGACGAGGCTTTCGCATGGGCGCGATCCACTGTGGGGCGCTCCGATCCAAGCTAGGGCATGTCGCTTAAAACCGATTTCCACTTTTCTTGGAATTGCTGCGAAGGACCAGGTCGCTGGCTTCGACCCTCAAGCCGTGGCTGCCAGGCGGGCGTTCCACCCGCGAGATCTCAAAGCGGAATGCTTGCCGAAGCCCGCGCGGTGCCTGTCTCGCGGCAATCGCCCTTGCGGAAGTTGCGCGCGTGTTCAAATTCCTCGGCAGCGCGCACCGCAGCGCCGATATGGCCGACCGAATCTAGCAAGGCGATGAGTGAACGCAAACCGCAAGACATGATGTAATTCCTGATAGTCAAACGCTATGCTGCGGCGCCATTGGCGCCTGTGTTCAGCAGGTACGGAAATCTGCAAAGATGGCCGTCGGCCGGCTGACGCGCGCCGAAACGCCGGTGCCTCGCGCAATCATCTGCTCATTGGCGGCGATGCCGAGGTTGCGATGTCCATTTATTGCGCGCACGGGCTCGACAGCGCGGCGCAGGGTATCAAACCCGCAGTGAATAGGGCGAAAACGTGCAGTCATGGCCTTGGTTCCTTTCGATTCCTCCCAAGACACCATTCTATATTGCAGTGCAGCATTGATTCTGCAATGCACAACGTGGTAAGACTGATATGCCAAAAATGCATGGCTAACGTCATTTTTCGGTAATCGTGGCGAAAATCAGCCTAATATTTCAGCGTCGATATAATTTTTGAAGGCCAGCAAGTCGTTCCAGGCCAGCCGCTTGTTGATCGGCGCGGTCAGCAATTCCTGGGGATGGAGACTGGCGATCGCCGGCACGGCCCGACCGAGAATGCTTAATTCGCGCCACTGTCCACGCAGTCCATGAATGGTTTCGCCCCCCCCGAAGAAGTAGCGGGCGGTGAAGTTACCGAGCAGCAACAGGGCCTTCGGCTCGGCAAGCGCAATCTGCCGTTCTATGAACGGGCGGCATATCTCGATTTCGGGAGCGGATGGCGCACGGTTGCCGGGCGGCCGCCACGGAATGACATTGGCGAGCAGAATCCCGTCGCGTTGCAGGCCGATGGCGGCCAGCATCTTGTCCAGCAACAGGCCGGCGCGGCCGGAAAACGGTGCGCCTTCCCTGTCGTCGTCGGCGCTCGGCATCGGGCCGATCACCATGATTCGGCCTTCCGCCGTACCGCTCGCGAAGATCGTCGAGCGGGCGCTGTTCTTGAGATTGCAGCCGTTGAAGGCTTCGATCGCGGTTTTCAGCTCGCTGAGCGACCGCGCGCTTTCGGCGGCGAATCGCGCCTGTTCCACGGCCTGCTCATCGGGAATGGCGGGCGCGGCGCGCGGCGGTGCTGCAGCAGGCGCAGCCGGCTTCGCGGCCTGGCGACGATCAGGCTGTGCCCGCGTCGCAGGTACCGGAGCTTCGGCCCGGGGCTGCGCTGCCCGCGCGCCTTGCCGCGCGGCGCGCATGGCTTCGAACTCGGCAAACCGATCCACCGGCTGCTCTTCCAGCAACCAATCGACACCGGCATCCGCATGGAAATGCAGAAGGGCGGCAAGCTCGGCCGGGGAGAGATCGCTGGCGGAAATCATGGACGAACTTTAGCCAAAGCAGCGCAGAAACGGAAGGGTCGAGGAGCCTGCTATCTTACGCCGTCCACTGGGCGATATCGTCGCGTTCGCCGATCAGGGCAAGCCCGTGGGCGATCGACAGCAGTTCGCCGCCCGTTTCGATGTGCTCCTGACCGAAGCGTTCGGTGAATATCCGCCGCACAGCCGGCACGAAGGATGTGCCGCCTGTCAGGAACACCTTGTCGATCGCGTCGGGCGATGTGTTCGTGGTCGTCAGCACGTCGTCCAGCGCGCCCTCGATGCGGGCAAGGTCGTCGGCAATCCAGCTCTCGAAATCAGCCCGGCGCACATTCTTGCGGCCGGCCTTTCCGAGCGGCGGGAAGTTGAATTCCGCTTCTTCCTCGCTGGAAAGGGCCATCTTCGTCGCCGATACGGCCTGGTAGAGCGGGTAGCCTTCGTCATGCTCGACGAGTTCGATGAAGGTCTCCAGCTTTTCCGGCTCCAGGCTGCTGCGCACCAAGGTCTTCAGGTCGGCATACTCGCGCGAGGTCTTGAAGATCGAAAGCTGGTTCCAGCGCCCGAAATTGGCATAGTAGGAGGTGGGCATTTCCAGCAGCTTGTCGAAGCTCTTGAAGAAGCTGCCCTTGCCGATCGCCGGCGAGACGATGTTGTCGATCATCCTGAAATCGAAATGATCGCCGGCGATGCCGACGCCCGAGTGGCCGATAGGGGTGGCGGTCAGCTTTCCAGCCTGCGTTTCGAAGCGGATCAGCGAATAGTCGGTCGTACCGCCGCCGAAGTCGGCCACAAGCACGGTTGCGTCCTTCTTCAGATGCTGGGCGAAATAGAAGGCGGCTGCCACCGGTTCGTAGACATAGTGGACTTCCGGAAAGCCGAAGCGCGTCAATGCCGCGTTGTAGCGTTGCGTGGCAAGAGCGGCGTTCGGATTGGCGCCGGCGAAATGAACAGGGCGGCCGGTGACGATGCGGGAAACATCGCTCGGCCAATTGTCTCCGGCATAGGCACGCAGGCGCCGCACGAAGATCTCCATCAGGTCTTCGAAGCTGTGGCGCTTGGCGAAGATCAGCGTGCCCTGGAAAAGCGCGCTTGCGGCAAAGGTCTTGATCGACTGCAGGAAGCGACAGTCGCCGGGATTGTCGATGAATTGCCGGATGGCGGCGTGCCCGGCTTCTACCTTCAATGCTGCCGCGCCAAGCCCAGGATCCTTCATGAAGGAGAGCGCCGTGCGCATGCTGTCGGCCGTGCCGGCTGCGCTATGGAAGACGACTGATTGTGTCGCGGCTCCGTCGGCCATCGCCAGGACCGTGTTCGTGGTGCCGAAGTCGAAACCAAGCGCCCGAGCCATGCCCGCACTCCCTTCCGTCGAAATTGTCTGGATTGGGGCCAAGCCCCTGTGAGGCGCATGACACGCCCTTGCCGCAAAGAGCGCGCGTCATGCCATGGCTGAACCTCAAGTTCAAGACGTGAGTTTTTTATTTTCGCTCGTCGCTGTATCCGTCGCGAGAGCTTTACGGGCGAAGCGCTTCGGCTCGCCCCAAAGGAAACGGGCGCTTTCGGCGCCCGTTGCTGTCACTCGGCTGCGATGGCCGCTGGCGGTTCCTTATGATGCGGGTCCTTATCCTTGCGTTTGCCGAGCCGCCCAAGGAAGTCGCTCAGGCGGTTCATCTCAAGGAAGATAACCGGGGTGATGAACAGCGTCAGGAGCTGCGAAACCACCAGGCCGCCGACAACGGCAATGCCGAGCGGCTGACGGAGCTCGGAGCTCGCGCCGCCGCCGACCGCGATCGGTAGGGCGCCGAGCAGGGCACAGAAGGTCGTCATCATGATCGGACGGAAACGGCGCACGCAGGCTTCGTGGATCGCTTCCGATGGCGACATGCCGGAAGACGAGCGAAGCGTTTCGAGCGCCACGTCGATCATCATGATCGCGTTCTTCTTGACGATGCCGATCAGCATCAGGAGGCCGATCAGCGCGATGATCGACAAGTCGAAGCCGAAGACCTTCAGGGCAAGCAGCGCGCCGAGAGCGGCTGCCGGCAAGCCGGAAAGAATGGTCAGCGGATGGATGAAGCTCTCATAGAGAACGCCGAGCACCACATAGATCGTCAGCACCGCGGCAAGGATCAGATAAGGCGTGCTGCCCTGCGACTGCTGGAAGATCTGGGCGGTGCCGCCATAGGACGTGAAGACGTCCGCCGGCATGTTGATATCCTTCTTGATCTGCTCGATCTGTGCCGTGGCATCGCCGAGCGCTTCGCCGGCCGGCAGGTTGAAGGATACGGTGGTCGAGACGAGCTGGCCCGTCTGGTTAATGGTGACAGGGCCTGTCTTGCGCTCGACATGGGCGAAGTTCGACAGCGGAACGAGCGCGCCGCTCGCCGACGCGATCTGGATTTCCTGAAGCTTCTGGTCGTCCCAGGGCTTGCTCGTGTCGAACTCGACGATCACGTCGTAGCTGTCGCCGGTCGACTGGATCTGCGCGGCGGTAAAGCCGCCGAAGCCTTCTTCCAGCGAGGTGCGCAGCTGGTTGTTGTTGATCCCGTATTGGGCCGCCTTTTCGGTATCGACGACGATATTGGCCTGCAGGGCGTTATTCTGCTCATCCGAGGCGACATCCGTGAAGCGTGGATCGCGGCGCATCGCGTCGAGCATCTTGTTGGCCCAGAGATTCGTCTGGTCGGCGCTCAGCGCCTGGATGACGAGCTGGTACTGGCTGGCCGTCTGGCGGCCGCCGAAGCGCAGGCTCTGCTGCGGGGTGATGTAGGCCTTCAGGCCGGCGATCTTGCCGATGCTGGCGCGCAGCTCCCGCAGGGTCTGATCGAGCGGCTCGCGCTGGTCTTTCGCCTTCAGCTCGACATACATGGTGCCGTTGTTCAGCGGCTGGCGCGCATTGCCGCCGACGATGGACATGACGTGGGCAACGGCTGGGTTCTGTTTCACCAGCGCGGCGGCCTGGTTCTGCAGGTCCTGCATCGCCGGATAGGAGATATCCTGCCGGGCCTGCGTCGAGATCGTCAGACGTCCGATATCTTCCGTCGGAAAGAAGCTTGCGGGCAGGACCATGAAGAGGTAGGCCGAAAGCGCCACCGAGCCGAGGAAGCTCAGGAGCACCGTGCCGCGATGGCGCAGGCACCAGGCAACGCCTCGGTCGTAGCCGCGCTCAATCCAGTCGAAGCCCATATTGAAGAGGCGCACCGGGTAGGGCGGCTCGCCATGGCCCGCCGACAGGCGCGAGCTGAGCATGGGCGTGACGGTCAGCGAAACGACGGCCGAAGACACGATGGCGATGGCGACGACCATGCCGAATTCGTTGAAGATGCGGCCGACGACGCCGCCCATCAAGAGGATCGGGATGAACACCGCGATCAGCGAGATCGACATCGAGATGATGGTGTAGCTGACTTCGGCCGACCCCTTCAGCGCCGCCTCGAGTACCGGCATGCCCTCTTCGACGTGCCGCAATATGTTCTCGAGCATGACGATGGCGTCGTCCACCACGAGACCGACCGCAAGCGTCAGGCCCAGCAGCGAGATGTTGTCGATACTGTATCCCAGCACATACATCATGCCGAATGTCGCAATCAGCGACAGCGGCACGGCAAGGCCTGGGATGATCGTTGCCGTGACGTGACCGGTGAAAAGATAGATCACCAGCACGACAAGGCCGATCGTCAGCATCAGCGTGAATTTGACGTCGGAAATCGCATCGCGAATCGGCTGCGCCGCATCGTTCATGACCGTCGTCTTCACCGATGCCGGTATTTCCGCATGCAATTGCGGCAGCTTGGCATTGATGGCATCGACTACGTCGACCGTATTGGCATCCGGCTGGCGCTGGATGGCGAGAATGATCGCGCGCTTGCCGTCATACCAGGAGCCGGTATTGGTGTTCTCCACGCTGTCCTGCACGTCCGCGACGTCGCTAAGATGGATCGGCGCGCCGTTTGGGTTCGCGATGACAAGCGAACGGAATTGCTCGGCACTGGTGCGCTGGGTATCGGAATTGATGGTCATGCTCTGCGAATTGTTCTGTAGAGTACCGACCGGAACCTGGCTGTTGGCGTTGACAAGCGCATTGTTGACGGTGTCGATGCCGATGCTGCGGTTCTGCAGCTTGGCGGGATCGACTTCGACGCGTACGGCATAAGTCTGGGCGCCGAAAACAGTGACTTCCGCCACGCCGGGCAGCGTCGAAAGCGACGGCGAGATGATATCTTCGGCGATCTCGTCGAGCTTGCTGCGCGGCATCGTATCGCTCTGCACGGCCAGCAGCATGATCGGCGCATCCGCGGGGTTGGTCTTGCGGTAGCTTGGCGGCACGGTCAGATTATCAGGCAGCTGTCGGGTCGCGTGCGAGATTGCCGCCTGAACGTCGGCAGCCGCGGCATCGATATCGCGGTTGAGGTCGAATTGCAGCACGATGCTGGTGTTGCCGAGCGAGTTGGTCGATGAGATTTCGCTGATGCCGGGAATCGTCTCGAACTGCTTGATCAGCGGCGTCGAAACCGATGTCGCCATGGTCTGGGGCGAAGCACCATTCAACTGCGCAGTGACGTTGATGGTCGGGAAGTCGACTTGCGGCAGGGCGGCGACGGGAACGAGCTGATATCCCGCCAGGCCAGCCATAACCACACCTAGCGCCAGAAGCGTCGTCGCGACCGGCCGCCGGATACAGAAGGCGGGAATCATTGCTTTGCTCCGACAGAAATCGTTTCGGTTTTCTGACCCGACTGATCGTCAGCCGAGGCGACTTTCTGCGGCGTGCCATCGTTGAACTGCTCGACGACGCTCTGGCCGTCGTTCAGCTGCACCTGTCCTTCGGTGACGACATGGTCGCCTTCCGAGAGGCCCTTGGCGACGGCTGTAAATGCACCGTTCTGTCGGGCAACGGTGACCGGCGTCAGATGCACCTTGTTATCCTTGACGACATAGGCAAAAAAGCCTTCCGGGCCAGGGCTGATCGAAACCGTGGGCGCGACGATGACCGGCTGGTTGTCATTGAAGTGCACGACGATGTTGACAGACTGGCCGGGCCAGATGGCGCCGTTCGCGTTGTCGAACTTCGCCTTGGCGAGAATGGTGCCGGAAGCCGCATCGACCTGATTGTCGTAGAAGCTCATGGCGCCTTGGCGCGTCTTGCCTTCGGCCGACCGCGGCACGGTGCTGACCGGCACGGCGCCAGTCTTCATGGCCTCTTCGAGTTCGCGAAGATGGCTTTCCTGCAAATGGAACTTGACGTAGATCGGGTCATATTGCGCGATCGAAACAATCGCGGTCCCGGCGCTGACATAGGCGCCGACGCTGAGCTGCACATCGCCGAGGCGGCCGTCATACGGTGCCCGGATTTCGGTATGCTCCAGAAGCACCTGGTCGGATGTGAGCTGCGCCTTGTCGCCGTTGACTGTCGCGACGGCCGTATCGCGCGCCGCAACCGCCTGATCGACCGTCTGCTGCGTGCCGGCATTGTTGAGCAGGTTCTTGGCGCGGGCAAGCGCTGCCTCCGCCTCGACGAGGGTAGCCTGATCCTTGGCGAGATTTGCCTTATCCTTGTCGACCGAGGCCTGCGCGGTGCGCGGATCGAGCTTGGCAATCAGGTCGCCTGCCTTGACCATGGCGCCATCCTGCGCCTCGATCTCGGTGATCAGGCCGGCTTCCTGCGCCGCGACGGTGGTGGTGTCCTGTGCATCAGCCCAGCCGGTGGCTGTCACGTCGTTCGGCAGCGACCTTTTTGTGACGGCAACGGTCTTGACGGCAGTGGGAGCGGCTTCGCGCTTGTGACTGCCCGCTTGCGCCGTCTTACTGGCGTCTTTGGTTTCTGCGGATGCTTGATCGACAAATGCGGAAAGGAAAGGAATACGGTCGCGATAGCCCCAGGCAACCAGGGCTGCGACGACAAGAAGGCCGAGGGGAAGCCAGAATTTTTTCATATTAAAGAACCGGTCGAGGCGAGTTGCAGGAAGCGCGATGACGTTGAAGTGTATTTATTGCGTCGCACAACAAAGACGAGCTTCGCCGCAATCCATCACATCGCTGTTACCGCTAACGTTCGGTAATTCTGTCCCTATAACGTGAATTCGTGAACGCTGATCCACCGCAATTTACCACAGTTCGCCGGCACGAAAAATTAAAGCTTGGAAAGCTTTGGAATTGCTTCCGCTTGTGCAGTGCAACAAACAGTCAATTGGCTATTTTTTGATTGCCGTTATGTAATAATTGGACGGCTGTGTGGCGGGGTACAGTATTTATAGTGGAGAAGCAGGTCGCAAACCTCATGGCAGGCGCCATCGTCGCTCACGCAAATGTGTTGTCGGGGCCGGTTTAGCCAAGCCCCTTCTTCGTTCGTGGTTGGGACTTCAAAGGGAGCGCGCAGCCCCTCCGTCGCAGCGGACCAGCGTTCCCGTGACATAGCTTGCCGGTTCGCTGCAGAGGAAGGCGGCCGTTGCAGCGAATTCTTCGACACGGCCATAGCGGCCGACGGGAATGCGCTGCTGGCGCTCGGCGCTGACGTCTTCCAGGCTCCGGTTTCCGCGTTTGGCTGCGGCGGTATCAAGCTCGGCCAATCGGTCGGTGGCGATGCTGCCCGGCAGAAGCATGTTCACCGTGATGCCATGCGCGGCCACCTCGCTCGCCAGCGTCTTGCTCCATCCGGCCAGTGCCGGCCGCAGCGTGTTGGAAAGCGCGAGGTTGGGAATGGGCTCGATGACGCCGGAGGAGGCGACCGTGAGAATGCGTCCCCAGCCTTGGGCCTTCATGTCAGGAAGCAGGGCGTTGGTGAGGGTAATGATCCGCGACACCATGGAGACGAAATAGGTCTCCAGCCGGTCCGCGGTCATATCCTCCGTCGTTCCGGGCGTCGGGCCGCCGCTATTGTTGACGAGAATGTCGATGCCGCCGAGCTTCTCGGTCGCAGCCTTAGTGACGACATCAACGAAGTTCTCGTCGTTGAGATCAGCCCAGATCCAGTCTGCCCGACCCTTGCCTTCGGCGTTGATGGCCTTGCAATTGCTTTCGAGCCTTTCGCCACTGCGGCCGCAGAGCAGGACGTTCACGCCCTCGCGGGCCAGCGCCACCGCGATTCCATGGCCGAGCCCCTTGGATGAGGCAAGCACCAGCGCGCGCTTTCCGCCGATACGAAGATCCATCTCGATCACCCTTCATGCTATCCGCAATTTCCTGATCGGCTCTTATAGAGCGCCATCGAGCGATTATGGAAGTCACGCTCCGGAGATGGCGATAAATACCTTCAGAATATTGACGTTAACGTAAGGGTAATTTAACTTGTTTTGCGCGCTGGACGAATTGGAGGATTGCCTGTCGCTTCCCGGCTCGACAATCCTCTCCCGTTTTGACAAGAGATAAACGAAACGGGGAAGACGCCCAAGGGGATAAGGCTGTGATCCGATATCATCGGACGCCGCCAAGCGGAGAAGATGAATGACTGACGCGAGCGAGCTGCCGGAACGCGAGAGCATGGAATTCGACGTTGTGATTGTCGGCGCAGGCCCTGCGGGGCTTTCGGCGGCGATCCGGCTGAAGCAGATCAACCCCGATCTGACCGTCGTCGTGCTCGAGAAGGGGGCCGAAGTCGGCGCGCATATCCTGTCGGGCGCCGTCGTCGATCCGATCGGCATCGACCGGTTGCTGCCGGGCTGGCGCGAAGAGGAGGGCCATCCCTTCAAGACCGAGGTGACGGACGATCACTTCCTGTTCCTGGGTCCCGCCGGCTCCGTCCGTCTGCCGAATTTTATGATGCCGCCGCTGATGAGCAATCACGGCAATTATATCGTCTCGCTCGGCAATGTCTGTCGCTGGCTAGCCGAGAAGGCCGAGGCTCTGGGCGTCGAGATCTATCCCGGCTTTGCCGCGACCGAAGTGCTCTATAATGACGAGGGCGCCGTCATCGGCGTCGCCACCGGCGACATGGGCATCGAGAAGAACGGCGAGCCCGGTCCGAACTATACCCGCGGCATGGCATTGCTCGGCAAATACGTGCTGATTGGCGAGGGCGTGCGCGGCTCGCTCGCCAAGCAGCTCATTGCCAAGTTCGATCTGTCGCGGAACAGCGATGTGCCGAAGTTCGGCATCGGCATCAAGGAACTCTGGGAGATCAAGCCGGAGAACCACAGACAAGGCCTCGTGCAGCACTCCTTCGGCTGGCCGCTCGGCATGAAGACGGGCGGCGGCTCGTTCCTCTATCATCTGGAGGACAATCTCGTCGCCGTCGGCTTCGTCGTGCACCTGAACTACAAGAACCCCTATCTCTATCCTTTCGAGGAATTCCAGCGCTTCAAGACGCATCCGGCGATCCGCGGCACCTTCGAGGGCGGCAAGCGCATCTCCTATGGTGCCCGCGCCATCACCGAAGGCGGATATCAGTCGGTGCCGAAGCTGACCTTCCCGGGCGGCGCGCTGATCGGCTGTTCGGCCGGCTTCGTCAACGTTCCTCGCATCAAGGGTAGCCACAATGCGGTACTATCAGGCATGCTGGCGGCCGACAGGATCGCCGAGGCGATCGCGGCCGGCCGCGGCAACGACGAAGTGATCGAGATCGAGAACGAATGGCGCGCCTCCGACATCGGCAAGGACTTGAAGCGCGTCAGGAACGTCAAGCCGCTGTGGTCGAACTTCGGCACGGCGGTCGGCGTGGCGCTCGGTGGCCTCGACATGTGGACGAACCAGCTCCTCGGCTTCTCCTTCTTCGGCACGCTGAAGCACGGCAAGACGGATGCGCAGAGCCTGGAGCCGGCGGCGAAGCACACGAAAATCGACTATCCGAAGCCGGACGGCGTCTTGACCTTCGACCGCCTCTCCTCGGTGTTCCTGTCCAACACCAATCACGAGGAAGACCAGCCGGTGCATCTGCAGGTCAGGGATATGGCGCTGCAGGTATCGTCGGAACACGATATCTATGCCGGCCCTTCTACGCGCTACTGTCCGGCGGGCGTCTATGAGTGGGTGGAGAAGGACGGCAAGGAAACCTTTGTCATCAACGCTCAGAATTGCGTCCACTGCAAAACCTGCGACATCAAGGATCCCAACCAGAACATAAACTGGGTTCCGCCGCAGGGCGGTGAGGGACCGGTCTATCCGAATATGTGAGATGCAATGACCGGGATCGGGCAAAAGACCTGGGTGATTCGTTCAGCCAGGGCCGACGAGCTGCACTTGCTCGCCGCTATCGAGATCGATGCCTTTGGGGCTCTGCACGAGGCCGGCGCGGTCGCCTGCGAGCCGACGTCGCTGCCTCTCAACGTGTTGGAGCAATCCCGAGCAGAAGACTTGCTGTTCGTAGCTGTCGACGGCGACGACCGGCCATTCGGTTTCCTCGCGGGCATCCGCAAGGACGGTTCCGTTTATATCGCCGAAATCGATGTCGTCAGGCGCTGGCAGAAGCAAGGCGTCGGGCGCCGGCTGATGGAGGCTGTGATTGCAGCGGCCAGAACACAGGGTGCTGCTGGGGTTACTCTGACGACAGATCGTCAGGTAGCCTTCAACGCGCCTTTCTATGCCTCGATGGGCTTTCGCATCCTGGAGGGTGAGGAAAGGCCGGCCGTCCTCACGCAGATTCTGGAGAATGAGGTTGCCCACGGCGCCGATCGGCTCAGGCGTGTGGCTATGGCGCTTCGTTTCTGATCCTTGTTCCAAGGCTTGCATCGGAACAAATAGAAATAGAGCGGTTCGGCATTTAGCCGAACCGCTCTATTTCTCCGCGAGAGGCGGATTAGTGCTGGGCAGCCTTCCGGGCGAGTAAGCCGGTGGAGAGGGCAACGCCGGTGCCGGTCACGATTGCTGCAGCAATGCCGGCTATTCCGATTTCTTCGCCGAGCAGGAAGCCGCCGCCGATCGTCGCGAGAACGGGGGTGATCGCGGTGAAGGCCGCGGCCTGTGTGCCACCAAGAGCCTGCACGGCAAGGCCGTAGGCGAGGGTGGCGGCAAGGCCGGACAGCAGGCCTTGGCTGACGATCTGCAGGCCGATTTCAGGCAGCGGCACCGAGGTCAGCGAGCTGCCGAAGATGGCGGCCAGCCCGACATGGATCAGGAACGACCAGACGGCGATGATGGCGCTCGATTGCACGGCGTTGAGCCCGGAGCGGCGGAAGGCATGGGTGTAGCTTGCCCAGAGTACGGCCGACAGCGGCAGCAGCGTGAAGCCCTCCCAGGAGATCTGCACGCCGTAGAGGCTGCGGGCAAGCAGGATCACGACGCCGGCGACGATGCCGCCAAGACCGAGCCAGCGGGTGATATCAAGCCGCTCGCGAAAGATCAGCACGCCGATCAGCGCGGTTGCCAGTGGCATGGAGCCGCCGAGCAGGATACCGGCTGACGAAGCGGGCGTGAATTGAATGGCGAGCGTGGTCAGCTGAAAGAAGAGGGCACCGGAGCCGCAGACCATCAGCGCCAGCAATTTCAGCGGCACGCCTTTCGGCAGCAGGCCTGTCCGCCACCAGACGGGAGCCAGCACCAGCGCCGGAACGCCATAGCGCAGCAAGCCAAGGTCGATCGTGCTCATCTGGGTCTCGGCGGTATGGCGGGTGGCCAGGATCCAGTTCGCCCAGATCAAGACGGTGACGACAGCACCCGCATAGCCGATCGCGGTAGGGGTTGCCTTGTGAGTGGAGAGAGACAAAGCGGTCATCGACATATCCTTTCCAATTATCCGGTTATCGTTCGAATGAGGAAAAGATAGCGCCGAAGGCCGAGGCATGTCCTTGCTAGTTATGGCTGAAAAATCATGCTATCAGCAATAACCTGCCAATATTGGCAACTGGATTTATTGGATATGCCAAAACTGGATAAATTCGATATTGCGATCCT
The DNA here is from genome assembly GCF_012641385.1 of Rhizobium sp. P28RR-XV. NCBI lineage: Bacteria > Pseudomonadati > Pseudomonadota > Alphaproteobacteria > Hyphomicrobiales > Rhizobiaceae > Rhizobium > Rhizobium sp. P28RR-XV. The sequence goes on from NZ_JABAIG010000010.1 coordinate 185,655, forward strand.
CAACTGCCTGCAACAGGATGCGCGGGCGACCAATGTCGAGATCGCCGAGCGCGTAAACCTCTCGCCATCGCCCTGCCTGCGGCGCATTCGCAATCTGGAAAAATCGGGGCTCCTGCGTGGCTACCGCGCCGATATCGACCGCAAGGAGGCCGGTCTCGGCCTGACGGTTTTCGTGGAGCTCAAGGTCGGCCATCATTCGAAGGAGAATTCGGAAGCGCAGCAGGCCGCATTGCTGGCCATTCCGGAAATCGTCGCCTGTCATCTGATTTCGGGAACCGCCGATTTCCTGGCGGAAGTCGTGGTGGAGGATCTTGCCGCCTACGAAAAGGTGATGTCGGAGAAGCTTCTGGTCCTTCCCGGCGTGGTCGACCTGCGCTCGAATTTCGCGATCCGGACCCTCAAGACCAATGGCGTGCTGAAACTGCCTGCGCCGGAGTGAAAATGAAAAGGGGCCGCTGCCGGCCCCTTTGTCGTGAGAGCTTTATTATCCTCAGAGCATCGTGCCGCTGAGGATCAGCAGGGCGACCGAGAAGTAGATCACCAGGCCAGTGACATCGACCAGCGTCGCGACGAAGGGCGCCGATGCGCTGGCCGGGTCGAGCCGCAGCTTCTGCAGAACGAATGGCAGCATCGAGCCGGCGAGCGAACCGAAGGTGACGATGCCGATCAGGGCCGCAAAGACGGTAAAGGCGACCAGCTGCCAGTGCGGGCCATAATCGAACAGGCCGATATTCTGCCAAAGGACGATGCGGGCGAAGCCGACGAGGCCGAGGATCGCGCCGAGCACGATGCCCGTCGGCAGTTCGCGGAACGCCACGCGCCACCAGTCGGAAAGCTTGAGTTCGCCGAGCGCCAGCGCCCGGATGATCAGCGACGTTGCCTGGGAGCCGGAATTGCCGCCCGAGCTCATGATCAGCGGGATGAACAGCGTCAGCACGACGGCCTTTTCCAGCTCGCCCTCGAAGTGCTGCATCGCGCTTGCCGTCAGCATTTCGCCGAGGAAGAGTGCTGCGAGCCAGCCGGCGCGCTTGCGGATCATGCCGGCAAAGCTGATCTTCATGTAGGGCTGGCCGAGTGCTTCCATGCCGCCGAACTTCTGGGCGTCCTCGGTCGTATCGGCGATCATCGTGTCGATGACGTCGTCGACGGTGACGATGCCGAGCATCATGCCCTTGTCATCCACGACCGGAAGCGCCAGCAGATCGTGGCGGCGGATCAGGCGAGCGACATCCTCCTGCTTCATCAGCGGCGGCGCCGTGACCGGCGTGCCCTTCTGCGCCACGGTGAGGATACAGGCGTCGGGCTCGCCGGTGATCAGGCGACGCAGCGTCACGACATGCAGCAGCACATGCGTCTCGTCGTCGAGGACATAGATGGCATAGACGGTTTCGCGGGAGCGCTCGACCTGGCGAACGTGATCGAGCGTCTGTGCAACGGTCCAGCTGGCGAGAACGCTGACGAATTCCGTCGTCATGATGCCGCCGGCCGTGCGCGGCGGATAGCCCATCAGCCCCTGGATCGCTAGCCGGGCATGCTCGTCGAAGGTGGCGAAGAGCCGGGTGCGCGCCTCGACATCCATTTCGAGCAGCACGTCGGCGACGCGGTCGTTGGACATGCCATGCAGCAGCCGCGCGGCATCGCTGTTGCTCATGACTTCGAGGATGGCAGGCGCGTTGCGAAGTTCGGGCCGGTCGAGAATGCGCACAGCGCGCTCTTCCGGCATCTTGGCGAGGATGCGCGCAGCCTCGGATGCCCCAAGCGCATTCAGCGACTCGACACGCTCGGCGATGGTTACGGCACGGTTGTTATTGATGAATGCGCGCGCGGCATTGCCTGCCCGCACGGGAAAGCTGTTTACGTTCATTATAGCTCGCCTTTCCGGTCGATCCGCCGTCGTAGCGGATCGTGGCGAGCCGACAGGAGTCGGTTAGTGCACGAATGCTACTGACGGCAAAGGCAATCGACTACTACTGTCGCTAGGCATCGAAAGATGGCTCCGGTTGATCGGTATGGAAAACGCTGTTCCCCACGTGCGGAGAAGTCGCGCCGAAGGAATAAAAAGTCAAGAGGTGGACGCGCCTAAACGCGCGATCCTGCGATAAAAATTTGCTTAGGTGGCTGCAAATTTTTGCGATGCAACAAAACCTAGCGCAAATGCGTTAAGACAAGACGGTCGGGCGACATGCGCCCGACCTGATCTGTCGCGAATATTGGTCACTCAGAAACCGGCCAGAACGACCTTTCCCTTCATCTTGCCGGTCTCGACGAGGGCATGCGCCTTCTTGAGATTGGCGGCATTGATCGTGCCCGCGGTCTCGGTCAGCGTCGACCTGATCTTGCCGGCATCCACCAGTTCGGCGATCTTCGTCAACAGGTTATGCTGCTCGATCATGTCGGCAGTGTTATAGAGGGGGCGAGTGAACATCATCTCCCAATGGATCGATATCGCCTTCCACTTGAAGGGCACGACATCGAGCGTTTTCGGATCGTCGATGAGGGCGAACCGGCCCTGGGCCGCGATGGCCTCCGCGATCGAGGCGATGTGATCCAAGGTGTTGGTCGTGGAGAAGACGAAAGCGGGGGCGCCGATGCCAAGCGCCTCGATCTGCGGTGCAAGCGGTTTCGAATGATCGATGACGTGATGGGCACCGAGTTCCTTCGCCCAGACCTGCGTTTCCGGCCTGGACGCCGTGGCGATGACGGTGAGATCGGTCAGCGCGCGCGCGATCTGGATGGCGATCGATCCGACGCCGCCGGCGCCGCCGATGATGAGGACTGCATTCGCCGCTCCGGGGACGGGGTCCTGAACCTTCAGGCGGTCGAACAGCGTTTCATAAGCAGTGATCGATGTCAGCGGCAGAGCAGCTGCGGCCGGAAAATCGAGGCTCTTCGGCTTGGCTCCCACGATGCGCTCGTCGACCAGATGAAATTCCATATTCGAGCCCCCGCGATTGATGGTGCCGGCATAGAACACTTCGTCCCCTGGCTTGAACATGGTGACCTCGGGACCGACGGCCTTGACGATGCCGGCTGCGTCCCAGCCGATAATCTTGTATTCGCCCTCGGTGGGGGCGACGCTGGCGCGGACTTTGACATCGACCGGATTGACCGAGACGGCTTTCACTTCGACAAGGAGATCGCGGCCCTTGGCCTCGGGTGTCGGCAGATCGATATCGATCAGCGATGTCTCGGCGGAAATGGGGTGAGGATGCTGGTAGGCGACTGCACGCATGGGAGAAGCTCCTGGTTTTGTTGCACAGAGGCTAAATGCGCATTATGGTTAGAGGGCGCAAGAATGCACAAATTCTGTACGTAAGTACAAAAAGGATACTGTCGATGTCACTTCCCCGCTCCAAGCTTGTCGGGAATTTTCCAGGATGTCCGGTCGAGGCGACGCTGAGCCTTCTCGATGGCAAATGGAAGGGAGTTGTTCTTTTTCATCTGATGGAGGGAACACTGCGTTTCAACGAGATTCGTCGCAAGCTGCCGTCGGTGACACAGCGGATGCTGACGAAGCAATTGCGGGAATTGGAGGAATCCGGGCTGATCTCACGCACCATCTTTCCGGTCGTGCCGCCGCGCGTCGATTATGCGCTGACGCCGCTTGGCGCCAGCCTGGGACCGATCATCAAGGCGATGGCGGTATGGGGCGAGGAGAATGTATTCTGCCACGACGGGCGCCAGCAGCTCGCCGCACCGGGAATGTCATGCGTGTCCGGTGCGACGCTCCAGGCCAACTGAAATAGCGAAGACGGCAAGACCGCCAACGGAGAGGACCGCGCCGACATAGCCGGTCGCAGCAGCCGTGAAGCCCCAGGAGATTACCAGGCCGCCGAGCCAGGCGCCAAGCGCATTGGCGATGTTGAAGGCGGAATGGTTGGAGGCGGCGGCCAGCGTCTGCGCATCCGCCGCCACATCCATCAGGCGCGTCTGCACGGCCGGACAGGCAGCAAAGCCGCAGCCGATCAGGAAGACGCAGATGCAGAGCATGACGGGATTGGCAGCCGTCAGCGAGAAGAGCGTCATGATGACGATGTTGAAGATCATCATGCCGCCGATCGTGCCCTTGATCGAGATGTCGCCAAGTCGCGAGCCGACGATATTGCCGACATTCATACCGATGCCGAAGAGCGCAAGCACGACAGGCACCATGGCGGTGCCGAGGCCGGCGACCTCGGTCGTCGTCGTGGCGACATAGCTGAAGATGGAGAACATGCCGCCGAAGCCGACCGCGGCGACGCCAAGCGAAAGCCAGACCTGGATGCGCTTCAGCGCGCCGAGCTCGCGGGTGATGCTGGCGCCTTCCTCGACCTTGTCCCTCGGCAGGAACAGGGCGATGAGCAGCATGGTGACGAGACCGACGCCGCCGACCATCATGAAGGCAGCACGCCATTCGAGCAACTGGCCGAGGAAGGTGGCGATCGGCGTGCCGATCAGCGTCGCGATCGTCAGGCCGAGCATGACCTGCCCGACGGCGCGCACGCGGCGATGGACTGGCACCATGGAGGCGGCAACCAGCGCCGCGACACCGAAATAGGCGCCGTGCGGCAGGCCGGTGACGAAGCGCAGCGCTGTGAAGCTTTCGAAGGTCGGCGCGAAGGCGCTGGAAATATTGCCGGCGGCAAAGATCGCCATCATCAGCAGGAGCAGCGTGCGCCGAGCCATCTTGGCGGCGAGCACGGCGATAACAGGCGCACCGACGACGACGCCGAGCGCATAGGCGCTGATCACATGGCCCGCTTCCGGCGTCGTGACGCCGAAGGTGTCGGCGACGTTGGGCAGAAGTCCCATAATGACGAATTCGCCCGTACCGATGCCGAAGCTGCCGACGGCCAGAGCCAGGGTCACCAGCGCGATGGCGGTGCGCGACGGCGCTTCGATGATGGCCTGGCTATCGAGGGCCTCGACGGAAATATCGCTCACGGAAACTCCTTGGGCGGCACACCAAGGGGAAGCGCCGCGATCGGGCAGCGAACCCCGCATTCGGCGCTCAGTGCATCAGGACGAAATAAGGAACTGGAGGGGCACGAACATGCCTCGCGCGATACTATCGATGAGGCCGCCACTGCTGTCGCGTGCATTTTTTGCAGTGCAGCATGTCGCGCGGCGCATAAGTGCGCGCTGCACAATCCGACGGGAGCTAAGGATTCTTGAAATCGCCTCGTCCGGGACCATTTGTGGAAGAAGCGCACGGGGTTTCAGCCCTTATTGAGATGAAGACTACGGAAAATCCGAGAGCCCCATGAAACTGATCGGCTTTTTCAATCGAGATGGCGGTACTTTCCGCACGACTGATATGGCGGCCTATGAGAGGACAGCGGAGCAGGTCTTCCGCGACGCCGGACATGATTTCGAGGCTGTGGTCGTGGAGGGCCGCGATATCGTCTCGGCGATGGAGCGCGCGGCGCGGCGCGACGATATCGACGGTATCGTCGCCGGCGGCGGGGATGGCACGATTTCGGCCGCTGCCGCCATCGCCTGGAAGAACGGCGTCGCCCTTGGCGTCATTCCGGCCGGCACCATGAACCTCTTTGCCCGCTCGCTGCGCCTGCCGCTCGACATCTGGCAGACGCTGGGCGTACTCGCGCGAGGCGAGGTCGACAATGTCGATATCGGCAGTGCCAACGGGCGCGCTTTCGTGCATCAGTTTTCGGCGGGCCTGCATGCGCGCATGGTGCGTTATCGCAACGGCTATAGCTATCGCTCGCGCATCGGGAAGATGTCGGCCAGCACGCGGGCCGCTTTCGGCGTCATCGCCAATCCGCCGGAATTCGACGTCGATTTCGAGGCCGGCGATATTCGCGAGCGCCGGCATGTCTCGGCGATCTCCGTTTCCAACAACCCCTTCGGCGCCAACGCGCTGCTTTATGCCGACAGCCTGCGCAGCGGTGAGCTCGGCTTCTACACCGCAAAGCCCCTGCGGCCGCTCGGCGTTGCCCGTCTCGCCATCGACATGTTGCGCGGCCGCGTTCGCGAGAACAACGATGTCATGGTCATGCACGCGCCGCAGGTGCATCTGCACTTCCCGAAGCTACGCCATCTCGCCAACTGCGTCATGGACGGCGAACTCCTGCCGCTCGAGCGCGACGTGACGCTCAAGGTTCATCCCGGCGAACTCAAGGTGATGGTTCGGGAAGGGACCGCCGCCAGCATCGCCCGCGAGGGCGCCGTCGACAACGTCGCCATCTGAAGCGCTTAAATGCGGGGCAGGTAGGTCCGGTAATCGAAATCGGAAACCGTGCGCAGGTGGCGGATCGCTTCCTTATGCTTCGTCTCGCCGTAAAGCCGCTGATACCGCTCGCCGAAAATGTCGGCAATGAAGGCGGAAGCGCGGAAGCGCTCGACCGAGGTCAGAAAATCATGCGTCAGCCGCGGCGCATCGGCCGGCACATGAGACGGCGTCGTTTCCTCGCCGGGGTCCAGGTCGTTCTGCAGGCCGAGCAGCATGCCGCCGAGGATTGCCGCTAGCATCAGGTAGGGATTGACGTCGGCGCCGGCGACGCGATGCTCGATGCGCGCTCCCGGTCCATCCTTCTCGGGAATGCGTACGGCGGTGCCGCGATGGCCAAAGCCCCAGGTGAGATCGACGGGGGCAAACGAGCCCGGCTGGAAGCGGCGATAGGAATTGGCATAGGGCGCAAAGACTAGCTGTGCTTCCTGCAGCGTCTGCAGCAGTCCCGCGCAGATCGACTTCAGTCTCTTCGGCTCGCCGCCTTCCGCGTCGAGGATATTGCGGCCCCGAGTGTCGATGATACTGGCATGCACATGCAGCCCGGAGCCGGCATGATCGGTATAGGGCTTGGCCATGCAGGTCGATTTCAGGCCGTGCTTTCGCGCTGCCTGCTCGGCCACGCGCTTCAGCATGATGCAGTCGTCGGCGGCGGCAAGGGCATCCGGGCAATGCAATAGGTTGATCTCGAACTGGCCGGGGCCGAACTCCGCCGTCGTCGCATCCGCCGGCAACCCTTGCGTCCTCGCATAGCTGCGCAGCGTTTCGAGGTAATCGTCGAGGAGGTCGACGGCATCCATGTCGTAAAGCTGGAAGCCGTTCGGCTCGTCCCGATAGGTCAGCGCTGATGGCGGCGACGGGATGCCTTTTTCGCGCCAATCGCCGGCCAACAGATAGAATTCCAGCTCGGTTGCGACGACGGGCGTCAGGCCGAGCGCCTTGTAGCGATCGAGCACGGCCGCAAGAATGGCGCGCGGATCCTGAAAGCTCGGGCTGCCGTCAAGCTCATGCATGGTGGCCAGCACCTGTTTGGACCCAGATGGCGCCCAGGGCATATCGACGAGCGTGCGCGGGTCCGCAACGCAGTCCCCGTCGGGATCGCCGATCGTCAGCGACAGTCCGGTAATATCGTCATTGTCGTCGCCCCAGATATCGAGCGATTGCGTCGAGGTCGGCAGCCGCACGGCGCCGGACCAGACTTTCTTTTCGGCCGAAATCGGGATCTGCTTGCCTCTGAGCCGGCCGTTCATGTCCGAGATCAGCACTTCGATGCGCGCGTTACCTTCGGTTGCGTTGTCGGCCGCCATGCTCTTGTAAATCCCCAATGCTCACGGCATGGTCGTAAACGATGATAGCTTCCAGTCAAGTCTGGCCATGCTGCGGCTTCGTGCCAGGTCCCTCATCCTAACCCTCTTCCCGCATTTGCGGGCAGAGGGACACAACAGTGCCGGCCGTACCCAAAGCGGACAATTCGGCACTTTAACTCCCTCTCCCCGTTCGACGGGGAGAGGGCTGGGGTGAGGGGCCTGGCACATAATCGCATCGTTGGCGGATTTGCCTGACAGGCACCGATCTCAATAAGGTTACAGCCATGCCAGATACGTCCAACCGCTCCAATCTCGCCGCCCTCGATGCCGCCCATCACCTCCATCCCTTCGCGGACATGAAGAAGTTGAACGCGGACGGCGCGCGCGTCATTCAGCGGGGCGAGGGTGTCTATATTTTCGACGCAGAAGGGCGGAAGTATCTGGATGGGTTTGCCGGCCTCTGGTGCGTCAACATCGGCTACGGCCGCACTGAAATCGCCGATGCTGTTTCCAGGCAGATGAACGAGCTGCCCTATTACAACACCTTCTTCGGCACCACGACCACACCGGCGACGCTTCTCGCCGAAAAGGTCTGCGCCCATGCCGGGCCGCAATTCAACCATGTGTTCTTCACCAATTCCGGTTCCGAGGCCAACGATACCTGGTTCCGCATGGCCAGGGTCTATTGGGGCGCCATGGGTAAGCCGACGAAGAAAACCATCATTGCCCGCAGGAACGGTTATCACGGCTCGACCGTCGCCGGCGCCAGCATGGGCGGCATGAAATATATGCATGAACAGGGGGATCTGCCGATCCCGGGCGTCGTCCATATCGGCCAGCCCTATTGGTATGGCGAGGGCGGCGATCTGTCGCCGGAGGACTTTGGCCTCAAGATTGCGCGCGAACTCGAGGCGAAGATCGACGAGCTGGGCGAGGATAATATCGCGGCCTTCATCGCCGAGCCGGTGCAGGGCGCCGGCGGCGTCATCATCCCGCCATCGACCTATTGGCCGGAGATCTCGCGTATCTGCAAGGCGAGGAACATTCTGCTCGTCTGCGATGAAGTCATCTGCGGCTTTGGCCGTCTCGGCGCATGGTTCGGCCATCAGGATTTCGGTGTCGAACCCGATCTCGCGCCGATCGCCAAGGGCCTGTCGTCAGGCTACCTGCCGATCGGCGGCGTGCTTGTGAGCGATCGTATCGCCGACGTGCTGATCAATGAAGTCGGCGAATTCAACCACGGTTTCACCTATTCCGGCCACCCGGTCTGCGCGGCCGCCGCTCTCGAAAACCTCAGGATCATCGAGGAGGAAGGACTGGTGGAGCGCGTGCGCGACGACATCGGCCCTTACTTCGCCAAAGCCTGGGGCAGCCTTGCCGATCACGACATGGTTGGCGAAGCGGTCAGCATCGGCTTGATGGGGGCATTGCAGCTTGCCGCCGACAAATCGACCCGCCGCCGCTTCGAAAAGCCGGACGCAATAGGTGCGGCAGTGCGCAACCATGCCCTGGCGAACGGCCTGGTGCTGCGCGCCACCGGCGATCGCATGCTGGCCTCGCCGCCGCTCGTCATCAGCCATGAGGAAGTGGATGCGATGGTGCGCATCGCGCGCGACGCTCTCGATGCCGTCTGGACGGACGTGAAATCGTAACTAGAGCTTGGCCGTTGGTGCCGGTACTTCCCATTTGCCCGCCTTGTGAAGGGCAAGCGTCAGCGCGGCGACATGGATCATCTGGATCATTTCCCCTCCAGCGCCAGCTCGATCGCCTGCCGGATCGGCATGCGGATCAGGCGGATGCGCTCGGTCGGGTCATCTGCCGGCTTGGCGGCTAGTTCGACATTGCGGGCAATAACGATATGCGCGAGATTGGTGTGCGTGGCCGGATTGGGCGCAAGCTTGCCGACATACTCCCAATCGCGGGAGGAAAGACCGGTTTCCTCGCGCAGCTCCCGCGCCGCCGCCTCGACCGGGCTTGCATCGCTCGCATCCATGGCCCCACCGGGAAGCTCGAGCGCCACAACGCCCAATCCGTGACGATACTGCTGAACGAGATAGATGTGATCCTCGGCATCGAGCGCGATGATCTCGACCCAATCGGGATATTCCAGCACGTAAAAGGGCGCAATCTCCGTGCCCTCCGCCGTCACGCAGGTGTCGGCGCGGACTTTCAGCCAGCGATCATGAACCAGATGCGTTGAGTTCGTCGTCCGCCAGGGCGGAAGATCCGCGGTGTCGGATAGAAGGCTGGCGATCTCGTCTTTCGGGCTCACGCGCGGTTCAGCTCCTGTTTCGGATGGGTCCGGGCATAGGTGAGAGATGCCTAGAGCATGATGCCGAAAAGTGTAGGCGGTTTTCGGACGACATCACGCTCTACTTCTTTGATTCTAGAGCGGATTCAGATTTTAGGTCGAACAGACCTAAAATCATCCGGCTCTAGGCATCCTGATGATTACGGTCGAAGATCTTGCGCACGATGTAGTTCGGCGAGAGATCGTCGCGATAATAGATGCGCGCGATCATTTCGGCGAGAATGCCCGTGGTGATCATCTGCACCGACGACAGGAGCAGCACGACGCCGACCATCAGCAGCGGACGGCTGCCGATATCGTCGCCGAAGATGAACTTGTCGATGAAGAGCCAGAGCAGGATCAGGGCGGCGAGCGCGCCGAGCCCGAGCCCGAGCGAGCCGAAGAAATGCCCTGGCCGCGCCTTGTAGCGCATGAAGAACATCACCGACAGCAAATCGAGAATAACGCGGAAGGTGCGGGAAATCCCGTATTTCGACGTGCCGTGCTGGCGGGCGTGATGGGTAACGGGGACTTCGCCGATGCGCGAGCTTGGTACGACGCCGGCGACCCAGGCAGGAATGAAGCGGTGCATCTCGCCCATCAGCTTCACCTGCTTGATGATCGAAGCGCGATAGATCTTCAAGCTGCAGCCATAGTCGTGCAGCTTCACGCCGGTGATGCGGCCGATCAGGTAGTTGGCGCACCAGGAGGGGATCTTGCGCAGAAGCAGCCCGTCCTGACGGTTCTTGCGCCAGCCGACGAGCAGGTCGAGCTGCCGCCGTTCCAGCTCCTCGACCATCGAGGGGATATCCTTCGGGTCGTTCTGCAGATCGCCGTCCATGGTGGCGATCAGGCGGCCGTTGGCCGCATCGATGCCGGCCTGCATGGCGGCCGTCTGACCGAAATTGCGCTGAAGCTCAACGATGCGCAGCGTCAGCCCGTCGTGCGAAAGTGAGCGGCGCGCGTTTGCCAGCGTCGCATCCGTGCTGCCGTCATCGACCAGGATCAGTTCCCAGGATTTGGCAAAGCTCGTCATGGCGGAACAGATGCGCTCGATCAGCGGTCCGACGCTTTCTTCCTCGTTGAAGACGGGCACGACCAGCGAAAGCTCGAGGGGGCTTGCCGTATCGGCCTGGGGGAGGGTCGACTCTGCCGTTGTCTGCAACACTTCTTTCTCCTAAAAGACCGGCAGTACCTGCCGGACGAAACGAGCGAGAAGTCCGGTTTCAGCTTCCGCTCGCCTTTGGGTGCCCTAACTACATGAAGACTCCGACGGTTGCCAGCCGACAGAATTGGTTTATTCGCAACCGAATGACGCTGCTGACGCTCGCCGTCGTCCTTGCTTATGCCGGCTTCATCGAATGGTTCTGGGGCTGGAGTTCCATCCTGGCGCAATGGGCCAAGGTCGGCGCCTTGCCGATCCTTCTCGCCCTGGTGCTTCTGACAGGCACTTACTTCCTGCGCACCTGGCGCATCTACGACTATTTCCCGAAGGAAACCGCAGGCCATTTTGCGGCGTTGTTCCGCGTCACGCAGGTTCATAATCTGCTGAACATCATGATGCCGTTCCGCACCGGCGAGACCAGTTTCCCGGTACTGATGCGCTCGGAATTCGGCATTCCGCTGGCGCGTGGAACCTCGGCGCTGTTCGTCATGCGGCTGCTCGACCTGCATGCGCTGCTGGCAGCCGCAGGCATCGGCCTTGCGCTTGCCGCGCCCTATCATGTCCTGGCCTGGATCGCATGGGGTGCTTTCCTGCTGCTGCCCGTTGTGGGCTTTGCTTCCCGCCGGCCGCTGATCCGCCTTGCGGCCCACATCCTGCCGAAGAAGGCGCAAGGTCTGGTCCACGAGCTGGAACGCGGCTTGCCGATCGATATCGGCGCTTTTGCGCGCGCCTGGCTGACGACGGTGGTCAATTGGCTGGTAAAGGTCGTCGTCCTTGCCTGGGCGCTCGGCCTCATGAACGTCACCCCGCTTTCGGCAAGCTTCGGCGGCGCACTCGGCGGTGAACTGTCGTCCGTCCTGCCTGTGCATGCGCCGGGTGGTGTGGGCACTTATCCGGCCGGCATCACCGCCGGAGCCATGGCCTTCGGTGCCTCGGGCGAGAAGGCGGCGATTGAAAATCTCGCCCAGGCCAGCATCAATGCCCACCTGCTGATCGTCGTTTCGGCGCTGACGGGGACCGCGATCGGATTGCTGGTCTCGCGCAAGCGGCACTGACCCCGCTATTGCAGCGTCTTGCCCGCAAGCTCGGTCAACCGCTTGCGCAGGAATGCCTGCTCCGGCGCCTGGTGACACAGCGAAAGTGCCATTTCATAAGATTGCCGCGCCTCGTCCGACCGTCCGAGCTGCCTGAGGAAATCGGCCTTCGCGGCATGAGTGAGGTGATACCGCGCCATGCGCTCCTCCTGCAGCAGCCCATCGACGATGGAAAGTGCCGCTGCCGGACCGTCGCACATGGAGATGGCGACCGCTCGATTGAGCTCGATCACCGGGGAGGGGCTCGCCGTCAGCAGCAGGTCGTAGAGCATCACGAGCTTTCGCCAGTCGGTATCATCAGTGGTCACAGCGCGGGCATGTTCCGCCGCAATCGCGGCCTGCAACGCATAGCTGCCGACGCTTTCGGCCGCCATCGCTCTTGCCGACAGTGTCAGGCCTTCGCGGATCTGGCCGCTATCCCAAAGCGCGCGATCCTGATCGACAAGCAGCACCAGATCGCCGGCGGCATTGGTGCGGGCAAGCCGGCGCGAATCCTGCAGCAGCATGATCGCAAGCAATCCTTCGACCTCCGGATCCGGCAATAGCTGCAGCAGGAGCCTGCCGAGGCGAATGGCTTCGGCCGCAAGGTCGGCACGGACGATCGCCGAGCCTGATGATGCCGAATAGCCCTCGTTGAAGACGAGGTAGATGACATGCAGCACCTGTGCCAGACGCTCCGGCAGCTCCGTCTTGCCAGGCACTTCATAGGGAATATGGGCGGCGCGGATGCGGTTCTTGGCCCGGACGATGCGCTGGGCGACGGTCGGTGCCGGGATCAGGAAAGCATGGGCGATCTCTTCCGTCGTCAGGCCGCAGACCTCGCGTAGCGCCATCGCCATGCGCGCCTCGGAGGCAATAAGCGGATGGCAGCAGGTGAAGATCAGCCGCAGCATGTCGTCTTCGATCTCTTCGTTTTCTGCGATTTCCATCGCCTCTCCCTCCGGATAAAGGCTGTCTGTAATGTCCGGGCGGGACGCGTCGAAGCGCGTCCGGCGCCGGATATGATCGATGGCGCGGAAGCGGCCGGCAGAGACGAGCCAGGCATAGGGATTGGCCGGGATCGTCTCGTCCGTCCATTGCTGCGCCGCCGCCGCGAAGGCATCGTGAAGCGCTTCCTCGGCGCGGTCGAAATCGCCGAGCAAACGGATCAGCGTTGCCAGCACGCGGCGCGAATGGCTGCGATAGATGCTGTCGATGGTCTGGTTCAGCGACACGGCATCAACCTTCCTCCGCCAGGTCTCCCCGAAGGGTCAGGATGCGCACCGGACGAATCTCGATGGTGCCGTAGCGCGCAGAGGGAATGCGTTTGGCGATCTCGGTTGCGCCATCCAGGTCGGGAGCATCGATGAGATAGAACCCGGCCAGATATTCCTTCGTCTCCACGAACGGCCCATCGGTCACCGAAAACGTATCGCCGTCGGGGCGGATGACGATCGATTTGTTTCGGAGCTCCAGCGCATCCGAAACGATCAGCGTGCCGTCCTGCCGCAGGCCTTCGTCATAGACGAAATGCTCGCCGATCAGGTGGTTCATTTCGTTCGGCGTCAATCGTCCGTCGACATCGATGGACGTGTAGATCAGGCATAGAAACCGCATGTCTTTTTCCCTCCGCAGCTACTCGTCCGGAAAGCGGATGTCGAAGGCCGCACGAACCTCGATCATGCCGTAGCGCGCGACGGGGAAGGTAGCAGCGATATCAGTTGCTTCCTTGATATCCCGCGCCTCGATCAGCACGAAGCCGCCCAGATGCTCCTTGATCTCGGCGAAAGGGCCGTCGGTGACGATGGCGTCGCCCTTGCGCACCCGGACCGTTCTGGCGGTCTCTGGCTCGCGCAAGGCATTGGCGACGATGAGATGGCCGCTCTCGCGCAGCCGGTTGTCGTTGTCGATCGAATCCTGTGTCAGCTTTCGCCCTTCCTCTTCGGAAAGCTTGGCGATCTCGTCACTTTCGAACCACACTTGGCAAAGGAATTTCATCTGAGCCTCCTCAAACATCAGGGCCGAAGGAATAGATCGGCCGCACCTCTATGCTGCCGAGCTTGGCGAGCGGGATGCCGGCGGCGACACGGATCGCATCGTTCAGGTCTTTCGCTTCGATCAGGATGAAGCCGCCGAGATATTCCTTGGTTTCGATGAAGGGGCCGTCGGTCACCGATGTCTCGCCGTTGCGGACCCGCACCGTCACGGCCGAGCTGGGTGATTGCAGCGCCTCCGCATGGATCATGTGGCCGCTTGCCATCAGATCGCGGTCATAGCCGAGCGAATCCGCATCGAGCTTGCGTTTTTCCTCTTTGGTCATGAGATCGAGCCTCGTGCCATCGAACCAGACTTGGCAGAGATATTTCATCACAGCGTCTCCTCTTTCAATTTGCTGACAGCCATAGACGAGCGGCTGCCAAGCAAATCGACATCCCGATCCGCAGCATGACAAAATTTTTTGGCTCTGTCGAAAAAGGCGATCGCCGGTCGACCAGTTCCGTCATCTCAAAAGGAGAAACGGACATGTACAACCTGGAAGCAGCCCTCATCTATCACTGGCACAAGAAGACGCTGTCGGAGGAGGAGATACTGCAAATGTCAAATCCCCGCGAAGCGGTTCTTCGCACGGCGATCGGATTTGCCATTTTTGCCGCGATGATTCTTGGTCTGAATTTGTGGGCAACGCCAAACGACGAACGGCCGCAAGTGGCGGCCGTTTATCAGGCGCAATCGGTGTCAGCAGATAAGCAATAGGGCGAAGCCCCATTGCCTCCTGGTGCGTGGTTTATTGGAACGCCGTTTCGAAGAAGCTGCGCAGCTTGCGCGAATGCAGCGCTTCCGGCGGCATCGCGGCTAGCTTCTGGATGGCGCGGATGCCGATCTGCAGATGCTGGTTCACCTGCGTGCGGTAGAAGGCGGTCGCCATGCCCGGCAGCTTCAGCTCGCCGTGCAGTGGCTTATCCGAAACGCAGAGAAGCGTGCCGTAGGGAACACGGAAGCGGAAGCCGTTGGCGGCGATCGTTGCCGATTCCATATCGAGTGCGACCGCGCGAGCCTGGGACAGCCGCTTGACGGGGCCGGCCTGATCGCGCAGTTCCCAGTTGCGGTTGTCGATGGTGCCGACGGTGCCCGTGCGCATGATGCGCTTCAGCTCGAAACCCTCGTAGCCGGTGATCTCGGCAACGGCCGCTTCCAGTGCCACCTGCACTTCGGCGAGCGCTGGGATCGGCACCCAGACCGGCAAGTCGTCGTCGAGAACGTGATCCTCGCGCATATAGGCATGGGCGAGCACATAGTCGCCAAGCCGCTGGCTGTTGCGCAAGCCCGCGCAATGGCCGAGCATCAGCCATGCATGCGGGCGCAGCACGGCAACATGGTCAGTGATCGTCTTGGCGTTGGAGGGACCGACGCCGATATTGATCATGGTGATGCCGGCATGTCCCTTCTTCTTTAGATGGTAGGCTGGCATCTGCGGCAGCCGCGGCGGCGTGGTGTCGCCTTCCGGATGGCTTGAGCCGGCCAGTGTGATGATGTTGCCGGGCTCGACGAAGGCCGTATAGCCGTCGCCGCCCTTGACCATCACGTCGCGCGCCCAATTGCAGAATTCGTCGATATAGAACTGGTAGTTCGTGAACAGCACGAAATTCTGGAAATGTGCCGCACTGGTCGCGGTGTAGTGGGCGAGGCGGGCCAGCGAATAGTCGATGCGCTGCGCGGTAAAAGGTGCAAGCGGCGAGGGCTCGCCCGGCGGCGGAATATATTCGCCATTGGCGATCTCGTCGTCTGTCGTGTTCAGGTCCGGCGTATCGAAGAGGTCACGCAGCGGAATATCCTCGAAGATGGCCGCGGAAGCCTCGACATGCGCACCCTCGCCGAATGCGAAGTGCAGCGGGATCGGCGTATTCGATTCCGAGACGACCACAGGCACATTGTGGCTGCGCATCAGGAGCGTCAGTTGCTCCTTGAGATAATGCTTGAAAAGCTGCGGGCGCGTGATGGTCGTCGTATAGACGCCGGGCGCCGTGACATGGCCGTAGGAGAGACGCGAATCGACATGGCCGAAGCTGGTCGTCTCGATGCTGACCTGCGGATAGAAGGCGCGGTAGCGCGCCGTGATCGGCGCGCCCTTGGCAAGCTTGGTGAAATTGTCGATCAGGAACGCCGTATTGCGCTCGTAAAGCTCCGTCAGCGCCTCGACGGCTTTAGCCGGATCATCGAAGGTCCGCGGCTGGAACGGGCTGGGGGAGGAGATGTCGAGAGGTGAAAAGGGAGAGATTCTGTTGCTCATGAGCCATTATAGAGTGTCGTTGGTTACAAGCAAACGACGTCGCAAGAGGTGGCTCGGATTCTCGCAGCTATTTTTGCAGCCGCCTCAAGGCCTGCGCGGGATCGTCGCGCAGGCATTCGTCATTGCACCGTCGTGCAATAAGGCGTGCCGGTCTCCACGCAGGTGAAGCTTGCACCGAAATGCGACTGCGCTCCGCTGCGGCCGGCGTGTTCGACCGCAACCGAGAAGCTGAACGCAAAGATGGCGGCAAACAGCATAATGATGACGAAACGCCGTGCCATGATGATCGAGTCCATGTCCTTGGCCCTACCCGTGCCCTATACTGGACACCGTTTTGCCATGGTCAGGCTGAACAGGTGCTGAGATACCGGTTCATCCGGCGTTCATAAATATTGCCGGTCTCGAATTGTCGCCAGGGTCTCTCCATAGGCAAACAAGAAGAGGCCTGCCGACCAGTGGCGGGCAGGCCGATAATGTTTCCTGGATAGAAAAGTGCCTTTTATAGCCTCGTCCAGGTCTGCGACTTGCAGAATATCTTGAGAACGCAGCCCCTCATCTTGACGCTATTGCCGCTCACGGTGCCGGAGCCGCTATAGGTCTTGTTTTCGGAAGGGTCGGTGAGTTCGCCGGTATAGCTGGCGCCTTTGCCCTGCATCCTGCCGATCTGCTTGCCGGCATATTTTCCGGTCTTCAGCGTCACGCAATAGCTGTCCGCACAAGGCGCAATGGCGGCGGTATCGCCCTCGACTGTTTTCCAGTTGCCGACGATCGGCTCTTCGGCAAAGGCCGCACTCGCGCTCACGAGCAGTGCGGCAGCAAGAATGGTGGCACGGATCATGGTGTTATTATTCCTCCCCCCAAGGTGCCATCCGGCTCCATGGCCGGGAACGTGGCGAGATTATCTAACGCGAACGTAAAGGTAAATATGGTTTTCGGTGCGGAAAAACTGCGATCCCGCCGGCTGTCCACGCTTCATCAAAATACGGCATCGGACTGAACTGCGCTCATTTTGTGGTGAAGGAAGGGTTTAAATCCAAATCCTAACGGAAGGTTAAGCTCGCCCGAAAATCCTTAATTTGCAAGGGAAGCGATGTTTAACAAAATCCCAAGTTTACCAAGCGTTTGCACTTTGTTTGCATCGAATTAATCATGCATTTTAGGCGTTTTTTGAAAGCCGTCTGCGATAGTGAAGCCATCAAACGAGCGGGGCAAACCCGCCGGCCGGAAGAACCGGAAAGCCGCGAACGACGGCAAGGCTCGGACGGAAAGCAGGGCAGATACGAACGGAAGTAAAACAGGGATAAAAGCAATGGCACGCTTCGAAATGACGACGTCTGGAAATGCCATGATGGGTGGTAACAGCGCCGATGCCCTTTGCGAACTGGGCGTGAACTACGCGACCGGCAGGGGCTGCACCGCGGACCTCGTTGCCGCCCACAAATGGTTGAATATCGCAGCCATCCGTGGCAGCGAGCGCGCCGCCGAGCTTCGTGCCGACGTCGCCGCGACCTTGACCAAGATGCAGCTCGCCGCAGCGCTGCGCGCCGCCCGCGAGTGGATGACCACGCACTGAGGCGTGCCGCAAACAATACAACGTACTGACTGATCTCGAAGGAGGGGATGTCGGCGGTCGAAGGAGAGGCGAGCGCCGAAATGATGAAAACCGCGACCGGCCGGGACAAGGCAGGCGCGGTTTCGTCGTTTTAGAGCAATTCCCGGAAAAGTGCGCAGCGGTTTTCCGTCCGGAATTGCGTGAGAATATCGACGTGGAGCGATTCCGCGAAACGCTTCACGCCTCAGCCGATCGCCTTCAGCACTTTCGGCAGCGCCTCGGCCAGCAGGTCCAGATCCTGTTTGGGGCCAACGCTGATACGGATGCAGCGATTGAGCGGCGCAACGCCCGGCATGCGGATGAAGACGCCGTGCTGGATCAGCCCGTCGACGATCGCGCGCGCATAGGTGCCGTCCCGACCGCAATCGATAGCGACGAAGTTGGTGGCGGAGGTGAGCGGTAAAAGCCCGTTATCGCGGGCAATGGTGCCGATCTCCTCGCGCGCAGCGGCGATCTTGCCAACCACTTCTGTGAGATAGGCTTGATCTTTCAGCGCGGCCAGAGCCGCCACCGTTGCAAGCCTGTTCATGCCGAAATGGTTGCGGATCTTGTCGAAGGCCAGCACCGTCTCCGGCGTGCCTATGGCATAGCCGACGCGGGCGCCGGCGAGGCCATAGGCCTTGGAGAAGGTGCGGGTGCGGAGCACATTCGGCAGGTCGATCAGGTCAGAAATATCAGGCAGCGAGCTTGCGGGACCGGTCTCGCTATAGGCTTCGTCAAGGACCAGCAGGCAGCTTTCCGGCAGGGCGCGGGCAAAGGCGACGATCCTGTCCGCCTCCCACCAGCTTCCCATCGGATTGTCGGGATTGGCGAAATAGACGAGCGGCGCATTTTCGCGCTTCACCGCGTCGAGCAATCCATCGAGATCCTCGCGATCATTGACGTAAGGTGCGGTAACCAGGCGGCCGCCAAAGCCGGCGACATGGAAATTGAAGGTGGGATAGCCGCCGAGCGAGGTGACGACGGGCGTACCCGGTTCGATGACCATGCGGGCGATCAGGCCAAGCAGACTGTCGATGCCTTCACCGACGGCGATATTGGCGGATTGAACGCCGAGATGCGCCGCAAGCGCATGCTTCAGCTCGAAATTTTCCGGATCGTTGTACATCCAGATATCGCCGGCCCGCTCGCGCATGGCTGACAAGACCGAGGGCGCAGGCCCGAAGCCGTTCTCATTGGCGCCGATGCGCGCCTTGACGCCGAGGCCACGCTGGCGCTCCAGCGCTTCGGGGCCGACGAATGGAACGGTGGAGGGAAGGGCGCTGATCAGCGGCGTGAAGCGCGAGAAGGCGGACATGCTGGCTTGTTTTCCCGAATTCAGTTGCAAGGCGCCGCAGAATAGACCCTCGGTGGGCCGTTGCAAGAGCGGAAGACGCTGCTTCCGGATTGCTCCAACGGTGGTCATCTGTTCCGGTTGCTTTTGACATTTGCCAGATCGCGCTTGCCCCAATTCAACAGCTCGCTTGACAGAAATTCGGCCCGCGCGCATATACATTCTATGGGGTTGCGATCACCCCACGAGGCGACATGCCGAAGAATCGCGTCCATTGAACCGAACACCGGAGGGACGCGTTATGCCGTCATTTCTCGAAATTTCATCGGAAAAACTCAACCGCATCATCGGCACGCCGAATGCGCCCGCCATCATCGACGTGCGCACCGACGACGACTTTGCCAGCGACCCGAGGCTCGTACCTGGTTCCATTCGCCGAAACTATAAAGATTTGGGGAATTGGGCCGGCGACATTGGTGGCCCTGCCGTCATCGTGTGCCAAGGTGGCCTCAAGCTCAGCCATGGTGTTGCGGCCTATCTCCGGCAGGAGGGAACGCCGGCCGAAGTGCTGGAAGGTGGTTTCGAAGCATGGATACGCTCCGGTGGCGCGGCGGTGCCGAACGAGAAGCTGCCGCAGCGCAATCTGCAGGGGCGGACCGTCTGGGTCACCCGCTCGCGGCCGAAGATCGACCGTATCGCTTGCCCATGGCTGATCCGCCGCTTCGTCGATCCTTCGGCTGTTTTTCTATTCGTTCCGACCTCCGAGGTTTCCATGGTCGGAGATCGTTTCGGCGCGACGCCCTTCGACATAGAGCAGGTGTTCTGGAGCCACCGAGGAGAATTCTGCACCTTCGATGTCATGATCGAGGAATTTGGGCTTACCTCGGAACCTTTGTCGCGGCTGGCGACGATCGTGCGTGGCGCAGATACAGCTCGCCCGGATTTGGCGCCGGAAGTGCCTGGATTGCTTGCCGCCTCGCTTGGCCTGTCGCGGATGTTCAACGACGACCTGGAGCAGCTAGACGCCGGTATGCTCCTCTACGATGCCTTCTACCGCTGGTGCCGCGACGCCACCGACGAGACCCACAATTGGCCGAGCCAAAAGCGGGCATAGTGAGATGACGGAGTTCGTCAAAGAAGGCAGCGCTCCGGCGAGTGCGACTTCGCACGGCGTTTCCCTTGCGGAGGCGACCAAGGTCTGGGCGAGAGTGGCGGCGCTGAGCTTCGGCGGTCCCGCCGGGCAAATAGCCGTCATGCACCGCATCGTCGTCGACGAGAAGCGCTGGATCGGCGAACACAGGTTTCTCCACGCTTTGAGCTACTGCATGCTTCTGCCGGGGCCGGAGGCACACCAGCTCGCGATCTATATCGGCTGGCTAATGCACCGGACGGTTGGTGGCCTTATTGCCGGGGTTTTCTTTGTGCTTCCGGGTTTCGTCTCGATCCTGGTGCTGAGTTACATCTATGCAGCTTTCGGCAACGTCACCTTCATCGAGGGACTCTTCTTCGGCCTGAAGGCGGCGGTACTCGCCGTCGTTCTACAGGCCGTCTTCCGTATTGGAAGCCGAGCATTGAAGAACGGCGTGATGTTGGCAATTGCCGGCATTGCCTTCGTCGCGATCTTCTTCTTCCGGGTTCCGTTCCCGCTGATCATTCTTGCAGCCGCCCTTGTCGGATTTCTCGCCGGACGGTCCGGATCAGCATTGTTCAAGCTTGGCGGCGGGCACAAGGCAGGTGCGGGCGCGGCTCTCGACGACAAGGATTCGCTGCTGGGGGAGGGAACGCCTTTTCATGCGCATCCGAACCTCACATGGTCCATGAAGATTTCAGCCATATTGGTAGCGCTTTGGCTTCTTCCGGTGGCGACCCTGCTGATCACCCTCGGCGCGGATAACGTGTTCTCAAGGATCGCGGTGTTCTTCAGCCAGATGGCGGTTGTCACGTTCGGCGGAGCTTATGCCGTCCTTGCCTATGTGGCTCAGGAAGCAGTTCAGAATTTCGGTTGGCTGAAGCCTGGCGAGATGCTGGACGGCCTCGGCATGGCGGAGACCACACCAGGCCCGCTGATCATGGTCGTGCAGTTCGTCGGCTTCATGGCGGCATTTCGCGAGCCTGGCGCGCTCAATCCGATGACCGCGGCAACATTCGCAGCGATACTAACCACTTGGGTGACGTTCCTGCCCAGTTTTGTCTGGATATTCCTTGGCGCACCGTTCATCGAAAAAATGCGTGGCAATCTCGCCTTGACGGGCGCGATGTCGGCGATCACGGCCGCGGTCGTGGGGGTCATTCTCAATCTTGCGATCTGGTTGGCACTCCACGTACTCTTCCGTCAGGTCGATGAGCACGTCTTCGGTCCGCTGGTCGTCGAAGTGCCCGAATTCTTCTCCATCGACACGGCATCCCTTGTTCTCACGGTCGCCGCAGTCATCTTGTTGCTCAGGGCGAAGATATCCGTGGTTCCGACGCTCGGCCTGTGTGCATTGGGCGGAATTCTATGGACTCTTGGATCGACGATCTAGGTTCTAATATCCGCTTAAAGTCGAATGCAGCCATCGGCGGCATTCTCAGGTCTTGCAGAATTTATACCGATTGCCTCTTGCCACGCGCAGCCAGCGCTTCGGCATTGCCGATCATGAAATCGGCGCGCACGACGCGGCGCAGCGTTTCCGGTTCGATCAGGTTGATGAAGCGGACATGGACGCGGTTTTCGTTGCGGCTCACCTCGGCGCAGGCGATGCGGTAGGCGAGACCGAGAATGTTCAGATAGTAGTGGCTCGGCAGCCCGACGGTCGTGGCGACGGTAAAGCTGGCGCCGCCGCGCGAGATGTCGGTGATCTCAGCGCTGCGCACGGAAATGCCGGTCAGACAGGGACGAACCGCCACGAGACGCGCCGGCCTCTGAACGTAGAAACGTTCCCAGCTTCGTTCGTAGACCTCGGATTTGACTTTCGCCAGATGGGTTGCGCGAAGCATTGTCATTCCCTGTTGAAGAACAGACCGAATTCATCTCGGTTACGACACGAACCTTGCACGGAGATTTTGCGGAAGCGTCAATTCCATTGGTAGAATTTTAACGGGTTCGTCTTTTGTCTCGATTTGAACGCATCTTGACAGCAAATCCCGCTTCGATCATACGGATTGACGGTTCGAGGCGCCTGCCGCTCGCGGATGAAAATCCAAGGTGAAGTCCTCGCAATTTTGGTCACAGCCATATAGGGCATGCTGACTGACGGTAATGCGAGCCCCGTTTCACGGTCGTAATTGCGTGCCTTAGCAAAGGCTGATCCTATGACGACGACTTATCCGTCCATAGATGAATTGAAAGCTCAGGCCCGACGTCTGCGTCAGGCCATGGCCGAGCGCGGCAACGACATGAGCCACAGCACGGCGCTGGAACTCATCGCCAAGCAGCATGGGCTGCGCGACTGGAACACGCTGTCGGCGCTTGCGGCAAAACCGAATGACGGGCCGGATGCGCCCTTCGATGTCGGCTCCGCCATTCGCGGGCGCTATCTGAACAAGCCCTTCACGGGGAAGGTTCTGGCGATGTCGGCGAAATCTGGCGGGCTCTACAAGATCACTATCCATTTCGACGAACCGGTCGATGTGGTGGAGTTCGAGAGCTTCTCGGCATTCCGCCAGCGCATCAACGCCCAGGTCGATGCCGACGGCATTTCGCCGCGCAAGACATCGAACGGCGTGCCCCATCTGGTTCTCGACATCTGATATTCATCTTTCATCGACAGGCCGCTATCTCCGCCGATAGCGAGCATTCCCGTTCGGATTCCCCCATGACGCACAGTACTGAAACCAATATGTTCCTCACCGGCTGGCTGCCTGGCGTCTTTGCCAAAACCGCCGCGCCGATCATCGTCATCACCACGGTCAACGGCCTCTTTGCCGTCGTCGACGCCTATTTCCTTGGCGTCTATGTCGGGGCTGGCGCGCTGTCCGCGGTCAGCCTCATTTTTCCCGCGCTCATGCTGCTGATCGCGCTGCAGACGCTGGTTTCGAACGGCATGGCGAGCATTCTCGCGCGCCGCCTCGGTGCCGGAAATCGCGACGCCGCGAAGTCCGTGTTTACCAGCGCCCATACGCTGGCGCTTGCCGTCGTGGTGGCGATCAACCTCGTCTACTGGCTCGCAGGCCGGCAGTTCATTGCCGTGGTAGCGGCGGGAAACGCCGATGTTGCCCGCAGCGCCGAGGCCTTCATGGGCGTCATGGTCGCCTTCGCGCCGATCAGCTTCTTTCTTTCGATCCATCTCGACGGGCTGCGTTGCGAAGGAAAGCTCGGCTTCATGACGCTGGTGACGCTTGCCTCGACGCTGCTCAACATCCTGGCAAACTGGCTGCTGATGGCCGTTGCGCACTGGGGCGTGGTCGGCTCCGCCGGCGGCTCGATCATGGCGCAATTCATCTGCCTGGCGATCGTCGTAGGCTATCGCCTGCGTCGCCCCGGCGCGCTTTCGTTCGATATGAGGCCGCACATGCGCGAGTGGCGTGGCATCTTTGCCTTCGGCGCACCGATGAGCCTCGGCTTCATCGGCATTTCGCTGAGTTCGGCGGCGATCCTCTTCAACCTGTCGATCTGGCACGAAGGGGACTATGTCGCGACCGTCGGCGCCTATGGGATCGTCACTCGCGTGATGACCTTCGCCTATCTGCCGCTTCTGGGCCTCAGCATCGCGCTGCAGACCATTTCAGGCCATAATCACGGCGCCGCGCTTCCGGCGCGTGTCGGCCACAGCGTTGTCATCGCCATGATCTCGGCTCTGGTCTATTGCGCCGCCGTCGAGTTCATCGTCGAGCTGCTGGCGGAACACCTGGGGTCGATCTTCGTGGCCGATCCGGTGATCATCGAGGAAGTCGGTCGCATCCTGCCCTGGACGATCGGCGCCTACTTTCTCTTCGGCCAGGCAATCATCCTGTCATCCTATTTCCAGTCGATCGGTGACGCCAAGCGCGGCGCGATCTTCGGCCTGTCACGGCCCTATCTGTTCACCTTGCCGCTGACGTTCCTCTTGCCGCTCGTCTTCGGCGAGCGGGGAATCTGGATGACGCCGATCTTTGCGGAAGCGGGGATGATCCTGCTCACCTGGCTTGTACTGTCGCGCAACGCCAGGGATCGGAAGTGGCGCTATGGCCTGATGCCCGCGTGAAACGAGAAAGGCCGCGTTTTCGAGCGCGGCCTTTCCGTTTGAGCTTATGTCGGTGTCACTCAGGACTTGAGCAGCCATTCATGCTCGACGGCATTGTGGAATTTCCAGATGCGCTTCGGGCCGGCCATGACATTGAGATAGTAGAGATCGTAGCCGTGGCAGGCGGCGCAAGGGTGATACCCTTTCGGTACCAGCGTCACATCGCCATCCTCCAGCACCATGACTTCGTCCAGCGACCGGTCGTCGGTATAGACACGCTGGAAGCCGAAGCCCTGCGGCGGGTTTAGGCGATGATAATAGGTCTCCTCCAAGAAGCTTTCGTTCGGGAGATCATCCTGATCGTGCTTGTGGGGAGGATAGGAGGAGGTGTGCCCGCCCGGCGTGATCACCTCTACGACCAACAGCGAATGCGCCGCGCCATCGTCTTCCGGCATGATGTTGTTGACGTGGCGGACATTGGTGCCCTTGCCGCGCGTTAGCGCCGGATGCGTGCCCGGAGGAATGGCGCGGGCTTCATAGGAGCCGCCGCCCGGGGCCGAGCAGACGGCCAGTTCCAGATTGGTCTCGGCGGTCACCGACCAGTTCGAGCCGGCTGGAATATAGAGCGCGTGGGGGGCGCCCTCGAAGGGACTCATGCGCCCGCCGAGCGAGCCGAAATCCTTCGTACCCGCCTTGGCGCTTCCCTTGCCGCTGACCCATACGAGGCAAACCTCGCGACCACCGGTCTCGGCGGAGGCCGTTTCGCCCGGCTTCAGGCGATGGAGATCGAAGCCGACATAGGTCCAGCCGGCGCTTTCGGGCGTGACGTGAGTAACGCGGCCATGGGAGCCGTCAGGTTTGACCTTGAGATTTGGCATAGGTTCTTCCTCCATTGCTTGGAAAAACGTCCCTCGCCATCTTCCGATAGGCGAGGGCGCTCGTCTCTAGCTATCCCTTGGGAAAGCCTTCGGTTTCCACCGTGTAACCCGCTGCCGTCATGACGCGCATCAGTTCGGCATGGCCGACCTCGGCCATCTTCTGTGGCGGCGCCTTGCGCGGGTCCTGCTCGGCCTCGACCACGAACCAGCCTTCATAGCCGTAATCGGCGAAGCGCTTGACGATGGCGCCGAAATCGAGCGAGCCGTCGCCCGGCACCGTGAACGCACCAAGCGCGACGGCATCGAGAAAGGACTGCCTGCTGCGATCCAGCCCATCGACGACAGGCTTGCGGATATCCTTGACGTGGACATGGTTGATACGGGCATGGTGGTTGTCGATGGCGCGCAGAACGTCGCCACCGGCAAAGGCGAGATGGCCGGCATCGAGCAGCAGCGGAATGCCTTCGCCGGAATTGCGCATGAAGGCATCGAGTTCCGGCTCGGTTTCGACCACGGCTGCCATATGATGGTGATAGGAAAGCGGCATGCCCTGGTCTGCACACCATTCGCCGAACTCAGTGACGCGGCGGGCATAGGCCTTCATCTCGTCATCTGAAAGACGCGGCTTGGTGGCGAGTGGCTTGGAGCGGTCGCCCTGAATGGAGCGGCCGACTTCGCCATAGACGATGCAAGGCGCGCTGACGGCCTTGAACAGTTCGATCATCGGCGCGATGCGGTCCTTGTTGGCTGCCAGCTCCTCGTTGACGAGCGTGCCCGAGAACCAGCCGCCGCAAAGAGTCACATCGGCGGCGCGCAGGATCGGCAGCATTTCATCGGGGTTGCTGGGGAAGCGCCGGCCTTGTTCCATGCCGGTGAAGCCGGCGCCACGCGATTGCCGCAGGCATTCCTCGAGGGATACGTCGTCGCTAAGCTCAGGAAGATCGTCGTTCCACCAGGCGATGGGCGACATGCCGAGTTTGGCCTTCATCAATGGTCTCCTTGAAAAAGCTATTGGAGGAGCCGAAACGCTCCCCCAGAAATAGGACGGAAATCAATCAGCCGATGCGCTGGGCGGCGCGGGCCTTTTCATAGGCGGCGCGGGCCTTGTTGACCTCGGCGCGCGGGCTGACCTCGGGAACGGCGACATCCCACCAATGGCCGCCTTCGTCCGTTGTGATCAGCGGATCGGTGTCGATGACGATGACCGAGCTGCGGTCGTTCTTCTTCGATGCTTCGATGGTCTGTTCCAGCTCGGCGATGGAAGCGACCTTCACGGCAATCGCACCCATGCTGGCCGCATGCGCCCGGAAGTCGATCTCCGGCATCACTTCGAAGTGCGAGTCCTTCAAGAGGTTGTTGAAGTTCGCGCCGCCGGTCGCCATCTGCAGGCGGTTGATGCAGCCATAGCCGCGGTTGTCGAGCAGGACGATGGTGATCTTCAGGCCGAGCATGACAGAGGTCGCCAGTTCGGAATTCATCATCATATAGGAGCCGTCGCCGACCATGACGACGACATCCTTCTCCGGCCGCGCCATCTTGACGCCGAGGCCGCCGGCAATCTCATAGCCCATGCAGGAGAAGCCATATTCCATGTGGTAGCTGCCCGGTGCGGTCGCCGGCCAGAGCTTGTGCAACTCGCCGGGCAGGCCGCCGGCAGCGCAAACGAGAATGCTGTCCTTGCCGCCGAGCGTGCGGGTGACGGCGCCGATGACCTGGGCGTCGGAGGGCAGAGCGGCGTTCGTGGTTGCCATCGCCTTGGCGGCCGCCTCCATCCAGACCTGCTTTTCTCGCGTTGCCTTTTCGGCGAGCGATGCCGGCGCGCGCCAACCCGTCAGGCCGGCGGAAAGCGCCTTCAGCCCCTCGCGCGCATCCGTCACCAGAGGGTGACTATTGTGCTTGAGGGCGTCATAGGCCGCGATATTGAGGCCGATCATGGCCAGCTTTTCATTCTTGAACAGCGCCCAGGAGCCGGTGGTGAAATCCTGGCAGCGGGTTCCCACAGCGATCACCAGATCGGTCTCCTCGGCAATGGCATTGGCCGCCGATGTGCCCGTCACGCCGACAGAGCCGAGCGCGAGGGGATGCGTCTCGTCGATGGCCGATTTGCCGGCCTGCGTGACAACGACGGGAATACCATGAGCTTCGGCAAAAGCGACCAGTTCCTTCGTTGCCTGCGAATAGAGCACGCCGCCGCCGGCAAGAATGACCGGCTTTTCGGAGCGGCGGATCAATGCAATGGCATTGGCAAGTTCGTCTGCATCCGGCTGCGGACGGCGCGGCACCCAGACATGCTCCTCGAAGAAGCTTTCCGGATAATCGAAGGCTTCGGCCTGCACGTCCTGGCAGAGCGAAAGCGTCACCGGGCCGCAATCGAGCGGATCGGTCAGCACCTGCATGGCGCGCTTCAGCGCCGTCATGATCTGTTCGGGGCGGGTAATGCGGTCGAAATAGCGGGAGACCGGGCGGAAGGCATCGTTGGCGGAGACGGTACCGTCACCGAAATCCTCGATCTGCTGCAGCACCGGATCCGGCGCGCGGTTGGCGAAAACGTCGCCGGGCAGGAACAGGACGGGAATGCGGTTGACATGTGCTACGCCGGCCGCCGTCACCATGTTCAGCGCGCCGGGGCCGATGGACGTCGTGCAGGCCATGAAACGCTGACGGAAGCTTGCCTTGGCATAGGCGACGGCGGCATGGGCCATGCCCTGCTCATTGTGAGCGCGGAAGGTCGGCAGCTCCTCGCGCACCTGATAGAGCGCCTCGCCCATGCCGGCGACGTTGCCGTGGCCGAAGATCGCCCAGACGCCGCCGAAGATCGGCTGCTTCTGTCCATCGATGATGGTCATCTGCTTCTTGAGGAAATGCGCGACGGCCTGTGCCATCGTCAATCGGATCGTCTTGCCCATCGGGCGCCTCCCAAATGCTAGAGCAATTCCAGGAAAAGTGCGTAGCGGTTTTCCGTCCGGAATTGCGAAAAAAGATATAGAGCGGTTCAGAGCTTCTGTGAAAACTGAACCGCTCTGGAATTTCACAGACCGCGGGTTTTGAGCCACGCTTGTGTCAATTGCCGGAAACGGCCGGCCATGTCGGCAATCGCTTCCTCGTCGTTCATGCCGCCCGATAGCCATGCGCGGGCCGCATCGGAGAAGATGGTCCGCCCGACGGCGAAACCCTTGACCGAGGGCGCGGCCAGCGTCGCCTCGAAGCTTCGGATCAATTCCTCCGCCGGAGCCTCCAGTCCAAGCAGCACGATACCACGGCACCATGGATCATTTTTGGCGATCACGGCATCGATTTTTTTCCAGGCGGCGGTCGATTCCTGCGGTTCCAGCTTCCACCAGTCCGGCTTGATCCCGAGCGCGTAGAGCTCTTCCATCGCCGTCGGGATCGTGTCGTCGGTCAGCGGCCCGTTCTTGCCGGCGATGATTTCGACGAGAAGCTCGCGGCCGACCTTGCGTGCGGCTTCGAATAGGGTGCGCAACTTCTCCTGCTGCTCCGCCTTCAGCTCCTTCGGATCGTCCGGATGATAGAAGCACAGGCATTTGATGCAATGATGAAGCGGCCATTCCACGAGCTGTGAGCCGATGTCCTGGCTGAACTCGAATTTCAGCGGCTTCGATCCCGGCAGCTCGACCGGTCGTCCGATCCACGAGAAATTCTTGGTCGCGGCATCGAAGAAGGCGTCGCGCCCGAAGCGTTCGTCGATCAGCATGCCATAGCCTGAGCGGCCGCCGGCCACCCGCCCCGCCGCCTCGACGGCAAGCCGCTTGAAGGCGACGATCCTGTCGTGGCCGACGCCCAGTTCATCGGCGACGCCGACGAGCTGCGACCGGTGGTCGATGGCGAGCGCCATCAGCAACGGGATGTCGCCGCGCCGGGTCGTCGCCCAATGAATGTGGTTGATCGCCTCGTCCTTGCGCAGTGCCCGGTGCTTGCTGCCTGTCTTCAGGAAGAAGTCGAGCTCGGTCCAGGTCGGATATTCCGGCGAGCAGAGCAGGCGGGAAACGGCAAAGGCGCCGCAGGCATTTGCCCAGGTGGCGCAGGTCTTCAGCGGTTCGCCGCGCAGATAGCCGCGCAGGAAGCCGGACATGAACGCATCGCCCGCGCCGAGAACATTGAACACTTCGATCGGGAAGCCCTGGCCGACAATGCCGGCTTCGAGATCGTCGGCGATCGGGCCGTCATAGACGATGCAGCCCATGGCGCCGCGCTTGAGCACAATGGTCGCCGGAGAGAGGCGGCGGATTTCCTTGAGCGCGCCGAGCACGTTGTCGACGCCCGAGCCGATCATGATCTCCTCTTCCGTGCCGATGATCAGATCGCAATCCGGCAGCGTCTCCCTCATCTTCGAGGAAACGCGATCCGACTTCACATAGCGCTCGAAGCCCTCGGCATGGCCGGCAAGACCCCATAGATTTGGCCGGTAGTCGATGTCGAAGATCACCTTGCGGCCGGCAGCCTTGGCGATGCGGATCGCCTTGCGTTGCGCCGCTTCGGTATTCGGCTTGGAAAAATGCGTGCCGGAAACCAGGACCGCCTTGGAGGACTTGATGAAATTTTCGTCGATATCGTCTTCGTTCAGCGCCATGTCGGCGCAGTCGGACCGGTAGAAGATCATCGGCGAGACGCCCTCCGCCTCGACTGCCAACAGCACGAGTGCCGTCAGGCGCTCCTTGTCTGTTGCGATCCCATCGACGGCCACACCTTCGCGCGCCGCCTGTTCGCGGATGAAGCGACCCATCTGCTCGTCGCCGACGCGGGTGATGAGGCCGGATTTCAGCCCCAACCGCGCCGTGCCGATGGCGATATTGGCGGGGCAGCCGCCGACCGATTTGGCGAAGGAGGCGATGTCCTCAAGGCGCGAGCCGATCTGCTGGCCGTAAAGATCGACAGAGGAACGGCCGATGGTGATCACATCGAGTTTTGCTTCCGGCTGAGCGCCAGGATTGTCGTGTGCCATGATGTCCTCCCGTCGGGGGCATGACCTCTTTCGCTCTATAGCCTGCAGCCTGCGCCGAGATCATGCGTTATTGAAAGTGCCGGTGTTCGTTTCGTCCCGGTTGCGATGGATCGGGCGACCATCTCCCGTGGCCGTGATCTTGGTCGTAGTGAAACATTGGTTCCGAGATTTTGTCAATTCGGAATGTTTATTCCATTTTCGTTTTATCGGATTTTATTGCGCCTTTTCGCCGGCGTTCGGCAATGGCGACCGGAAAGGCCATGATCAGCGCCATCGATGCCGATAACGAGCGGAAGCCGGCAAAATCGGACTCGGCCACTTCGAACCAATGGGTCGCGCAGGCGGTGAGCGGGGAAAAGGCCGAATCGGTGATGGCGATGACGGGCACATTGCGTGCCGCGAGATCCTGGGCCTGCGCCAGACTGTCGGCGGCGTATGGCGAAAAGCTCGCGGCGATCGCTGCGTCCTTCTCCGTAGCAAAACGGGCAATCTCGCCGTCGATGCCGTTGGGTGAGGCGACGATCTGGTGGCGGATGTTCAGCTTGGAAAAGGCATAGGTCATATGTGCCGTCAGCGGATAGGAGCGGCGCTTGGCGATGAGATAGATCGTCTCGGCCGCGGCTAGGACATCCACTGCCTTGGCGAAACGGTCCGTCTCGATGGTTGCGGCGAGCTTGTTGATGGACTGGCTTGCGGCGGACAGGAAGCCGGAGAGAATGCCGGCCTCCTCGTCCTGAATGCCGGAGCGTTCCAGCGTCACCAGCCGTTCTTCGTAGCTTAGGGTGCGATCGCGCAGTCTTTCGCGAAAGATGCTCTGCAGGTCGGAGAAACCCTCGTAGCCGAGGTGATGAGCAAGTCGTACCAGCGTGGAAGGTTGAACCTCGGCGGCAGCGGCAATGCTGGCCGTCGTGCCGAAGGCGACTTCGTCGGGATTGCCAAGCGCGAAGGCGGCGACCTGCGCGAGACGCTTCGGCATGGCGTTCTTGCGCTCGATGATGATGCTGCGCAGGCTTTCGAAGTCGCGCGGAACCCTCGTCGGGGCCTCGATATTATTGTCCATGCGCCGTCCTCAAGCTCCCCCAACACCGACAATGAAACAAATATTCCATATTTGTAACGATACCGGATTTTGATTCGTTCGGCACGAAATATTTTAAGTACATGCTTTTAAATGGATAAATATGGGTCTAACACTCTGGCGAGAGTTTCGAGCCTATGATCACGCTTGTCAAAACGGTCTAAATATTCCAAAAATCCCTCGACTTCGGGAGCAGTTTGAGGAGGAAGGCCAAATGAAGCCGTTGGGCGTTGGATTGATCGGGACCGGCTATATGGGCAAATGCCATGCACTGGCATGGAATGCGGTGAAAACCGTGTTCGGCGATGTCGCGCGGCCGCGCCTGGTGCATCTGGCCGAGGCCAATGCCGATCTGGCAAGGGCGAGGGGCGATGAATTCGGCTTCGAAATGGCAACCGCGGACTGGCGAGACCTCATTGCGGACCCGGACGTCGACGTCGTCTCCGTCACGACGCCCAATCAGTTCCACCCGGAAATGGCGATCGCGGCGCTTGAAGCCGGCAAGCATGTCTGGTGCGAAAAGCCAATGGCGCCGTCCTACGGCGATGCCGAGCGCATGCTGGCCGCGGCCAAGACCTCCGGCAAGGTCGCCATCCTGGGCTACAATTATATCCAGAACCCGGTGATGCGGCACATCAGGTCGTTGATCGCGGAGGGGGCGATCGGCGCAGTCAATCACGTCCGCGTCGAAATGGACGAGGATTTCATGGCCGATCCGAACGGCCTTTTCTACTGGAAGAGCGAGCTTGCCTCCGGCTACGGCGCTCTCGACGATTTTGCGGTGCATCCGCTTTCGCTGCTTTGGTTCCTGTTCGGCCATGTGGAGGCCGTCATTACCGATATGATGAAGCCCTATGCCGAGCGGCCGCTGAAGGATGGCGGCAGCCGCGCCGTCGAAAATCATGATCTTGCGAATGTGCTGATTCGGCTTGGCGGCGGCATTTCCGCCGTTCTCATGGCCAATCGCTCGGCCTGGGGCCGCAAGGGGCGGATAGCCCTGCAGATCTTCGGCTCCAAGGGTTCGATCTCCTACGATCAGGAACGCATGAACGAATTCGAGATCTATCAGGCCGAGGGCAGGGATAGCGAGCAGGGCTTCCGCAAGGTGCTGGCCGCACCCGCCCACAAGCCTTATGACCGCTTCATCCCGGCACCCGGACACGGCCTCGGCTTCAATGATCTGAAGATCATCGAATGCCGCGAGCTGATCCGCGCCATATCAGGCGAGGCTGCGTCGGTCGTGGCTTTCAAAGATGGTCTTCGCATCGAGAAATCGGTGCATGCCATGGCGCAATCCTTCCACGAGCGGTGCTGGGTGGAAATCGAGAGCTGAGCATTTGGCCTAATTTTCTCCCGATCCGGGGTGCAGGGTCAGCTATGATTGACGCTTGCGGATGCAGGCGTTACCCCTGAAGTCCATAGGCATCCCCGTGTTGCACGGAGGATCGCTATAATAACATGGAGTGCGGATCGTGACGGGCAGATTGGTCATAGTCGGGGCCGGGCAGGCGGGTTTCGCGCTCGCGGCCAAATTGCGAGGACTGGGTGATTCGAGGCCGATCACCATCGTTGGCGCCGAGGAAAACCTTCCCTACCAGCGGCCGCCACTGACCAAGAAGTACCTGCTCGGCGAGATGATCTTCGATCGCCTGCTGTTCCGGCCCGAACATTGGTATGCCGACAACAATGTCGATATCCGCGTGTCGACCTGGGTCGAGCAGATCGATCGCGCTGCAAAGCAGATCATCATGCAGGACGGATCGAGACTGGATTACGAGATATTGGCACTGGCAACGGGCGCGACGCCGCGCCACCTGCCGCCATCCGTTGGCGGTGCGCTGGAGGGCGTCTATCTCGCTCGTGATAAGCGCGATGCCGACCTCCTTGCCGGCGAGATGCGCCCCGGACGCCGGGTGCTTATCATCGGCGGCGGATATATCGGGCTCGAAGCGGCCGCGGTCGCACGCCATCGCGGCCTCGAAGTGACCCTCATCGAGATGGGCGACAGGATCCTGCAGCGTGTCGCCGCCAAGGAAACGGCCGATATTTTCCGGGCCATTCATCAGAAGCATGATGTTGTCATTCGCGAGAAGACCGGATTGAAGCAGCTTGTCGGCCGCAATGGCCATGTTGCTGCCGCGGAACTTTCCGACGGCTCGACGATCGATGTCGATTTCGTCGTCGTCGGTATCGGCGTCGCCCCGAATGACAGGCTGGCCAAGGAGGCTGGTCTCGAGG
Organism: Rhizobium sp. P28RR-XV; assembly: GCF_012641385.1. Classification (NCBI taxonomy): domain Bacteria; kingdom Pseudomonadati; phylum Pseudomonadota; class Alphaproteobacteria; order Hyphomicrobiales; family Rhizobiaceae; genus Rhizobium; species Rhizobium sp. P28RR-XV. The sequence goes on from NZ_JABAIG010000010.1 coordinate 219,187, forward strand.
TTGGCAACGGCATCGTCGTCGATTCGTTTGCCCGCACCTCCGACCCCTATATCTTCGCCATGGGCGATTGCGTCGAGCTGCCGTGGGAGGACGGGCGAATCCGCCTCGAATCGGTGCAGAACGCGGTCGACCAGGCGGAGGCCGCCGCCGAAATCATCGCCGGCGGCGACAAAGCCTATGATCCGAAACCTTGGTTCTGGTCGGATCAATATGACGTCAAGCTGCAGATTGCCGGTTTCAACCTGGGTTACGACGAGACGCTTCTGCGCCCCGGCACTCGCGAGGGTGCGGCTTCGATATGGTATTTCAAGCAGGGCCGCTTCATCGCCGTCGATGCGATAAACGATGCAAAGGCTTATGTGACGGGCAAAAAGCTCCTGGAAGGCGGCGCCAATCCGTCCAAGGCGATCCTTGCAGACCCGGCGGCCGATTTGAAGCAGCTATTGGCCTGATATGAGTTTTCAAGTCGGACGGACCGCCTTCCGGCCGACAACCGGCTGTTGCCGAATCTCGGAAAAGAACGCAGCCGAAGGCGAAAAAGCGCTTGCGTCGATAAATGAATGGCCCTATCAGGGCCGCACCGGAGAGGTGGCCGAGTGGTCGAAGGCGCTCCCCTGCTAAGGGAGTATACCAGAAATGGTATCGTGGGTTCGAATCCCATCTTCTCCGCCATTTCCCAAATATCAAGCAGTGATCGCCGTTAGTCCCGCAAATGGGCCGCTTCCCCCCTGGAGTACGGAGCGTTCCTTGATTCGGTCGCCGATATCCGGCCTCTGGCCCGGAGCCTCTCCGGACTATTGCAGGTGCCGCGCCGCCCGGCTGCGAATCGAACGGTGAGAATCGTTTGAGCGCCTGCTTCGATTTGGGACGGCTGCAAGCAAGGCTTGTCCACCGCACTACCGGAAGTCGTCGCCTGAAATGGCGCAGATGACTTGCCTGTTGTCGTGGAGATCCCGAAATCGCCGCGGATTGGCCATTTTGCTGCCCGTTTGCATATCGCGGGCCTCTTTAATCATGTGCCGCCTAAGTACCCGTAGATTAAAGGATTTCTTAACGAAGTCTAAATCTATGTGGCGGCCGTGTTGCCAACTTGTGTCCTTTCGGCAACAGGACTTGCGGAAGGTTCACGCAAATCCCCCTTTCGGAGAAGATGTCGATTGCGTGACAGAGCACGTCTTGTATTTTCACTCTCGGAAGCGAGGGCGATTGATCGTCCACTTCTTGAAACGCGAGAATGGGACAGGGAATACCTTCGGGTAGCTCTCATTCTCGACATAAACTTTGACTGGAGGTCAATATGAACATCAAGAGCCTTCTTCTCGGCTCCGCTGCTGCACTCGTAGCAGTTTCCGGTGCTCACGCGGCTGACGCTATCGTCGCTGCTGAGCCGGAGCCGCTCGAATACGTCCGCATCTGCGACGCTTACGGTGCTGGTTACTTCTTCATCCCGGGCACGGAAACCTGCCTCAAGATCGGCGGTAAGGTTCGTACCGAAGGCAAGTGGTACGATGCCTACAATCCCGATGCACGCGATGGTACGATCTGGCACACTCGTGCTGAGTTGAACGTCAACACCGCGACCGACACCGAATACGGTCCGCTGAAGACGGAAACCATCATCCGTTGGGACTGGAACGACGGCAACGCAACGTCCACCAACCTGCTCTGGGCTTACATCAGCCTCGGTGGCTTCACGGTTGGTAAGACGGACTCGCAGTTCAACCAGTTCACCGGTTATGCCGGCGACGTCATCAACGACGACGTGGTCTATGACGGCCCGTACGAACTGAACCAGATCACCTACAACTACGACGCTGGCAACGGCTTCACGGCTGTGATCTCGCTCGAAGACAGCAACTCCGGTTCGGGTGCTACGGGCTCCAACGGCGAAGACAGCTCCGATCACTACGCTCCTGACGTTGTCGCAGGTGTTGGCTACAAGGCCGGCGCATGGGGCTTCAAGGTCGTCGGCGGCTACGACTCGATCGTTGAAGAAGGCGCTGTCAAGGCTCGCGTTGACGCCGACTTCGGCGCATTCTCGGCCTTCTTGATGGGCGGCTGGAACACCGACGGCGACAAGCTCAACAAGTACGCTGGCGCTGGCGGCGGTGGCTCTGCCTCCGGCATCGGCTGGGGCGACTGGGCTGTCTGGGGCGGCGTTGGCGTTCCGATCAACGAAAAGCTGAAGTGGAACCTGCAGCTCGCCTACACCGACTCGAAGATCTTCGCCGCTACCACGAACGTCAAGTGGAACCCGGTCAAGAACCTGCTCATCGAGCCGGAAGTCTCCTACACCAACTGGGACTCCATCAATCAGGACCAGTGGGCTGGTATCCTGCGCTTCGAGCGTAACTTCTAATCTGATTTGACCTCGGTCTATCCGATTTTCACTTCGGTGAAGGAAAAGCCCGGCCATTGGCCGGGCTTTTTCGTGTTTGCAAGTATTAGCAAACCAGAATGCTATATCCATTACCGCCATGCAGCCGTCGTTAAATACAGCTCTCTAAATTCGGCGAATTTTTTAGCTGAGCCAGAGTAGAATTCGGCTTTTGATGCGTCTGCGATATGACAGTTTTGCGACGTGATTTTTGTGCAACGCACACTTTGAAACGCCCGTCACAATTGCTGATAGTTTATCTCTGATATTGCTCTGAAAAAAACGATCTGTAGGTTCCAGATCGGAAGCAAGACTTACTGTCTTGGTTCTCCCAGATCAGGGGTCAACTTTTAAAACTAGGTGGGTAGGGCGCGTCGATTTTTCGGCGTGATTTCTCATACCTAATTGATATTGAAACTGGAGTTACTATGAACATCAAGAGCCTTCTTCTCGGCTCCGCTGCTGCGCTGGCAGCAGTTTCCGGTGCTCATGCGGCCGACGCCATCGTCGCTGCTGAGCCGGAGCCGCTCGAATACGTCCGCATCTGCGACGCTTACGGTGCTGGCTACTTCTTCATTCCAGGCACTGAAACCTGCCTCAAGATCGGCGGCCGCGTCCGTACGGAAGGTGGCTGGTACAACGCTTACAAGGCTGGCCAGGACGCAGGTGCACGTGGTACCTACTGGCATACCCGCGCTGAACTCTCTCTCGACACCGCCACCGACACCGAATACGGTCCATTGAAGACCAATACCGTTGCTCGTTGGGACTGGAATGACGGCAATGCGACAACGACGAAGCTGCTTTGGGCCAACATCAGCCTGGGTGGTTTCCTCGTCGGTAAGGCTGATTCGGTCTACTCGACCTTCCTCGGCTATGCCGGCGACGTCATCAACGACGACGTGATCGAATACGGTATCAATGGTACCGACGAACTGAACCAGATCACCTACAAATATGATGCCGGCAACGGCTTCACGGCTGTGATCTCGGTGGAAGATTCCAACTCCGGCGCTGGCGCTACTGGTGCAAACGGCGAAGACAGCTCCGACCACTACGCTCCGGACGTTGTCGCCGGTGCTGGCTACAAGGCCGGCGCCTGGCAGTTCCGCGTCGTCGGTGGCTACGACTCCATCGTTGAAGAAGGCGCCGTCAAGGCTCGCGTCGACGCCGACTTCGGCGTTCTCACCGCTTTCGTCATGGGCGGCTGGAACACCGATGGCGACAAGCTCAACAAGTATGCCGGTGCCGGCGGTGCTGGTCTCGGCTGGGGTGACTGGGCTGTCTGGGGCGGCGTTGGCGTTCCGATCAACGAAAAGCTGAAGTGGAACCTGCAGCTTTCCTACGACGACGTGAAGACTTTCGCCGCGACGACGAACGTCAAGTTCAACCCGGTCAAGGACCTGTTGATCGAGCCGGAATTGACCTACGTCAACTACGACGCCGTGAACAAGGATACCTGGGCTGGTATCCTCCGCTTCCAGCGCACTTTCTAATTCGGTTCGCCGAATCGAATTTGACAGATCTTCCGATCAGACCTCCGATCGGAAGAGGGAAGGCCCGGTCTCCCACCGGGCCTTCTTGTTTCGTATAGAGTCCAACGATTTGAGGCTCGTCCTCAAAGCCCTGAGATGAAATCCCGGATCGCGTCCGGAATATCGCCGAAATGCAGGATTGGGGCATGCCCTTGTCCATTGGCGATCTTGACGATGGTGCCTGGATGGCGTCTTGCCATCTCATCGGTCGTGGATTGCGCAAGCAGCTTCGAATTCTCGCCGCGAATCACCATCAGCGGAATGTCCTGAAATCCTTGGAATTGCGTCCACAGGTCGGGAATCGGCGCTTCCAGGTCGAGTGCCTGCATCTGGGCAGCGATGGCGGGGTCGTAATCGGCAGCGGGTTTGCCATCGACGGAGGCGTAGATCGCTCGCGCCATGTCCTGCCAGTCCTCTTCGCCAAGCGCGGTAAAGGCATTGCCATGGTTCTCCCGCAGGATTTCGGTCGCCTCGCTCCAATTGGCGGGTTTCTTGTCACGGTTGAGATAGTCGCGAATATCCGCCAGCCCGATCTTCTCCAGGATGGGACCGATATCGTTGAAGATGACCGCTTTCAGGATATCCGGCCGGTTGGCCGCAAGCATATGCAGGACCAGGCCACCGCGCGACGTGCCGACGAAGATAGCTTGCCGAAGATCGAGGGCAGCGCAAACCGCCAGCACGTCCTGCGCTTCGACGACGAGATTGTAGTGGGATTTGTCGGGATCCCGTTCGGACAGGCCGCGTCCGCGAGCGTCGAGTGTGATCACCCTGTGTGGAGCGAGGGAATCCTGCGAGAGAAGCAGCGCCAATTGATGAAAGTCGCGTGAATTGCGTGTCAGCCCCGGCAGGCAGAAGACGGGCGGCCGGTTTCGTGTCGCGCCGGCATAATCCCGCACATGAAGCTTCAGGCCGTCCCCGGCCGGTATCGTTCTGGCAAGGAAACCGCTTTCATCGTCGCTGCGCATGCATCATCCCTCGTGCTTCGGACATTGCGAGGGATGTAACGGCATTTCTCCGACACGCACAACTGCGGTTCTCGGCTAACCGCGGCCGTTGACCAGATCCTGCACGATGTCGGCCTTTTGTCCGAGCCGCGCCTTGTAGACCTGGTAGTTTTCCATGACCCGCTGGACATAGTTCCGGGTCTCGGGGAAGGGGATGCGCTCGATCCAGTCGACCACGTCGTCGAGCGACTTGCCGCGTGGGTCGCCGTAGCGGCTGATCCATTCCGGCACCTTGTTCGGTCCGGCATTGTAGGCGATGAAGGTAAGAATGTAGGATCCGCCGAACGTATCGATCTGCTCGCCGAGGTAATGAGCGCCGAGTGTGGCGTTGTAGCCGGCATCCTGTGTCAGCTTGTCGGCGGAGTAGGCCATTCCGTGCCGGCCGGCAACCGCCTTTGCCGTCTTCGGCAGCAGCTGCAGCAGGCCCCGCGCATTGGCGGAGGAAACCGCAGCCGGATTGAAGGCGCTTTCCTGGCGGGCAATGGCGTAGGCGAGCGCCTTGCCGGAGCCGGAGATATTGGCATTGTCCGGAATGACGCCGATCGGGAAGGCCAGTGCCGCCACGTCGACGCCACGCCCATAAGCAATCTTGCCGATCTGCAGCGAAAGCTGGTGGTTACCGGAGCGCTCGGCTCGAGCCGCCAGCAGGGCGATTTCGCCGGGGCTTTCCAATTGTTTTGCCATGGCGCGATAGAGCGCCTCTCCACGCCAGCCATGCCCTGCCGCCTCGAGCTGCGAGATCGCCTGCACCGCTTCGCGCTCCTGGAAGCGTTGGCGGTCGGCAGCCGAGGGGCAGGGATAGCTGACGTTCAGCGTGCGGCGGCCGAGCTTCTCGGCGGCAAGCTGTCCATAGAACGTGCTCGGATAGGAGGCCGCCTTCGCATAGAAATCGGCTGACTTACCCGGGCCGCCCGCTTCGGCTGCGCGGCCGAGCCAATACCAGGCGCGCGATTGCGAGATCGGCCCGTTCGAGACCAGCAGGATCTTGCGGAAATGGCTTGCCGCGCTTGCGCCGTCCTGCAGACCGCGCAGAGCGTACCAGCCGGCATGGAATTCGGCTTCGCCGACATCCTGCGGGCTTTCCGCGACGCTGGCGTCGACAACGCGATAGGCTGCTTTGAATTCACCCTGGTCCACCAGGCCGCGGCTGACGATACGCTGCTCGTTCCACCATTGGCCGGGGCTGACGAGCACGCCGCGGTCACGCGGCATTTGCGCCAGAAGATTGGCCGCGTCGTCGTATTTGTTTTGGCGGCGTAGGCTTTCGATGCGCATGAAGAGATAGGCGGGATCCTTGCGCCATTGCGCGTCGACGGCTGCTATCAGCGCGTCGGCGTTCGGCGAGCGGTTATTGACCGCGGCCCAGGCCTTGTAGAGCGATTGCGCCTTGCCGAGATCGCCGAAACGTTTGGCCTGCGCAGTCTGGTCACGGTAAAGCAGATAGTCCATGCGCGCATTGTGATCGGCGGGAGACAGCAGGCTCGGGAATTCGGCGAGGATCTTGTCCTCGAGAGATTTGTCGAGCGGCTCGTCGCGCCAGATCTTGCGGATCAGCTTGCCGGCTTGAGCGGATGAGCCGCGCGCCATCAGCGCGCGTGAAAGGATGATGGCGCCTTCCACGGTTTCCGGCTGCGAGTTGCCGAAGGCGGCGAGAACCTGATCCGTCGCCGGATTTTCGTCGTAGAGCGCGCGCTCGGAATTGGCGCGCAGGCTGCCGAGCCCCGGCCATCCCACGAGTTCGCGAGCGGCGGTGGCAATCTCGCCCGAGGGAATGCCCGGCTGGCCCGACGTGGCAATCGCCCAGGTCAGGATATGACGATCAAGCGTGCCGTCGCCCATGCTGTTGCGAATGGCCAGCGCCTGCATCGGATTCTTGTTGGAAAGCGCGTCCAGGCCCGCCTTCAGATCTCCGCTCACCGGTGCGATGGCGCCGCTGCGCGGGATCGCGGCTGTGCTTATCGGATCCGTCGCCATGGCGAGATCGGTGCTGGCGCGTGTAGATGCCTGTTGGCCGGGAAGCTGCGAGGCAACGGCGCCCCAGGCCGCCGCCAAGCCCACAGCGGTCCAGATCATGACTGGTCTCTTCATCCGGCTACTCACAAAACAAACGGTCCCATTCCATTTGCCAAATGCTATATTAACGAAACCTTACCGGTGGTCCGAATTTCAATCAATTATGATATCGGAAACTGCCCTCTACCATCCAAAGCGTGCTTGTCGCGGTCAAGCCGGCGCTTTATGGTGCGCGGATTCATAACCATGGATTGCGGCCGAAGCATGAATGCCGCGCCGCTAGGAGACTTGCATGTTCCAGGGATCCATTCCCGCACTCGTTACGCCCTTTACTGACGCCGGCAAGGTGGATGAGGCGTCCTTCGCCTCGCATGTCGACTGGCAGATAAAAGAGGGTAGCAAGGGTTTGGTGCCCGTGGGCACGACGGGGGAATCGCCGACCCTGTCGCATGACGAGCACAAGCGGGTCGTCGAGCTTTGCATCGAAGTCGCCAATAAGCGCGTTCCGGTCATGGCGGGAGCGGGTTCGAACAATACCCGCGAGGCGATCGAGCTTGCGCAGCATGCCGAAAACGTCGGTGCCGACGCGGTTCTGGTCGTTACGCCCTACTACAACAAGCCGACGCAGAAGGGGCTTTACGCGCATTTCGCCGCCGTTGCCGAGGTGGTTAAGCTGCCGATCTATATCTATAATATTCCGGGCCGCTCGGTCGTCGACATGACGCCGGAGACGATGGGGGCGCTTGCGAAGACCTACGGCAATATCGTCGGCGTGAAGGATGCGACGGGCAAGATCGAGCGCGTCTCCGAGCAGCGCATCAGCTGTGGCCGCGATTTCCGCCAGCTTTCCGGCGAGGATGCCACGGCGCTCGGCTTCAACGCCCATGGCGGCATCGGTTGCATTTCCGTGACCGCCAATGTCGCGCCGCGCCTGTGTGCCGAATTTCAGGCAGCCACGCTTGCCGGGGACTATGCCAAGGCTCTCGAATATCAGGATCGCCTGATGCCTTTGCACAAGGCGATCTTCCTCGAGCCCGGTCTCTGCGGCGCCAAATATGGTCTTTCACGCCTTGGTCGCATGAGCCGCAACGTCCGTTCGCCGCTTTTGTCGACCTTGGAACCGGGCACGGAGGCTGCTATCGATGCGGCCATGCGCCACGCCGGCCTTCTGAACTGACCCATAGCAAGCATCGGCGAAACTCTCTGCAAGGCCGCTCTCTTCACAAGGGGGGCGGTCTCGCTTATTTAGGGTGCAGGAACTTGGCGCGCCGAAGGCTGCCGCCGGAATGATACAAGAAAAGAAGAACAATCATGGCCCCCAAAGGCAGCCAACGTGTAGTGAACAAGGTCGTCGCGGAAAACCGCAAGGCCCGTTTTAACTACGAGATCATCGATACCTATGAGGCAGGGCTCGTGCTGATGGGCACGGAGGTCAAGTCGTTGCGCGAAGGCAAGGCCAACATTGCTGAATCCTATGCTTCGGATGAAGGCAACGAGATCTGGCTAATCAACTCGTATCTGCCGGAGTATCTACAGGCGAACCGCTTTAATCACGAGCCGCGCCGCCGCCGCAAGCTCCTGCTTTCGAGCCGCGAAATCGGCCGGCTGCGCTCCGCCATCAATCGCGAGGGCATGACGCTGGTGCCGTTGAAGATCTATTTCAACGACCGAGGCCGCGCCAAGCTGGAATTGGCTCTCGCCAAGGGTAAGAAGCTGCATGACAAGCGCGAGTCCGAGAAGGAGCGCGATTGGAACAGGCAGAAGAGCCGTCTGCTCAAGGACAATCGGTGAGGGTGAGGGTGAGGAGCGATCGGGCAAAGCCCGAGCAATCGATCCAGTGAATCGATTGCAGCGACGAACGCCCTGAGCCTCAGCGAAGGGCCGGTGGCCGCGGCAAGCGCGCAACTACCCTCGGCGACTATACTGCGGATTGCAGCGACGAATGCCTCTTCGGCAGGCTCAGGATGCCTCAGCGAAGGGCCGGCGGCCGCGTCAAACACGAAACGCTTCCGCCGCGCACGCAATTACCCTTCGGCAAGCATCGAACGCATCTGACGCAGTGCCAATTACTCTTCGACATCCGTCGAGGCGGGCGCCGGTTCGACGGGACGTTGTGGGCGCTCCGAAGCCTCGCGGCCGATCTCTGCCTTCAGCGATACGAGATCGATGAAATGGTCGGCCTGCCGGCGCAGATCGTCAGCGATCATCGGCGGCTGGGTTGCCATGGTCGAGATGACCGACACCTTGCGGCCACGGCGCTGCAGGGCCTCCACGAGGTTCGTGAAGTCGCCGTCGCCGGAAAAGATCACCAGGTGATCGACGGTTTCGGATTGCTCCATGGCGTCGATCGCCAGTTCGATATCCATGTTGCCCTTGATCTTGCGGCGACCCATGGAGTCCGTGAATTCCTTGGCCGGCTTAGTGACGACCTTGTAGCCGTTATAATCGAGCCAATCGATCAGCGGGCGGATCGAGGAGTATTCCTGATCTTCGATAAGAGCGGTGTAATAATAGGCGCGCAGGAGATATCCGCGTTTCTGAAAAGCTTTTAGGAGCTTGCGGTAGTCAATATCGAAACCGAGGCTCTTGGATGCAGCGTAGAGATTGGCGCCATCTATAAAGAGTGCAATTTTTTCGCGTGGGTCAAACATCGCTTACATATCCGCTGTTATAAAAACGTAATGATTTCATTCAAAGTTCAGCTAAAACAATCCGTTGCAAAGCGTTGAAGAATAATTCGTAGTACTTTATGAATTATTCATATAACCGAGATGTAGGGCACGAAATGTGATATTCCAAGCAATCGCAGGTAGAAATCGCCGTTTGTCTAGGGTAATTTTAGCACTTTCCCAGGGAGTGCGAAGGCGCTCAAACAGGAAAAACTTGAATTTGCCATCGTTTGCTTGTATCGGCGTGCTACTCCGAGACATGATGACGACATCACGACCGCAAAGGACAGGCAATGGCCCGTGTCACAGTAGAAGATTGCATTGATAAAGTAGAGAACCGGTTCGAGCTCGTGCTGCTCGCCAGCCATCGCGCCCGCCTGATTTCGCAGGGCTCCTCGATCACGATCGACCGTGACAACGACAAGAACCCGGTTGTTGCGCTGCGCGAAATCGCCGACGAGACGCTGTCGCCTGATGATCTCAAGGAAGATCTCATCCATTCGCTGCAGAAGCATGTGGAAGTGGATGAGCCCGAGCCCGATCCGGCAAGCCTGCTCGCAGCCGGCGCCTCCGCCTCCAGCGACGAGGAAGAAGATCTGCCGGAGACCGTTACGTTCGACCAGATGTCGGAAGAAGAACTTCTGGCCGGTATCGAAGGTCTGGTTCCGCCGGAAAAAAGCGACGATTACTGATCGTCGAGCTTGATGCTCCGGGCAGGAGCGATATGATGGGGAAATGCGTGCGCCGGTCATATGACTGGCGCGCTTTTGTTTTTGCGGGAGTAGCCTCGGAATGATGCGGCAATACGAGCTTGTCGAGCGCGTGCAGAAATACAAGCCCGATGCCAACGAAGCTCTTCTCAACAAGGCCTATGTTTATGCAATGCAGAAGCATGGCCAGCAGAAACGTGCCAGCGGCGATCCCTATATTTCCCATCCTCTCGAAGTTGCTGCCATCCTGACCGATATGCGTCTGGATGAATCGACCATCGCGGTCGCTCTCCTCCACGACACGATCGAGGACACGACGGCGACACGGGCCGAGATCGACGAACTGTTCGGCGAAGATATCGGCCGGCTGGTCGAAGGCCTCACCAAGATCAAGAAGCTCGATCTCGTCACCAAGAAGGCGAAGCAGGCTGAAAACCTGCGCAAGCTGCTGCTCGCCATTTCCGATGACGTGCGCGTGCTGCTGGTCAAGCTTGCCGATCGGCTGCACAATATGCGCACGCTTGATCATATGTCGCCGGAAAAGCGCGCCCGCATTTCCGAGGAGACGATGGAAATCTATGCGCCGCTCGCCGGCCGCATGGGCATGCAGGACATGCGCGAGGAGCTGGAAGAGCTTTCCTTCCGCCACATCAATCCGGAGGCGAACGACACCGTCACCAAGCGCCTCGAGGAGCTGTCGCGGCGCAATGAAGGCCTGGTCAAGAAGATCGAGACCGAGCTGCGCGATCTGCTTGTTGCCAACGGCCTTGCCAATGCCATGGTCAAGGGCCGGCTGAAGAAGCCCTATTCGGTCTTCCGCAAGATGCAGTCGAAGTCGCTCTCCTTCGAGCAGCTTTCCGATATTTATGGCTTCCGTCTTCTCGTCGACGACATTCCATCCTGCTACCGTGCGCTCGGCATCGTGCACACCCGCTGGCGCGTCGTTCCCGGACGGTTCAAGGACTATATCTCGACGCCGAAGCAGAATGACTACCGCTCGCTGCACACGACGATCGTCGGCCCCTCCAGCCAGCGCATCGAGCTGCAGATCCGCACGAAGCGCATGCACGAGATCGCCGAATTCGGCATCGCCGCCCACACGCTCTATAAGGACGGTACGAATAGCAATGGCAATGGTGCGGATGGGGAGCTGCTGTCCCGCGAAAGCAATGCTTATTCCTGGCTGCGCCATACCATCGAGGCTCTGGCCGAAGGCGACAGCCCGGAAGAGTTCCTCGAGCACACGAAGCTCGAGCTGTTCCAGGATCAGGTCTTCTGCTTTACGCCGAAGGGCAAGCTGATCGCTCTGCCGCGTGGCGCAACGCCGATCGATTTTGCCTATGCCGTTCATACCAATATCGGCGACACGACCGTCGGCGCCAAGATCAACGGCCGCATCATGCCGCTGGTGACGCGGCTGAACAATGGCGACGAAGTCGAGATCATCCGGTCCGGTGTGCAGGTGCCGCCGGCCGCCTGGGAAGAGATCGTCGTCACGGGCAAGGCGCGCGCCGCCATTCGCCGCGCGACCCGGCTTGCCATTCGCAAGCAATATGCTGGCCTTGGCCACCGTATCCTGGAGCGCACCTTCGAGCGCGCCGGCAAGGTCTTCTCGCGTGATGCCCTGAAGCCGGCCCTGCATCGCCTCGGTCAGAAGGATGTCGAGGATGCGATCGCCGCCGTCGGGCGGGGGGAGATGTCGTCGCTGGATGTCCTGCGTGCCGTTTATCCCGATCATCAGGATGAGCGCGTGACCGTGAAGCCCGCCGGCGACGAAGGTTGGTTCAACGTCCGCAGCGCCTCGGGCATGATCTTCAAGATCCCCGGCAAGACCAAGGCCGATCTGGCTGACGGCACCGATGCCGAGGCGCCGCCGATCCGTGGCCTGGCAGCCAATGTCGAGGTGCATTTCGCCCCGACCGGCGCCGTTCCCGGCGATCGCATCGTCGGCATCATGGAAAAGGGCAAGGGCATCACCATATATCCGATCCAGTCGCCCGTCCTGCAGCGCTTCGATGATGAGCCGGAACGCTGGATCGACGTACGCTGGGATCTGGACGAGGCCAACAAGTCCCGCTTTGCGGCACGGATCATGATCAACGCGCTGAACGAGCCGGGCACTTTGGCCAAGGTGGCGCAGACCGTCGCCGATGTCGATGTCAATATTCGCGTGCTCAATACCGTTCGCGTCGCCGCCGATTTCACCGAAATGGCGCTCGATGTGGAAGTCTGGGATCTGCGCCAGCTCAACCAGCTTCTGGTGCAGCTCAAGGAGCTCGACTGTATTGCCACGGTAAAGCGTCTTTACGAGTGAGATCTGTCCGGCGCTATCTTCGATCCAAGGCAGACTGCATATTTTGTGATCATTTTATGACGAAATTCGAGCACCTTTCCGGATAGATATGCGCTTAGCGCATGGCTGCGTCTATTTTAGAGCGGTGGTAATTCACCTTGATCGCGCTTATCTTCTATTCATCGAAGAAACGAAACAGAGATGAGAGAAGACAATGTTTAGCCCGATCAAGAAAATCGCCCGCGCCCTGCGTGTTCCGAGTGTTGAAGACCGCGAAATGGCTTACCTGAATGGCTCGCACGACCGTTTTGACCTTGAATATCGTCAGCGTCAGGTCGACCGCGGTCTGTTCCGTCAGCGTTAACAGCCGTTAATACTTAAAAGACCAGGAGGGCGCGTCGTTATTGCGCCCTTGGAGCATCCCCGATCTCGCGGGATTGCTTCCCGCAAAAGAGAGAACGCCCATTTTCTGCATCCTGAGCAGGTGGAGTTCCAAAAAGGGCCGCACTTTCGGTTCTTAATCGGTGCGTGATACACAAGGCCGGTCTTGTCATGACGGCCCCCATTGCACTAGATAAGCCGCATGCTATTTCGTCGCCGAAAACCACTGACGTTCAAGGAAAAACTGCGGGAGCACCTGTGGCCCCGCAAGGGTTTCGTCCGCTCGTTCCAATATTTCGGTAAGCGCCTCGTTCGTCTTGCCGCATCGCCGCATTCGGTTGCGGCCGGTTTTGCTGCGGGCATCGTCGTCTCGTGGACACCCTTCATCGGCGTGCATTTCGTGATGGCGATCATTATCGCCTATCTGGTGGGCGGCAATGTCATCGCGTCGGCGCTCGGCTGCCTGGCGGCGGGTAATCCCATCACCTATCCCTTCATCTGGGCTTTCACCTGGGAAATTGGCCATCTGATCCTGGCGCGCGACAGCGGCAGTCAGGGTGGCAGCATCGATTTGCCGGCGCTGTGGCACAAGGGCGATCTCACCCAAATATGGGACCCGGTTTTAAAGCCGATGCTGATCGGCGGCATTCCTCCGGCGATCGTAACCGGCGTGATCGTCTATGCGCTCACCTATTATGGCGTGAAGACCTTCAAGACGCGCCGCAAGGAGCGCCTGATGGAGCGCGCCCGCGAGCGGCTGGCGCTTGCCGAAAACGCATCGAGCGTCTGACGGTGCCTGACATCGCCCCGGCCGCCAGGAGGGCCTTCCCATGATTATCGGCATTGGCAGCGATCTCATCGACATCCGCCGGGTGGAGAAGACGATCGAGCGTTTCGGCACTCGGTTTACCGAGCGCTGTTTTACCGACATCGAGCGCGCCAAGTCCGAAGGCCGCAAGAACAAGGCGGCATCCTATGCCAAGCGCTTTGCCGCCAAGGAAGCCTGTTCCAAGGCTTTGGGCACCGGCCTGGCGCAAGGCGTCTTCTGGCGCGATATGGGCGTCGTCAATCTGCGGAGCGGCAAGCCGACGATGCAATTGACCGGCGGGGCGGCCGAAAGACTGGCGTCCATGCTGCCGCCAAATCATCGCGCCGCCATTCATTTGACGATAACGGATGATTTTCCTCTTGCTCAGGCTTTTGTGATCATAGAGGCATTGCCGGCAGATGGCTGAATCGCAGCCATCTGTCGCTTTTGGCATCCGCGCCATTGCCGCAATGATGTGAAGCGAGTAGACAGGGCCTAAAAGCAAGTGCGCCGGTGGGGTGCGAAAAAGGAATAAGACTGCGTGTCCGAGAAAGCCGTAAAACAGCAGAACGCCCTGTGGGAAAACATCAAGGTTATCGTCCAGGCGCTCGTCCTGGCCATGATCATCCGAACGGTTCTCTTTCAGCCGTTCACCATCCCGTCGGGTTCGATGATGCCGACGCTTCTTGTCGGCGACTACATCTTCGTCAATAAATTCGCCTACGGCTATTCGAAATATTCGCTGCCGTTCTCGCCGGACCTCTTCAGCGGCCGTATTTTGGGTAGCGAGCCGAAGCGCGGCGACGTCGTCGTCTTCCGCTTCCCGCCGAACCCGGACGTCGACTACATCAAGCGCGTGATCGGCCTGCCGGGCGACCGCATTCAGGTCAAGAACGATATCCTCTACATCAACGGCCAGGCCGTTCCGCGCGAGCCGCACGGCACGTTCTCCTCGGACTACAGCCAGGAGCCGGGCGATAACATCCCCGTCTATAGCGAGCGTCTGCCGGATAGCGGCAAGGTTTATGACACGCTGGACCTTTCGCCCAATTCCCGTGGTGACAATACCCAGGAATATGTCGTGCCGGCCGCTCATTACTTCATGATGGGCGACAACCGCGACAATTCCGACGATAGCCGTTTCGACGTCGGCTACGTGCCCGCCGAAAATCTCATCGGCCGCGCCAGCGTCATCTTCTTCTCGCTGGGTCACGACACCTCGTTCCGCGAGGTCTGGAAATGGCCGACCAACATGCGTTGGGATCGCCTCTTCAAGGTTGTCGAATGACGAAGGCGCAGGCGCTCTCCCAGGCGGATCGTGCGAAGCTTGAGGTTGCGATAGGCCATGAATTCGCCGAGAAGGAGCGTCTCGACCGTGCGCTGACGCATGCCAGCGCACGCACGCACAAGACGGGCAACTACGAACGGTTGGAATTTCTCGGCGACCGGGTTCTCGGCCTGTGCATCGCGGAATTGCTCTTTAAGACCTTCGGCGCAGCGACGGAAGGCGAGCTTTCGGTTCGCCTCAACCAGCTCGTCAGCGCCGAGACCTGCGCCGAAGTCGCCGACGAGATGGAGCTGCATCTTTACATCCGCACTGGCGCCGACGTGAAGAAACTGACGGGCAAGCGCATGCTGAACGTGCGCGCCGATGTCGTCGAAAGCCTGATAGCCGCGCTCTATCTGGATGGCGGGCTTGAAGTCGCGCGCGCGTTCATCCTGCGCTTTTGGGAGCGCCGCGCCATCCGTCCGGAAGGTGCAAGGCGCGACGCCAAGACGGAATTGCAGGAATGGGCGCATGCGAAATTCGGTGTCACCCCGGTCTACAGGGTTGATGATCGCAGCGGACCGGATCATGATCCACGCTTCACCGTGACGGTGGAAGTGGCGGGAACGGCGCCCGAGACAGGAATTGAACGCTCCAAGCGTGCGGCCGAACAAGTGGCGGCGACGCGGATCCTGGAGCGTGAAGGCGTATGGCAGCCTCAGTTGACTGGGAAGTGACTGCCGGGGAATAATGGAAAAATGAGCAATCAGCAGGACACGCCCGCCGAGGACGGCGCGGTTGAACGTATCGGCCCGACGCATTCGGGCTTCGTGGCCCTTATCGGCCCCACCAATGCCGGCAAGTCGACGCTGGTCAACCGGCTCGTGGGTGCGAAGGTCTCGATCGTCAGCCACAAGGTGCAGACGACGCGCGCGATCGTGCGCGGCATCGCCATTCACAACAATGCGCAGATCGTCTTCATGGATACGCCCGGCATCTTCAAGCCTCGCCGCCGTCTCGACCGCGCGATGGTGACGTCGGCCTGGGGTGGCGCCAAGGATGCCGATCTCATCATGCTGCTGATCGACAGCGAGCGTGGTTTGCGCGGCGATGCCGAAGCGATTCTGGAAGGGCTGAAAGAGGTTTCGCAACCGAAGATCCTGGTGCTGAACAAGATCGACCGCGTTCGCCGCGAAGATCTGCTGGCGCTTGCCGCCGCAGCCAATGAGAAGATTGCCTTCGATCAGACCTTCATGATTTCGGCTGAAAACGGCTCCGGCTGTGACGACGTCATGGACTATCTGGCGAACACGTTGCCGGAAGGACCCTGGTACTATCCCGAGGATCAGATTTCGGATCTGCCGATGCGGCAGCTTGCCGCCGAAATCACCCGCGAAAAGCTGTTTCTGCGCCTGCATCAGGAGCTTCCCTATTCTTCGCATGTCGAGACGGAAAAGTGGGAGGAGCGCAAGGACGGTTCGGTGCGCATCGAACAGGTGATTTATGTCGAGCGCGAAAGTCAGAAGAAGATTGCGCTCGGTAAGGGCGGCGAGACGATCAAGGCGATTTCGACTGCATCGCGCAAGGAACTCTCCGAAATCCTGGAGCAGCCGGTACATCTTTTCCTCTTCATCAAGGTTCGCGAGAACTGGGGAGATGATCCCGAGCGTTTCCGGGAAATGGGGCTGGACTTCCCGCGTTAATGAAGCTTTGTGTTCATGAGTGCTTTATAATGCAGCGGCTTATCGGGCATGTTGCCCATGCCGCTGCCATTCAGGGAGCGTTTCATGGCGAAGGCTGCGACGATGCATGGACAGCGAACATCATGCCAGCACTGTCCGTTGAGGACTCTGCCGCATTTTCGTGAATTCGACCGCGATGAGCTGAATTTCATCAGCAGTTTCAAGAAGGGCGAGCTTCTTGTCGATGCCGGCGCCACGATTTTCCTCGAAGGTGCCCACAGCGCCCACCTCTTTACCATCCTGTCGGGGTGGGGTTTTCGCTACAAAACCCTGGAGGACGGCCGGCGCCAGATCCTCAACTATGTGATGCCCGGCGATCTCATCGGGCTGCAGGGTTCGATCATGGGAGAGATGCAGCACTCGACCGAAGCGCTGTCGCCGGTATCGCTCTGCGTTTTCGAGCGCACCGAATTAATGACCCTTTACAATTCGCACGCCTCTCTTGCCTTCGACCTGACGTGGATTGCTGCAAGGGAGGAGCGGATTCTGGATGAACATCTCCTGAGCATCGGACGCAGGTCCGCGGTCGAGCGCGCAGCCTACCTGATCGCATACCTGCACCAGCGCGCCGGAGCGCTTCGTCTCTTTAATGGCAGCAAGGTCATTCCCGTCACGCAGCAGCATGTGGCGGATACGCTGGGCCTTTCCGTTGTTCACACCAATAAGACATTGAAAAAGCTGGCTGCACGAGGATTGCTTCTCTGGCAGGAGCGAGGCTGCGAAGTTTTGGATGGGGAAGGGCTTGCCGCACTTGCCGGTTGGGACGGACTTGATTCGGGCAAGCGTCCCTTCATCTGAGTTATTCTCGATGCAAAGCAGCATGTCTTTTTTAAATGCTGACAGCAACTGTATCAGCATAGATTATTTTCACCGTCACTTTTCCACCAGTTTCACCTTTTACTAACCCCGGCGGCAAAAGCGATTGGAGCACGTCAACGAGCCCATAGTACCGCAGTGCAAAAAGTGCGAAGCGGTTTGGAGGCAAGGTCATGTTGCAAGAGACTAAGCCAGTACGAATGGGAAAATCCATTCATTCAATACGGGCCGATGATTGGCACCGGAGGGATAGATGTGGGACTTTTTACGGGGAGCGCCAACTGGCGTGCGGGTGCAAGGATGGCGCTGATATGACGGTTCAGCGCGTCCTTATTCTGGAAGACAATCTCATTATTGCCATGGAGGCGGAGGAAATTCTTCGTCTCGTGGGAATTCAACAGATCGAGATTGCTTCAAATCTGGAACAGGCGGTCAACGCCGTGCATTCCGAACACTACGATTTTGCGATGCTGGACGTGAACCTCGGGGAGTCGACGAGCTTCGGCTTTGCCCGATTGTTGATGGATCGCGGCATCTCCTTTGGTTTTGTCAGCGGTTATTCCGATACGCTCGATTTCCCGGCGGACCTGCGGCATGTGCCGCTTTTGAACAAGCCCTTCGATGAGCAAGCCATGCGCCTCTTTGTTCATACATTGGCGGCTGGCGATTCCAGTGCCATGTGACAGCGGCGGGCATTTGCCTTAAATTCGAATCGCAAAAATCTTTCGGGGCAGCTGGCCAATGCAGTGGCAGGACCACGCGATCATTCTGGGCGTCAAGCGCCTTGGCGAGACCAGCGTCATCGCCGAGGTGATGACGCATGCCCGCGGCCGCCATATGGGGCTGGTGCGATCAGGCCGCTCGCGCGCCATGCAGCCGGTGCTGCAGGCCGGCAATCTCGTCGAGGTAACCTGGCGGGCAAGGCTGCATGAGCATCTCGGCGAATTTCGCATGGAACCGGTCACACTCCGGGCCGCGCGGCTGATGGAGACCGCGACCGCCGTCTACGGCGTGCAGGCGATGGCCGCCTTGCTGCGGCTGCTGCCGGAGCGGGACCCGCATCCGCATCTCTACGACGCGCTCGACGTGATCCTTGAAAACCTGCAGAATCCCGCCGACGCTGGTGAGCTTTTCGTGCGCTTTGAACTTGCCGTGTTGAACGATCTGGGTTTCGGCCTCGATTTGGCCGAATGCGCGGCAACTGGCGTGCGCGAGGACTTGGCTTTCGTTTCGCCCAAGACCGGACGTGCCGTCTGCCGTGCGGCCGGTATGCCTTGGGCGGATAAGATGCTGGCGCTGCCGCCGTTTCTATCAACCGGAGCCGTGGTCGCCGCGGATACGGAAAGCCTCGCGGCCGCCTTCCGCCTGACCGGCTTCTTCCTGCATCGCCATGTCTACGAACCGCGCGGCATAGAGATCGCCGCGGCGCGCGAGGGCTTCATTCAGGCCGCGATGAAGGCACTGAATGCGGCGTCGCGGGAGCGGCCGACCGTTGCAGCCAAAAGATAGAGCAAGCCGCGCAAAAGTGCGCGGCAAATAGGATCGCGCTCAAGGCGTGTTCGGAGCCGGAAGACCGCTCGCTTCAAACCGCCATATTCGACGCCGCCGACATCACCTCCCGCGGGGCGGGAATACCGAACATATGACGACCGGCCTCTTCGACTTCCGTGAAACACCAGCGGATGACGCCATCCCGATCGAGCAGGAATTCGCCGACGAGCTGACCTTCGCCCGTCGCAATCATATGTTTGTCGTCCTGCGTGAATTCGTAGCCATCCGCCTTGTCGAGGAACTCCGTCGCCGCCATCGGATCCATCGGTTCGGGAAGCTCGCCCGGCATCTCGATGCGCATCGATCGCACCGCATTCATTCCGACCTTGCGCGGCCAGTCGGTCTCGTCTTCGGTGAACTGGATATTCGGCAAGCCGAAGGCCTTGTGCGATACCCGCTCCGGATCGGAAGCGGCCAGCAGGTTGGGAAGCGGATGAAACCGGAAGTAGAGCCGGGCGCGTTCGATCGGTGTGTTGACGACGGTCAGGCTGTCGATGCCTTTCTCCTGCAGAGCTCCGGTGAGTTCGGACATCGCGGCGATCTGCCGGCGGCAGAAGGGGCAATGCAGTCCACGGAACAATCCGACAAGGACCGGCCTCTGGCCGCGAAAATCATCGATGGCGATCTTGCCCTGGCGAGTGATTGCATCCAGCACGACATTCGGCGCGCGATCTCCAGGCTGCAATGGTCTTTCGGTGTGGTTCTCCTGCATGTTTCGTTCCTCCCTTTATGTATTTGAACCGGTTCTCCCAACCAATCGCCTGAGACAATGAAGACAGTCAGTCGAGAAACGGCAATACGACGAGCGTGCCTGGATCGAGGTTGTGGCGGATGCACACATCCTGTGCCAGCGTGAAATACCGTTCCGCCTCGTCCATGTCGTCATGCTCGAGGCTCAGTGTCGCCAAGCCATCATAGCACGGAAAGAGCAACTGCGGTTCATCGATCTCCTTCGCAACCTCAAGGGCTTCCTCGTAATACTTACGAGCTAGCTTCGGCTGCCCGTGGCATTGATGAATTTGTCCGAGGACGATCAGCGGTACGGAGAGATGATCGCGCTGATCGAGCGCCCGGTCGATTTCCACTGCCTTCTCCGCCGCCGGCACGCCTTCGGCGGCGCAGCGGTCGGTAAAGGTACAGCAGGAAACGGCGAGGTTGGCGAGAAGGCGCGCCTGGAAGCCGAGATCGCCGATGCGGGTCGCGACCTCAAGCCCGCGCCGGCAGATCTTGATGGCGTGGGCCGGATCCACGATGGTGTAGAGCACGCCGAGGTTGGAATAGGCGCGACAGGCAGCACTTTGCAGATCGGCCTTTTCGGCAACAGCAAGACTGCGCTCCACTTCCTGCACGGCATCGCGGCGGCGGCCGAGCCGCGCAAGTGCTGCGCCCTTGGTGTTCAGTGCCTCCGCCATCGCGCGCGCCGCCTCTCGTCCGGCTTCGGTCGTTCCGTCGATGGGGAGCGTTTCCAGCCGTTGCAGGGCCAGCGTCGCCCATTCGGCGGCCGCGGCCTGGTCGCCCATGCGGAAGGCCATATGGCCGCGCTCCTGCAGGAGATGCGCATGTTCGACCGGGGCATCGATCGTCGCGATCAAAGCCTCGGCCTCGGCGCAATGCGCTTCCGCCTGATCGCGGCGCCCCGCCTCGTGATGCAGCCGGCCGATTTTTCGCAATATCCTTGCTGCAGCGATCCGATCGTCTCTCTTGCGGTGGATCGCAAGCGCTCGTTGATAATGGTTCAGGGCCGCGTCGCGGAGACCGGCGGGACCACAGAGATCGGCAAGACGCTCCAGAAGCGCCAATTGCTCCGACGTCACCTCCGGCTCGTCTGCGAACGCGGCAAGTGCCTGACGGTAGAGGCGCATTGCATCGTCATTGGCATAGGTCATGCGTGCCAGATCGCCTGCCGCCATCAAATAGGTGGCTCCTTTGGCTTTCTCGGTGGTCAGGCTGAAGTGATGGCCGAGCTGCGCCAGATGCTCGGGGCGATCGGGCGCTGAGCCATATTGGTGTTCCAGAACCTGACCGATCCGGTGATGAAGGTCCGTGCGCCGCTGCAACAGGAGATTATGGTAGATGACATCGTGCAGCAGGGACTGGCTGAAACGATAGGTGGGTGAGGCGCCGGCATCCGGCCCGCGCAATTCCTCGACGATATCGGCATCGCAGAGATAGTCCAATGCGGCATCGATGGCAGCCGGGTCGGCGGCGATGCTGCGGAGTAGAGCGGTGTCGAACTTCGGGCCGACCACCGCCGCCTCCTGCGCCAACCGTTTGATCTCCTGCGGCAGACGATCGACACGGGCAAGCAACAGGGCCTGCAGATTGACCGGAATATCGACATCCGTGTCTTCCGCCGCAACTTGCCAGCGCTGACCGTCATTGTGCAGCCTGCCCATGTCGATCAATCCCCGAAGGATCTCCTCGATGAAGAGCGGATTGCCGCCGGCTCGATCGAGGATGCGCTGACACATCGCAACCGGCAGCTTGCCATGGCTCTCGCCGAAAAAGGCGGCGAGCAGCTTCCGGCCGTCGGCGGCGGCGAGTGGGCCGAGACGCTGCACGGTGACACTGACCCGATTGGAATCCAGCGGGTCGATCCGCGATGTCGGCCGATAGATCGCCAGCAGCATGAGCCGGCTGCGCTCCAACCGATCCATCATGAAGCGAAGCACTTCCAGCGAAGCGGCATCGGCCCAATGCAGATCTTCGATGATAAGCAGCAGGGGGCCTTGCGCCAGCCGCCGCTCGAAGACGGTGCGGACTGCATAGAAGATCTGCCGCCGCAACTGTTCAGGCTCGATGTGTCGCAACGCTCCGTTGGGATCGCCGAGGCCGAGGACATGCAGGAAAAGCGGCAGAAGCCCGTCGATATCCTCCTGGGTGAGATCGAGCGCGCGGAATCCCATTGCCAGTAATTGCCGCGTCCTGTCGAGATTGTCCCGCTCGCCGATGCCGTAGGCGCTGCGCACCACCGCGGCAAGCGTCCCATAGGATTGTTCGCCGAGAGGCGAGCAGGTCGCCTTGCGGATGGCGAGACCTGGAAAGCGGGCCGTATTGCCGGCAATGGCGATGAACTCGTTGGCCAGCCGCGACTTGCCGATACCCGCTTCGCCGATGAGGCGGACAAGTTGTGCCGCACCACCGCAGGCAAGGTCGAGGCAGGTTAAAAGCCGCGACAGCTCCGTATCTCGTCCGATCATCGGTGCCTGAAGGCCGAAACTTTCGAGCCCGCGCGCCGTATGCGGCGCTTCCAACGGTCCCGTTAGCCGATGCACAAGCACATTGCCGCTTTTGCCGCGCAAGGCTTGGGCGCCGAGGCTGTCGAAGGCGAAGGCATGGCGGGTGAGGCGATAGGTCAGCGGCCCGACGAGGATATCGTTTTCGCCCGCCATGGATTGCAGCCGTTGGGCGGTATTCACCGTGTCGCCGGTCACGGAATAGGATTTGGTACTGACCGCGCCGAAGCCGCCGGTGACGACCGGGCCGCTATTGATACCGATATGCAGACGCAGTGGCACGCCGGCGCGTGGTTGCCAGCGCTCGCCCACCTGTGTTGCCCGATCGATCATATCGAGCGCTGCGTTCAGTGCCCGCACCGGATCGTCCTCATGGGCGACCGGCGCGCCGAATAGCGCCAGCAGCGCATCGCCGACGAACTTGTCGACGAAGCCGCCATAGGCCTCGACCGCTTGGGTCATCTCTTCGAACAATTCGTTCTGCAGCATCCGCATGACTTCGGGGTCGATCTGCTCGCTCAGTGTCGTAAAGCCGCAGAGATCTGCAAAAAGCACGGTCACCGGCCGCCGGTCGGCATCATCTTCGGATTTTGCCGATGCAGCCTTGATGACCGGCTTGGCCGCGGGTTGCGCCTTGTCGGAAATCGCAGCGCCGCATTTGGGGCAGAAGGCAAAATCGGGCTGGCAAGGGTTGCCACACGCGGCACAGGAGATTGGCTGCTTTGTGCCGCATCGTGGACAGAAAGCAAAGCCGCTTTGAATATCGAAACCGCAGCCGGCGCACTCCATCGGACGCACCTCGACCAAGCCCGCGCACCACGGCTGTTTCAGCCGTGACCGCCGGGTTCAAAATGAGTGATAAGCATGCGCCTGCTGTCTTAGGTCCGCAAGCTAAACAAACGGCGGAACGACTATCGCCGCTTCAGCGCCCAGCCCTCCGGCCGCTCCTCGAGCACCGTCACCGTATCGCCGATCTTCACCGAGCCTTCGCCGCGCGGCACGGCGTTCCAGCCGAAGAGCGGGCCGGGGACGCGGCGGTCGGCCGACATGCGTATGCGGCCCATGGCGGGTATCGGGTTTGGCACGTCGCGCGAGCCGGTCTTCTGATCCTGCGTCGTCATGATGCAGCGCGAACAGGGCTTGACGAGATCGAGGCGAATGCCGCCGATCTCGATTGCCGACCAGCGATCCTCCGGCCATTCCTCATCGATATCGATGACGATGTTCGGGCGGAAGCGCTCCATGCCGACAGCGCCTTCGCCATGGGCGGCGAGATTGGCGTTGAGCGCCTTCAGCGAGCCGGTGGTGGTGACCAGAATCTGGTAGCCATCGGAAAACGTAACAGGCGTCTCCTCGCCCGCCCATTCCGGATTGGCGACGCGCTCGGCAAGCCTGTCGAAGAACACCATCCTGACTTCACGACCAAGCCAGCCGGACAGAGCCTTGTTGGTCTCCTCATCGGCAACGGAGGCGCTGACATTAGATTTCAAGACGACGATATCCATGCGATTGTCGGGGTGGGGCGGCGGTACGATGATGTCTGCCTTGCCCTCCATCTTCAGGCGCAGGTGGGAGGGCGCCGGTTGGACATCGATCCGGGCCAGCGCCTGCAATTCGCGCTGGGTGATGAACTGGCCGGCAGGATCGACCAGCATGGCGCGACGGTCGCCTGCCAGACCGAAGGCATCGATGGCGGTCGACGGGATGGCGATGCCGCGTGCGCTCTTGAGCGGGTAGATGAACAGATCGCTGACGCGCATGGAAAGTCCTCAGATTTCGTCGATGAACATTGCCAGCACGGTCTTCAGCCGGTCGTGCCGCGCCTCGGCAAACTTGGCTCCGGTCCCGGTCTGGAATCCGTCCGCCAGTTTGAACAGCTTCGTCTCGAAATGGTCAATGGCGAAGCGCTTGTCGTCAAGCGGCCGTTCGCTTGCCAGCGGGTCGAACGGGTCGTAGAGGCCGGAGCCAAGACGCCCCGCAATGTAGAAACAGCGGGCAGCGCCGACCATGCCGATCGCATCCAGCCGGTCGGCATCCTGCAGGATCTTCGCTTCCAGCGTTTCCGGCGGCAGGTTGGCGGAGAAACTGTGCGTGGTGATCGCATGTGCCGCAGCGGCAATATCCTCATCGGCCCATCCAAGTTGCCGGAGAATGCCCGAAGCCTTTTCGGCGGCAAGCCGCGAAGCCTGTACGCGATGCGGCGAATTCTTCTCCACGGCAACGCAATCATGCAGCAAGACCGCGGCGGCAAGTATCCGGGCATTGCCGCCTTCCTCGGCCTGAATGGCCACGGCGTTGCGGAAGACACGCAGGATGTGGGCGATATCGTGCGAACCGTCGTCGCCGTCGGCGGCGTGCGGAATGAGATCCGCAGCCAGGGCTTCGAACGGGGCAAAGGCCCGCGCCATCTTCTCGGTATCCATCTTCGCAGTCGCTCCGCATTGATCTGTCGGCAGGTTCCTTCGTCCTACCGGGTTGAAGGATTCGCCGCAATCACTCCGCGGCTTTCTTGCGCGTCAGGATTTTCTGGTAGAACAGGCCGATACCGATCAGCACGGCGCCAAGGCCGATGAAGGAGAGGGCGCGCAGGAAGCCCTCGAGGTTCGCCATGTCGATCAGGAAAGCCTTGACGACGGCGATGAAGACCAGCGCCGCCGAGGCAATGCGCAGGCTGCGTGCCTCGAAGCGGGTGCCGAGCCCGAGAAGCGCAATGCCGATCAACAGCCAGACCACGGAATAGGAGTAGAGCTCGCCCTGGATGAAGCCGTTCCAGAAGGGAATATATTCGCCCTGCCAGAAGCGGCGCACCGACAATGTCGCCCATGCGAAAGCCATGACGGCTGCAGCCAAAGCCAGCATGATGACATAGGGCAGGGGGCGTCGGTTGCGCGCATAGAGCGCCAGGCCGCCATAGGCGATACCAGGCAGCAGATAGGCAAGCAGCAGCAGGTTGAAGAACGGGATGCGACCCGTGCTTTCGCCTGTCATGAAAGGGTTCAGCCCTAGCAGATGCAGGGTCAGAATCATGACGACCGAAAGGACGCCGAGCGCCATGCCGCCATAGCGGAAGACCGGACTTGCCGCGCTCAGATCGAGCGCCATCAGCGTCGCGGAAGCGCCGATTGCGAGCAGCGTGTAGATCGATTGCTCGCCGAGTGTCGGAACCGCGTCGTTCAGGACGCCGCCGTTCATGGCATGGCGCACCAGAATGGCAACGGTCAGCAGCACGAGGAAGCAGGCAAGCGCTTGCAAGGCGTTGCGCAGCCGCAGGCTTGGCGCGTGGCGAGTGATGAAGGCCGCAAAGACGGCAAGGGCCGCCGGAATGCCGTGACCGGCAAGCAACATGTTGAAGACCGGCGTCGTGCCGAGCTCCGCCGGGTCGACGATCGTCGGCTGCCAGGCAATGCGCCCCATGGTGATGACCAGTGCGGCGACCATCGTCCACGGAAGAACAGGCCAATTGCGCAGGCGTCCCGCCAGCAGATAGACGATGCCAAGAACCGGCAGCAGGATCGTCGCCGTGGCATGATGTGCCAGCGCATGAAGAGCAAAGACGGCAGCGGCAAAGGAGCCGGCGGCAAGGATGTTCGTTGGCAGATCTTGCGTCTCGCCTTCGCGGCGGTATTGCCATTCGGCAAGCGCGATCAGCACGACAGCCAGCCCGATGCCATAAAGGCCATGCAGCCAGTCGAGAGTCCAGTTGCCGAAGTTGACGAAGCTGATTGCGGCGATCGCCAGCGGCGTGGCGGCCATGATAAGGCTCCAGAGAGCGGCATAGGGCTTCTCCTGCCCGGCGAAACGCCTGAGGAAAAAGGCACCGATCAGCACGAAGAGGGCGCCGAGGCCGAGTACTTCATAGAGTACCGTGCTCTGCAGGCTGACGGTTTCACCCGTGCCGCTGCTTTCGACGCCGGCGATCCATCGGGTCAGAACGCCGAATACGCCGACGACAGCGATGAGTGGGGACAGGATCGTTGCCCAGGCCGCGTAGAGGCGTCCGGCGCCGAAGGCTGCAACCGCCGCGACGATTGCCGCGAACATGAATGTGGCATCGACGACGGAATATCCCTGTTGAAGGCTGTAGGTGATGAGGCAGAGCGACACCGTGAGCGCGCCGACCGCCGCCGTCAGGGTCATGCCGAGCGGCGCCCTGGCGAGAAACGCCGTCCATTGGCCGCTTGCGGCCAGCGGCGGGGAGATGCCGTCAGCAGGCAGGGCTTCGTTATCGTGCTTTATCGGCTCCGAGACCGGATAGCGCCCGGGCCAGAGGAAGAGAGTGCCACCGATCATTGCCAACATGGAAAGCGTAACGGGCGTCAGGTCGACCACCGGGCTGAAGGTAATATAGAGCAAGGGCCAGAGGCTCAGCAGCCCATTGGCGAGGGATGGCGCAATCAGCCAGCGGCGCAGGCGCGAAGCCAATAGGGTCGCGACCCATGTCAGCACAAGGTAGCCGAAGAGAATCCAAGGTCTCGGCGCGGTCGAAGCGATGAGCGCTGGGGTTGCCATCGACGCCAGAAGACCGAGGCCGGCAAGCGCTTGCCCATGCAGCAGCGAGAGCCCGAGCGTGGCGAGCGAGATCAAAGCGAGCAGCGTGAAGGCTGTGGCCGGCCCGATGAAGCCATAAATGCCATGGGCCGCATAGGTGGAGCCGAACAGGGCGACGACGCCGGCTGCCGTCAGCACGCCGGGGATCATCGCATTCTGGAAGGTGTTGTTCAGAACTGGTGCGACGCGGCGGCGGATCACTTCGCCCGCGGCAATCAGGAAGAGGCCGAAGAGCGCTGCAAGGACGAGCCGGACGCCGGGGCTGAGAAGGCCGCTCTCGATCGAATATTTGACCATGAAGATGCCGCCGAACGCCAGCGCGATGCCACCGACCCAGACGGCCCAGCGTGCGCCGATCGTGCTCTCCAGGCTTTCCTTCGCCTGAACGGGCGTCTGGCTCCGAGCGGGTGCGGGACCGTCCCCGAACGTATCGGCGTTACCGCGCGCGGCGGCGGCGGCCTCGGCGGCTGATCCATCGTCGAATACCGCTTGCCGCTCGTCTTCGACGGGCGGTGCCATAGGATGAGCCGTCGAGTGCGGCATGGGAATCGATTCGCCCCCATCCTCCGTCAGCACCTTGCCGGCAAGGGCATTTTGCAGCTCCTGAACGCGCGCTTCCAGCTGCTTTATCCGGAGGTTGTGGCCTCGCAGCACCAGAATGCCGACGATCAGGATGACGAGTGGTAGCAATTCCATCATATCCTCTCCACGGGCGATTGGTCGCACAATATACGAAACGGCTCGCGCGGTAAGGAAAGATAGTCAGATTCGCCTATGATTCCAGGGGATTATGTCAAGCGACCCCATGCCGGAACGCAAAGAAATATTAGGAAATACGGATTTAACGCTTAAAAACTATGGTTAATACTCATTAACAATTTGTCTTTACCGACGGCGCGAAGCAGCTTAAGAGCATGTCATAGTTTAACTCCGAATGTATTGCGTGCAAACGACGTCGCATGAGGCGGCTCCTACCATAGGAGGTTTGTATGTCCCATGTTTCTTCCATATCCGGCAGCGCATACCCGTATCGTGGCACGCTCTCGCGCCTCGATTCGAATGATGACGGCGTCCTGAGCCGTGAGGAGCGCGAAGCCGACGAGCGTCCCGGCATTCTCGAAACGGATAATACCGAAGGGAATGCTGCCGATGGTTCGAACGGCGCATTGGGCAGCCTGATAGCCAAGCTCATGCAGTTGCCGAATGCCGATGCTGCCTCCGCGGCCAAAGCGCCGGAAGCCAGTGTCGCTTTCGATCTCGACCTGTTGTCGCCGATGGATGCTTACAACAGCACCTACGGCCAGTATGACGTCGACAGCGTAGCGGCCTGACAGGCGCTTTTGCCCGATGATATTGGCGGCCTGCCGGGATGCTGGCGGGTCGCCTTATCGTTTTGAAGTAAGTTCATTTTCCCGATCGCCGGAACACTCATGCCTGTCATCGCGTTGGGCAATTGCCAAACAGCACAGGGAGGGTCTTTCCGTGAAGCGGATGACGATCGTTACAATTCTCGCACTCGCAGCAGCCATGCCCGCCGCGGCGCAAACCCAAAGTCAAAACACCGCGACCGCCGATTTTGTCGGTCTCGACGGCAAGCAGGCGGGGCGGGCGACCCTGACGGAAGGCAAGAAGGGCGTGCTGATCGAAATGGAGGTTTCCGGCCTGCCCGCCAATCGCTGGGTCGCCTTCCACATTCATGAAAACAGCCATTGCGACCATGCGCACGGGTTCGAATCGGCCGGCAGTCATTTCAATCCCACCAAGGCTGAGCATGGCTTCCTCGCCGCCAACGGGCCGCATGCCGGCGATATGCCGAATCAGTACGTCGATCAGGATGGCAAGCTGCGCGCCCAGGTCTTCAACGGCATGGTTTCGCTGAACGGCAAGAACGGCATTCGTGGCCGCACGCTGATGATCCATGCCGACTCGGACGACAATCGCAGCCAGCCTGTCGGCGGCGCCGGCAAGCGCCTGGCATGCGCCGTCATTCAATAGGACAGCAAAAGCGCGATCCGAATCTCGATCAGACGGATGGGGTTGCCGCCTGATCGTGATGATCGATTGTCGTGAACGAACGGAGATTGCGAACGCAGTCTCCGTTTTTCGCAGCCTGTCGCCTATGTGGCCAGTGGCAGCATGAAAGGCGCATTGCCGTCCGCATCCGCGCCGCGGCCGATCTCCTTGACCGCGGCGACCAGGCGCCCCTGGCGTCCGAGCATGTCGTCGCCGATCGCGACCAGCCGGGCATTCGGCGTCGCAAAGGGCGAGCTTGAGCGCAAGCGGCGCGCGAGCGTCAGATCGTCTTCTTCGGGGCGAATGGCCAAGGCTGCAATCAGTGCCGCCGCTGGCGAGCGTGAAACGCCCATCCAGCAATGGATGAGCAAGGGCGCGCTACGATCCCAGCCGACGGCGAAATCGATGATAGCGCGAACATGCGCCTCCTGCGGCGCGACGAGATCGCCGGTTCCGGCAAAGCTGATATCGTTCATGTTGAGCAAAAGATGCCGATCCGCCTTGATGACGGCGGGACGGTGGAAGGCGTGCTCCTTTGCCATCAGGCTGATCATCTCGCATGCGCCATGCCGAACGGCCATTTCGGCAATGCGCGCCAGCGGCGATATGATGATCGCGGTCACGCGCCGATCCTCATGGCGGCGCGCTCGGCCTCGATTGCCTCGAAGCGTGCGAGGAACAGCCGCTGCGCCTCGATTGCCGGCACCGGATCGATCGGCAGCATCTCGCGCGTGATGTCGCGCGGCTGGCCGAAGAACTTGCGCGCCTCCTCGGGCGCGAAGCCGGCAAGCAGCGTCGCCTCGAAATAGGCCGAGATCGTATCGGCCTTCTTGATCTTTTCCTTGAGCTTTGGCGTGCAATGCGGGGGAAGGGCGAAGCGGCGGTAGATCGCTGCTTCCAGCCGCTGTTCCACAACCTTGTAGTCGCCACCGACGACGGACTTGAACGGCGAGATCATGTCGCCGATCACATATTCCGGAGCATCATGCAGCAGCGCGGCAAGACGTTCATCGGGCGTTGCCGGGTTGAGATGACGGAAGATCGCCTCCACAACGAGGCTGTGTTGCGCCACCGAAAAGGCGTGATCGCCGGAGGTTTGCCCATTCCAGCGCGCAACGCGGGCGAGCCCATGCGCGATGTCGCCGATCTCGACATCGAGCGGCGAGGGGTCCAAAAGGTCGAGCCGCCGCCCGGAGAGCATGCGCTGCCAGGCGCGCGCGGTCTTGGCCGATGTCATGCCGATGCCTCATCGGACGGCTCGGGGAACGAAAGGCCGGACCAGGCCGGGAGCGACACTGAGACCTCCACGCTACCAGCCTGTATCGGAGCGCCTTCGGCAATGGCTTCGCCGGCCCGGTCTATGCGGACGACGGCAAGGCCCATGCTGCCGGCGGTCGAACCGAGCGTGCCGATCGGCTTGCTGCCAACGGTCAGTTCCGTACCGGAAGCCGGCAGCTCGGCATTGCCCTTTATGATAACGACGCGTCTGCGCGCCGTGCCGCGATGCTGCATGCGGGAGACGACTTCCTGGCCGACATAACAGCCCTTGCGGAAACCCAGGCCGCCGTTGAGATCCATCAGCACATCGTGGGGGAAGGCATCCTGCAGCGCAAAATCGCGGCCCGAGACGGCGATGCCGTTGGCGATCCGCAGTTCGTCATAGAGGGTCTCGGCGTCGTTACCATGCTCTCCGGGCATGCGCGTCAGCGCGATGCCTGCCTTGGCGAAGCGGCTGTCCTTGGGGCCGTCTGCATCGGCATCGCCCCAGGCGACGGTGACGCCCTGAACGTCCTCCGTGCCGAAATCGACCTTGGCGCGCAGCCGATACATGATGAGCCGCTTCAGCAGGCTTTCGCTTTGTGTAGTGTCGGTTTCGAGCAAAAAGCCGGCGCCGTCCCGCCAGATCATGAAGTCGAACAGGATTTTGCCCTGAGGTGTCAGCAGGGCGCCCGGGCGCGCTTCACCGGCACCGAGTGAAACGAGATCGGTGGTGATGAGATTGTGCAGAAACGATTCCGCCTCCACGCCGGCAATGCGGATGAAGGAACGCTCTCTCAGGAATACGGCTGGCATGATGGATCCGCTGATTTGGCCTATCACGCAGAGGTAGGGCCTTCGGCGAGGAACCGCAAGTTCCCCGGCCGGATCATTCGCCCGAGGTGAAAAATTTCCAGCGGCCGTCCGGCGTGATGCCGACGCGATAGAAATTATAGCCGCCGAATTCCAGCATGTCGGCATAGTCGCCAGCCGTCACGATGCGCATCAGATCGACCTTTTCCGGCGTGGAAAGCGTCTTGATGTCCTTCTGGGCGAAGTAGGGCCAGACATAGACCTCATCAGGGGTTCCCTGGCCGATATGGGCAAAGCCGGTCGACATGATGTCGAGGAGAATCGACAGGATTTCGATGCCGTCGGGATCGCCCGAAAGATCGTGCAGGGTCTTGATCGGGTCTTCGCCGGGATCGTCGGCGGTGACCTGTGTCTGCTTCAGACCGCCGCCGACATTCATCAGCGGACGCAGGCGTTCGAGATCGCCGGAGGCGGCAGCTTCCACGATCGCCGTACGGAGCTTCTTTACCGGCTCGGGCGCCTTGTCGATGTCGAATAGGAACTCGGCCGATTTGTTGGCGTTCGAAGCGTCACCGCTGCTCTGGCTGGCCTGCTTGTTGATCAGCGGATCGGGGGACGGCAGCGTATTGTTGTTCGACGGCGCCTCCAGCGCCTGCTCGATCGGCTTCTCGTTCTTTTGCTGGGTGGATTGTGCTGCGTCCTTCGCCTGGGATGCCGGAGGATTGAGCTGGGAAAAGGCAAGGGCCGGTAACGGCAGGGCAGTGCTGCCCAAAAGCAGGGTCACGGCAGCAAGCGAGGCAATGGAACAGGAAAGCGCATTGCCCGGAAAGATACGCATAAGCAATCTCTGATTGTTATTGCAGGGTACGGTTCGGAGAGAATTCACCAGCCAGCATGCGTTCACGCAGCGATTCGAGCAAGGCTTCCGCGCCCTGTTCACCCTGATTGCGGATCGTCTCGCGAATGGCATGCGCAATGGCCGCGTCGGCGATGATCTCAGGCTCGATACCGTCAGCCATGCCGTCGGCCCACGCTTCATTCTGGTATTCCAGCGCTGCCTGCATCTTTTCATGGACGATCATGTCGTCGATTTCATTCAGGCTGGTTTCCATTGATTCTTTCCTTAAGACGTTCATGTCCTTACCACTTGCTTAACAACTTTATCAGCCTTTTCCCAAAACGACACGGCTCGCTATGAAAAGAGGTTAATAAAACGTCAATTTCCAAAGCGGGCGGTGATTTCTGTCGCCAGTGTTGCACCTTCGTTACGGTATCGCTCTTCCGCCACGAGAGCCTGCGGCGTGCAATTCGTGTAAACGGATGCGAAGGACCGATATCCACGGTTGAAAGCAGCCGTCAGCTTTTCCTTGCGTTTCTGCTCGCCCTTGGTCTCGGTATCGAGCAATTGCTGCATATCACCCCGCCATCCGTCTTCCCCTTTCGGACTGCAGAGATTGCGCAGATAGTCGATCGAGCCGAGAATTTCGGCGAGCCGGGAAAGCTGCTCGTCATAGGGTGCCGGCCGTTCGGCATTCGCTGCATCGGGCGCCTGAGCAGGTGGCGCGTTTGCTGCCGGCTGTGCCGCAGCGGGAAAGGCTGCGGCAAGCGCGGTGCAGATCAGAAGCGGTCGGCCAAGGCTGTTATGAATCATGTAACCATGTTGACCGGACAAGCATGACGTGAACAAGGCGCGGTAGGTGGTTTCCACGCCGATATTGCTCAGCATCGTTAATTTCGGGGGCCGAGCTATGCGTTTGCTGCAACAAGTCGTTCCACGCATTCGAGCACGCTGGCCGGAACAGGCAGGCGGCGCACCTCCTCCAGCGTGTACCAGCCTATGGCGGCTGCGTCGTCGGCCGCCTCTGCAACCGCATCCTCGTCGGCATCGACGAGGAAAACCGAAAGCAGAAAATGGCTCATGAGTGTTCCGTCGGCTGCATGGGAGCGCAGATCATAAGTCTCGAACAGACGTGGATTGCGGGCGGTTATGCCGGTCTCCTCCCTGAATTCGCGCAGCGCCGCATCATCAGGCGTTTCTCCTTCCTCGGCCCGTCCGCCCGGAAAGGCATACATATCGGCAGAGGGTGGCTTGCTGCGCAGCACCAGCAGGAAGCGGCCGTTGCGCTCGAGGATGGCGGAGGAGGCGGGGCGGGGTGGGGAGGTCATGGATCGCGTCGCATTCGAATGAGGAGATCGGGGCGGTGACCGGAGATCATCGGCGACCAAGCTCTACAGGAAACGACCCTTGCTGTCCTCCGGGAATGCCCCTTAACTCGCTGTCGATAGGCGCGGCGAGTCGCACGCGCCGAATGCGCGGGCGATCATCGGGATGATTTACGGACTATATGCCTTGGCTGCCTTGGCCGAAATTGCCGGCTGTTTTGCCTTCTGGGCCTGGCTCCGTCTGGCAAAGCCGGTCTGGTGGCTTGCGCCCGGCCTCGTCTCGCTGGCGCTCTTTGCCTGGCTGCTCGCATTGGTGCCGAGCGAGGCTGCCGGGCGCACCTTTGCCGCTTATGGCGGCGTCTATATCGTTGCCTCCATTCTCTGGCTCTGGTTGGCCGAAGGGCGGCTGCCGGATCGGTGGGACATATCAGGTGCCGCCGTTTGCCTCGCCGGCGCGGCGATCATTCTCTTCGGCCCTCGCGGTTGACTTGACCCGACGCCTTCAGGGTGCAAAACAAACGCCATGTGCGGACGTTTCGCTTTGACATCGACGGCAGACTACGTGGGGGAAGCGCTCGGCGTTCTGCTGAATGAGGGTTTTCCGGCGCGTTACAACATCGCGCCGACGCAGCCGATCCTCGTCGTCATCGCCGGCGACAGGCAGCTTCCGGGCAGCAACCTGCCGGATCGCCGCGCCCTGCTTGTGCGCTGGGGATTTACGCCGGCCTGGGTGAAGGATCCCAAGGAATTTCCGCTGCTGATCAATGCGCGGGCGGAAACGGCGATCGGCAAGGCCTCCTTCCGCGCCGCCATGCGCCATCGCCGCATCCTCATTCCCGCATCCGGTTTTTACGAATGGCATCGTCCTTCGAAGGAAAGCGGCGAGAAACCGCAAGCCTATTGGATCCGACCGCGCAACGGCGGCGTCATCGCCTTTGCCGGGCTGATGGAAACCTGGTCGTCGGCCGATGGTTCGGAGGTCGATACCGGCGCTATCCTGACGACAGCGGCAAACAGCGCAATCCGCTCCATCCATGACCGCATGCCCGTCGTCATCAAGCCGGAGGATTTCGCCCGCTGGCTCGATTGCAAGACGCAGGAGCCGCGTGACGTCCTCGATCTTATGACGCCGGTCCAGGAGGATTTTTTCGAGGCGATACCGGTTTCGGATCGCGTCAACAAGGTCGCCAATATGGGGCCAGACCTGCAGACACCCGTGGCGGTCGAGCCTGCCAAGAAACCGTCGAAGAAAGCAGATTCCGAGGATGGCCAGCTGAGCCTTCTCTGATCGGCCGCTATTGGGTGGCCAGAAAATGCTGCCTGCCGGCATCGGTCGGTGGCGGGCAGGGGCTCTGCGCTGTTAAGCGATCTTCTTCTTGAGAGGCTTGGTCTTCAGCATCAGATGAGCCGCAAGAACGGCTTTCAGGCCCAATGGGCGGTAATGCTTGCTGGGGTCGATCTTTGCTTGCGGTTGTGCCGCCTGATCTTTCTTCTGGGTCACGTCTCACTCCTCACCATGCTCTCCCGGAGCATTTCGTAGTTCACTATCAAGTAGTGCTATTTTCTTGAGAATCATGACAAATCGAAGGCGTTTTCCAATCAGCTTTTGTAAACAACGACCATATTTCGAGAGATTAGCGCCGAATCCTCGTGTAGAATCCGCACTGCCGCAATGTTTGAATTTGCCGAGAACCGAGGTTTTGGCCGCTCACTATTTGACGCGCGACCGATCGCCACGCCCCTGATTCGATAAGGGAAACTTACAGACTTGCGGTTGCACGGGAGCGATGCGGCCAAGACTTCGTAGCGTTTTGGCTAGATATGCCGACCGATATCGTCGTTGGAATCGTCGACGTCCGGATCGCCGGGACCATTGATGGTATAGGTGCCGTATTTCTTGGCCCAGGACCGCGCGCCGAAGGGTAGCGAGAGCAGATAGGCAACGACGGTCACCACCATGACATGCCACGTATAGCTCATCAGCATCGCGACATAGACGACAAGCCCGAGCATGATCGGCAGAACCAGGTCACGCCTTATGCGGCTGCCTTCCGATTTGCCGGACCAGACGGGCAGGCGGCTGACCAGAAGGAAGCCGATCAGAACGGTGTAGGCCGCACCCCAATAGGCGAAGGTGCGGTCCGGCGTCAGACCCAGAAAGCCGAGATAGACCGGCAACAGCACCAGCATGGCGCCGGCGGGCGCGGGCACGCCGACGAAATATTCCGACTGCCAGGAGGCCTTGTGCTCGCGCTCGGCCATGACGTTGAAGCGGGCAAGGCGAAGTCCGGCTGCGATCGTGTAGATCAGCGCGGCAATCCAGCCGAGGGAGCGGGCCTGGTCGAGCAGGAAGACATAGACGACAAGCGCTGGAGCGACGCCGAAATTGACGATATCGGCGAGCGAATCCATCTGCGCGCCGAATTTCGAAGTCGCCTTCATCAGCCGCGCCACGCGCCCGTCGACGCCGTCAAGAAAGGCGGCGACCAGCACTGCGACGACGGCAAGCTCGTAGCGGTTTTCGAACGCGAGACGAATGCCCGTCAGGCCCGCGCAGATTGCCAGAACGGTAATCATGTTCGGCACGATCAGCCGCAGCGGGATTTCCCGAAGACGCGGTCCACGCGCTTCGTCATTAGGCCCATGCGGCTCGAAAGGCGGAAAAGGCGTCTTCATCTCGTTCGTGTTCCTAGAGCAATTCCAGCAAAACTGCGAAGCAGGGTTACGTCCGGAATCGCGTGAAAACAATGATATGGAGCATTTCCGTCATTCTGTTTAGAGCGGAAATGCTCCAGGGCTCAGCTGCGGCGGCTAAGGGTTGCGCCCTTTGCCGAGCCGAATTCGGCAATGACGGTTTCGCCGGCGATCGCCCGTTGGCCGACGGCAACGCGCGCCGATGCGCCCTCGGGCAGGAAGATATCAAGGCGCGAGCCGAAGCGGATCAGGCCGATGCGCTCGCCGGCATCCAGCGGCTCGTCCGGGTTAACGAAGCAGAGAATGCGGCGTGCGACGAGGCCGGCGATCTGCACGACGCCGATTTCGCCATGCTTGGTCTCGATGACGAGGCCGTTGCGCTCGTTCTGTTCGCTGGCCTTGTCGAGTTCGGCATTGAGGAAGCTGCCCTGGCGATAGGCGATGCTGGTGATGCGGCCGCGCATCGGCGAACGATTCACATGGCAGTCGAAGACGTTCATGAAGATCGAGATGCGCAGCATCGGCTGGGTGCCGAGATTGAGCTCCGCCGGCGGTGTCACCATCTGCACGCCGGAGACCTTGCCGTCTGCCGGCGATATCGCAAGATCGTCGTCCTGCGGCGTCATGCGCTCGGGATCGCGGAAGAAGTAGGCGCACCAGAGCGTGAGGATCAGGCCGATCCAGAAGAGCGGCTTGAAGATCCAGCCCAGTACGAGCGACGCGACGAAGAAACCTGCAACGAAGGGATAGCCTTCCTTGTGTACCGGAACGATGACGTTGCGTACGCTGTTCAATAAGCTCATCTATGGCCTACTCCGTTAGGGCACCCTCCCCAAAAACCGGGTCGCGGTCACGGGAAGAGATCATGCCGGTCAAAAGAATGCGAATAAGATACGCAGTCTTGCTCTGATTACCAGTCGAGCGTGACTACAGGCAAACGCTGTCATGGGCAATGCTCTCGCACGCTCGCCCCCAGCGCAATCCCATTCTCGGCCGATACATATGTCTATCTGGCGTTTTCCAGATCTGCTCTCGTAAAAACGGGCAAGACGGGAAGTCGTGGAAGGCCTTGGATCGCAGGGGCACCCTCTCCACGCCAGATCGCACAGACAACGGCAAGAATGTGCGCCTGTGAGCCGATTGCCAGGTGATAGGCATCCTTCACCGCGCCGCCAGTCGAAATCACATCCTCGATGAACGTTACCCGGCGTCCGGCAACGTCTTGTCCCTCGATTGCCTGGCATGTTCCATAGGTCTTTGCCTCCTTGCGAACGAAGGCCGCGGGGATGCCAGTCTCCAGCGAGATTGCCGTCACGAGCGGGATGCCTCCCAATTCCAGGCCGGCAACGACTTCGGTTTCGGCCGGGATGAGATCGGCCATGGCGCGTGCCAGCGGTTTCAGCAGCGAAGGCATGCCTTCAAAGCGGTATTTGTCGAAATACCGGTTGGAAATCTGGCCGGAACGGAGTTCGAATTCGCCTTCCAACGTCGCCACCTCGGCGATGCGCCGGGCGAGATCGCTTCTGGTTCCAATTACCCCGTCTGTCATCGTTCAACTCCTTCATGCCGCAATATCCCGCGTATACGCGGGAATCATGCAGCCGCAAACCACATGATGTCTTGGAGAGGCGCGATGCAGGATGCAGATTTGCTTAGGTCTCGCATCCTTGCCCGGTTCGGGGCGAATAAGGCAAAGCCGCCGGAGGTTATCCGGCGGCTCGGGCATTTGCTGCAGTTCGGAAATCAGAGGCCGAGAGCGGCGCGCAGCTCCGCCTTGGCGCCTTCATATTCGCTCTTATAGTCGTCATGCGTCATGATGGTTTCGGCGATGACGGTGCCCGCAATATGGGCGGCTTCGATATCGGAGGCGTAGTGAATGCCGCCGACGATGCGGTTGTGGCCATATTCCCAGGCGCGGGTCATGATGACGGCGCGTTTTTCCGGCACCATGTTCGACAGCACGATGCCCATCAGCGTGCCGAGCGTGGCGTGGCCGGACGGATAGGAGCCGGACTTGGAGAGCGGCACGATGGGCTTGACCAGATCGCTGTAGAGATGCGGGCGCGGGCGCTTCCAGACATTCTTGGCCGGATCGACAACGGCGCCTTCGGTTTCGACGATGCGATCGAAGAAGGCCGAGAATTTCGGCAGGTTTTCCTTGGTGAATTTCGGATTGTCGATGACGTCGGAGAAGCGCCAGACATTCTCTTCCGCATCGGCCACGGCGCGAGCCGCCATTTCCGGCGTGCGGGTCACCTGGATCGTCAGGATTTCGCCGAGCTCCGCCTTCATCTGCGCGGAATCATTGGCGGGCGGAGGCGGCAGCAGATCGAGGAGATTGATCTCCTTGGCATCGGCGAACGGCTTGGCATCCTCGGCAAACACCGGCGAGGCAAGGCCGACGAAGAGCAATATGCTTAAAGCTTTGACAGA
This sequence comes from Rhizobium sp. P28RR-XV, assembly GCF_012641385.1. Lineage (NCBI taxonomy): Bacteria > Pseudomonadati > Pseudomonadota > Alphaproteobacteria > Hyphomicrobiales > Rhizobiaceae > Rhizobium > Rhizobium sp. P28RR-XV. Next base: position 257,513 of record NZ_JABAIG010000010.1, read on the forward strand.
AGTACGCATTTTGGGGGCTCCGTTGAAAGGACCCTCGTACCTAGCAAGCTGTCATCTCAGCCTCGTGACAGCAGTCCGTGCATAATTCGTCGTACCGTTTCCGTGGCCGGAGCCTGATGGTGCGGACTTTGCGGAGGCTGGCTCAGCTTGCCGGCGCCAGCCGGTCGACCACGCCGAGATCGTCGCTTTCGCGCACCTGCTTCAGATGTTCTTCGGCCTGCGTTGCCTCGCGCTGGCGGTTCCACATGGAGGCATATAGTCCATTCTGCGCCAGAAGATCCGCATGCGTGCCGCGCTCGGCGATCACGCCGCTTTTCAGCACGATGATCTCGTCCGCGCCGATCACCGTCGAAAGGCGATGCGCGATGACCAATGTCGTACGATTCTTCGAAACGACATCGAGGGCAGCCTGTATTTCACGCTCGGTCGTCGTGTCGAGCGCCGAGGTCGCTTCGTCGAGGATCAGGACCGGCGGCGCCTTGAGAATGGTGCGCGCGATCGCGACACGCTGCTTTTCGCCGCCCGACAATTTGAGACCGCGTTCCCCGACCTTCGTATCGAAGCCCTCGGGCAGAACGCGGATGAACTCGCCGATCTGAGCGATTTCGGCTGCAGCCGTCACCTCGGCATCGCTCGCGGCCGGCCTGCCATAGCGGATGTTGTAGGCGATGGTGTCGTTGAAGAGTACGGTATCCTGCGGCACCATGCCGATGACCTTGCGCAGGCTTTTCTGCGTCACGGTGCGCAGGTCCTGGCCATCGATGGTGATGGAACCGCCTTGCACGTCGTAGAAACGATAGAGCAGGCGCGACAGCGTCGATTTTCCGGCACCCGAAGGCCCGACAACGGCGACGGTCTTGCCGGCCGGCACCTCGAAGGAAATGCCCTTCAGGATCGGCCTTGCCGGATCATAGGCAAACTGCACGTCCTTGAACGAGATCGCGCCGCTGCCGATTACCAGTTCCTTGGCGCCGGGTGCATCGACCACTTCGGGCCTGACTTCCAGCAGATCGAACATTTCCTCGATATCAGTCAGACCCTGGCGTATCTCGCGATAGACGAAGCCTATGAAATTCAGCGGCACCGAAAGCTGCAAAAGCATCGCGTTGATGAAGACGAAGTCCCCGACAGTCTGGTGGCCGTTCAGAACCGACAAGCCGGAAATGACCAGCATGACGGTCGTGCCGAGGCCGAAGATCACGCCCTGGCCGAAGTTCAGCCAGCCGAGCGACGTCCAGACGCTGGTGGCGGCCTTCTCATAGCGTGCCATCGACTGATCGAAGCGCTTGGCCTCCATCTCCTCGTTGCCGAAATATTTGACCGTTTCGAAGTTGAGGAGCGAATCGATCGCCTTCGTATTGGCGTCCGTGTCGCTGTCGTTCATCGTACGGCGGATGGAGATGCGCCAGTCGCTCGCCTTGACGGTGAACCAGATGTAGAGCCAGACCGTAACCGCCGTCACGGCGAGATAGGAGAAGCCGTAGCCGCGCCAGAAGATGATGGCGGTCAGCAGGAACTCGATGAAGGTCGGAAACGTATTGAGGATGGTGAAGCGGACAATGGTCTCGATGCCTTTCGTGCCGCGTTCGATGATGCGCGAGAGGCCGCCGGTCTTTCGTTCCAGATGGAAGCGCAGCGACAATTCGTGCATGTGCACGAATGTCTTGTAGGCGAGCTGGCGAACGGCATATTGGCCGACGCTCGCAAACAGCGCATCGCGCAGCTGGTTGAGGCCGAGCTGGATCAGGCGTGTCAGATTGGTGGCGACGATCAATGCGATGGCGCCGACCATGAAGGCCGGCAGGATGCCCTGCATGTCGAGCTTGCCGTTCAGCGCATCGACGGACCATTTGAAGAAATAGGGAACCAGCAGCAGGAAGAATTTGGAGACCAGCAGGAAGACGGTCGCCCAGACGACGCGCATCTTCAGGTCCATGCGCCCGCTCGGCCACATATAGGGCCAGAGATTGACGATCGTATTCATCGGATTGCTGGAATCCGCCGATATCGTTTTGTTGCGGTCAGCCATGTCCGTCTCCGGCAAATGATTGGGACAGCCTGGCGCGGCAACCATTGCGCGGCTGGCTGTGAAACCTTCGCATGTGGGGCAAGGCCGTTCGGCGAAGGCGATGAAGGTCGCGCGACGCTTACACTATTTTTATGACGCATAAAAGCGTTGGCCAGGCGCTGACGGCGCCTGGCCAATGACGATGGTCCCGGTGGAAGACTGTTGCCTAGAGATGTTCGCCGGACAGCCGCTTGCGGTGAAGCTCCTCGGCATTCGGCAGCGCATCCTTCGGCAGCCCGAAGACCTGGCCGGGAAGGATCCGGTCCGGATTGTTGATCTTGTCCTCGTTCGCCAGGTAGATGGTCGTATAGCGCACGCCGGCGCCATAGATGCGGCGTGAGATCTGCCAGAGCGTATCGCCACGACGGATGATGACGGCATTGGTGTCCTGCGAAAGCGGCGCCTGCTCCAGCGTTTTCGGGCCGCTTTCGCTGGAGGAAACCTCCACGTTCGGTTTTGCCGGCGATGTCTGCGCGGGGACGGTAACGGCTGCAACAAGCTGTTCGAGGCCCGGCAGCGCCGCGCCGATCGATTTCGCATCCTTCGGCAGGGCCTGCAATGCGCCCAGCGCCTTGACCGCAGCTCTTACGGCGTCGGCCGCGGCCTTTTTCAGATCCGCGGTGGCGTTGATGGACGGACGAAATTCCGAAAGCGATTTCAGCGCGATTTCCGTGCCGGAGCGAGCCGCGGCGAGCTGTTCGGCATTTGGCTGCTTGCCGTCGGTAAACAGGCCCTTGAGCAGCGCGAAGGCTTTGGCGGCACCTTCCTTGAGCTTGGCGAGCTCACCTTCGTCGAGCGGCACCATGCTTGTGGCGGCCGACTGTCCCTGGCCATTGGCGGCAGCCGGCACCTGAGCCGCCACCGTCACCTGATTGCCCTCTGGGCGCGTGAAGTTGACGCTGGTGCGAACGATGACCTTGCCGGCTCCGTCGAGCACGTCGACGCGGATCTTGTGATCGCCGACGGCTAGCGGCATCGGTCCGTCGACGACGAAATGGCCGTCTCCTTCCGCAACGTTTTCGCCGATGAGCTTCTCGTCGGCGTAGGCGCGCACCTTGGCATTCGATTTCGTGCTGCCGGCAACGAAGATATGGTCGTTTTCGATTTCGACGGCGTTGACCATGACGTCGGGACCTGCATCCATCTTCGCCGTCGGCGGCGCTGTCGTGCCGGCTGCAGGGTTGGCGGATGCGACAACCGCGCCGTCCTGTTTGGCACCTGCTGCCGCGGTGCCGTCCAGTGCTTTCGTCTGCGGGTCGGCAGCCGACGCATTCTGCTCGGTGGACGTTACGCGACCCTGCTTGGCCGAGGGAGCGGTGATGATGCGGCTTGCAGCGCCCGGCTTGGAGACCATGGCGAGAAGCTGTGTCGAATCGTCTTTCGGCACGGAGACGGTCGCTACTTCCTCGGAGGTGGCAACCTTGCCGTCCTTGCCGGTTGCCCGGAGCATCAATTCATGGTCGCCGGGCGGCAGCGGATTGTCGAGGACGGCGGCAAAGTCGCCACTGGGGCCGACATTGGTGGTCGTAACCACTTTTTCCCCGTCGACGATCTCCAGTTTCGCGTTCGGCTCGGCCGAGCCGGCAATGACGGTTGAGCCGTCCGGCTCGACACGCAGCACGTCGAATGACGGTACCTGAGACTTCCCAGCCGCGTCGGTCCCAGATGCTGTTTGGCCCGTCAGTGCCGCCGTTGCCTTGTCGATCGCGCTGCCGGCTTCGGCGGCGTTGTCGGGGAGAGATTGGGTGATGGCGAGCGCCTTGGCTGCGCCGTCCTGTATCTTCTTCACGAGCCCCGTCGTTGTCGCGTCGATGCCTTGCGGAAGGGCGAAGCCGACGATCGACTGCAGCGCCGTGATCGCCTTCGTCTTTGCGGCCGCGAAGGCGTCCTGCGCCGGGGTGGCTCCATCCTTGAATAGCGCCTTGAGATCGGTAAGCGAAGCCGTGGCAGCCCCCGTCAGGTCGGTGAGCTTTTTGGCAAGATCGGCGGTGTTAACGGCGCTCGATGCGGCATTCTGCGTGGTCTTGTTCGCGGTCTCGCCAGCCTTCTGCGCGTTTTCCTCGATCGTATTCTTCACCGCATCGCCGGCCTGATTGACGGCGCTGCCGATCGGGTTCTTGTCGCCGTTGATGCGTGGCATCACGAAAAAGACCATCAACAGGGTCGCAATTGCCAACACCAACAGAGCCAGCCAACCGGCACGGTTCTTCATCATCATTCATCTCCACGCGGCGAAGTCGTCGCAACTCCTAAAATTGCTAGCGATTTCGCCTGCTTTTACAAGCTTTCTCAGCCATTTTCGCATGTTCCGACGCAAGTTTTCCTTTGAAAAATCTTGACTGAGCATCTGCAGCATAGTTGTTTGGAACCATGACCGACGATTCTGCGCCAATTCGATCCATTTGCGTTTATTGCGGCTCAAGGCCGGGGCGCGATCCCTCCCATATGGCTGCTGGCCGCGAACTGGGCAAAAGCATTGCCGAAAACGGCCTGCGCCTGATCTATGGCGGCGGAACGAAAGGCATCATGGGCGCCGTCGCAAGCGGTGTCCTGTCGCATGGCGGCCAGGTCACGGGCATCATCCCGGAATTTCTCGTCGACATGGAAGCGACGCGCCATTCGCTCGGTCAGCTCGACGAACTTATCATAACGCCTGATATGCATGCACGCAAACATGGCATGTTCGAGCGCGCCGATGCCTTCGTGGCATTGCCCGGCGGTATCGGCACGCTGGAAGAGATCGTCGAGATCATGACCTGGGGCCAGCTCGGCCGCCACGAAAAGCCGATGGTCTTCGCCAACATCAACGGTTTCTGGGATCCGATGATGGAGCTCATCCGCCATATGACGGAAGAGGGCTTCGTCCATACCGCCCACCGCGTCCAGCCGCTGGTCATCGACAAGATCGCCGATATCATCCCGGCGATCCGCAAACACGCCGCCGAGACACATGGCGACCGCGGCGGCGAAGAGGCCGTTATCTCTAAGCTCTGATTAGCGATTTGCTAACCATACCACGCCGTTAGCGCCCTCTGCTCTGACGCAGCATCGACCAGCTATAGAGCACGAGACCGGCCCAGATCAGCGAGAATGCAATCAGCTGCGTCGTGCCGAAGGGTTCCTTGAACAGGAAGACGGCAATCAGGAAGACCATCGTCGGCACGATGTACTGCATGATGCCGATGGTCGACATTCTGAGAAGCTTCGCGCCGTTGGCGAAGATCATCAGCGGCAGCGCCGTCACAAGTCCGCAGCCGAGCAGAAGTGCGGTGTCCGCGAGGCCGGTCTGGTAGAAATGGCCTTCGCCGCGCGCCTCCAGATAGAGAATATACAGCATCGCCGGAATGCAGAGCAGCAGCACCTCGATGAAGAAGCCCTGATTGGCACCGACAGGCAGCGTCTTGCGGAAAAAGGCGTAGAAGCCCCAAGAGAAGGTCAGCGACAGGGCGACCCAGGGCAGGGTGCCGGCCTTGACGGTCAGGATGATGACGGCTGTCGCCGCCAGGCCGATCGCGACGATCTGCGTCGGTGCCAGCTTTTCCTTGAGAAGGATGGCACCGAGAGCGATGCTGAACAGCGGGTTGATGAAGTAACCGAGAGCCGCATCGAGCGAATGGCCGGCCCCGATCGCCCAGACATAAGTTCCCCAGTTGATGGTGACGAGCGCGGCCGTCAGCGACGCCATGGCGATTGTCCGCGGATTGTGAAACGCCGCCTTCACGTCACCCAGGCGTCCAAGCGCCAGCAGCACGATGCCGGCGACGGGAACCGACCAGACGATGCGATGGGCGATGACCTCGAAAGCCGGTATATGCGCCATGGCTTTCATATAGAGCGGCAGGATGCCCCAGAAGAGATAGGCCGTCATCGCGAAGCCGAAGCCCCGGACAGCATCGTTGTTCTTGATTTCCGGTTTCACCGCATCGGTGGCCATGAATTTTCCCGTCTTTCACGATTATTTGAGACGGGATTACTCCAATGCGTGCCGCGTGGCTAATTCATTTCCTTGACGGCATCGTCAAGCTTTTTGATGGGCGGCGGATCACTCCGCCGCTATTCTGCCCGCCATATGCCGGTTCTTCATCAGCTTGTAGATGACGGAATCCATCAGCGCCTGAAACGACGCGTCGATGATGTTTTCGGAGACGCCGACCGTCCACCAGCGCACGCCGCTGCTGTCTGTGGATTCGATCAGGACACGGGTTATGGCCTCCGTACCGCCATTGAGGATACGCACCTTGAAATCAGCCAGCTCCAGATCGTCGATCTCGTGCTGGTATTTGCCGAAATTCTTGCGCAGCGCCAGGTCGAGCGCATTGACCGGGCCGTCGCCCTCGGCGACCGACATGATGGTATCGCCGTCGATGATGATCTTGACCACCGCTTCCGAGACGATCTTTACTTGACCGTGGGAATCGAAACGGCGCTCGACCATGACGCGAAATCCGTCGACCGCGAAGAATTCCGGGATGGTGCCGAGCGTGCGGCGTGCCAGCAGCTCGAAGCTTGCGTCAGCTCCTTCGTAGGCATAGCCCGTCGCTTCGCGTTCCTTGACGATCTGGATCAGCCGGTCGAGCTTCGGATCATCCTTGCCGACATCGATGCCGCGACGCTTCAGAGCGTTTATGAAGTTCGACTTCCCGCCCTGATCGGACACCATGACCTTGCGGAAGTTGCCGACGCTTTCCGGCGGCACATGCTCGTATGTGCGGGGATCCTTGAGCAGCGCCGAGGCATGGATGCCGGCTTTGGTGGCAAAGGCCGAGGCGCCGACATAGGGAGCCTGATAGTCGGGTGATCGGTTCAGGAGCTCGTCGAAGGCGTGCGAAAGACGTGTAAGGCCGACGAGCCGCTCCGCATCGATCGTCGTCTCGAAACGCTCGCTATAGGCTCTTTTCAACGCCAGCGTCGGGATCAGCGTGATCAGGTTGGCATTGCCGCAGCGCTCACCGACGCCGTTCAGCGTTCCCTGGATCTGCCGGACGCCGGCTTCGACCGCGACGAGCGAATTGGCGACCGCTTGTCCGGTGTCGTTATGGGCGTGGATGCCAAGACAGTGCCCGGGAACGCCGCAGGCGATGACCGCCTCGACGATGGCGCGGACCTCCGGCGGCTGCGTGCCGCCATTGGTGTCGCAGAGCACGACCCAGCGCGCTCCGGCGTCATAGGCCGTCCTGGCGCAGGCAAGCGCATAGGTCGGATTGGCCTTGTAGCCGTCGAAGAAGTGCTCGCAATCGACCAGAGCTTCCTTGCCGGCGCCGACGGCCGCCTTGACGCTCTCGGCGATGCTTTCGAGATTCTCCTCGTTGGTACAGCCGAGAGCCACCTTGACGTGATAGTCCCAGCTCTTGGCGACGAAACAGATCGCGTCGGATTTCGCCTGCAGCAGGCTGGCGAGGCCCGGATCGTTGGAGGCGGAGACGCCGGCGCGTTTCGTCATGCCGAAGGCAACGAAGGAGGCCGATTGCGTGCGCTTCTCGCTGAAGAAAGCCGTATCGGTCGGGTTGGCGCCGGGATAGCCACCTTCGATATAATCCAGGCCGAACTCATCCAGCATGGTCGCGATGGCAATCTTGTCCTCGACCGAGAAATCGATGCCGGGGGTCTGCTGCCCGTCGCGGAGCGTCGTGTCGAAGAGATAGATTTTTTCGCGTGTCATACTGTTTCCTCCGGCGAACCGGTTTTGATAGTGGGGCGCCCCTCATCCGTCCCATCTCGGTTTCACGTTGCTAAACCGTTCGAGGCCACCTTCTCCCCGTCCTGAGCCTGTCGAAGGATGGGGAGAGGGCTAGGGTGAGGGGCCTTATTAGGCCTATTCTTTCCCTGCAAACTTATCTGTCGCTCGAATCAGCCGATCCAGGATGCCGGGCTCCGAATAGGCGTGGCCCGCACCTTCGATCAGATGAAACTCCGCCTTCGGCCAGGCCTTATGCAGTGCCCAGGCGTATTTGGCCGGGCAGGGCATGTCATAGCGGCCATGGACGATGACGCCGGGAATGTCCTTCAGTCTATGCGCGTCGCGCAGCAGCTGGCCTTCCTCGAGCCAGCCGGCATTGACGAAGAAATGATTCTCGATGCGGGCGAACGCATGCGCATATTCCGCCTCGGTGAACTTATCACTGGTGGACGGTTCCGGCAGCAGCGTGATCGTCTCGCCCTCCCAGATCGACCATGCCTTTGCGGCCTCCAGGCGGATGGCCTTGTCCGGATGCGTGAGGCGGCGGTGATAGGCGAGCATCATTTCGTGCCGCTCTTCCGGCGGGATCGGTGCGACGAAGCGTTCCCATTTGTCGGGGAACATCTCCGATACGCCGAACTGATAATACCAATCGAGTTCGGCTCTGGTCAGCGTGTAGATGCCGCGCACGACCAGCTCCGAAACCCGCTCCGGATGCGTTTCGGAATAGGCGAGCGCCAGCGTCGAGCCCCAGGAGCCGCCGAAAACAAGCCATTTCTCCACGCCGGCCATTTGCCGCAGTCGCTCGATATCGGCAACCAGATGCCAGGTCGTGTTGGCTTCCAGGCCGGCATGCGGTGTCGAGCGTCCGCAGCCGCGCTGGTCGAACAGCATCACGTCGTAAAGCGCCGGATCGAATACGCGGCGATGGCTCGGCGAAATGCCGCCGCCCGGGCCGCCATGCAGGAAGACGGCCGGCTTGGCGCCCGGCGTTCCCACGCGTTCCCAGTAGATCACATGACCGTCGCCGACATCGAGATGGCCCGAGGCGTAGGGTTCGATCTCCGGATAAAGCGTCCGCAGTATCTCCGTCATATTTTCAGCCCTTCCGCCGGCCAGACATCCGTATCGTGATCGGGATGCTGGAAGGAAATGATCTGCTCCTGCCGCGAGTAGAAGTCCGGATCCTGATGGACGGGCTTTTCGAAGATCGTCTCCACCCAGGGCAGGCGATAGGCATGGTTGACCTGGATCTGCGGCGCGAGATCGTCGCGCTCGTCGAAGGCGCCGATGGCGATTTCGAGGCCGCCCGGATGACGGTAGGTCAGCGGCGTTCCGCAGTTCTTGCAGAAGCCGCGGTCGATATTGACCGATGACTGGAAATAGGTCGGCTCGCCGCGCGTCCATTCCAAACCGTCTTCAGGTGCCGTAACGAGGGCGGAGAAGAAGCTGCCGAACTGCTTCTGGCACATGCGGCAATGGCAGATCGAGGGGCGGCCGAGCTGACCCCGAATGCGGAACCGCACCGCCCCGCATTGGCATCCTCCGCTTCTGGTGACTTCAGTCATGGCGCTTCTCCTCTGGCCAGCTTGAGGTATCGTGATCGGGATGTTGATGATTGGAGAGCTTGATCGATACCGCACGATCTGAGCTATCCTCATCTGGTTCCATCGGCAGCACATCGAGCGCATGGAACCAGGGCATCTTTCCCGCAAGGTTCGATTGCGCGACGGGTTGGACCGTCGCTGGCTCATCCAATGAACCAAGTGTCACATTGATGGAATCCGTGCCGGGAACATCATAGAACAATGGCGTCCCACAGGTGCCGCAAAACCCGCGACGCACGAGATCGGACGAATGAAACCATGAAGGTTCGCCGCGAGTGAGCTCGAAATCAGCACGTTGGACGTTCCCTAGCGGCAGGGCATAATTGCCGGAAGCCTTCTGGCACATGCGGCAATGGCAGAGATGCGGATAGCCGAGAGCGCCGGTGGCGCGATAGCGAACCGCGCCGCACTGGCAGCCACCGCTGTATCTCTCCGTGATTGTCATTTGCCGGCCTCCGGCGGCCATGCCGCCGTATCGTGATCGGGATGTTGGTAGGACACGATGTTCACCACGAAGGGCGCTTGCGCGGCATCTTCCTCCGTCGAATGTCCGGGCAGCAGATGCAGTCGGTCGACGAAGCCGATCTTGGCTTCCGTGCCATATTGCACGACGGGCGGCAGGCTTGGCGGATCGTCGAAGGCGCCAGCCGCGACCGCAATGCCATCAGGCGCTTCATAGGTCAGCGGCGTGCCGCAGTCCCCGCAGAAACCGCGCTTCACATAGTTCGACGATTGGAACAGCTTCCGCTCGCCGCGTGTCCATGTGAGTTCGGCGCCGCGCGTCGAGACCAGCGGCGCATAATAGGCGCCGAAAGCCTTCTGGCACATGCGGCAATGACAGATCGACGCGTCCTTCAATTCGCCCCGCACCCGGAAGCGAACCGCGCCGCACTGACAGCCACCGGTATAGGTCGAGACGGTCATGATCTATCCTTTCCAGCGACGAGGAAGATATGTGTGCAGACATTGTCTATGTCGTTCAGGACGTCGTCGTTCCAGAAGCGCAGGACGGCCCAGCCTTCTGCTCGGCGTGCGTTGTTGCGGATTTTGGGCGGGACTGGAGTATGCGGCAAAGTAACTAAGCTCACCGCTTGATCTCCCAAGTCGTGATGCGCTCGCCCGTTACCGGATCTTTGCCATCTTTCAGCTGGATGCCTCTTGCCGCAAGTTCATCGCGAAGCCTGTCGGCCTCGGCGAAGTTCTTGGCCTTCAGCAACTCCAGGCGTTCACGCACCTTGGCATCGATTTCCATGACAACGGCTTCGTCGACCTCCGCCTTCTTTGGCAGTAGGCCGAGAAGATCGGCGCTTGCCGCGAAGACGGGCAGGAGGCTGGCATCGGCATTGGCCGCCTGTGCCAGCGCATGTATTGCCTGAATGGCGGCAACGGTGTTGAGGTCGTCGGCGAGGGCGGCGAGGATCGTCTGATCCGGCGCGGCGGCGCCAACCTCCGCTGCCGGCCATCTGGCGATCAGCCGTTCGGCTTCCTCAAGGCGCTTCACGGAAAAGTCGATCGGCTCGCGATAATGCGTCATCAGCATGGCAAGCCGCAATACTTCGCCCGGCCAAGTCCGGCCGCCGAGCTTCTCCGACTGCAGCAACTCATGGATGGTGACGAAATTGCCTTCCGATTTCGACATCTTGCGGCCTTCGACCTGCACGAAGCCGTTGTGCATCCAGACATTCGCCATCGTATGCGTGCCATGTGCACAACGCGACTGGGCGATTTCGTTTTCATGATGCGGGAAGATCAGGTCCAGGCCGCCGCCATGAATATCGAAGATATTGCCGAGATAGCGGCCGCTCATGGCCGAGCACTCGATATGCCAGCCCGGACGGCCACGGCCCCACGGGCTTTCCCAGCCGGGCTCGTTCTCGTCCGACAGCTTCCAGAGCACGAAATCGCCAGGGCTCTTCTTGTGTTCGTCGACCGCGACGCGAGCGCCCGCCTGCTGCTCATCGAGATTGCGCTTTGACAACTGACCGTAATCGGCCATCGACTTGGTGTCGAACAGCACCTCGCCGGCTGCCCGATAGGCATGCCCCTTGGCGATCAGCGTCTCTATGATTGCGATCATCTGTGCGATATTATCGGTCGCCCGCGGCTGCACCGGCGGTTCCAGGCAGCCCAGCGCCGTCGTATCCTCGCGATACTGCCGCTCGGTCTTCTCCGTCACCAGGCGGATCGCGTCGTTCAGCGGCAGGCCGGGATGGTCGCGCAGCGCGCGCGCGTTGATCTTGTCGTCGACATCGGTGATGTTGCGGACATAGGTGACATGGCTTTCGCCATAGAGATGGCGTAGCAGCCGGAACAGGACATCGAAGACGATGGCGGGCCGGGCATTGCCGATATGGGCGAAATCGTAGACCGTGGGGCCGCAGACATACATGCGGACGTTGTTGCGGTCGATCGGCTGGAAATCGACCTTTTCGCGTGTCAGCGTGTTGTAGAACTTCAGTTGCGGCTCGGCGGCCATGTCACTCTCCCAAGGCATAAATCCGAAAAAATACCGTCGCCGGCAGGCCGGACGTTTGTCATCTTGGATTTTGGGAGACGAAAACGGCCAGGCCAGCGAAGCGCTAGCGAATAATCTTCCGGCAGATAATGCAGATAACCGTTTTCATGGGCGGCTTTATCGCGCGCCGGAAGAATTTGGTCAAGTGGGAACGCTTTCTCTGAGGTATGGGGAGGAGCTGTTTTTATTCCGGCATCCGGTAGTCGACGAGCTTGTTCTCGCGCACGACGAAGAGCTTGCCGGTTTCGGTGACGTCGGGGCCGACGAGCGGCAGGATCGCCTGGGCGACCTCACGGGGATGCGGCAGCGTATCCGGATCTTCGCCGGGCATGGCTTGGGCGCGCATGGCGGTGCGGGTGGCGCCGGGGTCGACGCTGGTGACGCGCAGCGGCGTGCTCTGCGTTTCCCCGGCCCAGGTCCGCGCCAGCGCCTCGACGGCGGCCTTGGATGCGGAGTAGGGACCCCAGAAAGGCCGGCAGCGATGTGCGGCGGCCGACGATAGGATGACCGCGCGTCCGGCCTCGGAACGCATCAGCAGTGGCTCGACGGAGCGGATCAGCCGCCAGGTGGCGGTGACGTTGATGGTCATCACCTTCTCGAATACCTTCGCCTCGACATGGCCGATCGGCGAGATCACGCCGAGAACGCCGGCATTGGCGACGAGGATGTCGAGCTTGCCCCAGCGTTCGAAGATCGAGCCGCCGAGAGCATCGATGGCGTTCATATCCGAGAGGTCGAAGGGCACCAGCGTTGCCGAGCCGCCGGCTGCCTTGATGGCGTCGTCCAGCTCCTCAAGTCCGCCGACCGTGCGCGCGCAGGCGATCACATGCGCACCCGCCTTGGCCAATTCCAATGCCGTGAAATAACCGATGCCGCGCGATGCGCCCGTGACGAGGGCGATCTTGTCCTTGAGATTGACGCTCATGCTGTCCTGATCCGAATGCGTGGAAGAGAAAAAGGGGCAAGAATGCCCCTGTCAACCGTGGCTTACGTCAGCCGTTGCTGGCGAGAACGGAAAGCTTGCGCACATTGCTGGTGCTTTCCTTGTCGAGCAGGCGGGTCGGATAATCGCCGGTGAAATAGTGATCGGTGAACTGCGGCTGCGCATTGTCGCGCGGCTCGCCGCCGACGGCGCGATAAAGGCCGTCGATCGACAGGAATTCCAGCGAGTCCGCGCCGATGAAATCGCACATGGCCTTCAGGCTGCTGTACTGGTTGGCGAGCAGCTTATCGGCGTCCGGCGTGTCGATGCCGTAAAAATCCGGATGGAAGATCATCGGGCTGGCGACGCGGATATGCACCTCGCGGGCGCCGGCCTCGCGGATCATCTGCACGATCTTCACTGATGTCGTGCCGCGCACGATGGAATCGTCCACCAGCACGACCCGCTTGCCCTCGATGATGGCGCGGTTGGCGGAATGCTTGAGCTTGACGCCGAAGGCGCGGATCTGCTGTGTCGGCTCGATGAAGGTGCGCCCGACATAATGGTTGCGGATGATGCCGAGTTCGAAGGGAATGCCGCTTTCCTGCGCGTAGCCGATCGCCGCCGGCGTACCGCCGTCCGGCACCGGTACGACGACATCGGCCTCGATGGGAGCTTCCTTGGCGAGATTGATACCCATGTTCTTGCGGGCGACATAGACGTTGCGGCCGCCGACGACGGAATCGGGACGGGCGAAATAGACATATTCGAACAGGCAGAGCCGCTCGGGCGTCGGAGCGTCGGGCTTGCGGGCGTCGATGGTGATCGAGCCGTCGGGTTGGATCTCGCAGATGACGACCTCGCCGTTTTCGACGTCGCGGACGTATTTCGCGCCGATGATGTCGAGCGCGCAGGTTTCCGAGCAGAAGATCGGCTTGCCGTCGAGCTCACCCATGACCAGCGGCCGGATGCCGATCGGGTCTCGGGCGGAGATCAGCTTCGTGCGCGTCATGGCGAGCATCGAATAGCCGCCTTCCATCTGCCTGATGGCATCAATGAAGCGGTCGGAGGAGGAGGCCTGCTTGGAGCGGGCGATGAGATGCAGGACGACTTCCGTGTCCGAGGTCGACTGACAGATCGCGCCGTCGGCGATCAGCTGCCGGCGCATGGTCAGGCCATTGGTGAAATTGCCGTTATGAGCAATCGCGATGCCGCCGACTTCAAGCTCTGCAAACAGCGGCTGGACGTTGCGCAGGATCGTCTCACCCGTGGTCGAGTAGCGCACATGGCCCATGGAACGGTCGCCGGGCAGGCGGGCAAGCGTCGCGGGATCGGTGTAATGATCGCCGACGAGACCCATCCGTCGCTCGGAATGGAAGCGCTGGCCATCGAACGAAACGATGCCGGCCGCCTCCTGACCGCGATGCTGCAGGGCGTGCAGGCCAAGAGCCGTCAGCGCGGCCGCGTCCGGATGTCCCAGAATGCCGAAGACGCCGCATTCTTCATGCAGCGTATCGCCGTCGATATCGTCCTCGATGGAAACGGAATGGTTCATGGCTGCGGGCCTTTGCTCTCAACGTGGGCGGATCGGGGCGGCGTCACGAGTGACCATTAAAATAGCTTAAAATCCGGCCGGAAAAAATATCGGGCCGGATCTTCTATTGTCACGCCGCTCAAATGGCGATTCTCGGGCGGCAGGTCAAGCCTGTAAACGCACCGTCAATTGTTTGTCTGCGGCGCAGGCGCGTCATCCGACGGCGCGGTATCGTTCGGCGCGGCGTTTTCGCCACCTCCCTGCTGCTGCTGCTGCTGTTGCTGCTGGTTCGGCGCGATCTTGTTGATGATCTCCGGCGGCAGCATGGCCTGGACATTTTCAGGAAGCGCCGACTTCAGCTTTTCGACCATCGAATCCAGGAAGGGCTTGGACTTGGCGTTGTTGACCCAGTCCGGCCGGGCGGCGGGAGCCACCAGCCAGTTCCAGAAGGCCACGACGACGACCATTAAGAGCAGGCCGCGGGCCGCGCCGAAGAGGAAGCCGAGCGTCCGGTCGAGCGCGCCGATCCGGCTGTCGATGATGAAATCGGCAATCCGGATGGTGATGAAGGAAATGATGATCAGCGCCAGCAGGAAGATGACGGCGGCCGAGGCGATCGTCGCGATCTTGGTGTCGGCCTTGTATTGCAGGGCATAGGGAACGAGCAGCGGATAAAGATAGTAGGCCGCGACTGCGGAACCGCCCCAGCTGACGATCGATAGGATTTCGCGCGAAAAGCCGCGAACCATGGCCAAAACGGCGGAGAAGAGAAGAACGCCGATAACAATACCGTCGAAAATCGTAATGGGCATCTATAATCCACTTCAAGACTTGCCAAACCTTATGGTTGGCATCGGCCTCAATCATGAGCCTCTTCCTCGCCAAGAACGGCTGAAGTAAGGCTCAGTCTTCGTCTTCCGCGCGCTTGAGCGCGCCCTTCGATCCAGCAATGCGCGCCACCAGATCCGGCAGGCTGTCGATCTCACTCCAGCGTCCGCCGTTGACCTTCGGCAGGTCGGCGGAAGCGGCAGGCAGGACGGCCCCGGAAAATCCCAGCTTCTCGGCTTCCTTGAGGCGCTGGGCGGTGTGCGCAACCGGCCGGACGGCGCCCGACAGGCTGACTTCGCCGAAATAGACGCAATCGGCGGGCAGGGCAAGACCGGCCAAGGAGGAAACCAGTGCAGAAGCGACGGCAAGGTCCGCCGCCGGCTCGGAAATGCGATAACCGCCGGCAATATTGAGGTAAACATCGTGCTGGCCGAGGCGCACACCGCAATGCGCTTCCAGAACGGCGAGAATCATCGAGAGGCGTGCCGAATCCCAGCCGACGATAGCGCGACGCGGCGTGCCGAGCGATGTCGGCGCGACCAGCGCCTGCACTTCGACCAGCACCGGGCGCGTACCCTCGATGCCGGCGAAGACGGCCGCACCCGGCGATTTTTCGTTGCGTTCTCCAAGGAAGAGTTCGGATGGATTGGGCACGTCGCGCAGGCCGGCGTCGGACATTTCGAATACGCCGATCTCATCGGTCGGACCGAAGCGATTCTTCACGGTGCGCAGAATGCGGTAATGATGGCTGCGATCACCCTCGAAATAGAGGACGGCATCGACCATATGCTCGACGACGCGCGGCCCGGCAATCTGGCCGTCTTTGGTGACGTGGCCGACCAGCACCATCGCAGTACCCGTCTGCTTGGCGAAGCGGATCATCGCCTGGACGCCGGTGCGCACCTGCGTAACGGTGCCGGGCGCGGATTCGGCAAGCTCGCTCCACAGCGTCTGGATGGAATCGATGATGACGAGATCCGGCCGCTTGCCTTCCGCGAGCGTCGCCAGGATGTCCTCGACATTGGTTTCGGCCGCCAGCAGCACTTCGGTATCAGCCGCCTTCAGCCGCTGGGCGCGCAGGCGAACCTGTGCCACGGCTTCTTCGCCCGATACGTAAACGACCTTGTGTCCCTGCCGGGCGAGCGCTGCAGCCGCCTGCATCAGCAGCGTCGATTTGCCGATGCCGGGATCACCGCCGACGAGAACGGCCGAGCCGCGCACGAAACCGCCGCCGGTGGCGCGGTCGAGTTCGGATATGCCGGTATGGATGCGCGGCGCTTCCTCGATCTCGCCGGAAAGCGTCGTCAGCGTGACAGGCTTGCCCTTCCTCGGCGTCTTGGCCGGGCCGCCGCCGATCCCACCCAACGGATCTTCCTCGACGATGGTATTCCATGCGCCGCAGCTGTCGCACTTGCCGGCCCAGCGATTGTGGACCGTGCCGCAGTTCTGGCAAATGAATTGTGTGCGGGCTTTAGCCATCGGATGCTGTTCTCAA
Source organism: Rhizobium sp. P28RR-XV (assembly GCF_012641385.1). Lineage (NCBI taxonomy): Bacteria > Pseudomonadati > Pseudomonadota > Alphaproteobacteria > Hyphomicrobiales > Rhizobiaceae > Rhizobium > Rhizobium sp. P28RR-XV. The sequence continues at coordinate 274,159 of NZ_JABAIG010000010.1, forward strand.
ACTTCGAATGCTTCGCTTTTTCGCGACGAATCGCGATCGGCTGTCAGATAATGTCTTTCCCGGCCTATCAAAACTAATGATTTCCGTATCAACGATGATCGTGTCAGCTTTTATGCCGGGTTTTTATGGATGATCACCGATGTTCGACTATACGCTTGCTCACTGGATCGCGTTTCTGACTGCCGCAACGCTCCTTAACCTGTCGCCGGGGCCGGATATCGCCTTCATTCTCGGTCATACGATCAGAAGCGGCATGCGCTCGGGCTTTGCGGCTCTGTTTGGGATCTGGAGCGGCGCGTGCTTGCATGTGCTGATGGCCGCCGCCGGCCTGTCGGCGATCCTGGCCGCTTCCGCGCTGGCTTTCTCGACGGTCAAATGGATCGGTGCGGCCTATCTGATCTGGCTCGGCATCCAGGCGCTGCGCTCGAAGGGCGAGGGAGCCTGGATCAAGGAAGCGGGCAAGGCCTTGTCCTTTAGCCGCATCTATCGGCAAGGCATCATGGTCTCGCTGCTCAACCCGAAGGTCGCTATCTTTTTCCTGGCCTTCCTGCCGCAATTCGTCGTCGAAGGCGCCGGTCCGGTCTGGGCGCAGCTTTTGCTGCATGGCAGCCTCATCATCGTCGTCGCCGCCTTCATCGAACCGCCGCTCATCCTGCTCGGCGGTCGTCTGAGCGAGGCTCTCCGGCGCAATCGCAGCCTCGGCCTATGGCTCGACCGCGGTCTCGGCACGCTGTTCGTGGCGCTTGGGATTAGGCTCGCAATCGGTGTTCGCTGAGGCTATTCCTCGGTCTCTTCCGAGATATACCGCCGCTCGTGCCGCAGCCCCATGCTCGTCAGCATCTCGTAACCGATCGTGCCTGCCGCCTTTGCGGCCTCGTCGACCGAGATGTTGCTGCCGAAGAGCTCGACATAGTCGCCGGCTCTGGCCAGGTTTTCCGGCAGGTCGGTGATGTCGAAGATGGTGAGGTCCATGGTGATGCGGCCGGCAACGGGCACCTTGTGACCGGCAATGAAGCCATGACCGCCGGCAATGCCGGTCTGGCGCAGCGGAACGCCGCCGCTCGACTGGCTGCGCATGTAGCCGTCGGCATAGCCTGCCGAGACGATCGCCAGCCGGCTGTCGCGGGTCAATTGAAGCGCGCGGCCGTACCCCACGGTTTCGCCTGATTTGACCGAGCGGGTCTGGATGATCCGCGCCTCCGCCGTCGCAACCGGACGCATCGGATTGGCCAGGCCTGGGACCGCCTCGCCGCCATAGGTGGCGATGCCGGGGCGAGTGAGATCGAAATGATAGTCCGATCCGAGAAAAATGCCGGCCGAATTGGCGAGGCTCGCTTCGATGCCTTCGAAAGCGGCGCTGACCTTGCGGAAGGCCTCGAGCTGCTGCCTGTTCATCGCATTGGAGGGATCGTCGCCACAGGCAAGATGGCTCATGACGAGAACCGGCGCAAAGCTTGCCGGACGAGAGACGTCATCGGCAAGCGCGATTGCATCGTCCATCGGCAGGCCGAGCCTATTGAAGCCCGTATCGACCTGCAGGGCGCAAGGATAGTCGCCATGTTCCGCCAGAACCGACATCCAGAAGGTCAGTTGTTCCTCCGAAGCGATGACGGGCACGAGGTCGTTTTCGAAGAACCGCCGCTCCATGCCCGGCCAGATGCCGCTCAGCACGAAGATGCGCGCTTCCGGAGCATAGAGCCGCAATGTCGCGCCTTCGTCGGCGGTGGCGACAAAGAAATCGCGCGCGCCGGCAGCGTAAAGCGTTTCGCCGACATCCTCGATCCCCAGCCCGTATGCATCGGCCTTGACGACGGCTGACGTGCGCGCCTTCCCCGAGCGGCGGGCCAACTCGCGCCAGTTTTCGACGAGTGCGCCGAGATCGACCGTCAGCCGCAGGCCGGCGAAAGCAAAAGCATCATCGTCATTGAAAATATCTGTCATGGAGCCGCCTGAACAAGGAAATGGCCGGAGGTGATTTTGCTCCGGCCAGGATACTGGTCATCGATGAAAAGAAAAAGTGCTGCGGCGCACATGTGCGCCGCAAAGCGCGGTCGTCAGTGTTCCTCATACTGAATGAAGGAGGAATCGGCGAGATCGGCAAAGCGGGTGAATTCCGACTGGAAGGCGAGGCGCACCGTGCCCGTCGGTCCGTGGCGCTGCTTGGCGATGATGACGTCGGCCGTGCCCTTCACGCGCTCGAACTGTGCTTCCCATTCCGCATATTTCGGATCGTTCACATCGCGTGGTTCGGCGTTCTTCACATAGTATTCCTCGCGGAACACGAAGAGCACCACGTCGGCGTCCTGCTCGATCGAGCCGGATTCACGCAGATCGGAGAGCTGCGGCCGCTTGTCTTCGCGGCTTTCGACGGCACGCGAGAGCTGGGAGAGCGCAACGATCGGAACGTTGAGCTCCTTGCCGAGGGCTTTCAGGCCCGTGGTGATTTCGGTGATTTCCTGAACGCGGTTTTCCCCGGCCTTCTTGGAGCCGGTCATCAGCTGGACGTAGTCGACGACGAGAACGTCGAGGCCGCGCTGGCGCTTGAGTCGGCGGGCGCGGGCGGCAAGCTGGGCGATGGAGATACCACCGGTCTGGTCGATATAGAGCGGCACCTTCTGCATCATCATCGAGCATGCCACCAGCTTCTCGAAATCGGCGTCGTTGATGTCGCCGCGGCGGATCTTTGACGAGGAGACTTCCGTCTGCTCCGAGATGATACGGGTCGCGAGCTGTTCGGACGACATTTCCAGCGAGTAGAAGCCGACGACGCCGCCGTTCTTTGCCTTGGTGGAACCGTCCGCCTGAACCTCGCCTTCGAAGGAGGCGGCGATATTGTAGGCGATGTTGGTGGCAAGCGAGGTCTTGCCCATGCCGGGGCGGCCGGCAAGGATGATCAAGTCGGAGCGCTGCAGGCCGCCCATCTTGCTGTCGAGCGAATGGATGCCCGTGGATATGCCCGAAAGACCGCCGTCGCGCTCCTTGGCAACGGCCGCCATGTCGATCGCGAGCGCGACGGCATCGTTGAACGCCTGGAAACCGCCATCGTAGCGGCCGTTTTCAGCGAGTTCGAACAATCGGCGCTCGGTATCCTCGATCTGCGTCTGCGGCGGCATGTCGAGCGGCGCGTCGTAGGCGATATTGACCATGTCTTCGCCGATGGTGATCAGCGCCCGGCGCAGCGCCAGGTCGTAGATGGCCCGGCCGTAGTCCTCCGCATTGATGATCGACACGGCTTCGACGGCGAGACGTGCAAGATATTGGGCGACCGTCATGTCGCCGACCTTTTCCTCCGCCGGCAGGAAGTTCTTGATGGTGACCGGGTTGGCGGTCTTGCCCATGCGGATGATGTCGCCGGCGACCTCGAAGATCTTCCGGTGCAGCGGCTCGTAAAGATGAATGGGCTTGAGGAAGTCGGAGACGCGGTAATAGGCATCGTTATTGACGAGGATGGCGCCGAGAAGAGCCTGTTCCGCTTCGATATTGTTGGGCGCTTCGCGATAGTGCTGTTCGGCGGGAGCAATGGCGGCGAGCTTGCGCGCAGCTTCGTTCATTTTCCATCTCTTCGTACTTTAGGGTGTCGACTGGTTTGCGACGATCCGATGTCATGGTCAACCAAGCAAATGCGCAGGGCAGGGCGAACGGAATAAATCGGCCTTGGCTATCAACATTGTTCCACTCGTCCACAGGGACAAGTTTCCGCCACTTAAAAAATCCCTTGTCGCCACTTTGCAACGCAAAGATCGACACACGAATCACGTAGCAAACTATCTGTGGGGAATATTTTAGCCGGGTCTTTCGCCGTGTACATCAATTGTTGCGGCTATCATGCTTGAAAAGCTACGGAAATCCGGTTATTCCCTATTAATTAGGGTAGGATGCTAATAGTATAAAGTTGCAATAATGTCCGGTGCGCCATCAAGACAAGAGTTTTTCGACGACCTTTCTGCATTCAATCGCAAGCTGAGGGCGGCCTTTGACGCGCTCGTTCGCGAACACGGCATGACTCTTTCCCGCGCCAGGGTTTTTCGCAAACTCTCCCGTCGGGACGGCATCAACCAACGGGAACTCGCCGACGAACTGGAGCTTGAAACGCCGACGCTCGTGCGCATCCTCGATGCTATGGAGGCGCAGAACTTCATCGAGCGCCGTGCCGCCCTGGCGGATCGCCGCGCCAAGCAGATCTTCATGACCGAAGCTGGAAAACTCGTCGCCGCCGAGGTCGAGGCCCTTGCCACCGGCGTGCGCGCGGATATCTTGGAAGGCATTTCGGACGAGGATGTCGGCGTGGCGCTCAAGGTTGTCCGCGCCATGACGGCGAACCTCCAGAATGTGGGCAAATCATGAGGTAGTGCATGAGCGGTGATCCGGGCCTGGTCGCCAACGCGGAAGCCAACGCCGTCCCACCCGCTCCACCGCCTATGCCGGGCTGGAAAGTGCCGCTCTATATTGCGGCATCCGTCATGTTCTTTCTGACCCAGGGCCTGGGTCTCAATCTCGCTTTCGCCAATCTGACCCAGATCCAGGGAACCATCGCGGCAACGACCACCGAATCCGCATGGCTTTCCGCCGCCTATATGGCGCCCAATGTCAGCCTCGCCATCGCGCTCGTAAAGATCCGCCTGCAATACGGCGTGCGCAATTTCGCCGAGGTCAGCATTCTCGGCTTCGTGCTTGCCTCGCTGCTCAATCTTTTCGTTTCCGACCTGCATTCGGCGATCGTCGTCCGGTTCCTCAGCGGCATCGCCGCAGCGCCGCTTTCGACGCTGGGCTTCCTCTACATGCTGGAGGCCTTCGAGCCGGCGAAGAAGATGACGATCGGCGTCAGCCTGGCGATGATGAATACGCTGCTTGCCGCTCCCATCACCCGCCTCGTCTCGCCTTCGCTGCTGGATTACGGCGAATGGCGCGGCCTCTATACGCTTGAGATGGCGCTGGCGCTGCTCGTCATGCCGATCATCTATCTCTTGCCGCTTACGCCGCCGCCGCGCGTCAAGGTCATCGTCTTAGGCGATATCTTCAGCTACCTGCTTGTCGCGATCGGCTTCGGCTGCCTGGCGGTCGCCCTATCGGTCGGGCGCCTCTACTGGTGGCTGGAAGTGCCGTGGCTGGGGGTCGTATTGGCGATTGCCGTCGCGTCCCTGACCGTCGCCATCGTCGTCGAGCTGAGGCGATCGACGCCGCTGATCGACGTTCGCTGGCTGCTCCGCCCGGAAATTCTGCACCTGACGGCGATCCTTCTGATCTTCCGCCTCATCGCCGCCGAGCAGACCTCGGTCATCATGACCTTTTATCAGAACGCCGTCGGACTGCTCTACGATCAGCTCGCAACGCTCTACTGGATCATTCTGGCCTTCTCCATCATCGGCGGCCTCATCTGTACGGTATTCATGAGTTATGGCTTCAGCTGGCAGATCCAGTTCGTCGCGCTCATACTGATGGGAACCGGGGCGCTGATGGATTCGCAGGTGACGAACCTTACCCGACCGGAACAGATGTATCTCAGCCAGGCGCTGATGGCGGGCGGCGCGGCCCTGTTCCTGCCGCCTTCCATGTCTCAGGGTTTCAAGGCGGCCATAACCAAAGGGCCGCCTTATCTGGTGACCTTCTTTGTCGTCTTCACCTTCACGCAGAGTGTCGGCGGTCTCATCGGCTCGGCCTTCTACGGCACGCTGATCACCATTCGCGAGAAGTTCCATTCGGCCGTTCTGACCGAACGTGTGCTGCTGACCGATCCGCATGTAGCTGATCGCGTCAGCCGGCTTTCGTCTTCCTATGGCAAGGTGATCGGGGATAGCGCGCTCCTGAAGGGGGAAGGGCTGGCGCTGCTCGGCGCCCAGGTGAGCCGCGAGGCTAATATGCTCGCCTATGGAGATGCCTTCTTCCTTGCCGCCGTAATCGCCTTCCTGTCGCTTGCCGGCCTCTCAATCCATGTCTTCTTCCGCTTCATCAGGGCTCGCCTGGCCGACGATCGGGCTGAGGTCGTGACATCTAACTCATGAGGATATGAAATAGCTCCATGTCGAGGCTCGTTCGCTCCCCCATCGAAGTCATCGCGGTTCTCGCCGGCATCGGCGGCGTCATGCTGGTGCTCTATGCCTGGCATCTGCCGCCATTCAAAACCTCCGTCGAAACCACCGACGACGCCTATGTCAAAGGCTATGTCACGACGATCAGCCCCCAGGTCAGCGGCTATGTCACCGACGTGCCGATCAAGGACTACAAGCTCGTCAAGGAGGGCGACGTGCTCGCCCAGATCGACGATCGCATCTACAAGCAGAAGGTGGCGCAGGCGCACGCGACACTTGCCGGACAGAAGGCGGCGCTCGCCAATTCGCAGCAGCAGGAGCAGGCGGCGAAGGCCGGCATCGTTTCAAGCCAGGCGCAGATCGATAGCGCCAATGCAGCGCTCAAGCGCGCCCAGCTTGCCGCCGATCGCGTGACGACGCTGGTCGCCAGGGGCGTATCGACGACAAGTGATTCCGAACAGGCCCAGGCGACGCTGCAGCAGGCCCAGGCCGCGCTGAACCAGGCGAAGGCAGCCCTTGATGTATCCCAGCAGAACCTGACGACCATCATTGTCAACCGTGCATCGCTCGAAGCCGGTGTCAGCGGGGCTGAGGCTGCCGTGCAGCTTGCCGATATCGATCTGGACAATACGACGATCAGGGCGCCGCAGGATGGCCGTGTCGGCGAAGTCGGTGTGCGCCTCGGCCAATATGTGACCCCCGGTACACAGCTCATGGGGCTGGTGCCGAAGGATGTCTGGGTCATCGCCAATTTCAAGGAGACGCAGCTCGACGGCATGAAGCTCGATCAGCCCGCCACCATCGCTGTCGATGCGCTCGGTCATCGCCAGATCAACGGCCGCATCCAGCGCTTCTCTCCGGCGGCGGGTTCCGAATTCGCCGTCATCAGGCCAGACAACGCCACGGGCAATTTTACCAAGGTTGCCCAGCGTATCGGGGTCAGGATCAAGATCGAAGACGGCCAATCCCTGACGGATAATCTGGCGCCCGGCATGTCCGTCGTCGTCTCGATCGACAAGGAGTCGGCTCCATTGCCGGAGCCCAAGACCAGCGATTGATCGAAAGGTGCGCTTTGTCCTTTCAAACAAAAAAAAACCTGGGCCGAAAGACCCAGGCTTCTTCATTCGCAATCCTGCGAAGGCTTGAAGATCAAGCTTCGTCTTCAGCGTTGCCGTCGGCTTCCGGATCGAAGAAGTCTTCCGGACGCAGCGCGTCTTCGTCAACGCCGTAGATGGCGTCGGCGGAGGTGAGGGTTTCGCCCTTGGACTGACGCTCGGCTTCTTCGGCGGAGCGGGCAACGTTGAGCTTGACCGTGATCTCGACTTCAGCATGAAGTCCGATCGCAACATCGTGCAGGCCGATGGCCTTGATCGGCGTGTTCATGTGAACCTGGCTGCGGCCGACGTTGAAGCCTTCGGCGGCGAGGATTTCGACGACGTCACGAGCCGCGACCGAACCGTAGAGCTGGCCGGTTTCGCCAGCCGAGCGAACGACGATGAAGGACTTGCCGCCGAGAACGTCGGCAACCTTCTGGGCTTCGCTCTTGCGCTCGAGGTTACGGGCTTCGAGCGTTGCGCGCTCGGCTTCGAAACGAGCCTTGTTGGCGGCGTTGGCGCGCAGCGCCTTGCCGAGCGGCAGCAGGTAGTTACGGGCAAAGCCGTCGCGAACCTTGACGGTTTCGCCCATCTGGCCGAGCTTGGAGATGCGTTCGAGAAGAATGACTTCCATTTTCTTGTTCCTTTCGATGTCAGATTTTCGTGTCTGTTGTTTTGGGTGTATCGGCATTCTTGTTCGGGGTCAGCGATATCGCCTTGCGGGTATCGTAGAGGCCGAGAACAAGGATGATGAGGAGTGGCAACGTCAGCAGGAATGACGTCAGATAGCAAAGGACAAGCACGGGTATGCGCCAGTCCTTGCCGCGCGTCTGGTAGTGCAGCGACGCAAAGCCGGAAGTGATGAAGCCGGCACCGAAAGCGCCGAGGACGGCGGCGGCGATCAGGCCAATCACACCGCCAAAGAACATGGCGACGATCGCCACGAGAAAGACGAAGATCGCGTTGCGATTCATGCGCAGTGACGAGGGGATATCCTCCCGTGGGCGCAGACTGTGCTTTGAAGCTGCAACGATGCGGATTGCCACGTAATAGGCAGCGAGCAGCATCATGACCCAGATGACCCCCCAGGCGATCGGGATCATGTAGAGCATCAGCGACTTCATCTTTGCGATCGCGACCGGATCGAGCTGAAGGTCGGGAGATTGCTGGTTCACCGCGTTGAGATAGGCGTCGACCACCTGGCCGACCAGATCGGCATTGTAGCCCATGACCGCGCCGGCGATGATGACGGTTACTGCCGTGAGGCCGCAGAGATGCAGCATAATGTCGGAGAGCGGATACCAGGCCATCAGGTGGTCCGGGCCGCCGAGCTCGGAAGCCGGACGCGCCAGATTGGCGAGATGGCTGAGCCAGGCCGGTATCAGCGTCAGTACGAGTGTAAACACTCCAAAATATATCGACTGCCAGACGGCGCCGATGACACTTGCCACCACGACAGCGACAATGACGGCCACGTTGCCCCAGCCGAGACCGACGATCAGGATAGGGAGGGCGGAAAGCGCGCCGAACAGGATAAACAGCAAAGGCTGAGTAGTCGCGCCATACACGAGTAGGGCGGCGGTCAGACCGGCGAGCGCGCCGATACCAAGCTCTTTTGCATTCAACTTCTTCACGTCGCTGTCCTGCTTCATGATCGAGCAGTTAGAGGATGCCTTCGCCACTCGGGCCTGAAAGCCGTCCCCAACATGGGGTTTCAAGGTTCCGATCCGCGCCCATCGCGAAAGGGAGGAGGGAAGGCATCGCTGCCTTCCCTCTAATTCATTCTGCGTCGGCCGCTATTAGGCGACGACGTAGGGCAGCAGGCCGAGGAAACGGGCGCGCTTGATCGCCTGGGCGAGTTCGCGCTGCTTCTTCTGGGAAACGGCCGTAATGCGGGAAGGAACGATCTTGCCGCGCTCGGAAATGTAGCGCTGCAGGAGACGAACGTCCTTGTAGTCGATGCGCGGCGCATTGGCACCCGAGAACGGGCAGGTCTTGCGGCGGCGATGGAACGGGCGGCGGACCGGTGCGGAGGAAACTTCAGACATTCTCAAATCTCCTTATACGCGGTCTTCGCGCGGACGGCGCGGACGGTCTTCGCGGTCACCACGATCCGGGCGCGGACCACGATCGCCGAAGCTGCGCTCCGGGCGGTCGCCATCGCGGCGCGGACGGTCGTCGCGGTCGCGCTTCTGCATCATGGCCGACGGGCCGTCTTCGTGCTTCTCGACAGCGATCGTCATGTAACGCAGGACGTCTTCGCTGATGCGCATCTGGCGTTCCATTTCCTGGATCGCGGCAGCCGGAGCATCGATGTCCATCAGGGCGTAATGAGCCTTGCGGTTCTTCTTGATGCGGTAGGTGAGGGACTTGAGGCCCCAGTTTTCGATACGCCCGACTTTACCGCCGTGAGCTTCGATAACACCCTTGTACTGTTCTACAAGGGCGTCGACCTGCTGAGCGGAAATATCCTGTCGGGCAAGGAATACATGTTCGTAAAGAGCCATGGATAGCTGTGCCTTTCTTGCGTTGGTCTGAACCCGGTATTCGGCGGCTAAGCCTCAACGACTGCTCCTGAGAGGGATAACCCCAAGCAAGAAAAGCGTTTCCGAGACGGTCGAGAGCGGAGACACGGGAGGCTGGAACGCTTCCGTTCCGACGATTCTCCCTGCGAAGAACCGGCCCTCCGTTCAGCCACCAGCCAGAAGACCGGGTTGCGAACAGGGCGGCTTATACGGATTTTTCTCCGAAAGGCAAGGGTGCGAGCGAAATTATGCCGTTTTGCCTGGGAGTGGCGTCGAAGCCCAGGTCAAATCGTGAGCTTCCGCCTGCCGCAGCGTTGCACCGGCCGTACTCTCCCATATGATGAGTGGCGAATTGCAGCAATAGGGATGGTTCATGCGCATCTTTCTCGTTCGGCACGGCGAATCCCTCGGCAATATTGACGATCGGTCCTATCGGCAGTTCGGCGATCACAATGTTCCGCTGACCGAGTGGGGATATCGCCAGGTGCTGCAGGCGGGCCAGGCGATATCAGCCTATCTGAAAGGAGTGCCGGCCGTCGAGCTGCGCAAGCTGAGCGTCTGGTATTCGCCCTTCCTGAGGACGCGACAGAGCAAGGATGCCTTGCTGGAGGTTCTGCCGGCCGATCTGATCGAGGATGCGAGGGAGGATTACCTGCTGCGTGAACAGGACTTCGGGCTCTTCACCGAAATCTACGACCGTGCCGAACAGAGGCGGAAGTTTCCCGACGAGTTCGAGAAATGGGCAAGGCTGCGCAACAACAACGGCAAGTTCTATGCGCGGCCGCCGGATGGCGAGAGCCGCGCCGATGTCGCCCAGCGCCTGCGCCTGTTCCTGCAGACCGTCATGCACGACGCCGAAAGCGGCAGAAACAATGTCATCATCGTCGGCCACGGCGTCACCAACCGGGCCTTCGAGATGAACTTCCTACATCACCCGGTCGATTGGTTCGAGCGTTCGGACAATCCGGGAAATGCCGATGTCACCTTGATCGAGGGACGGAGTTCGGAAGGCTACCGGTCGATCCTGCTGCACAAGGCAAAGGATCGGGTGAAAGGACAGGACGAGTTGCGCGAAGCCCATGGTTCCGAATTGGCGATTGCGCCGAAGACCGCGCAGTAGATGACCTGCGCGGGATGTTTCGCTCTCATATCTGGCATTCTGAGGGACTCCGCCGGCGGCGGAGCGCTTTCATGCCTCACATCGGCATCGGATACTTCCGATGCACCTGCTCGATCTCAGCGAGTGCCTCTTCCGGCAGCGTCACATAAGCGGCGGCGATATCGGTCTCAAGCTGCGGCATCGTCGTGGCGCCGATGATGACGGAAGCCATGAAGGGCTTGGTGAAGCAATAGGCAAGTGCCAGCTTCGAAGGATCGATGCCGTATTTGGCGGCGATTTCCAGATAGGCCTTTACCGGCGGTTCCTGCAGCGGCTGCAGGCGGCCGCCGATGTCGAGGTTGATCGAGCCGCGCGAGCCGGCCGGGCGGGCGCCGCCGACATATTTGCCGCTGAGGATACCGCCGGCGAGCGGCGAATAGGCGAGCAGCCCGACATCTTCGTGATGAGACAATTCGGCCAGATCGAGGTCGAAATGCCGGTAGAGCAGATTGTACTCGTTCTGCGTGGTGGCGACGCGCGGCAGGCCCTTCTGCTCGGAAATCGTCAGATATTTCTGGATGCCCCAGGTCGTTTCGTTCGACAGGCCGATGGCGCGGATTTTGCCGGCCTTTACCAACTCGCCCATCGTCGCCAAGATCTCGGTGATCTCGGCGGCCACTTTGTCGCGATCCTGGTTGAAAGGATTGTAGCGCCAGTTCTGACGGAAATGGAAATGGCCGCGGTTCGGCCAATGGACCTGATAAAGGTCGATATAGTCGGTCTTCAGCCGCTTCAGGCTGGCGTCGATCGCGGCGCGGATATTGGCCGCATCGGCGCCCTGTCCGCCGCGCAGATACTCGCGGCCAGGGCCGGCGACTTTTGTGGCGAGCACGATATCCTTGCGCTTGCCGGTCTTTTCGAACCAGGTGCCGATATACTCTTCCGTGCGGCCCTGAGTTTCCGGCCCGACCGGCGTCGTCGGATACATTTCGGCCGTGTCGAAGAAATTGATGCCCTTCTGAACAGCATAGTCCATCTGCTCGTGCGCTTCGGCTTCGCTGTTCTGCGTGCCCCAGGTCATCGTGCCCAGGCAAATCTGCGAAACGGAAATATCGGTACGGCCTAAATTCTTATATTTCATGGGAAAACCTTGGGGGATGGGAGAAAGCCAAAATGAATGAGGTCGCGAGAATTTAGGCCCGATCTGAGCGAGCGCAAGGGAAAAATCATTGCGTTTCGCAGGCGCAAAAGCCATTGGCGAAAGGGCTTGCGCTATTGACTCCGGCGCAAACAATGTCATTGGGAAGCAAAACGACCCCCAAAAGGACGCTTTATAATGACTGTTGCTTTCACATTTCCCGGCCAGGGCAGCCAGGCCGTCGGCATGGGCAAGGACCTTGCCGACAATTTCGCCGAGGCGCGCGCCGTCTTCGAGGAAGTCGATGAAGCGCTCGGTGAAAAGCTCTCCGACGTCATCTTCAACGGTCCGGAAGACAGGCTGACCCTCACGGCCAATGCGCAGCCGGCGCTGATGGCCGTGTCGCTTGCCGTCATCCGGGTGCTGCAGGCTCGCGGCTTCGACCTGAAGAGCAAGGTCGCCTATGTCGCCGGTCATTCGCTCGGCGAATATTCCGCGCTCTGTGCCGCAGGCACCTTCTCGCTTGCCGATACGGCACGCCTGCTGCGCATTCGCGGCAACGCCATGCAGGCCGCAGTCCCCGTCGGCGTCGGCGCCATGGCCGCGATCATCGGGCTCGAACATGCCGATGTCGCCGCAGTCTGTGCTGAAGCCTCCGCGCTCGGCGCTTGCCAGATCGCCAACGATAATGGCGGCGGCCAGATCGTCATTTCCGGCGAGAAAGCCCCGGTCGAGAAGGCCGCGGAGCTTGCGACCGCCAAAGGCGCCAAGCGCGCGATCCTGCTGCCGGTCTCCGCACCTTTCCATTCCGCTTTGATGACCCCGGCCGCCGAAGCGATGCGCGAGGCGCTTGCCGGCGTCGCCAAGGCCAATCCGGTCGTGCCTGTTGTCGCCAATGTCCGGGCTGCTCCGGTCACGGATGCCGAAGAGATCGCCAAGCTTCTTGTCGAGCAGGTCACCGGCCAAGTGCGTTGGCGCGAGACGGTGGAATGGTTCGCTGCCAACAATGTGACGACATTGTATGAAATTGGCGCCGGCAAGGTGCTGACGGGCCTCGCTCGTCGTATAGATAAATCGGTCAACGGCATTGCCGTCAACAATGCCGCTGATATCGACATGGCGCTCGCCGCATTGCTCGGCTGATAGATTAAGGAACGAGGGACACACATGCTTGATTTGACCGGCCGCAAGGCCCTGGTAACCGGTGCATCCGGCGGCATCGGCGAAGAAATTGCCCGGCTCCTGCACAAGCAGGGCGCGATCGTCGGCCTGCACGGCACGCGCGTCGAAAAGTTGGAGGCGCTGGCCTCCGAACTCGGCGATCGCGTCAAGATCTTCCCGGCCAACCTGTCCGAACGTGACGAAGTGAAGGCGCTCGGTGCCAAGGCGGAGGAGGAGCTCGGCGGCGTCGATATCCTCGTCAACAATGCGGGCATCACCAAGGACGGCCTGTTCGTGCGCATGAGCGACGAGGATTGGGATGCCGTGCTGGAAGTCAACCTCACCGCGGTTTTCCGTCTGACCCGCGAGCTGACCCATCCGATGATGCGCCGCCGCTATGGCCGCATCATCAACATCACCTCCGTCGTCGGCGTGACCGGCAACCCCGGACAGGCGAACTACTGCGCCTCCAAGGCCGGCATGATCGGCTTCACCAAGTCGCTTGCGCAGGAAATCGCGAGCCGCAACGTCACGGTCAACTGCGTCGCCCCCGGCTTCATCGAAAGCGCGATGACGGGCAAGCTGAACGACAAGCAGAAGGAAGCCATCATGGGCGCCATTCCCATGAGACGCATGGGCACGGGTGAGGAAGTCGCCTCGGCCGTCGCCTATCTTGCCTCCTCTGAAGCCAGCTACGTCACGGGCCAGACGATCCACGTCAACGGTGGCATGGCGATGATCTAAACGGAATTGCTCGTTGAAGGGAACTTTCCCTCCAATAGCATGTTGAGCAACCCGGAGCCGGCTATTTTCTGGCTTTGCGACGGACTTAAACCGTGTTAAGCGGGCCATGACTGTGAACAGTCGTCCCGAAAATGCAGACGGACGGCGCCGCGCTCAAGGCGGCTCGACCGGATCTCAGTGCCGGGTTGAACGGGTTTGCCAGCGGCGTCAGGACAGATGCTGCAGGCTTGAATTAGGTAGGGATGTCACAGGGCATTCTGATCAGGACATAAGGTCGAGGAAACCGACATGAGCGATATCGCAGAACGCGTAAAGAAAATTGTTGTTGATCATCTTGGCGTTGACGCCGACAAGGTTGTTGAGAGCGCAAGCTTCATCGACGATCTGGGCGCGGACTCGCTCGACACGGTCGAACTGGTCATGGCCTTCGAAGAAGAATTCGGCGTTGAAATCCCCGACGACGCTGCTGACTCGATCCTGACGGTCGGCGACGCGGTAAAGTTCATTGAGAAGGCCCAGGCCTAATCTTTCGCGCTTTTTGAAGGGGCGGGCTGAAGAGTCCGCCCTATTTCGTCCAGCGCAGCCGGACGAAGCGATTTTATACGCATATCATTATAAAAAGACGGGGGTCTGCGGGCGATGAGACGTGTCGTTATCACGGGTACCGGCATGGTATCACCTTTGGGCTGTGGCACGGAGGTGTCCTGGACGCGTTTGCTCGCTGGGCAGAACGGCGCACGCCTCGTAACCGAATTCGAGGTCGAAGACCTCGCGGCAAAGATCGCATGCCGCATTCCCGTCGGTGACGGTACCGACGGCACGTTCAACGCTGACGATTGGATGGAGCCGAAGGAACAGCGCAAGGTCGACCCCTTCATCATCTATGGCATGGCCGCGGCCGACATGGCGCTGGCCGATGCGAATTGGCACCCGGCAGCGGATGAGGATCAGATCGCCACAGGCGTCATGATCGGCTCCGGCATCGGCGGCCTCGAAGGTATCGTCGAAGCCGGCTACACGCTGCGCGACAAGGGGCCGCGCCGCATCTCGCCTTTCTTCATCCCCGGCCGTCTCATCAATCTTGTTTCCGGTCAGGTCTCGATCCGCCACAAGCTGCGCGGCCCGAACCACGCCGTCGTTACCGCATGCTCGACAGGCGCCCACGCGATCGGCGATGCTGCCCGGCTGATCATGCTCGGCGATGCCGACGTGATGGTCGCTGGCGGCGCCGAAGCTCCGGTTTGCCGTATCTCACTTGCCGGCTTCGCCGCCTGCAAGGCGTTGTCGACGGATTATAATGATGCGCCGCAGAAAGCTTCCCGCCCCTATGATCGCGACCGTGACGGTTTCGTCATGGGCGAGGGCGCCGGTGTCGTCGTTCTCGAGGAGTTGGAACACGCCAAGGCACGCGGCGCCAAGATCTATGCCGAAGTTGTGGGATACGGTCTTTCCGGTGACGCTCATCACATTACAGCACCGTCCGAGGATGGCGAGGGCGCACTCCGTTGCATGACCTCGGCTCTGAAGCGCGCTGGACTGACCCCCGACGATCTCGACTACATCAATGCCCACGGCACATCGACCATGGCCGATACGATCGAACTCGGCGCGGTCGAGCGGCTGGTCGGCAATGCCGCGTCGAAGATTTCGATGTCTTCGACCAAATCGGCGACCGGTCACCTCCTGGGGGCAGCCGGCGCGATCGAAGCGATCTTCGCTACGCTTGCCATTCGCGACAATATTGCTCCGCCGACGCTTAACCTGGATAATCCGGAACGCGAGACCGCTGTCGATCTCGTTCCGCACAAGGCCCGCAAGCGCGAGATCAATGTCGCGCTGTCGAACTCCTTTGGCTTCGGCGGCACGAATGCGTCGCTTGTCCTGCGCCGCTATGAGGCATAATAACGGCGCGTAACTTCAAAGCGGGAGCATTCGCGGCGAGCCTGCGCTCCGCTCTAAATATTGCCGTGCGTCCGTAAACCGCGGATGTCTCGTGGCGATGTCTGATCGGTCGAAGTCGGGACCTGACGGGTTCCGCCTTATCTTCTGAACCTGTTTTTTGCCGCATTGCTTGGCCAAAGAGCAGGCAATCACAAAAAGGAAGGGATTGCCGGTGAGCGATACGAACCAGAGCAACGGAACTTCGAATGGGCAGAAAGGGCCGATTATCCCGAAATCGGCTAATGAAGCCCTGCGTCCGGAGCGTGTTCCGGATCCGCCGAAGCGCTCGCGCAAGGCTCGTAGCCAGATGGTTATCTTCCTGAACTTCCTGATGACGCTGGCGGTTTTTGTCGCTGTTGTCGCGGTCGGAGGTGCCTATTATGCATTTTCGACCTATCAAAGCCCCGGCCCGCTGACGACCAATACGAATTTCATCGTGCGCAATGGCGCAGGCCTCGGCGAGATCGCCAATCGCCTGGAATCCAACAACATCATCACCAATGAGCGGATTTTCCGCTGGCTGACGGCTACCTATCTGCATGATGGCGAGACCCTTCGCGCCGGTGAATATGAGATCAAGGCCGGCGCCTCCATGAAGGACATCATGGAGCTGCTGAAGTCGGGCAAATCGATCCTCTATTCGGTCACCTTGCCGGAGGGACTGACGGTGCGGCAGATGTTCAATAAGCTGCAGGCCGATGTCGTGCTGGAAGGCGATCTGCCGTCGGCGCTGCCGCCGGAAGGCAGCCTGCGGCCGGATACCTATAAGTTCACGCGCGGCACGAAGCGTGCTGAAATCATTCAGCAGATGGCGGCGGCGCAGACGAAGCTGGTCGACCAGGTCTGGGAAAAGCGTGACCCAAGCGTGCAGCTGGCAAGCAAGCAGGACTTCATCACGCTCGCCTCCATCGTGGAGAAGGAGACGGGCCTTGCCGACGAGCGCGCCCATGTCGCCTCCGTCTTCCTGAACCGCCTCGGCAAGGGCATGCGCCTGCAGTCGGATCCGACCGTCATCTACGGTTTGTTCGGCGGCGAAGGGAAGCCGGCCGATCGTCCCATCTATCAGTCCGATCTGAAGAAGGACACGCCTTACAACACCTACGTCATCAAGGGGCTGCCGCCGACGCCGATCGCAAATCCGGGCAAGGATGCGCTGGAAGCCGTCGCCAATCCCTGGAAGTCGCAGGATCTCTATTTCGTTGCCGACGGCAGCGGCGGCCATGTCTTTGCCGCCACGCTGGATGAGCACAATGCCAATGTCCGGCGCTGGCGCAAGCTCGTTGCCGAAAAGGGTGAAGACCCTAACGCCATTGCCGTGGACGGCCAGCCGGACGACGCTGCCGTCGCCCCTGGCTCGGGTACCCAGCAGAAGAAAAAGACCAACTGATCCTTGCTGCGCCGTAGCCTCGATAAGAAGCGCGGCGCGGATTCACTTTACATTGACCCATAATGCGAAGATTTTCGGCGGATTGGGGATAGGAACTATCGGAGGCTTGCATGGCATTGCAGTCCATGACCGGCTTTGCCCGGCGTGAGGGAACCAGCGGTCGCGGTCGCTGGGCATGGGAGCTGCGTTCGGTGAACGGCAAGGGGTTGGATATCCGTCTGCGCCTGCCGCCGGGCCTGGAGCGTCTGGAGGCCGATATCCGCAAATCGATCGCCGACCGGCTTTCCCGCGGCAATCTTCAGGTCAGCCTGTCACTGTCGGTCGAGGAGAGCCGCGTCGAGGTCGTTGTGAACCAGGAAGCGCTGGCGGCGGTCCTGGCGCTGCGCGATCAGCTTGCCGGCATCGTCGATCCCGCGCCGTTGCGGCTGGAGAGCCTCATGGCCGTGCGCGGTCTCGTGGAGTTCAAGGAAGCCGAGGAAGACGAAGAGGCGCTCGCCGCGCGCGATGCCGATATCATGGCGGGTCTCGAAACAGCGCTTGGCGATCTGCGTGACATGCGTCGGCAGGAAGGCGAGGCGCTTGGCAAGGTTCTGCTGGGCCAAGTCTCGACCATCGAGACGCTGACATCGACCGTCGAGCGCGATCCGTCCCGTTCGTCGCAGGAGATTGCCGCCAGACTGGCGACCCAGGTTTCCATGCTGTTGGATGGCTCCTCGGCCCTCGACCGCGACAGGCTGCATGCCGAAGCTGCTCTTCTCGCCACCAAGGCGGATCTGCGCGAGGAAGTCGATCGTCTGAAAGCGCACGTGGCCGCCGCACGCGATCTTATTTCCAAGGGTGGCCCTGTCGGCCGCAAGCTCGATTTTCTTGCACAGGAATTTAACCGTGAATCGAATACTATCTGTTCGAAGTCGAATGCAGCGGCGGTTACCGCCGCCGGCATCGAGCTGAAGGTGGTTATCGACCAGTTCCGCGAACAGGTCCAGAATTTGGAGTAGGCCATGAAGCCGGCGACATCCACATCCATTCCGATCGCCCGCAGGGGGCTGATGCTTGCCATCTCCTCGCCATCCGGCGCAGGCAAGTCGACGATCGCGCGTAACCTGCTGGAGAAAGACGGCGAAGTCAGCCTTTCTGTCAGCGTTACGACCCGACAGCGGCGGCCGAGCGAGATCGAAGGCGTGCATTATCATTTCGTCTCGCAGCGTGAGTTCGAGCGCCTTCGCGATTCCGACTCGCTGTTGGAATGGGCCGAGGTGCATGGCAATTTCTACGGCACGCCGCGCGAGCCGGTAGAGGTGGCCATGGCCGAAGGTCGCGACATGCTTTTCGATATCGACTGGCAGGGCGCCCAGCAGCTGCAGGAGAAGATGCCGGCCGATGTCGTTTCCATCTTCGTGCTGCCGCCGACCATGACCGAGCTGCAATCGCGCCTGCATCGCCGCGCCGAGGATTCCGAAGAGGTGATCGCCAGACGTCTTGCCAATTCGCGCGCCGAGATCGCCCATTGGCGCGAATATGACTATGTCATCGTCAACGACGATCTGACCCTGGCCTTCAACGCCGTCCAGTCCATCGTCAAGGCCGAGCGCCTGCGCCGCGACCGGCGGCATGGCATGTTCGATTTCGTTCGCGACCTGCTGGAAGAGACACCGACGCTCTGATCCCGATCAGAAATTCTGATCCCGATCGGAAGCTCCGATCCAATCAAAGGCAGTTTGCCAGCCGGCAGAATTCTTCCACGGAAAGCGTTTCCGCGCGGCGCTGCGGATCAATCTCCGCCTTCAGCAAAAGCGCCTCGCCGCCGATCGGCTTCAGGCTCTGGCGCAGCATCTTCCGACGCTGGCCGAAGGCGGCCTGCGTGACCTTTTCGAGTTTGCCGACGTCGCATGGGATCGGGTTTTCTCTCGGCGTCAGATGCACCACCGTGGAGGTTACCTTCGGCGGTGGCGTGAAGGCCTGTGGAGGCACGTCGAAGGCCATGCGAGCCTCCGTCCGCCAGCCGCAGAGCACGCCAAGCCGGCCATAATGGTCATCATCCTCCTGCGCAACGATCCGTTGCCCGACTTCCTTCTGGAACATCAGGGTCAGGGATTGCCAGAAGGGAGGCCAGTGTCCGGGCAGCAGCCAATTGACCAGAAGCTGCGTGCCGACATTGTAGGGCAGGTTGGCGATGATCCTGACCGGTCCTTCCGGTGCAAGGGCCGCAAAATCGGTCTTCAGCGCATCGCCCTCGATCACCTCAAGCCGGCCGGGATAGTGATCTGAGATTTCCGCCAGCGCCGGCAGGCAGCGTGCATCGCGCTCGACGGCGATGACCTTGGCCGCGCCGAGCGCCAGGATCGCCCGCGTCAGGCCGCCCGGTCCGGGACCGACTTCGAAGACGGTTACGCCTTTCAGCGATCCGGCCGTTCTGGCGACCTTCTGCGTCAGGTTGAGGTCAAGAAGAAAGTTCTGGCCGAGCGCCTTGCGCGCATCGAGGCCGTGCCGCTGGATCACATCGCGAAGGGGTGGCAAACCATCCAGTGCGGCCATCAGTGAGCGCTTCCGGTCTTGCCGCTGATTTCGCTCGCCAATCTGAGGGCCGCGACAAGGCTGTCCTCCTTGGCGATGCCCTTGCCGGCGATGCCGAATGCCGTGCCGTGGTCCGGGGACGTGCGGACGAAGGGTAAGCCGAGCGTGACATTGACGGAATCGTCGAAGCCGAGTGCCTTGGCCGGGATCAGTGCCTGATCGTGATACATGCAGATAGCGACGTCATAGCGCTGCCGGGCCTCGTCGTGGAACATCGTGTCGGCGGGCAGGGGACCGAAAGCATCGATGCCCTCGCCGCGAAGGATGTCGATCGCGGGACGGACAATCTCATCGTCCTCCTTGCCGAGCGCGCCGTTTTCGCCGGCATGCGGATTGAGGCCGGCAACCGCGAGGCGCGGCTTGGAAATGCCGAAGCGGTGGCGCAGGTCATGGTCAGTGATCCGGCAGGTCTCGACGATCAGGTCGGAGTTCAGCGCCTGCGGCACATCCTTCAGGGGAATGTGGATGGTGACGGGGATGGCGCGGAGCTTCGGACCGGCGAGCAGCATGACCGGCATGACTGGTTTTCCGGTTGCGCGCGTCGCGAGATCCGCGAGGAATTCCGTATGGCCGGAAAAGCCGAAGCCGGCGTCATAGAGCACCGATTTGGCAATCGGATTGGTGACGACAGCGGATGCCTGGCCGCTCATGCAGAGCGACACAGCCATTTCTATGGCTGTAATCGTGCCTTTGGCGGTGGCGACATGCGGTTCGCCGGCAATGACGCTCATTCCGGCCTCGATCGGCAGGACCGGCAGCGCATCCCGAAAGATGCCGCAGGCGGTCGCCGCATCGACTACCTTCAGGGGCACGGTCAAGCCGAGCTGCGCAGCGCGCGCCGCAAGAATGCCCGCGTCGCCGAGAAACAGGAAGGGGGGGAGATCGAGCTCGCCGCGGCGCAGCCAGGCGGCGAGCGTGATGTCGGGGCCTATGCCAGCCGGATCCCCCTGCGTGAGCGCAAGGGGGTGGGAGAAGCGCGGCGGCATCGTCAATCAGCGATAGACGATCTGCGCCTTGGAGCGCAGTTCATCCACGTACTTCTTGTCGTTGGCGCTGACGCCTCCGGCCTTATCCTTGCCGATATCCTCGGCGCGGAACACGGCGGCGGCGGCGACGTCATCGTTCACCTGACGCTGGGAGCAGATGGCGACATATTCGATGCCACGGTCGGTCACGATAGGGGAGGTCGTGTTGCCGGAAGCCTTCTCCAGCAGCGGCTTCCACATTTCGGGAACTTCCGGTGCGAGCACCCGGCCAAGATCCTGAACGGAGACATCGTGCATGGTTGCGGCGAAGACCTTTGCCTGGTCACAGCCGGGGAACTTGGAACGCGATGCTTCAGCCTCGGCCTTGCGCTTGTTCAGGATGGCGTTCCGCTTTGCCGTCGGCACAACGAAAACGATCTGTTTCAGGAAATATTCCGTTGTGACCGGTTTCGTCTTGTTCTCGGTCATGCGTGTTACGAGATCGTCGTTCGACATACGGCTTCTTGCGCCGAAGCGTGCGTTGACAACGCGAGGCCAGCTCATGGAAACGGCGATGTAGGATTTGAAGTGGTCGACACCGACTCCGGCCTTGTCAAGAATTTGACTGAGCTGAGCCGGCGACATCTTGTTGCTGGCAGCGAAACGTCCAAAGGCGGCGTCGACATCAGTGGTAGAAACGGACATGCGCAGGCGGGAGATTTCCGCGCGCTTCAGCGTCTCGTCGACAAGTTGTTCCTTGGCGACCTTGCCGAGGTCGCCCTTCTGGCGCTGCAGCTTGAGGAAAGCGACGCGCTTGGCAATGTCGCCGGACGTGATCACCTGACTGTTGACGAGGACTTTCACCTCGCTGGCCGCGAAAGCGACATCGCTGCTCGGCACGGTGAAACTCGCCATAACCAAAGCTGCTGCTCCGAACAGTAGAGCGCGCATCGGTGTCTTTCCAGAAAACATCAACTACCCCTTCCCAAAGGTCTTTCCTGCCGGCCTTGCGCCATATCGGTACGCCTTGGCGCAATACGGCAACTTTTGCGCCACATGTCTACATCAAGCGCGATGAATTGCAAAATCCTTGCGGCGAAACAATGACACCGCGAATAGCGGGCCGTCTCAACGCAAAAGAGCCGGCGATGAAGCCGGCTCCTTGCAAGTTCGATCTATGTCAGAACGTTGCGTCCTGGACGCTGCCGAGATTGACGTCTCCCAACGTACGGAAGGTCAGACGAGCGCCGATCGACCAATTGCTGGCCGAGCTGGCTGTCGTATCCTTCTTGTCGAGGAATGACACGGTGAAGATCGTGCATTCGTCCTCGTAGGAAAGACCGACGCCCTGGCGAGTGATTTCATTGTTATTGAGATCATAGCTAACGGTACCGAAGACAGACCAATATTCCTTGAACCTGATCTGCGCGCGCGACTGGATTTCATCCTGATTACTGGTGAAACCATATTGCGGCTGAGCTGCAATATGCGTGTAGATCAAGGACGTCTGGAATACATCGTTCGCGAAGCCGACGGATGTATCGCCACGCTTGAAAGCGAAATCCTTCTGGTCGAAGCGATAGGATGTCGCGAGCGAGATACCCTGCGGTGTCGTCAGACCGAACATGGTGACATAGTCGGAGCGAGTCGTTTCAAGCCCCGAATCCGAACCGACACCGGCCAGATCGTCCGTCGCAAACGAGTTGCGTCCCGCGAGCTGATAGGACTGTCCGAAGATATGCTGAAGCTTGTAACCGCTGTCGAAGCTGGCCGTATAACGCCACCCAACATTCGCGCGTGTACCACCCTCGATGCGATCGAAGCCCGAGAACTTGTCACGATCGAAAAGATTGGTGGCGTCAAAAACGAAGCTCTGTGCATCTTCGTTTGGCAACCGACCAGCAAGCTGCTCGTCCGGCCGCACATAGATCTGCGCGATCGGCTCGAACACGTGCGTGCTGTTGCTTGTCGTGATCAGGAACGGGTACTTGGCTTCGAGCCCCGCCGTGACCATGCCACGGGTGGCATAGTCGCTGGTGTCGTAATTGCCGGGATAGCTGAACGATGCGCCGAAAGAGTTGGGCGAGTTCATATCCAGACCATAGACGTCACCGCGCGCCGCCGCCAATGGCGTCAGCACAAGGCCCTCATCGGTCGTAAAGGTACGCTGCCACTGCAGTTCGGTGCTGAGACGCGTATAGTCGCCGGAGAGGCCGAGGAAACGGTCGTTCAAGTTGGCGTCGCCAAGATTGACTACGTTGTCGAGTGCGGATGTCTTCTCACGCGACAGGTGCGTGAAGTTCATCGTTGCCGACAGCTCGCCGCCATAGACCGACTTCGGATCGACATAGTGATAGTCGATGCTCGGATAGACATATGCCTGCTGCTTTTGTGCAGTGGCGTTATTATCCGTGTCCTGCACGTTATAGTAGAAGGCGCGCATATCGAAGAAATTGCGCTTTCCGATACCAGTCAGATAGGCTTGGTTCGTATGGGTGCTCTGGTTGAGCCCGTCCAGTCCATAAGTGCGCGAGAAATTGTTATCGCTCTGCACCATGACATCCCAGCCGAAAGTCCAGCGAGGATTGATCCTGAAGTCGGCCTTGGAATTGATCATGCCGCGCGTTTTGTTCTCGGCATCAGTCGTACCGGCAACGAAGGAGTCCGGATTCATCTGATTGATGCCGGCAACGCGCAGGATATGCGTGCCATTCTCGAAACGCTGGCGGAATTCACCCTCGAGCAACAGCCCCTGGTTGCTGAAGCCCGTGGCGGTGACCGTCGCATCCATGCTCGGTGAGATGACGTAATAGTACGGAACCCTTACGCCAACGCCGAGACGCTGCGAAACGCTCACCGACGGAAACAGGAAGCCGGATTTGCGCTTGACCGTATTGTCGGGAACCGTGACCCACGGAACATAGGCGATCGGCAGACCGAACAGCTCGAAGCGGGCATGCTCCAGACGGATCGTGTGCGTCACGCCGTTCTGGACGACGCGCTGTGCTTTGACCTGCCAAAGCGGCGCACGGCCCTGTTCAGAGCAGGCCATGCAAGCAGTATAGACGCCCTTTGTGAGGATCAGCTGATTGCCACCGACGCGCTCGCCCTTTTCGGCGACCATTCGGGTGTTGTCAGGCATTTCAATGCGAAGGGCGTTCACGAACCCGTCGGAGAAGCTGTCGGTGACGTCCATTTTGTCACCGTACATGCGATTGCCGTCCGGAGTGATCAGCTCGACATTGCCGAGCGCCGTCATTCGTCCGGATTTCTGATTATATTCGACCTTCTGAGCGACCATCCTATAGCCGCCATAGTTGATCTGGACCGCACCGCTTGCGGTGACGATCTGCGTATCCTTGTTGTAGACCAATTCGTTGGACGAAAGGACTAGCTTCGCGCCTTCCGGCACCTTCACCTTGATAGGGGAGGTAACAGTGCCGGCACCGCCATTATTATTGTTGTTGGCCTGGGCGTAAACCACGGCCGGGCTCATAACATATGCGCATGCAGCCGTGCCCGTAACGAGGGCAGCCACAATCTTTTTAATAGTCTCGCGGTTGCCTGCCGCCACTTAGCCATCCTCCTGATGAAGCAGGATCGTTGCTCCGAATGCCAATGCGACGATCACGGGTATCCATGTCGCCACATAGGGAGGAACCACTCCGCTGCTCCCGAATGCCTTTACAAGCACGGTGACAACATAAAGCACGAAGCCGGAGAGGATTCCACCCAGAATAACGGAGCGCGATTGATTGAATCTACTGAATTTTAGGGACACGGTTGCTGCGATCAACGTCATTGCTATGAGAAGGAATGGTTGCGATAGCAGCGAATGAAACTGTGTCTCAAGTGCGTTGGTCGATATCCCGAAGGAATGTGCGATCTTTATTCGATTAGAAAGATCATAAAAAGCAATGGTTTCCGGCTGCGCCAGACGCTGCGAAACGAAATCCTGTTTCAGATTCGTACGAACCTGTACCGAACTTTTATGATCCGGTATCTCGCCTGGCCGACGCTGGACGACATTGTTAAGAAGCCAGTAACCATCTTCCAATTTTGCCGACTGCGCGTCCTGCCGCAGGACGATATTTCCCTGTGAATCGAAGTGGATAAAGACAACGCCCATCAGCGTTGTTCCATTGTCCAAAATGGCCTTGGCGCCGATGATCGTATCGTCCTTGCCGTTCGATTGACGCAGCCACGGGACCGAAAGCTTGTTGTGATAGGAAGGGTCGCCACGCAGATCGGCTTCCATCGTTTCCGCCTGGCGCTGTCCCCATGCGGCAACCGGATTGAGGGCGAGCATGGTCAGCAACCCCACGAAAAAGGCGCCCATGACGAACGGTGTCATGAACTGCCAGACGGAGATGCCGGCCGCACGCGCAATAACCAGTTCGCGACGACGATTGAGCGCGATCAACACCGTCATGCCGACGAAGAGTGCGATGAACGGCACCGTCTGCTGCAGGATGAACGGCAATCGGACTGCTGTCATCACCAGGCCGAGCGAGACAGAATAGCCGGGCAGCCCGGCCAGTCGGCCGGCTGTCTCGCTGAAATCGACGAGATAGACGATCGAGATGACGCCCAGGAAAAACCAGAACGTCGTCACGATGTAACGCGTGAAGAAATAACGCCCGAGCGTGCCGAAAATCATGCGCCGCTCCCGTTGGAGCCGCCCGGCGCCGCCGGCATGCGATCCTGAATCCGTTGCCGCCAGTTACCGAGGCGGTTTCGGATCGATACCGGTATCGACATTTTCCGGTTACGCATGAGCAGCGCGATCGCGACAACAGCGGCGATGATATTGATGGCGTAGAGAATGCCGACGAAGCGAGGCGAATTGTCGATCTGGTTGGCCGCATAGAAATCGGCCCAGCGCAGCGCGAAGGCTATCGTCAACGCCGATACCATAGGGTGCAGCCGCGCCTCGCGATGCGAGCGTGCATCGCCGGCAATCACCAGGGATATAAGCGCGAATATCGCGGGCAGTGCCCATTCGTTGAGGCGCCGATGCAACTCGGCCTGATAGCTGCCAGGTCTTGTCTTGTAATCCGGGTCGTTCGGATCCGGATTGAGGAGGAAGCCGAGGCTGCGATCGCTGGCGCGCAGGTTCGCCTGGCCGCGGCTTTGGGTCATGTCGGAGAGATCGAAGGAATAGGAATCGAATTTGATGACCGAGACATTGCCGTCGGCCGTCTTGCGGTGCACTTCGCCGTCTTTCATCAGCAGCGACGTACCGCTCGGATCGACGGCGCCTTCCTTCGCATAATAGATGAGGTCGAAGGCGGGATCGCGGGAATCGACCACGAACAACCCTTTGAGGATGCGCCCCGACATACGCTGCGAAATCTGTACGTAGAGCCCGTCTTCGATGCGCCGGAAATTCTTCTCTTCGATCACGGTGGAAAGAAGGTCGGCATAGGCCTCGGCTACCATCTGGCGGGCGGCAACGCGGGCTCTAGGCTCGACCGCGTTGTCGACGAAGAAGGAAAATGCGCTGATGGCGATGGCGAGAATCATGATCGGACGGATGATGATGCTGCGTTTTGCGCCGGCCGCCTCCATGACGGTCAGCTCCGAATCGCTGTTCATCGCCGTCAGCGTCTGCGTGATGCCGATGACCAATGCGAAAGGCAGAACGATCGGAATAATCGTCGGCAGAATGAGCGTCGCGAGCTTTGCGAACGAGCCCATCGACTGGCCGCTATCCGTCACGAGATTGATGCGTTGCAGCACCTGGGTCGTCCAGATAATGGCGAGCACCGGCAGCAACGCCACCAGGAACATCATACCGACACGCCGTACGATATATGTCTCGAATAACTTCATGCCGGCCCTTAAACGCAACAGCTGCCGGACCAGCCGACAGAGATTCACCCTCATCTACGCTGTTTAAGTTTTTTTGGCGACAACCAACTCGAAAAAAATCGTTAATTTTCCGAGATTCTTCTGTCGTGTGTCGTTTGGGATAATGCGAGGAGCGCGGCGAATATGACAAGCGATGAAAGCCAGCCGAGCACGGCATCGGAGAGGTAGTGTCCGCCAAAAGCCACCCGAAGGGCGGGAATGAGGATCGAAGCGGCTGCGATCGGCAGCGCGGCAGCCGATCGGTATGGCTGCGGGATGATGAAGATCAGGCAGAACAGCCAGCCGGCAGCCGCTGCTTCGCCCGAGATGAACGAACAGTTGCTGGCGCATTTCCCGGCGAAGGATCCGGCTTGGACGAAATCGAGCGTGCCGCCGAAGAGGTCGGTTTGCCTCGGGCGCGGGCGCCCCGAAAAAGCCTTCAGCCAGAGATTGACGATCAGCACCGGGCCGATCAGCAGCGACTCAAGCGCGATCTTCAGATTGCGCGCCCGCAGCCTGTTGAAGGTCGCTCCGTGATGCTGCCAGCACTGGAACAGCATCCAGACGAGAACGGCGGCTACGATGTAGGGGAGTTGGAAGAATATCTCCCGCAGCAGCCGCATATGCGTGTCCGCATTGTAGGGGAAGATGCCGCATATCTGGTCCAGGCGCGTGCTTGCCAGGCACTGCTGCGGCAGAAAAAACATATTCGCGACCGTGAGATCGATCTGTGGAAAAACCGAGAAGAAGCCGAGCAGTGCCCACCAGAGACAGAAGAGGCCGATGAAGGCATCGCCCGCAGTGCGCGGTCGCAAAATCTCGGGGGAGCGGTCTTCGCGATTGAAACTGTTGAAATCTATGATCAAGGCGGCTTTCCGGCAAAAGATCTGGCCGCCCCGGAGAGCGGCAAAACACCATTGCGCATAGCCTAGCTGCTCTCAATGACAGGGATTTGAAGCCACGGAGCGGGCTTCTTTAGCGAATGCTTTGCCAAACGCTTGTGTTCGCTAGTCAAACCTAGAATGATGGTTGTGCAAACTTCCCTTATTACGACGCATGTTTATCGGAGCAGAAATGTCTGTGAAATTCGAGATTTCCTTCGCCAAGTCGGCTCGCCTCAGCGGCGGTCTGGCCATTCTCCTGAAAGGCACGGACAGTGAGTTGCCGGCGGGCGCCGAGAGCGCCGATCCGGCCAATGTTTTCGCCAGGGCTGCGCCCGTAGCCGGCTTCAAGAGCAAGACGTTAAGCGCTTTGGATATCATCGCTCCCGAGGCCTCGCCCGTCGATCGGATCATTGTCATCGGTGCCGGCAAGGCAAGAGACCTGGCTGCGCACGACTGGCTGAGGCTTGGCGGCAGCGCGGCGGCGAAAATCCGCAATGTTGAGAAAGTCGCCATCTTCCTGGATGCGCCGGCAATCGAGGTCGGTGCCAGGGAAGCCGCCGATTTTGCCCTGGGCATGCTCCTGCGCGCCTATAGCTTCGATACATATAAGACGAAGAAGGGCGACGATGACGACAAGAGCCGCAAGCCAGTGAAGGTCACGATCGTTACCCAGGAGGCCGCGGCCGCCAAGAAGCTCTATGCAACGTCGGAAGCGGTCGCGGGCGGCGTCCTCCTTGCGCGCGATCTCGTCAACGAGCCGCCGAATGTCCTCGGTCCCGTGGAGTTTGCAGCCAAGGCCAAGGAGCTGGAAAAGCTTGGCGTCGAGATCGAGATCTTGACGGAGCGCGAGATGCGCCGGCTCGGCATG
The DNA here is from genome assembly GCF_012641385.1 of Rhizobium sp. P28RR-XV. Classification (NCBI taxonomy): domain Bacteria; kingdom Pseudomonadati; phylum Pseudomonadota; class Alphaproteobacteria; order Hyphomicrobiales; family Rhizobiaceae; genus Rhizobium; species Rhizobium sp. P28RR-XV. The sequence goes on from NZ_JABAIG010000010.1 coordinate 302,418, forward strand.
GCCGCTCTCCTCGGCGTCGCGCAAGGCTCTGCCCGGCCGCCGCGCCTGGTCATCATGCACTGGAAGGGTGGCAAGGCGAAGGACAAGCCCGTCGCCTTCATCGGCAAGGGGGTTGTCTTCGACACTGGCGGCATTTCCATCAAGCCCGCTGCCGGCATGGAAGAGATGAAGGGCGACATGGGCGGGGCGGCGGCCGTCACCGGCCTCATGCACACGCTTGCCGCGCGGCAAGCCAAGGTCAACGTCATCGGCGTCATCGGTCTCGTCGAGAACATGCCCGACGGCAATGCGCAGCGTCCTGGCGATATCGTCACCTCCATGTCCGGCCAGACGATCGAGATCATCAACACGGATGCGGAGGGCCGGCTCGTTCTTTGCGATGCGCTCTGGTACACGAACGACCGCTTCAAGCCGCAATTCATGATCAACCTGGCGACCCTGACCGGCGCCATCCTCGTCGCGCTCGGCAACCTGCAGGCCGGCCTGTTCTGCAACGATGACAAGCTGGCGGGTGAGCTGACCGCGGCGGGCCTCGTCACCGATGAGCGCCTGTGGCGCATGCCGCTCGGCAAGGACTACGACAAGATGATCGATAGCAAGTTCGCCGACATGAAGAACACCGGCGGCCGCCACGCCGGCTCGATCACTGCCGCCCAGTTCCTCAAGCGCTTCGTCGGTGAAACGCCGTGGGCGCATCTCGATATCGCCGGTACGGCGATGGGGTCGGTCCAGGACGAGATCAACCAGTCTTGGGGTTCCGGTTTCGGCGTGCGCCTGCTCGATCAGCTGGTCCGCGCCAACTACGAATCGTGACCAGCCGGGTTTTGTCAGATAGAAGGGACGGCATGACCGACGTTCTCTTCTATCACCTGACGGAATCGAAGCTTGAAGACGCCCTGCCGCCGTTGATCGACAAGAGTGTCGAGCGCGGCTGGCAGGTCGCCGTGCAGATGCGCGAGCCGGCGCGGCGCGATCTCCTCGATTCCCATCTGTGGACCTATCGCGAAGACAGTTTCCTGCCGCATGGCACGGATGACGGCGGGATGGCGGACCGGCAGCCGGTGCTTTTGACCATCTCGTCCGACAATGTGAATAAGGCGACGGTGCGCTTTTTCATCGACGGCGCCGAGGCTACGGATGTCGCAACGTACCAGCGCGTCGTGCTGATGTTCGACGGCTATGATCAGGAACAGCTGGAAAGCGCGCGTGCGCAATGGAAGCGCCTGAAAGGCGAGGGGCACAACCTCACCTATTGGCAGCAGACGCAGGATGGCCGCTGGGAAAAGAAAGCTTAGGGCAATTCCAGGAAAGGTACCGAGCGGTCTTCCGCCCGGCATTGCGGGAAAATAAAGAGAAAGAGCGGTTCAGAGCTTCCGTGAAAGCTGAACCGCTCAGTCGTCTTCCGCCAGAATCTTTTGGATGAAGTCCTTCTTGGCGGCGGTATAGGCTGCGCGATCATTGGCATATTTTGTCGCAAGCTCGACCTTCAGCGCCTCATAGGCATGCGCGAGGTCCGGACGCGTGCGCATCCGGTCGCGGAAGAGGATGAACTGGCGCCAATTCAGGCCGCCATGCTCCACCACATGCACCAGATGCGTGCGGGTATCCCCTTCGATATCGCGGCCGAAAATATGATCGTCCGCAACGATATTGTTGCCGGCATAGACATAGCCGATCGATGCCATCGGCTCGATACAGGCAAGGCCATCCTCGAAGCGCCGGACACCGACGGCTATGTCGATGATCGGCTTGGCCTTGATTTCGGGAATGGAGGTGCTGCCGAAATGCTGCACATCGACGGCGAGGTCTCCGAGCGCGCTGCGAATAGCAGCTTCCTCCAGCAAATAGGCCTCGCGCCAGCTCTGGTTTGGCTCTGCAAGCTTGACCGATTTATTGCCAACGCCGAGCCCGAAAGGTTGCACATTTTCCGTTGCCATCGGCAACTCCCCGATGAAGATAATGCGCCACGCTAGCATGTTGCGGGGCGCGTTGTCTCCATCGGGTAAAGCCCATCAATCGTAAAATGCTTCGACGAATTTGCGCTTGCCGAGCATGAAGGCATCGGCGACATGACGCAGCGGCGAAACGTCGACATCGGAGGTGCCGGCTTTGACGATCTCGGCAAAGCGGTGATAGAGCGAAGGATATTCGGCCTCAGGCGCGGAGAATTTCAGCTCCCCGTCGACCGAAAGCTTGGAGCCGCCTTCGGCGAGAACCATCTGGCCAGCATCGGTTTCGGCAACGATATCCCAGCTCTGCTTGCCGGTCTGGCGCCAGTCGAATTCGGCATGAACCGGAAGGCCCTGGGCGCTCTTGAAGCGCAGATCGGCGGCGATCGGCGAATCCCGGTTTTCCGGGAATTCGAGCGTCGCGCCGGTGAGGAAGAGCGGCGGCAGGATATGGGTGACGATCGACAGCGCATTGATGCCGGGATCGAAGACGCCGAGGCCACCGGCCTGCCAGATCCACTCCTGGTTCGGATGCCAATGGCGGACGTCTTCCTTCCAGATCACGTGGGCGCTGCGGATGCTGGTGTTGGCGAGGAAGGTCTTCGCAGCCTCCACGGCCGGAGCATAGCGCGAATGCCAGCTTGCAAAGAGCGAAGCACCCTTGGCTTTTGCGAGATTCTCGAGATCGGCAACTTCGCTCAGCGTCGCGCCCGGCGGCTTTTCGAGAAAAACGTGCTTGCCGGCCGAAAGCGCCTTGTAGGCAGCTTCATAGCGATATTGCGGCGGCATGCAGAGCGATACTGCATCGATCGCCGGTACGGCATCGAGCATGGCTTCGATCGTCGTGAAGGACGGGATGCCCTCGACGGTGCCATGGCGGCTTGCCGTCGCGATCAGTTTGAAATCCGCGTTGTTCGCGATGGACGGAAGATGCTGGTCGCGGACGATCTTGCCGACACCGACGATAGCGAGGTTGATGGGGGACATGGGTGTCTCTCGATTAGTATGATTATTGATGCGATCTTTATCAGAATGCCGCATGTGGGCAAGGGCGGCAAATCGCAAATGCAACGACCAGGCCCAATATACGAACATTCTACTCGAGCGTCATCACGCTTGGAAAAACCGCGCCGGCTCTTGATTCACCGTTTGAAATCGGCACTCTAGCTCCGGGCAGCAAAAAGAGCTTCGGCAAGAATCGCTGCGGGGGGAAATCATGAAAATATTGCTCGGCTTCAGCCGATTCGTTGACTATGTGACTGAGATAATTGGAAAATCAGTCTCGTGGCTCATTCTGGTCGCTGTCTTGGTCAGCGCTGGAAATGCCATCGTACGCAAGGTCTTCAACACCTCGTCGAATGCATGGCTGGAAGCGCAATGGTATCTGTTCGGCGCAGCCTTCTTGCTCGCCGCCGCCTACACGCTCCGCCAGAACGAACATATCCGCATCGATATCGTCTACGGCTCCTTGCCGCGCCGGGCGCAGCACTGGATCGACTTGCTCGGCCATTGCCTCTTCCTCATGCCCTTCGCACTCCTCATGCTCTATGACCTCGTACCCTATGTCCGCACCTCCTTCCTGTCGGGGGAGGTTTCCTCCAGCGCCGGCGGCCTGATCATCTGGCCGGGCAAGGCGCTGCTGCTGGCCGGCTTCTTTCTGCTGGCATTGCAGGGGCTCTCCGAGATTATCAAGAAGATCGCGGTCATGCGCGGCGATATGGACGATCCGACCCCCTATGTGCCGACACATGCGCCTCTTGATGTCGAAACACCTTCAGAGGAGGCGCGCTGATGATCGAATTCATTGCCGTGAACATGGCGCCGATCATGTTCGCCTCGCTGATCGTCTTTTTGCTGCTGGGTTATCCGGTCGCCTTCGCGCTTGCCGCGAACGGACTGCTGTTCTTCTGGATCGGCGTCGAGCTCGCGCCCTATTCGGGCGGCACCATCAACCTTTCCTGGCCGCTTCTCAACGCCCTGCCGGATCGCTTCTGGGGTGTCATGTCGAACGACACGCTGCTGGCAATCCCGTTCTTCACCTTTATGGGCATCGTGCTGGAGCGATCCGGCATGGCGGAAGACCTGCTCGATACGATCGGCCAGCTCTTCGGGCCTATCCGTGGCGGTCTCGCCTATGCGGTGATTTTCGTCGGTGCGCTGCTTGCCGCCACCACCGGCGTCGTTGCGGCCTCGGTCATCGCCATGGGGCTCATCTCGCTGCCGATCATGCTGCGCTATGGCTATGACCGGCGGGTCGCTTCCGGCGTCATCGCCGCCTCTGGAACGCTGGCGCAGATCATTCCGCCGTCGCTGGTGCTGATCGTCCTAGCCGACCAGCTCGGCCGTTCGGTCGGCGACATGTATGCCGGCGCACTCATTCCCGGCCTGGTGCTGACCGGTCTCTACATGCTCTACGTATTGATCATGTCGATCATCCGGCCGAACTCCATGCCGGCGTTGCCGAAGGAGGCCCGTTCGCTCGGCTCCGGCGTCACGTCTCTTTTCATCGCACTCTTGGTCTGCGCCGGCGTGGCCTATGCCGCACATGTCTACCTGACGCCGAGCTACGGCGAAAATGCCGATATTCTCGGCGCCACGGTCGGTGTCGCCTTCATCTATGCGGTTGCGGTTCTGGACAAGGGGATGAAAGTCAACCTGATGTCCCGGCTGGCGCAGCAGGTCATCATCGTCCTCATTCCGCCGCTCGCTCTGATCTTCCTTGTGCTCGGTACGATCTTCCTCGGCATCGCGACGCCGACGGAAGGCGGCGCGATGGGTGCGGTCGGCGCGCTTGCGATGGCTGCGGCCAAAGGCAGGCTGAACATGGAGGTCGTCCGCTCGGCGCTGACCTCCACGACCAGGCTTTCGGCATTCGTGCTGTTCATCCTGATCGGCTCGCGCGTCTTTTCGCTGACCTTCTACGGCGTCAATGGCCATGTCTGGGTCGAGCATCTGCTGGTGTCGCTGCCCGGTGGCGAAGTCGGCTTCCTGATTGCCGTCAACGCGCTTGTCTTCTTTCTGGCTTTCTTCCTGGATTTCTTCGAGCTTGCCTTCATCATCGTGCCGCTGCTGGCGCCGGCAGCCGACAAGCTCGGCATCGACCTGATCTGGTTCGGCGTGCTCCTCGGCGTCAATATGCAGACGAGCTTCATGCATCCGCCCTTCGGCTTCGCGCTGTTCTATCTCCGCTCGGTGGCCGCGCGCGTCCCCTATCTCGACAGGGTGACAGGCAAGCAGATCGCACCCGTCACGACGGGACAGATTTATTGGGGTTCGGTGCCTTTCGTGGGTATCCAGGTCCTGATGGTGGCGTTGACCATCATGTTCCCGCAGATGGTCATGCACTACAAGGGCGAGGGCGCGGGTGTCGATCCCAACACGATCAAGATCGAGGTTCCCGGTTTCGGCGCTCCTGGCCAGGACAACGGCGGCGGCCTCGGCCTGCCGGGTCTCCAGCCGCCGGGCGGCAATCCGCTTGACGGTAAGCCGGCCGACCAGGGTAACGGGCAGCAAAACCCGCCCGCCAACGATCTCAGTCAGCCGCCGTCTTTCAATTGAGCACGATACGGTTCGTTTTGTCTTGATTGGAGCACAATGAAAAACCCCGGAGCGCCGCTCCGGGGTTGTCTGTCTTGAACCGGGGCGTCAGATCTTCCCGGCGCGCTGCAGCGTCATCATGTAGACGTCGTAGCTGTATTCGGCGACCTGCGTATAGAGATAATGCTGGCCGCGGAAGCCCTTGATCGACCCCCAGATCTTCTTGAAGGTCGGGTTGTTGGCTTCCATTTCCGCATAGACCTCGTTGGCCTTGTCGAAGCAGGCATTCATGATCTCGGTGCTGAACGGCCTGAGCTTCGCGCCCTCGGCGACGACACGCTTGATGGCGGCCGGATTCAGATAGTCGTATTTCTGTAGCATGTTGGCGTCGGTCGCCTGAGCGGCCGTGCGCAACAGAGACTGATAGGCCTTGGGCAGGCCTTCATAAGCGGCCTTGTTGAACATGACATGCACCGTCGGGCCACCTTCCCACCAGCCGGGATAGTAGTAATAGGGCGCCACCTTGTAGAAGCCGAGCTTCTCGTCGTCATAGGGGCCGACCCATTCGGCGGCATCGATGGTGCCTTTTTCCAGTGCCGGGTAGATGTCGCCACCGGCGATCTGCTGCGGCACGACGCCGAGGCGTTCGACCACCTTGCCGGCAAAGCCGCCGATGCGCATCTTCAGGCCCTTGAGATCGGCGACCGTATTGATTTCCTTGCGGAACCAGCCGCCCATCTGCACGCCCGTATTGCCGGCCGGGAAGCCGATCAGCCCCTGCGTCGCCAGGAATTCGTTGAACAGGTCGATGCCGCCGCCGTGATATTGCCAGGCGTTCATGCCGCGCGCGTTGAGCGCGAAGGGAACGGCCGCTCCCAAGGCCCAGACCGGATCCTTGCCCCAATAATAATAGGCGACCGAATGGCAGGCCTCGACCGTGCCCGCCGAAGTCGCGTCGGCTGCCTGCAGACCGGGCACGATTTCGCCGGCCGCAAACACCTGGATGTTGAAATTGCCGTCGGTGGCTTCCGAGACATATTTCGATAGTACCTCGCCGCCGCCATAGATCGTATCCAGCGACTTCGGAAACGACGACGTCAGGCGCCAATTGATCTTCGGATTGCTCTGGGCAATGGCCGGAGCAGCAAGGGTTGCAGCAGCTGCAACCGAGCCGGCGCCGGCGACGCCGGCTTTCCTCAGAAATGAACGACGATCCATATGTTACTCCCCCCGGATACGAGCGGGCGGGCTGGCCCGCTCTTCGTGATCACGCAGCAACTAACCATGCCGCCCGGCGCGTTTCAAGCGTATCTGAACATCACGCAACCATTGATCCACCCGTCCGGGGCTGCGGTCCTCTGCAAGGCCAGCCTCAGCGCACCATCTTGGTGTCGGCCTGGGCAACCAGGTTGGTCGCCGGGGCCGGAGTAGGCTTGTATTTCAGCGTGACGACCTTGAAGCCCTCTTTCTCGAGACGGCTTAGAAGAACAGGCAGCATCCTGACCGTGCGCTGGTGGATATCGTGCATGAGGACGATGCCGCGACCGCGCTGATAGAGCTGCTTCATGGTGCGATCCACCACCGAAAGGGGTGTCGAGGTGAAGTAATCCTTGCTGTCGATATCCACGTCCATAACGATCATCTCGCGAGCGGCAATCGCGGTGCGCAGGCGCTTGGAGTCGGCAAGATAGGGGAAACGGAAGAAGGGTACATCCGTACCGATCGCCTTGGTGACGGCATCCTTGCCACGGGCGATCTCGGTCATCGCCGCGTCGAAGGTCATCTTGTCGAGATCGGGATGGCGGAAGGTATGGCTGCCGATCGCGTCGCCATGGGCGAGAACCTCGCGCGCGGTCGCCGGGTGCGCCTGCGCCATTTCCCCGACCATCATGAAAGCCGCCTTGACGCCGAATTTGTCGAGCGTGGCAAGAATGCGATTCGTCTTGCCGGGAGCCGGGCCATCGTCGAAGGTCAGAATGACCTCTTTGTCGGCGAGTTTGATGTCCTTGAGCGAGGAGACTTCAAGTGTGCGGCCTGCAAGGTCGTGCGGTCCGTTGGCGTCTTCCAGCGCGCGCGTCTCAAGATCGGCGACGAGCCATTTCTTCGGCTCCATTTCGACGGGATCATTGGCCTTCAGCGGCTTGTGACGCGGTTCTTCGGCAGCATAGCCGCTCTTGAGCGACGCGTCATTGACCGGTTTCGTGGCGCACCCTCCCAGAGCCAGGGACACGGCAAGGCCAGCCAGCAAAACACGGTAGTTCATCAGAATCGCTCAACAATTATGTCTATGAAAGTTGAGCGTATTTTCCGCAGTTATGGTTAATGATCGGTTAGGATCGGCCCCTAATTCATTGAGGCCGGTAAGGTTTCAGCCGGCCATGCCGCTTTCGTATTCCGATGAAAGCTCAAGCCATTGCTCCTCGGCGGCGGCAAGCCTCTCAGCGGCATCGGAGCGCTGCTTTGCCTTTTCCGCGGCCTTTGCCGGCGCCTTTTCGTAGAGGGCAGGATCCGCAAGTTCCGCATCAAGTGCCTGAATCAGTTTCTCAAGCTTGCCGGTCAAGGATTCGATTTCATTGATCTTCTTCTTGAGAGGCGCAAGCGACGCGCGCCGATCGGCATTGAGCTTGCGCTGATCGGCCTTGGAAACGGAATCGTCGATGCCGTTCGCTTTCGCCTTGTCGTCCCGCGACTTCGGGGTGGCGACAACGAGGTTGCGGTATTCTTCCAGGTCACCGTCGAAGGTCGTAACGGTACCGTCGCGCACCAGCCAGAGCCGGTCGACGGTGGCCTCGATCAGATGGCGGTCGTGCGAGATCAGGATGACGGCGCCGGAATAGTCGTTCAGCGCCTGGATCAGCGCATTGCGGCTGTCGATATCCAGATGGTTCGTCGGTTCGTCGAGGATCAGAAGGTTCGGCGCGTCGAAGGCGGCAAGGCCCATCAGCAGCCGCGCCTTCTCGCCGCCGGAGAGATCCTTGACCTGCGTGTCCATCTTCTCGGTCGCCAGACCCATCTGCGCGACGCGGGCGCGCACCTTCGCCTCCGGCGTTTCGGGCATGCGGCGGCGAACATGTTCGACGGCGGTCTGGTTGGGGATGAGATCGTCGAGCTGGTGCTGGGCGAAGAAGCCGATCTTCAGGTTCGGCGCCAGCTTGACGTCGCCGCTTTCCGCATCGAGCCGGCTGGAAATGAATTTCGCGAAGGTCGACTTGCCGTTGCCGTTGGAGCCGAGCAGGGCGATACGGTCGTCGGCATCGATGCGCAGGTTCAGGCGCTTCAGGATCGGCTTGCCCGGCTCATAGCCGACGGCGCCGCCACTGACTGCGATGATGGGCGAGGCAGGCTGCTTTTCGGGTTCCGGAAAGCTGAAGCCCATCACATGGTCTTCGATGACGGCGGCGACGGTGCCCATCCGCTCCAGCGCCTTGACACGCGATTGCGCCTGCCGCGCCTTCGACGCCTTGGCCTTGAAACGGTCGATGAAGCTCTGCAGATGCTTGCGGGCAGCGTCGTTCTTCGCCTTCGCCTTCATCTGCAACTCGTCGGCTTCGGCCTTCTGCCGCTCGAACTGATCGTAGGAGCCGCGATAGAAGGTGAGCTTCTTCTGGTCCAGATGCACGATGGAATTGACCGCCGTATTCAACAGGTCGCGGTCGTGCGAGATGATGATGACCGTGTGCGGATAGCGGCGGATATAATCTTCCAGCCAGAGCGTGCCTTCGAGATCGAGATAGTTCGTCGGTTCGTCGAGCAGCAGGAGATCCGGCTCGGAAAACAAGACGGCGGCAAGGGCGACGCGCATGCGCCAGCCGCCGGAGAAGGAGGAAGCGGGTCTCTTCTGCGCCTCGTGGTCGAAGCCGAGGCCGGCAAGGATGCTGGCGGCGCGCGCTTCGGCGGAATGCGCGCCGATATCGGCAAGCCGGGTCTGGATATCGGCGATGCGATGCGGGTCGGTCGCGGTTTCGGCTTCCGCGAGCAAGGCGGAGCGCTCCTTGTCGGCCGCAAGCACGATATCGGTCAGCGGATCCTCCGTACCTGGCGCTTCCTGCGCAACCTGGCCGATGCGGGCATTGCGCGGGATCGAGACCGCGCCGCTTTCGGCGGCGAGATCGCCGGTGATGATCCTGAACAGCGTGGACTTGCCAGCACCGTTCTTGCCGACGAGACCCGCCTTCGTGCCCGCCGGAAGCGTCACGTTGGCATGGTCGATGAGAAGGCGGCCGGCAATGCGGGCGGAAAGGTCGGAAATCGAAATCATGGCGCGGTTTTGGCCGAACTCGGCGCCGAAGGCAAGTGCGGAGACGCTTAGGCTTCAGCGTTTTGCGAGGACTTCGAGAGGTTGGCGCAGTTGCGCAGCCGTTCGGTCAGCTCCGTTTCGTAAAGCATGAGGTTGCTGAGCGACGCATTGAGGCTGTCGAGAGCAGGGTTGGCATCGGCTGCTGCTTCCGTCTCGCGGGCGAAGCGCTGCTTCTTCCTCAGCCCTTTGGCGAGCTGATCCGCGACTTCACGCAGCATTTCGGCCGCATCGCTTTCCGATTTGCGCGCCACCAGCCCGCAATGGCTGACAAGGCGATGCTTCAGGCCGATCTCGTCGAGCCGGCTCTGCGAGGGAAGGGTCCCAAGCGCCTCGATCTCTTCGGCAAGACAACGGTCCTGCCCATAAAGCGCCTCGTAAAAGAGCTGATAGTTGCGCGGCAGGTTCTTCACCTTCAGCCGCGTCATGAAGCGGCCGATAACCTCGAGCTCGGTTTCCGTTTCATCGTCATCGATGGAATATGCCGAAACGCTTTTGTGGGAGTTCTTCATGCCTGCCCGTGACCGTGATCTGATATATCTTATTAATCTGTAGTAGGGCAGGTTAAGGGAACATGAACAAAATGGCCGGTCCTCGCCGCAGCGCAACAAAATGAGGCATGTGGTCAACGCTCGGGCGAAAACAGGAAACCACGGCTCTCCTCTTGGCTACATCCAGTGCAGTCCTTCGCTGCGCAGGAAGTGCAAGAGGTCCAGCACCAGGGAGGGCTTGCCCATGGATGTCAGGATCATGTGGCATTGGCCGCGATGATGGGTGTGGTGATTGAACATATGCGCGATTGCCAGATGGAGAGGGTGGGTAATGGCGCTCGGCCTGAGGATAAACGTATAGGTGACGTCTGCGGCAAGGGCATCGGCATCGAGCGTCTCGATCCAGTCCATGATGCGCCGATCCTCCGCCTCGCGCGCTGTCCGAAGCCCTGCGAGATCCTCATGCAGAACGACGCCGAGTGCGGCGGGCGGCTCGCCCGTGCCGTTGAAACGATGCATCCATAGCCGGTCCGCCACCATCAGATGGTTCAGCGTTCCGTGCAACGAACCGAAGAAAGCGCCACGATCCTCGTGAAATTCCGTATCGCTGAGGCTTGCTGCGGCGTCGTAAACCTGTCCGTTGGCCCAACGATTGTAATCTGCAAGCATTCTGAAATGTCTGAGCATATGCTTCTCCTCCATGGTCATGATGATGCCGCGCGGGAAGTCCGCCAATGAACCGCCGCTTCGCCACCGTGATACTTACGAATCGGGCGCCCGGACTGTGACAGCGGCGTGAAATTGGCCGATCCCCCTTGTTTTCGGGCTTTGAGGCAGGTAAACACCGCCCACTTTTCTCTGATTACAAGGAATGGATCCATGGCGATTGAACGTACTTTCTCGATGATCAAGCCGGATGCGACGAAGCGCAACCTGACCGGCGCCATCACCAAGGTTTTTGAAGACAACGGCCTGCGCGTCATCGCCTCCAAGCGCGTCTGGATGAGCAAGCGCGAAGCCGAAGGCTTCTACGCCGTCCACAAGGAGCGTCCGTTCTTTGGCGAGCTCGTCGAAGGCATGACCTCCGGCCCGACCATCGTTCAGGTCCTGGAAGGCGAAAACGCCATCCTGAAGAACCGCGAAATCATGGGCGCCACCAACCCGGCCAACGCTGACGAAGGCACGATCCGCAAGACCTTCGCTCTGTCGATCGGCGAAAATTCCGTTCACGGCTCGGACGCTCCGGAAACGGCTGCCGTCGAAATCGCCTACTGGTTCTCTGAAACCGAAATCGTCGGCTGAATCGGCCTCTCAGCTCTGTTGCTGAACGATTTGAAATGACTCATGAAAGCCGGGACCTCGATCCCGGCTTTTCTATTATGCGGGGCAGGCGGTATCGTGTCCATAGTCGGCGCTGCCGTCGCCCTTGAAGATATCCGGATTAGCGGTGTAGACCGGGCCGACGACGAGCGGCTTCGTCGGCAGAACCGTCTGGTCAAGGTCGGATTTGACCTCGGTCTTGATCGTCTGGAGCGTCTTGTCGCTGGCATCCACCAGCTTGATGGAGACGGAATAGGGACGGTCCTTCCGCACGCAGCGCAGGTCCGGACTTTCCAGCGTGATCTTGTCCCAGAAAGTATAGATCTTCTGGTTGACGACAAGCGGATCGCCGCCGGCGGGGTTTTCGAATTCCGCAACGGCGGTTGTTCCCTCGGGGATCGGCGCGATTTTCTTCAGCGTGATCATATAGGTCGCGCTCGCCACGCGGTAGTTGAACACGAAGAGGCGGCCGGTAAGCTGTGTCGGACCTTCGTCGTTTTTCCTCTGACAGCCGGCCAGCGCCAGGCCGGCGATTAATGTTGCCAGCATGATGTTTCGCATTGTCATGGCGCAGTCTCCTCCTTTTTGCGCCGGTAGTGCCGGCTTGCCTTGGCGCGGTTGCCGCAGACCGCCATGTCGCACCAGGCGCGGCTCTTGTTCTTGCTGCGGTCGATGAAGAGCCAACCGCAGTTGCGGCAGATCTTCATCCGCTCGGGATCGGGCATCGCGATAAGCCGCAGCGTCGAATGCGCGGTCGCGGCATCGAGCTCATCGGCCGAGGCTTGCCGCAAGACCTTCGCCAAGGCGGCGAGAAGATCGGCCAGAAATAGGTCGGCGGCCTCGCCGAGAACACGTGCCCGAAAGTATCGATCGATCGTCTCGCGCAATGCGATGAAGTCGGCTCTGTTTTCCCGCCGCACCGGCAGGATATCGCCGAAGAGCATGCGCTCGGCGCAGAAATTGGCAGCGGCCTTCGGAAAGCTGTCCATCTGTCCATGAGCTTCGAAACGGTCGATCCGGCGTTCGTCGTCATGGCGCAGGATCACGCTGTTGGCGACATCGAGCGCCAGCGCGCCACCGGAAAAGCGATGTGGGGTCCAGGAAAAGCTCATGGGCAAAATTATAACTGGTAAAAATCATTTTGCCAGTTACTATTTGCTTGTTCCTCGGAGGGGTGAATGGCCTATCTTCTGCAGCAATTGGCGAATGCCGTTCCGCTCGCTGCACTCTATGCGGCGCTGGCCTTCGGCTATTCCATTGCGTTCGGGGTCATGAAGCGGGCAGATATCACCTATGGCGCGCTGTTCGCCTTTGCCGGCCAGATGCTCGTGCTCTTTACCGATGTCGGCTATACGAGACTGTATCTGATCCTGCCGGCCGCCTTTGCCTTCGGCGCCGTGACCGCCGTCGGCTATACGCTCGGCACCAGCCTCCTTGTCGGCCGCGTAATCATGCTGCCTTTGTCGCGCAAATCTCCGAATACCGTCATCGTCGCCGCGCTCGGCATGATGATCATCCTGATGGAAACCGCCCGGCTGGCCTCCAATACGCGCGGCATCTGGCTGCCGCCCTTCCTGAACGGCCCGGTCGTCTTCTGGGACAGCGGCGATTTCCGCGTGACGCTCACCGAAATCCAGCTGCTCAATACGGCGTTGATGATCGTCGTCATCTTTGCGGGCGCGTATATCCTGAAATTCACGGGATGGGGCCGTATCTGGCGGGCGGTAACCGACGACGCTCTCGCCGCCGAACTCTGCGGCGCCAGCGCCAACCGCGTCTTCCTGCTGGCCTATGTCGCCTCCGCGCTCGTCGCGACCATTTGCGGCCTGCTCGCCACGTCCTATTACGGAACCATGGATTTCGGGGCCGGGCTGATGTTCGGGCTCAAGGTGCTGATGATCGCGGCGGTCGGCGGCTATTCCGATCCATTGAAGTCTGCGGGCGGAGCGGCACTGCTCGGCCTGTTCGAAACCATGTGGGGGGCTTACGGCCCGTTCCTGTGGCGCGACTTCGTCATTTTCTCGCTGCTCGTGCTGCTGCTGGTCTTGAGCCGGCGCGAGCGCGTCGTGCCTTAATCTTATTTATTGCCGGCCCACTTTGCCCGTGCCGCATCGTCGGCATCCTTGGCGGAAACCCAGTCGCCTTGCGCGCCATCCCTACCATGCTCCTTCTTCCAGAAGGGAGCCGAGGTTTTCAGGAAATCCATGACAAAATTGGCGCCGTCGAAGGCGGCCTGCCGATGTGGCGCCGCGGCAATGACGAGAACGATGTTTTCGCCCGGCGCGATCTTGCCATAACGGTGGATGGCAGTCAGGCCAAGGAGCTCGAAGCGCTCGATGGCGAGACCGGCGATGCGGGTGATCTCCGCTTCCGCCATGCCGGGATAATGTTCGAGTTCGAGGGCTTCGAGCATTCCGCCTTCGTCGCGGCAAAGCCCCGAGAAGGTCACGACCGCGCCGATATCGCGCCGCCCGTCCGTCAGCCGGTCGATCTCCGTCTGAAGGTTGAAATCCTCGCGCTGAACACGGACAAATGGTGAAATCATCGCAATTTCCTTATCGCCCCTCAAACAGTTTGACGAGCCTCCCGGCCCTTCGCTTTGGCTCAGGGCGTTCGCCGCTGCAATCGATTCACTGGATCGATTGCTCGGCTCGGGCGTTGCCCGACCACGTCTCACCCCCCCGTCATCGGCGGGAAGAGCCCAATCTCCCGTGCTCCGGTGATGGGCTCGTCATGATCGGCATGCTCCATGTCGACGGCGACGCGAATGGCTTCGGGGAATTGAAGTGCTGCCTCGTATTCCTCGCCCAAGCCTTTCAAATGGCTGAGGAGATCGCCGACGGTGACGACATCGGCGGGAAGGGAAATCTCCTCTTCCGCTTTGCCGATTCGCTCGCGCACCCAGGCGAAATAGACGAGCTTCGTCATCATTCCTCATCCACGACATGCTTCAACCCAGCCCGAAAATAATCGTAGCCGGTATAGATGGTCAGCAGCGCCGCGATCCAGAGCAGGACGATGCCCATCTCCGTTGTGTAGGGTAGCACCTTGTCGCCCGCTGGCCCAGCCAGAAGGAAGGCGATGGCCACGAGCTGGGCAGTCGTCTTCCATTTGGCGATGCGTGTCACAGGAACGCTGACCTTCAGTGCCGCCAGATATTCACGCAGGCCGGAAACCAGGATTTCGCGGCAAAGGATGATGATGGCGGCCCAGAGCGACCAGCCGGCAATCGTACCGTCGGCTGCGACCAAAAGCAGGATCGCCGAGACCAGCAGCTTGTCGGCGATCGGGTCGAGCATGCGGCCGATATTCGAGGTCTGGTTCCAGATCCGCGCGAGATAGCCGTCTAGGAAATCGGTAAGCGAAGCGATGACGAAGATCCAGAGCGCGACCCAGCGCGCGAAATCGGAACCTTCCAGCTTGCCTTCGATGAAGAAGCACAGAACGATCAGGGGTACGCAGAGAATGCGGCCGTAGGTGAGCAGATTGGGGATGCTGTAAGCGCGCGAAGCCATGGAAATCGTTTCGTTTCGTTATCTCGGCGGACCGCGATGAGTTTCCGTTTCGGTCTCATCGTGCTCCGGGCATTTGATGATCTCGATCTTCTCCAAAAACCGCTTCGCACTTTTTGGGATCAAATCCTAGATGATGGTTTGCTTAGCTTATCGTCAATATTGTTTCTGTTTTTTCACCGCTATTGCGTGGAATTTGCGACCAGCTTTTTCTATTTCGCGGCGTCTTCGTGAAAATGGTTATAGACTTGACGCGCAACACCCTCCGATATGCCGTCCACCGCCATCAGATCCGAAAGGGCGGCGCGCGATACCGCCTTGGCGGTGCCGAAATGCTGCAGCAACGCCCGCTTGCGCGAAGGGCCGATGCCGCCGATCTCGTCCAGTGGGTTTTTCACCATCTCCTTCTTGCGGCGGGCGCGATGGGAGCCGATGGCGAAGCGGTGCGCCTCATCGCGCAGTCGCTGGATGAAATAGAGCACGGGATCGCGCGGCGGCAGCGTGAAGCTTTCGCGAGAAGGAGCAAAGAAGCGTTCGCGCCCTGCATCACGGTCGACGCCCTTGGCAACGCCGATGGCGATGACGCTGTCGGTAATCCCGAGCTCCTCGAGAATGGCGCGCACGGCCGTCATCTGCCCCTGGCCGCCGTCGATGAGGATGATATCGGGCCAGGCGGGGAAGGGGCGATCGGCGGCATCCACTGTCGCGTCCGCCATGGCAGTGCGGTCGGGCTTGCCTTCCTCCTTCAGCAGCCGGGAGAAGCGGCGGGTCATGACTTCGCGCATCATGCCGAAGTCGTCGCCCGGCGTGATGTCGGTCGATTTGATGTTGAACTTGCGGTACTGGCTTTTCACGAAGCCTTCCGGCCCGGCCACGACCATGCCGCCCACCGCATTCGTGCCCATGATGTGGGAGTTGTCGTAGATCTCGATGCGCTGCGGGGTGTAGGGAAGCTTGAACGTTTCCCTGAAGCCTTCGAGCAGCCGTGATTGCGAGGCGGTTTCCGCAAGCTTGCGGCCATGCGCCTCGCGGGCATTGGCAATGACATGCTCGACCAGATCGCGCTTCTCGCCGCGCTGTGGCACGAGGATCGTAACCTTGTGGCCGGCCTTTTCGCTGAGGGCTGCCGCCAGCAGCTCGATTTCCTCGACCGTCTCCGAAAGCAGAATCTGCCGCGGTACCGGCTTGTCGTCATAGAACTGCGCCAGGAAGGCGTTCAGTACCTCGGCGCCCGAGAGCGAGGGATCTGCCTTCGGGAAATAGGCGCGGTTGCCCCAGTTCTGGCCGGTGCGGAAGAAGAAGACCTGAATGCAGGAAATGCCGCCCTCGTGATGGATGGCGAAGACATCGGCTTCCTCGACGCCGGCGGGATTGATGCCTTGATGGCTCTGTACATGCGACAGCGCCGCCAGCCGGTCGCGAAAAATGGCGGCGCGCTCGAAATCCAGATCTTCGGCGGCGGCATTCATCGCCTCGGCCATATGCGCCTTGACGTTCTGGCTCTTGCCCGAAAGGAAGTCCTTCGCCTCCTGCACCAGCTCTCCATAGCCCGCATCGCTGATCTCGTGCGTGCAGGGGCCGGAACATCGCTTGATCTGATAAAGCAGACAGGGCCGTGTGCGTGTCTCGAAGACGCTGTCGGTACAGGTGCGGATGAGGAAGGCGCGCTGCAGCGAATTGATGGTGCGGCCGACGGCGCCGGCCGAAGCGAAGGGGCCGAAATACTCGCCCTTGCGGGCACGGGCGCCGCGATGCTTGAAGATGGCCGGCGCGCGATGGTCGCCCGTGATCAGGATGTAGGGAAAGGATTTGTCGTCGCGCAGCAGGACGTTAAAGCGCGGGCGCAAGCGCTTGATCAGATTCGCTTCCAGCAGCAGCGCTTCCGTTTCCGTGCGCGTGGTGACGAATTCCATATTGGCGGTTTCGCGCACCATGCGGGCGATGCGGTTGGAATGCACCTTGCCCAATGCATAGTTGGAGACGCGCTTCTTCAGGCTGCGGGCCTTACCCACGTAAAGCACGTCGCCGACCTCGTTGAACATGCGGTAGACGCCGGGGTTGTTCGGCAGCCGCTTGACGAACTCGGCGATCAGCTCGGCGCCGCGAAGTCCTGTCTCGTTCTTGCCGCCTTCGTTCCAATCGACGGGCGCAACAGGGGAGGCGACGGCATCGCCCTCTACCTCGATGTCGTCTTCGATATCGTCTGATTCGTCGTAGAGAATGCCGCCATCGGGCAGCTTTCTTCCATTCATTCCGCACTCTCCGACACGTCTGGCGTTTCCCAGGCAAGGTGCTGGCCGCCATCGAGCGCTATCATTTGGCCGGTGATCGACGGCGTGTCAAAAAGAAAGCGGATGGTCCGGCCGAATTCTTCGAGCCCCGGCGCTGCCTTTAATATGAGGCCGTCGATCTGCGCTTTAAAGTCTTCTTCGCTCTGCCGCACGCTGCGCACCGTCGGTCCCGGGCCGATGGCATTGACGCGGATGCGGGGGGCGAAACTCTGCGCCATTGTCTGCGTCGCGGTCCAAAGCGCTGCCTTCGACAGCGTATAGGAATAGAAGCGCGGATTGAGCGCCCAGACCCGTTGGTCGACTATATTGACGATCAGCCCCGGATGCGGCTCGGGAAGCTGCCGCACGAAATCGGCAGCCAGGATCGACGGCGCGCGAACATGCACCGCGAAATGCGCCTCGAAGGCTTCCGCGTCGAAACGATCGGCGGAATCGCCGAGGAAAGCGGAGGCGTTGTTGACCAGGAGATCGAGCGGGCCGAGGGCATCCGTGGCCCTTTCGACAAGGGCTGACGTCTCGGCCAAATTTTGCAGATCGGCCTTGATCGCAATCGCCTTTCGGCCCATTTGCCGCAATTTCGCCGCGATTTCCGAAGCCTCGGCGAAGGATTGGTTGGCGTGCAGCGCTACCGCAAAGCCGTTAGCCGACAAATCCTCGGCAATTGCCCTGCCTATTCTTTTGGAAGCGCCCGTTATCAACGCCGTGCGTAGTTTTTCCTGGCTCAAGAGATTGCCTTTTGCTCGTCGTTATCCAATCGACGCTCATATAGGGCGTCGATACACCATATGAAAAGATGCGTGAGCAAATGACGCTCTTTGAGGTTTCTTATGTAAAGCTTGAGATATATTTAGATTAAAATAAGTATACACGCTTTAACCATTGGTTATGGTTAACAATTCGTCTGTTGCGATGAAGCAACATCGAAATTCAGCCATGTCTGTGCCACAATGATATCATATTTTGGCTCTTCCAATTCCTCATTTGCATTCCAATTTCAACCTCGATCCGGGAGGGATATTTTTTAATTGCTCGTGACGCTTCGAAGTCAAAGATAGTAGCGAAGCACACGGGCCTGAAAGGAGAAAAGTATGCGTACTCTTATCACGACCCTTATGGTCTCCGCTTTCGCTCTCGGCGGTTACACCGCAGCTCAGGCTGCTGACGCTGTCGAGCAGATTCCGCAGCCGCCCGTCGCTCAGGAAGCAGCTCCGGTCGTCAACAACTGGTCCGGCTTCTACATCGGTGGTGCTGGTGACTGGCACAAGGGTCACTTCAGCCACAACGGCAACGCCTACGGCTTCGGCGGCCAGGCCTTCACCGGCTACAACTGGCAGCAGGGCCAGATCGTATACGGCGTTGAAGCTGACCTTGGCTACTCCGGCGCCGACGCGACCCGCAACGGCCTGACCGCCAAGAACGGCGTCAATGGCTCGGTTCGCGGCCGTCTCGGTTACGACTTCAACCCGTTCATGCTGTACGGCACGGCCGGTCTGGCAATCGGCCAGAACAAGCTCTCCGACGACACCTCGTCTGACAGCAAGACGGCTGTTGGCTACACGGTCGGTGCTGGTGCTGAAACCTTCATCACCAACAACATCACGGCTCGCCTCGAATACCGTTACACTGACTACGGCAAGAAGAACTTCAACCTCGACTCCGGCAACTTCTCGCGTGGTTACGACGAGCAGAGCGTTAAGGTCGGTATCGGCGTCAAGTTCTAATCATTTGACGGCACGGACAGACGAAAAAACCGGGGTTTGCGCCCCGGTTTTTTCGTCTGTCCGTATTGCCAAAATCGGGCAGCGGCATGGCTTGCGTCGCAAGCCGCTGTCGGGACGGCAAAATCAGGCTTGCGGCTTCATCGCCGGAAAATCGGGGAAATGCTTCTCGAACTTGTGCGCCCAGTCGATCAATCCCGCGTGGTCCGCCTCCCATTGCCCCTCGAAGCGGAGTTGCAGATAGCCGACGAGGGCGGCAAGCGCGAAATGTCCCGCGTGCAATTTCTTGCCGATCTTCGGCGGCTCGGCATCGAGATGGGTGAGGGCGCGGCTAACCTTGGTCCACTGCCGGTCGATCCAGGGTTGATGCTGTTTTTCGGGCTCGCGAAGGCGGCGCTCGTAGACGATCGACAGGAGGCACTCATTGGTGCCGTCGATCATCGCTTCCAGAACCTCGATTTCGGTGCGCTTTCCCTTCTTTGAAGGATAGAGCCCGCCCTCGCGACGATCGAAATAATGCATGATGGCGCGGCTGTCGAAAATGGCGCCCTCGTCGGTCAGCAATGTCGGGATCTTGCCCAGCGGATTGTTGTCGATGAGCAGCGTCGGCCCGGCATTCGTATCGACATGGATCTCCTCGAGCTTGATCCCGAGATGGCGCGCCGCCATGCGCACCTTGCTGGAGAAGGGGGAGGTGGACGAGCAGAGAAGTCTCATGAAATCACCTGTTAGGGTATGTGGAGCAAATTCAATGTTCGCCGCGCAGCCAGAAGGCACGCTGCGAGGCGAAGCGGTCTTGCGCCAGAATGTCCTTCAAAGCAGGCAGCAGCGCGTGCAGCTCGTCCTTCAGCGTGAAGGGCGGGTTGACGATGATGAGGCCGGAGCCGGTAAGTCCGGTGAAGCCGCGATCGCTTTTGACCGTCAGCTCGGCGCAGAGCATCTTTGGAATTTCCAGCGCCTGCAGCGCCTCGTGGAACTGTTTGATCGGCGCGTCCTTCTTGATCGGATACCAGAGGCAGTAGGCGCCGCCGGGAAAGCGGCGCCAGGCCTTCGCCAGGCCGTCGATCAACCGCTCATATTCGCCCTCCTCCTCGAAAGGCGGGTCGACGAGCACGATGCCACGCTTCTCCTTCGGCGGCAGATGCGCGCCGAGCGCCAGCCAGCCATCGAGTTCGGTGATGCGCGCGTGGTGATCGCCCTCGAACAGGCGGTGCAACCGATGAAAATCGTCCGGATGCAGCTCCGTGGCCGAAAGCCGGTCCTGCGGGCGAAACAGCATGCGCGCCAGCTTCGGCGAGCCGGGATAGAGCCTGACGCCGCCTTCGGGATTCAGCTGTCGAACGGCGGTAAGATAAGGCTCAAGCAGATCGGCCACCTGCGGTACGAGCTCCGCCTCCAGCAGCCTGCCGATGCCATCGCGCCATTCGCCTGTCTTCTGGGCCTCTTCGGACGAAAGATCGTAAAGCCCGATGCCGGCATGGGTGTCGAGGACGCGAAAGGCCTTGTCCTTGTTCTGCATATAGCGGACAAGGCGCGCGAGGATCGCGTGTTTCAAGACATCGGCGAAATTGCCCGCGTGGTAGATGTGCCGATAGTTCATTGTCGGTGAAGTCCGCATGAATTGTTGAGATGGGCCGGATTGTCTCTAGTGGCCGGACATTGCTTGAAATATACAAACATCATGAACATTGCGACCCCCATCCAAGCCAAATCGCGCGTCGGCCACACTGCCTGCCCGCATGACTGTCCCTCCACCTGCGCGCTGGAGGTCGATCTGACTGAAGACGGCAGGATCGGCCGGGTTCGCGGCGCCAACGATCATTCCTATACGTCCGGCGTCATCTGCGCCAAGGTCGCACGCTACGCCGAGCGGCTCTATCATCCCGATCGGCTGATGAAGCCGCTGCGCTGCGCCGGCGCCAAGGGCGAGGGGCGCTGGCAGGAGATTTCCTGGGACGATGCGCTCGACGAAATCGCCGAAGCCTTCGTCAAGGCCGAAGCCAGGGATGGCAGCGAGGCGATCTGGCCTTATTTCTATGCCGGCACGATGGGCTGGGTGCAGCGCGACTCCATCGAGCGGCTGCGCCATGCCAAGCGCTATTCCGGCTTCTTCTCGTCGATCTGCACCAATCCGGCCTGGACCGGCTTCACCATGGCGACGGGCGTGCTGCGCGGCCCGGACCCGCGGGAAATGGGGCGTACGGATTGCGTCGTCATCTGGGGCACGAATGCCGTGGCAACCCAGGTCAACGTCATGACCCATGCGATCAAGTCCCGCAAGGAACGCGGCGCCAAGATCGTCGTCGTCGATATCTATGACAATCCGACGATGAAGCAGGCCGACATGGCCCTGATCGTCAAGCCGGGCACGGATGCCGCACTTGCCTGCGCCGTCATGCACATCGCCTTTCGCGACGGCTATGCCGACCGCCCCTATATGGCCAGATATGCCGACGATCCCGCCGGGCTTGAAGAGCATCTGAAATCGAAGACCCCGGCATGGGCGGCTGCGATCACCGGCCTTTCGGTCGACGAGATAGAAGCCTTCGCAAAGCTCGTTGGGATAACCAAGAAAACCTACTTCCGTCTCGGCTATGGCTTCACACGCCAGCGCAACGGCGCGATCGCCATGCACGCGGCAGCGTCGATCGCCACCGTTCTCGGCTCCTGGCAATATGAGGGCGGCGGCGCCTTTCATTCGAACAGCGATATCTTCCGCATGGACGCAAGCGAATTGATCGGCCGCGCCATGAAGGACCTCGATGTCCGCATGATCGACCAGTCACAGATCGGCCGCGCTTTGACCGGCGATGCCGTAGCGCTTCGCCACCGCGGCCCGGTCACGGCCATGCTGATCCAGAACACCAATCCGGTAAACATCGCGCCGGAACAGCGGCTGGTGAAGCGCGGCTTTGCCCGCTCCGACCTCTTCGTCGCCGTGCACGAGCAATTCATGACCGATACAGCCGAGATGGCCGATATCGTCATCCCCGCCACCATGTTCGTCGAGCATGACGACATCTATCGCGCCAGCGGGCAGAATCACATTCTCCTCGGCCCGAAACTGGTGGAGCCGCCGCCGACCGTGCGCAGCAATCTTTTCGTGATCGAAGAGCTCGCCAAGCGCCTCGGCGTTGCGGATCGTCCCGGCTTCGGCTTCTCGGCCCGCGAGATGATCGATCGCGTTCTGTCGAGGAGCGGCCTGCCGGATTACGATTATTTCCTCGAGCACAAATGGTTCGACCGCCAGCCGGACTTCGAGGATGCGCATTTTCTCAGCGGTTTCGCTCATCCCGACGGCAAGTTCCGCTTCCGTCCGGATTGGGTCAACCAGCCGGCGCCGAACCGTCCGCCAGAGGCCATCGGCCTGCTCGGCCCCCATGTCGAGCTGCCGGAGTTTCCGGATCAGGTCGATGTCATCGAGGTCGCCGATCCAGAGCATCCATTCCGGCTCGCCACCTCGCCGGCGCGCAACTTCCTGAATTCGAGTTTCGCGGAGACAAAGACATCGCGGCAGAAGGAAGGACGTCCCGAGGTGATGATCAATCCGGCCGATGCCGAGGAGCTCGATATCATCCATGGCGATCTGGTCCACATCGGCAATATGAGAGGCGATATCCGCCTGCATGCGCGCGTGACGGCGGAAGTGAAGCCGGGCGTGCTGATTGCCGAAGGTCTTTGGCCGAACAAGGCCCATGTCGACGGCGAGGGCATCAACGTGCTCACCGGCGCCGATCCCGTCGCGCCCTATGGAGGCGCGGCTGTCCATGACAACAAGGTATGGCTTCGCAAGGACGTGGCATGAGTAAATTCGAAAAGGCGAAAGCCGAAATCGTCAGCGAAAAAACGCTGGCGGATCAATGGACGCGGCTCAGCACTTTTGAAGTCGATTACACGGATTCGCAGGGCGAAAAGCATCGACTGAAGCGCGAAGTCTATCATCGCACGCCTGCCGCCTGCATCCTGCTTTATGATCCCAGGCGGGAAACGGTGGTTCTGGTCCGGCAGTATCGCCTGCCGTCGCAGCTTGTCGGCCTGCCGGAGAGAATGATCGAGGTGCCCGCCGGCTTGCTCGATGGCGACGATCCGGAATCAGCGATCCGCCGCGAAGCCATGGAGGAGACCGGCTTTCGCGTGCGCGACGTCCGTTTCCTGTTCAAGTCGATGACGTCGCCCGGCTCCTCGACCGAGGTCATCCACTTCTTCGCCGCGGTGATCGATATCTCCGATCGCGTTGCCGATGGCGGCGGGCTTGCTGAAGAGCATGAGGACATCGAGGTCCTGGAGGTTCGTCTGTCCGACGCAATTGCGATGATCGAGAGAGGCGATATCTGTGACGCCAAGACGATCATGCTGTTGCAATGGGCGGCTTTGAATGTCGCCAGCCTAAAATAGGTTGCTGCGTGGGGAAGCTTCGTGAAAACTCTGCTCCCCCTTCATCACAATGTCACGAATCGAGCTTACCGGGGCGTGCCGGCCCGAAAACATTCGAATGTTTCCGCGCCTCCTTCGATCATGGACGCTGTTTCAGGAGAAAGCCGATGTGGCTCAGCAATTTCACGCTCGTTCTTCCCAATGAAGTCGTCGGGAGGGGCGCGGTGCGCATCGAGGATGGCGTGATTGCCGAAATCCGCTCCGAGCCGGTGGAGCAGCCGACCTTCGATGGCGGCGGCCGTTTGCTGATGCCGGGCTTCGTCGACCTGCATTGTGACATGATAGAGCGCGAGATCGCGCCGCGACCGAATGCGATGATGCCGATCGATTTCGGCATTCACGAACTGGACAAGAAACTGGCGGCGGCCGGCGTCACCACCGCCTTTGCGGCCCTCTCCTTTGCGACCGAGAGCGTCTACGGTCACGTCCGCTCGCTCGAAACCACCTCGGCGGTGATCCGCGGCATCGGCAGCCTGCGCGATGAGCTTCTGATAGATCATCGCGTCCATGCCCGCTACGAAATCACCAATCTCGGCGCGGCTCCGACCCTGGAGCAGCTGCTGGAAGAAGGCTCCGTCGACATGGTCTCGCTAACAGATCATACGCCGGGGCAAGGGCAATACAACGACATCGAAAGCTATATCCGCAGCATGTCCGAGCGCCGCTCCATGTCGCGCGAAGCGGCCGAGGAAGTCGTGGCGAAACGTATCGCACAGCGGCAGGACCCGGAGATCGAGCGCAAGCTGCACGACGTGGTCGCACTTTCGCTGAACCACAAGCTGTCGCTGGCCTCGCATGACGACGACAGCGCCGAAAAGGTCGCAGCAATGCATGAACTCGGTGTGACGATCAGCGAGTTTCCTGTGACGGGACCGGCGGCCGAAGAGGCCTGCCGCCGCGGCCTCTGGACGCTGATGGGCGCGCCGAATGCGCTGCGCGGCCAGTCCATGTCCGGCAATCTCAGCGCCCTGGATGCGGCTCGCTCCGGTCTGCTCGGCATCATCGCGGCCGACTATCATCCGGCTGCCTTCGTGCCGGCGATCTTCAAGATCGCCGATGTCGTCGGTGGTGGCCTGCCGGCCGCCGTTGCGATGGCAACGTCCAACGCTGCCCGTTCGGCCGGTCTGATAGATCGCGGCGAAATCGCCGTCGGCCAGCTTGCCGATCTGGTGGCCGTCGAGCCTGGCTCGGTCCACCGCATCCGCGCCACCTTTCGCGGCGGCCGCATCGTCTATAGTGACGGCACGCTGCATCCGCTGATGGCAATGGCAGCCTGAGGAAAATGATTGAAGGCGCAAGTTGAGGGGGCGTCTGGCGCCGGAATTCCCTATTTAACCTGCATCACCAAGCAGTGACACAACCTGCCGTCCATGGATGACAGGCGTGCTGGCAAGGCTGACGGCCCGGCCAGCTTCCATCCTGACCCTGCCTTCCGCCAGCAGCCGCAGCGATTGCGGATAGATCTGGTGCTCGACCGTGAGCACGCGAGCGGCAAGGCTATCGGCGGTATCGCCTGTTAGTACGGGCACGGCGGCCTGGCCGACGACCGGGCCATCGTCCATGCCTTCGGTGACGAAATGCACGGTGCAGCCGGCAATGCGCATACCGGCGTCGATGGCGCGCTGATGCGTATGCAGGCCGGGGAAAAGCGGTAGCAGCGACGGATGGATATTGATGATCCGGCCCTCGTAAGCCTGAATGAAGCGGCCGGAGAGCAGCCGCATATAGCCGGCAAGGCAGATGATGTCGGGCGAAAGGGCTTCCAGCTGCGAAAGGATTGCCTCTTCATGGGCTTCCTTGCTTACAAACTCCTTGCGCACGAAAGCGAAGGTCGCAGCCCCCTCGGCGGCAGCCTTTGCCAGGCCGCCGGCATCCGCCTTGTCGGAGATGACGCCGACGATCTCGGCCGGATAGTCGGGCGTTTTCGTGGCTTTCAGCAGAGCCAGCATGTTGGAGCCGCCGCCGGAGATGAAGACGACGACGCGTTTGCGCGGCGTGGTCATAGAGCCAGAGTGCCCTTGTAGACGGTGCCGTGCGCGCCTTCTTCGCGAGCGATCATGCGGCCGAGCGTAACGACTGCTTCGCCTTCCGCCTCAAGTGCGGCCCTCACGGCCTCGACGTTTTCTTGGGCGACGACGACGATCATGCCGACACCGCAGTTGAAGGTGCGCAGCATTTCCTTGGCCTCGACGCCGCCAACCTTGGCAAGCCAGGAGAAGACCGGCGGCACCGTGACGGCGGCAAGATCGATTTCGGCGGCGAGGTGCTTCGGCAGCACGCGCGGAATGTTCTCGGGGAAGCCACCGCCGGTGATGTGGGCAAGAGCCTTGAGGGCATGCGTTTCGCGGATAGCCTTGAGCAGCGGCTTCACATAGATGCGCGTCGGCGTCAGCAGCGCTTCGCCGAGCGCCTTGCCCTCGGCGAAGGGGGCCGGTGCATCCCAGCCGAGGCCGGAAAGCTCGACGATCTTGCGCACCAGCGAAAAGCCGTTGGAGTGAACGCCGGAGGAGGCGAGGCCGAGAATGACGTCGCCTTCGGCAATATCGCCCGAGGGCAGCAGCTGGCCACGCTCGGCGGCACCGACGGCAAAACCCGCCAGGTCGTAATCGCCGTCGGAATACATGCCCGGCATTTCCGCCGTCTCGCCACCGATCAGCGCACAGCCCGCCTCGCGGCAGCCGGCAGCAATACCGCCGACGATCGCCGCACCCTGGTCGGGGTCGAGCTTGCCGGTGGCGAAGTAATCGAGGAAGAACAGCGGCTCGGCGCCCTGGACGACCAGATCGTTCACGCACATGGCCACGAGGTCTATCCCGACGGTGTCATGATAATTGGCGTCGATCGCGATCTTCAGCTTGGTGCCGACGCCGTCATTGGCAGCAACCAGCACCGGATCGGTAAAGCCCGCGGCCTTGAGGTCGAAGAGGCCGCCAAAGCCGCCGATCTCGCCGTCGGCGCCGGGCCGGCGCGTCGAACGGACGGCAGGCTTGATCTTTTCGACCAGCAGGTTGCCGGCGTCGATATCGACGCCCGCGTCGCTATAGGTCAGACCGTTTTTTCCAGACTGGCTCATGCTTCCGCCTCCGATGGCCGCCTGTCCATTATGACAGGGCTTTGATGGCGTCGCCATTGCATGATAGGGGCCTTTATGCAAGGCGCAAGCGCCGCAAACCCTTCGATTTTCCCCGCTTCCCATTGCCCGAGGCAGATTTCCGGCCCCAGGCTTGACCATAAATGCGGCATCATCCTATGTCCTAAGCACACGGCAAACGGGCTGGAAGCAACGGGGAAGATGATGGAGCAAAAGGTCAGCGGGGCGAGCCTCAAGCGCCAAGTCACGTTCTGGGTGATCGTGCTCGTCGTCTTCATCGGCTTCGTCTACATCTTCAGCACGATCCTGCTGCCCTTCATCGCCGGCATGGCGGTCGCCTATTTCCTCGATCCGGTCGCCGACCGGCTGGAGCGGATCGGGCTCAGCCGCCTGATGGCGACAGTGGTCATCCTCGTTTCCTTCGTGCTGATCTTCGCGCTGGCGCTGACGATCGTCATTCCGATCATCATCAACCAGTTCAACGATTTCATTCAACACATACCGACCTATGTGCAGCAAGCGCAGCAGCTGGTCGCCAAGGCGCAGACGATGGTGCTGCCGGACTGGATCCGCAATCAGCTGGGCGCCATCAAGGATAATTTCTCCAGCATCATGTCCGACGGGCTGAGCTTCGTCGGCGGGCTGTTCGCGCAGATCTGGAGCTCCGGCAAGGCGCTGGTCAATATCATCTCGCTGATGGTCGTCACGCCGGTCGTCGCCTTCTACATCCTGCTCGATTGGGATCGTATGATCGCCAAGGTGGACGACTGGACGCCGCGCGATCATGTCGCCACCGTCCGCCAGATCGCCCGGGAGATCGATCAGGCGATCGCCGGCTTCATCCGGGGGCAGGGCTCGCTCTGCATCATTCTCGGCGTCTATTACGGCGTCGGCCTGTCGCTGGTCGGCCTGAACTTCGGCCTGCTGATCGGCCTCTTCGCCGGCATGATCAGCTTCATTCCCTATGTCGGCTCGCTGGTCGGCCTCATCTTGGCGGTCGGCGTCGCGCTGGTTCAGTTCTGGCCCGATTATCTCTGGGTCGGTCTGACGCTCGCCGTCTTCTTCACCGGCCAGTTCCTCGAAGGCAACGTCTTGCAGCCGAAACTCGTCGGCGAAAGCGTCGGCCTGCATCCGGTCTGGCTGATGTTCGCCCTTTTTGCCTTCGGCGCGCTCTTCGGCTTCGTCGGCCTGTTGATTGCGGTCCCGGCGGCTGCCGCTTGCGGCGTCCTTGTTCGCTTCGCCCTTTCGCGGTACCTTCAGAGTGATCTTTATTACGGACGCTCGGAAGCGGGCAAGGCGCGCAGAGCCAAGGCCGGCAAGCCCGAGAACAGCTAGACATGACCGACGCAAAGAACGCTGATCTGAGGCGCAAGGCCGCCGAACAGCTGGCCTTGGCCTTTACGCACGATCCCGCAAACGGGCGTGACGACCTGCTCGTCGCCGATCCGTTGAGCGCGGCGGTGAGGATCGTCGATTCCTGGCCGAATTGGCCATCGCCGGTGGTTGTCCTGGCCGGTCCCGTCGGCTCGGGTAAATCGCATCTCGCCAGCATCTGGAGCGAGCGGTGCGGCGCCGTCCACATCCACCCCGTCGCAGGTTCCGATGCCGCGGTCGCGGCCTCGAACGGTCCTGTTATCTTCGAGGATGTGGATCGCCTCGGCTTTGACGATACAGCGCTCTTTCATGTCATCAACAGCGTTCGCGAAAACGGCACCAGTCTTCTGATGACAAGCCGGCTCTGGCCGATGTCCTGGCCGGTGACGCTGCCTGATCTGCGCTCCCGCCTGAAGGCGGCAACGGTTGTCGAGATCGGCGAGCCGGACGAGGAATTGCTGTCGCAGGTGATCGTCAAGCTCTTCGCCGACCGGCAGCTTTATATCGATGACAAACTCGTCCTTTATATCGTTAATCGCATGGAGCGTTCCTTGAACGCAGCGCAGATGATCGTCGACAGGCTGGACCGGCTGGCACTTGGGCGAGGCACAAGGATCACGCGAGTGTTGGCCGCTGAGGTCTTGAATGAACTGGGCAATTCCGGCCAGCCGGATTGAGCGGATGCCGACTGTCACAGTTCCGTCGTCAAACTGATATACGTGGCACAAGATTGGAAAGAGGGTAGGTGGAACATGGACTCGGCACTCACGGAACATCAGGACGCCAACCAGGAAGCCCCAGAGGCCGCACTTCCCGTCAGCGAGCTGCTGACTAGCCCCGAGCGCTTCATCAACCGCGAATTTTCCTGGCTGCAGTTCAATCGTCGCGTCCTAGAAGAAACGTTGAACACCGTCCATCCGCTGCTGGAGCGCGTTCGTTTTCTGTCCATCTCCGCCGCCAACCTGGATGAATTCTTCATGGTGCGCGTCGCCGGCCTCGAAGGCCAGGTTCGCCAGAAGATCCTGGTGCGCACGCCCGACGGCAAGACACCAGCCGAGCAGCTCGACGACATCCTGCGCGAGATCGACAACCTGCAGATGGAGCAGCAAGCCTCGCTCGCCGTCCTGCAGCAATATCTCGCCAAGGAAGATATTCTGATCGTCCGCCCGGCGGCCCTTTCCGATGCCGATCGCCAGTGGCTCCATACCGAATTCGAACAGGCGATTTTTCCCGTCCTGACGCCGCTCTCCATCGACCCGGCGCATCCTTTCCCGTTCATCCCGAACCTCGGCTTCTCGATCGCGCTGCAGCTTAAGAGCATGAACGGCCGCGAACCCATGACGGCGCTGCTGCGTCTGCCGCCGGCGCTGGATCGCTTCGTGCGCCTGCCGGATGCAAGCAACGTCATCCGCTACATCACGCTGGAAGATGTGGTGAACATCTTCATTCATCGGCTCTATCCCGGCTACGAAGTGCAGGGTTCGGGTACGTTCCGTATCATCCGCGACAGCGATATTGAAGTCGAGGAAGAGGCCGAAGACCTGGTGCGCTTCTTCGAAACCGCGCTGAAGCGCCGCCGCCGCGGTTCCGTGATCCGCATCGAGACCGATTCCGAAATGCCGCTGGAGCTTCGCCAGTTCGTGGTGGACTCGCTGAACGTTCCGGAAAACCGCATCGCGGTTCTGCCCGGCCTGCTCGCGCTCAACACGCTCTCGGAAATCTGTAAGGCCCCGCGGGACGACCTTCGCTTCGAGCCCTACAATGCCCGATTTCCTGAGCGCGTCCGCGAACATGCCGGCGATTGTTTCGCCGCCATCCGCGAAAAGGACATGGTCGTCCACCACCCCTACGAATCCTTCGACGTGGTGGTCCAGTTCCTTCTCCAGGCTGCGCGCGATCCTGACGTTCTGGCGATAAAGCAGACGCTCTATCGTACGTCGAACGACAGCCCGATCGTGCGCGCGCTGATCGACGCGGCCGATCTCGGCAAATCGGTCACGGCTCTGGTGGAGCTGAAGGCCCGTTTCGACGAAGAGGCGAACATTCGCTGGGCGCGCGATCTGGAGCGCGCCGGCGTACAGGTCGTCTTCGGCTTCATCGAGCTCAAGACTCATTCGAAGATGTCGATGGTCGTGCGCCGTGAAGACGCCAAGCTGCGCACCTATTGCCACCTCGGCACCGGCAACTACCATCCGGTCACCGCGAAGATCTATACTGACCTGTCCTATTTCACCTGCGATCCGAAGATCGCCCACGACATGGCGAACATCTTCAACTTCATCACCGGCTATGGTGAGCCGGAGCACGACATGAAGATCGCGGTTTCGCCCTACACGCTCCGCACTCGCATCCTCGAGCATATCGAGGGAGAGATCGAGTTCGCCAAGAGCGGCCACCCGGCGGCGATCTGGATGAAGATGAACTCGCTTGTTGATCCCGACATCATCGACGCCCTCTATCGCGCCAGCAACGCCGGCGTCGAAATCGATCTTGTCGTGCGCGGCATCTGCTGCCTGCGTCCGCAAGTATCAGGTCTTTCGGAAAAGATCCGGGTCAAGTCCATCATCGGCCGCTTCCTTGAGCACAGCCGCATCTTCTGTTTCGGCAATGGCCAGGGTCTGCCGTCCGACAAGGCGCTGGTCTATATCGGCTCTGCGGACATGATGCCGAGAAACCTTGACCGCCGCGTCGAAACCCTTGTCCCGCTCACCAACAAGACCGTGCACGAACAGGTGCTTTCACAGATCATGCTGGGCAATATCATTGACAATCAGCAAAGCTACGAGATATTGCCGGACGGGACTTCACGGCGCATAGAAGTGCGCCAGGGAAAAGAGCCATTTAATGCGCAGCAGTATTTCATGACCAATCCCAGCCTGTCGGGCCGTGGTGAAGCCTTGAAATCCAGTGCACCGAAACTCATCGCTGGGCTGCTGTCGGGCCGCAACAAATAAATTGGACCTGCATGGTTGAATCAGAAGCCCAGGGGCGTCTTCCGGGTATCGCCCCTGTCTCCGTTGTCGATATCGGGTCGAACTCGGTCCGTCTTGTCGTCTATGAAGGCCATTCGCGGTCTCCGACCATCCTTTTCAACGAGAAAGTGCTATGCGGCCTCGGCAAGGGCATAGCGCTGACCGGAAAGATGGACGAGGAAAGCGTGGCGCGGGCGCTGGCCGCGCTGCATCGCTTCAAGGCGCTCTCCGATCAGGCGCGCGCCTCCACCATCTATGTGCTGGCGACAGCCGCAGCGCGCGAGGCCAGCAATGGCCCGCATTTCATTCATCAGGCCGAGGCCATCCTGCAGCGCAAGGTGCGCGTGCTGTCCGGCGAGGAAGAGGCGCGCTTCTCCGCGCTCGGCATCGTCAGCGGCTTCTTTCATCCGGACGGGATCGCCGGCGATCTCGGCGGCGGCTCGCTGGAACTGATCGACATCAAGGACCGGGACATCGGCAAGGGCATTACGCTGCCGCTCGGTGGCCTGCGCCTTTCCGAATATGCCGGCGGCTCGATCGAAAAGGCACGTAGCTTCGCGCGCAAGCATGTCAAGACGGCAAAGCTGTTGAGCAAGGGCGAAGGCCGGACGTTCTATGCGGTCGGCGGCACATGGCGAAACGTCGCCAAGCTGCACATGGAAATCCGCAAATATCCGCTGCATATGATGCAGGGTTATGAAGTGCAGCTCGACGAGATGCTGCGCTTCCTGGATCAGATCGTCGAATCGAAGGATTCAAAGGACCCGGCGTTGCAGGCGGTTTCCAAGCATCGCCGTTCGCTGCTGCCCTTCGGCGCAGTCGCCATGCGCGAAGTGCTGACGGCCATGAAGCCATCGGTTATCTCCTTTTCCGCACAGGGCGTTCGCGAGGGCTATCTCTACTCGCTGCTGACCGAAGCGGAGCGTAACAGCGATCCGCTGCTCGTCGCCGCCGGTGAGCTAGCCATCCTGCGTGCCCGCTCGCCGGAGCATGCCCGTGAACTGGCCGATTGGACCGGGCGGATGATGCCGTTCTTCGGGATCACCGAAACCGATGAGGAAAGCCGCTATCGCCAGGCCGCATGCCTGCTCGCCGATATCAGCTGGCGCGCGCATCCGGATTATCGCGGCTTGCAGGCATTGAACATCATCGCCCATACATCCTTCGTCGGCATCACCCATGCCGGCCGCGCCTTCATTGCGCTTGCCAATTACTATCGTTTCGAAGGATTGAACGACGACGGGGAGACAGAACCGCTGGCGACGATCGCCACCCCACTCTACCTTGAGCGGGCCAAGCTGCTCGGTGGCTTGCTGCGTGTCGTCTACCTCTTCTCGGCGTCGATGCCCGGTATCGTGCGCAACCTGTCGTTCCGCCGCTCGACAAATCCAGATTTGGATCTCGAATTCGTCGTTCCCGCAGAATATCACGATTTTGCCGGCGAGAGGCTGGACGGGCGCCTGCAGCAGCTCGGCAAGCTGACGAACCGCCGGCTGGCCTTCTGCTTTGAATAAATCTGGCTGTTTCCAATAGGTCTGAAGCCTCTCCCCGCATGGCAGGGAGAGGCGATTTTGTCGCGGCTCACTTCGCGTTCAGGAAATCACCGACTTCGAGAAGGCTGAATTCGTTGTCGTCGGCCTTGTCGACGGCGCGGCCCGCCGAGAAGGGCAGGTTGTTGTCGTTGCCGATGATGATATGCGTGGCATCGACGCGGTCGACATTCTCGATGGTGACGAACGGCATGTTGTAGAAGCCTTCGCCGCCGCCCTGGCGGCGCTTGTGATCGGGATCTTCGATGCGCAGCAGGTCGATGTAGCCGATCTTGCGAACGGATTTGCCGACATTGGCATCGCTGAACTCGATCTTGTAGACGCGCTTCAGCTCGGCCGGGGCCTCGAAGCAATCCGGCTTCGGCTGCTTGGGATCGGCGCAAGCCTTGTCCTTCGTGCCGGCGCCGTTGTCGCGTTCGATGACCAAGGCCGTCGTTTCGTCGAGCATGTTGAAGTCGCCGATCGAGACGCCCTTGTCCGCGAAAGGATAGAGCCAGCTGCGGCCGGTCCAGCTCTTGGAGGCGACGTTGAATTCGATGACGCGGATGGCCGTCTTGCCGTCGACGCTCTCCATCTGGCCGTCATCCTTGTAGATCGGACCTTCCAGCAGACCATAGAGCTTGGAGCCGTCCTTCGACATGGCAAGGCCCTCGAAGCCGCCCGAGCGCTTCAGGTTGAAGGCCGGCATCTTCTGCGTGGGGTTGCCGGGCAGCTGCAGCAGGGCATTGTCGGGAGACATGACCGGCTTGCCGTCGAGCGCCGTCGCGAAGACGTCGGTCAGCTGGCCGTTCGTATCGAACTTCAAAAGATAAGGCCCGAATTCGTCGCCGATCCAGAAGCCGTCGGCAACCGGCTGGATCGATTCGATATCGAAATCGGCACCGGTCAGGTAGCGCTTTTCGGCGCCTTCGAGAACGATCGGGAAGGGGGCCTTCTTGTTCGGATCGGAGAGGAACAGGTTCTTGACGACCTCGACCTTGCCGCTATCCCAGTTGAACTTGAGCTGATGCAGGAAGAGCATCGCATCCGAGGAGTTCTGCTTGGAGCCGAAGCCATTGTCGGAGAGCGTCCAGAAGGTTCCGTCCGGCATGGTCTTGATGCCGGAAAAGCCCTGGATCGGCTGACCGGCGAAGGGCAGCTTCAGGTCGGTGACACGGGCGCCGTCCTTGCCGGGCACCGTGCCGGGCGCATCAGTGCGCTTGCGGTCCGGCGTGGTGAACTTGCCGGATGTCTTCAGGAAGTCGGGCGCGTCCGCAGGCGCGTCGGCGATCGTGTTGGCCGGGAGGATGGCCTGTCCCACGAGCTTTGCCTTGAATTGCTGCTCGGCCTGGGCCGAGGCGGCAAGCAGAAGGAAGAGTGCCGTGGAGGCGGAAAGGATTCGGGTCATCATGTCACCTTGTTGGCGAGGAGTGGCGAAAACGATCCGGCTTAGCAGGCGAGCCATGTCGGCGAATTAACGCTCAGGTGAAGATTTGGTGACTGTGGACAACCTATAAGGTGTGAAGCTCAGACGAGCATCGATCTGAAAATGCAGCCAGTATTTTGCATTGCTTACAATCTGCCGCGGACCGTCTTGAGAACTTCTCGGCTCTGCGTATGAAGCGCGATCACGCCGAGAGGCTGATCGCGGCCGCGAACGGCATGCTCGCCGAGCTCTTCCTTGATGATCGCCTCGGGCAGCTCGAGCTGTCTGGCAAGATCGCTCGAAATCAGCACCTGGCGTTCCAGCGTCTTGCAGAGCGATTCCAGCCTTGCGGTGGTATTCACCGTGTCGCCGAAATAGGCGATCTTGTGATGGTCGACGCCGATTTCGCCCGTCACGATGCTGCCGCCATGCAAAGCGGCGCGCAGACGCGGCACCCTGCCATAGGATTTCAGCCACGTCTCGGCGTTCTTTTCGATATCGTCGAGGATATTAAAGACGCAGCGCACGCAATTGGCATTCTTCACGCCGCGGCGAAGCGGCCAGGTGATGATGGCGGCATCACCGATATAATCGTCGATCGCGCCCTTGTGCCGCCGTACGGGCTCCGCTATGGCGCCGAACACTGCGCCCAGGAATTCCTGTGTCTTGAGGTCGCCGTGCTCTTCCGCAAAGGCAGTGGAGCCGACGAGATCGATGAACAGAAAGACGCGTTCCTCCTGCACCGGATTGCGGTATCGGCCGGTCAGCAGGCTGAGGAAGACGTCGCGGCCGAGCAGTTCCCGCACGCGGCCGATGAAGATGATGACGGCGGTCACCAGAACGGCATAGATGTAGACGTCTATCTTCAGTACCGTCACGTCTTTCCATGACGCTTCGACCAGGCCTAGCAATTTCAAAAGACTGCCCGCCATGGCATAGCCGACGCTCATCAGGATGAAATCGACGATGAGAGCCGAAAGAATAAAGGCAGGCGTCGGCAGGCGATGCATCCAGACGTTTAGCCGCGGCAGGATCATGCGGCGTTCAAAGGCGAGCAGCGGCATGCCGCAGAACACGGCGAAGATCGCGCCGATATACATTGGCGATTGCGGGAAGAATATCTTGCCGTAGATCACGCCGGTCGAGGCGACAAGCAGCGATATCAGGATCCAGTTGCGTATCGAATGGAGAACGCCCATTCATTTTTCCGCCGAGAAGCGACGCCTGTCATCGACGCGGAATTGCGTCGGCAAACCGGAACGTCATCGAATAGAACGATTACATCAGACGTTCATTCCACGAGATTTGCGGCGCAATCGTGATTGCAGCCGCCGTAACGCTCCGCGAATCATACGCAATTGCAAGGGATTGGGGAAGGATAATGTCGCCGCTAGAGGGTGACGGTCTCGATCCGCTTGCCGACGAAGCGCAGAGCCACCTGGCCCTGGATCAGCTGCAGGGCCGTCTCGCCGAAAAGATCGCGCCGCCAGCCGGTCAAGGCCGCCACATCGGCTTTCTCTCCTTCGGCGGCGATCTTGTCGAGATCGTCGCTGTTGGCGATCACTTTCGGTGCGACGCCATGCTTTTCGGCGATGAGCTTCAGCAGCACTTTCAGCAGTTCCGAGGCGGCGGCGGTGCCTTCCGGGGCCTGCTGATGGCGCGGCGGATGCGGCATGTCCGATTTCGGCAATGCCAGCGCCGCATTGATCGCCTCGAGCACAGCCGCACCGGCGGCCGAACGCTCCCAGCCCTTGGGGATGGTGCGCAGCCGCGCCAGCGCCTCGCTGTCCTTTGGCTGCTGCTGGGCGATCTCATAGATCGCGTCATCCTTCAGCACGCGGGCGCGCGGCACGTTGCGGGCACGCGCCTCACGTTCGCGCCATGCGGCCACATATTTCAGAACTGCGAGTTCCTGCGGCTTGCGCAGCCGCATCTTCAGTCGCTGCCAGGCGTCGTCGGGATGCAGATCGTAGGTCTCGCGTGCCTCGAGGATTGCCATTTCCTCCTGCAGCCAGGATGCGCGCCCCTCGCGCTTCAGTTGCTCATCGAGCGAGAGATAGACGTCTCGCAGATGGGTCACGTCGGCCAGTGCATAGTCCAGCTGCTTTTCCGAGAGGGGACGCCGGCTCCAATCGGTAAATCGCGAGGATT
This sequence comes from Rhizobium sp. P28RR-XV, assembly GCF_012641385.1. NCBI lineage: Bacteria > Pseudomonadati > Pseudomonadota > Alphaproteobacteria > Hyphomicrobiales > Rhizobiaceae > Rhizobium > Rhizobium sp. P28RR-XV. Next base: position 338,507 of record NZ_JABAIG010000010.1, read on the forward strand.
TGTCGATATGGACGCTCTTGATGCGGCTGACGAGCTGATCGTACGAAACCGAATCGCCGAAGCCGCAGACCATCGCCGCCACCTGCGTATCGAAGATCGGATGCGGAATGAGGTTGCCGCGATGGAAAATGATTTCGATATCCTGGCGCGCGGCGTGGAATACCTTCAGAACCGAAGAATTGGCCATCAGCTCGAAAAACGGCGCGAGATCCAGACCCTTGGCCAGCGGATCCACCAGCACCTCGGTCGTTGGGCTTGCCATCTGTATCAGACACAGCTCCGGCCAGAAGGTCGTTTCTCGCAGGAATTCCGTATCGATGGTAATAAATTCCGACTTGGCCAGCTCTTGGCAGGCCGCCTCCAATTGGGCGGTAGTTTCGATCATCTCAACACATTCATCGGTAAAATAGTTGTTTAACTTCCTTCTCCTTTCAGCCGGATATGTCAATACTTTCGCGAGCAAAGCCTTTGCCGCATTTCGCTTTTGGCTGAAATTAATGGAAGCGAATGGCGCTTCGGTCGCAACCGGATAGGTGTCAGCGCCGTTTGTTGCTGCTTATGCCACACGCACGTAGCTGGTCATGCCCGTCTTCTGATGCTCGATGATGTGGCAATGCAGCAGCCAGTCGCCGGGATTGTCGGCGACGAAAGCGAGCTGAACCTTTTCATCCGGCTGGATCAGATAGGTGTCCGACACGAATGGCTGTACCTGCCGCGTCGAGGAGGACAGAACCGTGAAGCTCATCCCGTGCAGATGGATCGGATGGCTGTGCGGGGTGACGTTTTCCATGTCGATGACATAGCTCTTGCCGAGCTTGAGTTCGGCAAGCGGCGCAGTCGGATCGGGAGTGTCGCCGGGCCACGGCACCTTGTTAATGGCCCAGAAGCTGTAGCCGAGCGAACCGCAGATGCTGTTGTCGGCTGTATTTTCCGCCGTGGCGCTGAGAATGAGCGGGATATGTATTGCCACGCCAAGATCGGCCTTCTGCACGGGATTGTCTTCCAGCGACGCCAGATCGCGGACATCGCGCTTCAGCGAGCTGCCGACCGCGCGCAGCATTGCCAGCACCTTCGGATCGGTGCCCTTGATATCTTCGAGCTTAACGATTGCGCCTTCTCTGTCGGGCATGCGCACGGCTAGCTCCAGCCGCTGTCCCGGTCCGAGCTGCAGCAGATCGAGCGGAAAACGCTGCGGCACCGGATTGCCGTCGATCGCGATCACGGTCGCCTCTGCGCCGTCCATGCGGAAGGAATAGATGCGCGTGACGTCGGTGATCGCGATGCGCAGGCGCACCAGGCCGCCGGAAGGGGCGTCATATTGCGGCTGCTGCTGCCAGTTCGCGGTCCGGACCGTCCCGTAGGTGCCGGATTTGGCCGCATCGCGAGGCCGGAACTGCGCGATGAACTGTCCGTCTCCGCCCAGACGCCAATCGCGCAGATTGAGTACCACTTCCGAATCGAACGCCGGATCCTTGGGATTTTCGACGACGATGACGCCGGTCATGCCATGGCCCATCTGCTCCAGCGTGTTGCAATGCGGATGATACCAGAAGGTGCCGGCATCGGGCGGAGTGAAGGCGTAGTCGAAGTGATCGCCGGTATAGACATAGGGCTGGGTAAGGAACGGCACGCCGTCCATGGCATTCGGAAGGCGAATGCCGTGCCAGTGGATGGTCGTCGGATCGTCTATGCCGTTGATGAGCCGGGTCGCGAAGGCCTCGCCCTTTCTCATGCGCACGACCGGCGGCGTGCCGTTGTCGCCATAGGTGAGCACATTCCTGGTCGCGCCGCCATTCGTCAGATTAGCCTCGATCTTGGCCGTCTTCAACGTGAGCGGCTCGGCCGCCGCCGCCTTGCCCGCAAATTTCCCGGCAATGCCGAGACCAACGCCATAGGCTCCGGCAACGGCTGAAGCTTTCAGGAGATTGCGGCGGGTGAGGATCGGCATGTCATGCTCCGGGGCGAAGATCTATGGATGCCTGTTTAAAGTTGACCTCGATGTTCAGCAATAGCATCGGGGTAGCCAAACTGCCGCAGAGGCTACTTGCGGATGCCGATATGCGTGGCGGATGAAGCAGCTTTAAGCCGACTTCCGGAGTTCGAGCCTTGACAAATCGGGCGCACCATGCGCTTTTCCGCCCGATTTTCTCGTCGGCGGGCGAGGGGTCTGCGTGTCCTTGCGCCGCCGCCCGCCAAGTCCAGGATATATATTATGCATCGTTATCGCAGCCACACATGCGCCGCCCTGCGCAAGTCCGACGTCGGTTCGACCGTCCGCATTTCCGGCTGGGTTCATCGCGTCCGAGATCATGGCGGCGTGCTGTTCATCGACCTGCGCGATCACTATGGCATCACACAGGTCGTTGCCGACCCGGATTCTCCGGCCTTCAAGCTTGCCGAGACCGTTCGCGGCGAATGGGTCGTCCGCATTGACGGTCTGGTGAAGGCTCGTACGGAAGACACCGTCAACAAGAACATGCCGACCGGCGAGATCGAGCTTTATGCTCAGGAGATCGAAGTGCTGTCGGCCGCCAAGGAACTGCCGCTGCCGGTTTTCGGCGAGCCGGACTATCCGGAAGACGTTCGTCTCAAGTATCGCTTCCTCGACCTTCGCCGCGAAACGCTGCATCGGAACATCGTCAAGCGCACGCAGGTTATCTCCTCCATGCGCCGTCATATGGGCGAAGTGGGCTTCACCGAATACACCACGCCGATCCTGACAGCTTCGTCGCCGGAAGGCGCACGCGACTTCCTGGTACCTAGCCGCATTCATCCCGGCACGTTTTACGCACTGCCGCAGGCGCCGCAGCAATATAAGCAGCTCCTGATGGTTGCGGGCTTCGACCGTTACTTCCAGATCGCGCCGTGCTTCCGCGACGAAGACCCGCGTGCCGACCGTCTGCCGGGCGAATTCTACCAGCTCGACCTCGAAATGAGCTTCGTGACGCAGGAAGACGTGTGGGACACGATGGCCCCTCTGATGACCCAGGTGTTCGAAGAGTTCGCCGACGGCAAGCCGGTCACCAAGGAATGGCCGCGCATTCCCTATGACGAGGCGATCCGCAAATACGGCTCCGACAAGCCCGACCTGCGCAACCCGATCGTCATGGAAGCGGTAACCGACCATTTCGCCGGCTCCGGCTTCAAGGTCTTCGCCAACATGATCGCCTCGAACCCGAAGGTTCAGGTCTGGGCGATTCCGGCCAAGACCGGCGGCTCCAGAGCTTTCTGCGACCGCATGAACGCCTGGGCGCAGAGCCAGGGTCAGCCGGGCCTCGGCTACATCTTCTGGCGCAAGGAGGGCGAGACGCTCGAAGGCGCCGGCCCGCTTGCCAAGAACATCGGCGAGGAGCGCACGGATGCGATCCGCACCCAGCTCGGTCTCGATGACGGCGATGCCTGCTTCTTCGTCGCCGGCGATCCCGCCAAATTCTACAAGTTTGCCGGCGAAGCCCGCACCAGGGCCGGCGAGGAGCTGAACCTGGTCGACCGCGATCGCTTCGAGCTTTGCTGGATCGTCGACTTCCCGTTCTTCGAATGGAGCGAGGAAGAAAAGAAGGTCGATTTTGCGCACAACCCGTTCTCGATGCCGCAAGGTGGCCTCGAGGCGCTGCAGAACCAGGATCCGCTCACAATCAAGGCTTTCCAATACGACGCCGTCTGCAACGGCTTCGAGATTGCTTCGGGCTCGATCCGTAACCAGTCGCCGGAAACCATGGTCGCCGCTTTCGAAAAGGTCGGCCTCAGCCAGGCGGATGTCGAGGAGCGTTTCGGCGGTCTCTACCGCGCCTTCCAGTATGGCGCGCCTCCGCATGGTGGTGCTGCCTTCGGTATCGACCGTATCGTCATGCTGCTGGTCGGTGCCAAGAACCTGCGCGAGATTTCGCTGTTCCCGATGAACCAGCAGGCACAGGATCTGTTGATGGGCGCTCCCTCGGCCGCAACGCCGACGCAGCTGCGCGAACTGGCCATCCGTCCGGTACCGCCGGTCAAGAAGGACTGAGCTCCTTCAAGTTTGATGAAATACAAAACCCGGCGACCGAAATCGCCGGGTTTTTGTTTGGCATGTTAATATCAGCTAGATTGCTGCATAGATCGCATCGCGAAGATCGATGGTGAACTGGCCCCACATGCCCTCGAGCGTGGTGTTGGTAAGCGCCACGACCGTCAGCTTTTCCGCAGGGTCGACAAACCAGCTGTGGCCGTAGACGCCGCCCCATTTGATCGTGCCGGCGGAGAAGGGGGCCTGTGCCGCGACAGGATCGGTAACGACGGACCAGCCGTAGCCGAAGCCGAAACCGGCTTGCAGCGGCTGCATATGGCCGCCGGCTTGATCGGTCATCATCGTCCTCACCGTATCGGCCGACAGCAGCGGTGCGCCGCCTTTCCGTATCGCTTCCAGAATGGCAAGGATGTCATCCGCGGTTCCAGCCATGCCCGCGCCGCCGGAGTGGTAGGAGCCGGGATCGAATATCCTGTCCGGCGCAAAGCGGATCGTGCTATCGAGGATCGGCACGAGCGCCTCCTCCTCCATCCGTTGCGGCTCCGACGCGCCATTTACATAGGCGGCAGCTAGGCGACTGCGGTCGCGGACGGAGAAGGCGGTGTCGGAGAGACCGAGCGGCTTCGTGACAAGCTCCGCAACCGCATCGCCGAGAACGCCGCCGGTTTCCTTCTCGATGACGCCGCCGAGCACGTCCATTGCGAGCGAATATTCCCAGCCTTCGCCGGGTGCGAAACGCAGGGAAGCGCTCCCAAGACGGCGCAGGTTTTCCGCAAGCGGCAGGCCGGGTTGGTCGAGCCCGTCCGACACGCCGGCGCGGATGTAGGGGTCATTTTCGTTACTCGAGAATGCGTAGCCCAAGCCGGATGTATGGGACAGCAGATGCCGGATGCGGATCACCGCCTCGCCACCGTCAGGCAACCTTGGCCTGAAATCCGGAAGCCATTTGGTGATCGGATCGTCAAGCCCGATGCGGCCCTGTTCGATGAGCCGCATGGCGGTGATGGTAACGATCGGCTTGGTGACGGAGGCAAGACGGAAGATGGCGTCCTCCTGCATAGCCACCCTGTTTTCACGATCCGCCAGACCGGCGGCGCGGCGATAGACCGGTTCGCCGTCCCGGGCGATCAGGACCACAGTTCCGACCAGTCTTTTATCCGCCAAGGCGGTATCAATGGCCGCATCGATGCCTTTGGTCAGAATACCGTGGCCCGATCGGGCGGAATTTTCCAGGGCAAGACTCATGGTGCAAAACCTTCTATAATCACAATGACCGTTCCTGAATAACCCAGATCGGAGAATAATTCTAGAGTGACCATTGTGAAAAATAGCGGAGTGACCGAAAATTCCCCGCCCCGCAAGCGTGGGCGCCCGCCTGCCTTTGATCGCGAGACGGTTCTTGCTTCAGCGCGGGACACGTTTTGGAAACATGGCTACGATGGCTCATCCATCGCCGATTTGACGGCTGCGATGGGGATCACGCCACAGAGCCTCTATGCTGCTTTCGGTTCGAAGGCGGAGCTTTATCGGGAGACGCTCGAACAGTACCGCCGCATGCCGCGGCCGGAACCCGGCAATCCATTTCAGGAGAAGGTGGATACGGTGGCCGCTTTCGAGCGCTTCCTGACGAACTCCGCCAAGATTTTCACTGCCCCGGAACATCCGAAAGGCTGCATGATATCGACGGCGGTGCTGAACTGCGCCGAGGAGAACGAACCGATCGCCCACCATGTCGCATCGATGCGCTTGCAGACGCTCGATATCTTCACCGCCCGGATCGAGCGCGGTATTGCGGAAGGTGACATGCGACCGGACGCCGACGCTCGTTCGCTTGCCCGTTTTCTGGGCGCAATCGTGCAGGGCATGTCCGTCCAGGCGCGCGACGGTGCGACCACGGATGAATTGCTTGCCTTGTTGTCGCATGCTCTCAGCGAACTGCGGAAATATCAGCTCCGGCAAGAAACCTAACTCGCCGCAAAGGAAAACCCGGCGACCGAGATCGCCGGGTTTCCGAATAGTGCCGGGAGCGGCGGCTTAGTCGTTCGAGGAAACCTTGAGGCCGATGACCTGCGGGATCGAGTTCGGAGCGCCCATGGCGGCGCCGATGATCATCGGCACCGGTACCGGCTTGCCCGGAGCGGCGGTGACGGTCAGGCTCTTCGGATTGTCGAGATAGGCGCTGACAGCTGTGGACACGGCGTTCTGCAGTTCCGGAATGTTGAGCTGCGCCATCATGATCGGCGTCATCGCCTTCAGCGTATCTGCCAGCTGCTTGCCCGTGACGCCCTGCTGCTTGCCGGCGAAATCGAGCGCGCGCGCGGTAATCGAGGCGTCGTCGAAGCGGATCGCAGCGCTGTTGAAGGTCAGCTGCTGGAGGAGGCCTAGCATGGCGAGGCCAGCCGACTGTTGCGCTTCCTGCTGGTTCGGATTGGAGCGAACCGTCTTGAGCGCTTCCTGCATCGACTTCGCGAAAGCGGGCGTGTAGCCGGAAATGCTGAAGGCGAGGTTCAGCTTGCCGATATCCTTGAAGTCGAAGGAATATTCGGTGATGTCGATCGTGCCCGGACCGATCTCCCAGCTGCCCTTCATCGCGATGGTGCCATCGATCTGCTGCAGCTTGAGCGCTTCGATCGCTTCCTTGGACTTCTGGTCGTCGACCTTGCTGAGATCGGCTTTGACACCGTTGATCTTTGCGTCGAAGTCGAGGCCCGACTTGTCGTCGCGCTTGTTCATTGTCGCGTCGGCGCCCTCGATCGAGAACACTTCGGTGCCGTCCTTGGTGACGGAGACCTCTCCTGCATGGGCACTCTTGTAGTAGAGAAGCGAGGCGAGGTCGCCCTTGGTTGCGTCAGCCGGAATTTCGACGCCGCTCAGCTTGAGGTCGCTGGCGGAAACAGCCGCGCCATCTTTTTTGAAATCGACATCCGCGAAGTCGATTTCCTCGATCGTGTAACCGCCGTTGTTTTCTTCGACGCCGTCCATGGTGATGTCGCCGAGCGGGATGCTGTCTTCCATGCCGGCCGCCTTGAAGCTTGCGCCCTTCAGCGTCACGGTGCTACCGTCGACATCGATACCTCCAGCAGCAATCGAAGCGCCCTGCTGGCCGTAGATGTCGTTGATCTTCTTCAGCAGGTCGTTGCCATCAAGGGCGAAGGCCGAGCTGGCGAAGGACAGGATGGCTGCGCTGCAGAGCATCAGCCGCGTGGTCCGATAGAAAGTCATTATGGCGTTTCCTCGTTGAGCCGGTGGTATCGGCGGGGGTGTACAGATTGCGCGTGTACTGCGCCGACTTATATTGGTCTTTCTCCGAAAATCCAATGACAATGAGTGTAGGGCGCGAGTGCAGCAAAAATGTATCTGCAACCATCTCGCCGGACGCCTGAAACGCCTTCATCCACAGGTGCTTTTCGCTGATTTCTTGCCGGGAATCGCCATCTCCGATAGTCAAGGACCATGGGACAAAATCTTACACCGCCGTCCGGTGACGGCGACGACAACATCGTTCCGGTCGACCTGAAGGCCGCGCTCGAAGAGCGCTATCTGGCCTATGCTTTGTCGACCATTACGCAACGCGCGCTTCCCGACGTCCGCGACGGGTTGAAGCCGGTGCATCGCCGCATCGTTTATGCGATGAGCGAGATGGGGCTGCGTCCCAATGCCGCCTTCCGCAAATGCGCCAAGATCGTCGGCGAGGTGATGGGTAACTATCACCCGCATGGCGACCAGTCGATCTATGACGCGCTGGCGCGTCTCGCGCAGGATTTCTCTCAGCGTTACACGCTGGTCAACGGCCAAGGCAATTTCGGCAATATCGACGGCGATAGCCCGGCCGCGATGCGTTATACCGAATCCAAGATGACGGCGGTTTCCGAACTGCTGCTCGAAGGCATCGATCAGGATGCGGTCGATTTTCGCGATACCTACGACGAATCGAATTCCGAACCGATCGTCCTGCCGGGCGCGTTCCCCAATCTGCTCGCCAACGGCTCCTCCGGCATTGCCGTCGGCATGGCGACCTCCATCCCGTCACACAATGCCCATGAGCTTTGCGACGCCGCGCTGCATCTGATCAAGGATCGCGATGCCACCGTCGAGAAGCTGGTGGAACTCTATATTCCCGGTCCCGACTTTCCGACCGGCGGCATTATCATCGACGATCGCCGGAGCATCATTGAAAGCTACAAGACCGGTCGCGGCGGCTTCCGCGTTCGTTCCAAATGGGAGATCGAGGATCTCGGTCGCGGCGGCTACCAGATCGTCGTCACGGAGATTCCGTTCCAGGTGCAGAAGTCGCGGTTGATCGAAAAGATCGCGGAGTTGCTGCTGTCGCGCAAATTGCCGCTGCTTGAGGATATCCGCGATGAATCCGCCGAGGATATCCGCGTTGTCCTGATCCCGAAGAGCCGCACCGTCGATGCGACGATCCTGATGGAATCGATGTTCAAGCTCACCGAGCTGGAGAGCCGCTTCCCGCTCAACATGAATGTCCTGTCCATGGGCCGCATTCCCAAGGTCATGGCCCTGAACGAAGTGCTGAAGGAGTGGCTGGATCATCGCCGCGAAGTCCTGCTGCGCCGTTCGCGCTTCCGGCTGGCGGCAATCGAGAAGCGCCTCGAAATCCTTGGCGGTTTGCTGGTTGCCTATCTCAACATCGATGAGGTCATCGCCATCATCCGCGAGGAGGATGAGCCGAAGCCCGTGATGATGGAGCGGTTCGGCCTCACGGACAATCAGGTCGAGGCGATCCTCAATATGCGGCTGCGCTCCTTGCGCAAGCTGGAAGAGTTCGAGATCCGCAAGGAATTCGAAGGCCTGACCAAGGAAAAGTCCGACATCGAGGCATTGCTCGCCTCGGAAGAAAAGCAGTGGCAGACGGTTTCCTGGGAAATCGGCGAGGTGAAGAAGAAGTTCGCCAAGGCCACCGAAATCGGGCGCCGCCGCACGCAGTTTGCCGAAGCGCCCGAAGCCGACGATGCCGCCATTCAGCAGGCGATGATCGAGAAGGAGCCGATCACGGTCGTCGTCTCTGAAAAGGGATGGATCCGCGCGCTGAAGGGCCACATCTCCGATACCGCGGCGCTCACCTTCAAGGAAGGCGATGGACCGAAGGTTGCCTTCCCCGCGCAGACGACCGACAAGATCCTCATCATCACGACGGGCGGCAAGGCCTATACGCTCGGTGGCGATAAGCTGCCCGGCGGCCGCGGCCATGGCGAGCCGCTGCGCATCATGATCGACATGGAGAATGATCAGGATGTGCTGACCGCCTTCGTCCACGATCCGCAGCGCAAGCAGCTAATCGCATCGACGGTGGGCAACGGTTTCATCGTGCCCGAGGCGGAGCTGGTCGCCAACACCCGCAAGGGCAAGCAGATCATGAACGTCTCCCATCCCGACGAGACCAAGCTTCTCGTGCCGGTTTCCGGCGATCATGTCGCCGTGGTCGGCGAGAACCGCAAGATGGTCATCTTCCCGCTTTCGCAGGTGCCTGAAATGTCGCGCGGTAAGGGTGTGCGCCTGCAGCGCTACAAGGATGGCGGCATTGCCGACATCCGGTGCTTCGTCATCGCTGATGGCCTGACCTGGGAAGACAGCGCCGGCCGCACCTTTACCAAGACCAAGGACGAGTTGGTGGAATGGTTGGCCGAACGCGCCGGTGTCGGCAGAGCCGTGCCGAAGGGCTTTCCCAGAAGCGGCAGGTTTTCAGGGTGAAGCTTGGTTGAGCCGAGCTGAAGGCAATCGACCCGGCGGGTCGATTGCGGCGTCGAACGCTCTGAGCCTTAGCCAAGGGCCGGGTGATGCGGCGAATGGAGCGTCGTCACCCGGCAAGCGGAACGCAGAAATCTTTCAAGAATTGCATTGCGCCTATTTCATCGATTTCTCCGGCCGCAACGCCCTGCACAAAGGCGACAATGGTCCCATCGTCAGCTTCGATAAGGTAGCCATTGATGTAGAGGAACGTGAACGCCGCCAGATAGCTGGCCCGATTGTTTCCATCCGAAAATGGGTGATTCCGAACGATCCCATAGAGGTAAGCGGCAGCTAAGGCGAATAAATCGTTCGCGCCGTATGCAGCCTCGTTTAACGGGCGCGTCATAGCTGCCTCTAAGGCGTTCTCGTCCTTTAAACCCGGCAATCCACCATGTTCGGCGACCTGTTCCGCATGCATGATCTCGACGGCTTCACGGGATAGCCATTTATATTCATTCATTTTGCGAGTTCGCGCAGAGCAGCGCGATATTTCTGCATGCCAAGTCTTGCAGCCTGCAACTGCTCGGTCAGATCAGCGCGCTCGGGAACCAGTTCGATGTTGCCGTTCGCTTCACGTATTTCCAATGCATCGCCGTTTTTCAGGCCGAGCCTTTGGAGAACTTCCTTCGGGATAATCACGCCTTCGGAATTGCCGATCTTGCGGATAGTGACGTTCATATCTGAACTCCCCATGTAATAACTTGGTTATAACATGGGAAAATCATGGCTTCAATGCGCGAGGCCTTGCGCTGTCAGCGCTGCTCTCGCCTTGACCCGCGCCTGCCAGAGCGAATGGGCGGCGAGCGCCAGGATCAGTATCGCGCCGCCGGCCAGCGTCATGTTGGTGGGTGCCTCGAAGAAGATCAGCCAGACCCAGATCGGCGCCAGGATCGTTTCCAAGAGATAGAACATTGCCACTTCCGGTGCCGAGAGAAAGCGTGTGCCTGTCGCAAGGCACCAGAAGGAGAGGGGCATCAGCACGCCGCCATCGAGGAGGATCCAGCCCGGATGTTCGATGGAAAAGCCTAAGGGCGCCATGTGATAGAGACCGACTGCGGCCGGGATGACGGCGGCCAGCAAGGAAGCGAAACCCATATCACGCCCCGAGGCGCGGCTGATGGTGATGGCGCAGGCAATGGAAAACGATGCAAGCACGGAAAGCGCGTCGCCCAGCAGATGGCCACCTTCCATGCCGTCGCCAACGATGAGGCCGACGCCGATGATCATGACGGCCATGGTGATGAAGGTCGAAAGGGCAGGGCGCTCCTTGAGGAAGATCCAGGAAAGAAGCGCGGTGAACATCGGGTTCAGCGCGATGATGAACACCACATTCGCCGCCGTCGTGTAATAGACGGCAAGGAGAAAGGCGATGGTCGTCAGCCCGTAGAAGAAGCCGACGGGAAGCCCGAGCCAGCCCGGCAGCACGCTTCGCAGCGAACCCGTAACACGGCGGATAACGAAAAGTGCCGCGAGCGCCACGACGATGGTTGCAAGGCTGCGCGCCGACAGCACCGACCAGACTTCACCGCTGGAAAGCCGGATCAGCGGTATGTCCATCGACAGGGCCAGGCCGCCGAGCGTCGTCAGCAGCAGGCCCTTTTGATGATCCGAAAGACGGGAGAACATTCAGCGGAAGGTATCTTTATCGCCGTCGGCGGCGGGGTCGAAACGCTCCCAGCCGCGCGGCGTGAGATGTTCCTGCGGCTGAAAGCGCGTCTTATAGTCCATCTTGCGCGAGCCTTTGACCCAATAGCCGAGATAGACATGCGGCAAGCCGAGCGCCTTCGTCCGCTTGATATGATCTAGGATCATGAAGGTGCCGAGCGATCGCTCGTCGAGATCGGGATTGAAATAGGAATAGACCATCGACAGCCCGTCGCTCATGACGTCGGTCAAAGCCGCCGCCAGCAACTCACCTTTCGGGCGTTGTTCCAGCCCCGCCCCTTCCTCACGGCGGCGATACTCGATAATGCGGGTATTCACATGCGTGTCCTCGACCATGATCGCATAGTCGAGCACGGTCATGTCGGACATGCCGCCGTGCTGATGGCGATAGTCGAGATAGCGGCGGAAGAGCGAATATTGCTCGCTGGAAGGCTGCGCGGGAAATTCGGTGGCGATGACGTCGCTATTGGCGGCCAGAATGCGCCGCATCGAGCGGCTGGGCTCGAATTCCTGGGCGAGAATGCGGACCGATACGCAGGCCCTGCAGGATTCACAGGCAGGGCGGTAGGCGATGTTTTGCGAGCGCCGGAAGCCGCCCTGAGTCAGGATATCGTTCATCTCCGCCGCACGGGGGCCGACGAGATGCGTAAAGACTTTGCGCTCCATCTCGTGCGGCAGGTACGGGCAGGCAGCCGGTGCCGTCAGATAAAACTGCGGAGAAGGCGTTGACTGCGTGTTCATCTGCCGTTGATTGCCCTTTCTTTCGGCACCCGTTTTTTACAAGCATGGCTCAAGTTTAGAAAACGTCAACTACGTCCTTCGCTAAAGATCGAAGTTTCCTAATTCATGATGCACTCGGATGCCGCCTCGCGGCTCGTTTGTACCGCGAGGGATCGTATATTTGATATCGCAACGTGCGTGTTTTAGGCGGTACGGGCGATGACCGTGCCGAGCAGCAGGTCGTGCACCAGCCGGCTGCGGTCGGTAAACAGGCCTACCAGCAGGATCAGCGGCGTCAACACCGAGTTCAGGACCCAGAACAGCGCCAGGTGGACGATCGCCGTCAGGAAATCCATCCGGCGCCCGTCGACGCGGACCATGGTGAGGCCCATGGCCCGCATGCCGAGCGAAGCCTGGTATGGGCCGCCGAGCGTCCAGCCGAAATACAATCCGGCTACGATGACGAAGAGCGCGGGATAGAGGATGAAGCCAAGCCCCAGCGTCAGGATCGAAACGAAAAACAGTACGACGGCCGCCGGAATGCAGAGCAGCGCGACGATGATGTAATCGACGATGAATGCGAAGATGCGCCGGCTCAGCACGCCACTATAGGCGCGCCAGTCATCCGGTGCTGCATAGAGCGGGCTGGGGTTCAGGCTCATTGCTTTCCTCCTTGGGAAACATTTGCCGAACATATGGTATCAGGTCCGGCAAATACAATAAGTGAATGGTGCGGAGCTATTTTCTTGCCAGATGCTTTGCAACATCCATGGCGAAATAGGTGAGGATGCCGTCGCAGCCGGCGCGCTTGAAGGCGAGCAGGGTTTCGAGCATCACTCTGTCGCCGTCGATCCAGCCATTGGCGGCGGCTGCCTTGATCATCGCGTATTCGCCGGAGACCTGATAGGCGAAGGTCGGAAGGCCGAAAGCCTCCTTCAGCCGCCAACAAATGTCGAGATAGGGCAGGCCCGGCTTGACCATCAGCATATCGGCGCCTTCCTCGACGTCGAGGGCAGCATCGCGCACGGCTTCGGTGCCGTTGGCCGGGTCGATGTAATAGGTCTTCTTGTCGCCCTTCAGCAGGCCGCCGGTCGAAATCGCCTCGCGATAGGGGCCGTAGAAGGCCGAGCTGAATTTCGTCGCATAGCTCATGATGCCGACATTCTGGTGGCCGGCGGCATCGAGCGCCTGGCGGATTGCGCCGATGCGCCCGTCCATCATTTCCGACGGTGCGATGATGTCGGCACCCGCATCCGCCTGGTAGACGGCGGCCAGCGCCACCTGCTCGACCGTCTCGTCGTTGACGATCTCGTTGCCGCGCAGGATGCCGTCATGGCCGTGGCTGGTGAAGGGGTCGAGGGCGACATCGGTGATGACGCCGATATTCGGAACGGCCTTCTTGATCGCCGCGCTGGCGAGATTGATGAGATTGTTCTTCTCGAGGCTGTTGGAGCCGGTCTCGTCGCGCAAGCCCATTTCGATGTTCGGGAAGGTGGCGAGTGCGGGAATGCCGAGATCGGCCGCTTCCTTGGCCGCTTCCACGGCCTTGTCCACCGTCATGCGATTGACGCCGGGCATTGCGGGGATCGGCTCAAGGATGCCGGTGCCGGGGATAAGGAAGATCGGCCAGATCAGATCGTCGACCGTCAGCCGGTTTTCCTGCACGAGGCGGCGGGTCCAATCGGCCTTGCGGTTACGTCGCATGCGGCGATGCCCGGTGATCTCGTCAACGAGATGCGTCTTGTTCTCCATGATGCCGCCATCCTTCTTCGTCTATTTATGGCATTATATATAGGCCGCGTACCTATCACGCTGTCCCCAGGATTCAAAACCAGGCGAAAGGCCGCAGCCATTATATTCTGGCGAGGCCGATGCCTCCTACGTATTGTTCGCGCATGGAACCTGATTCTTCGACCGTACCCAAGAATACGCTGACGGACATCCTGTTCGTGCTGTTCCTGCGGCTGATCGCGATCGCCTGTTTCTGGCTCGGCCTGCAATATTGGGCGATGCTGGTCGGCTATTCGCTGGAAGGTCATGCCCGCTTCGATCTGCTGGCTCTGCCATGGAAGGTCGCAGGCGCCGGTCTCGCCGTCGTCTTCCCCGTTGCCGCGCTCGGATTGTGGCTCACCGTTTCCTGGGGGCCGGTCATGTGGGTGCTGGCGGCAGGCGGGCAGGGATTGATGTATGGCGCCTGGCCGGAGATATTCGGCTCCAATCCGCTGATCATGATCTTGCATGCCTGCGTCGCAGTGATCTACTGCCTTTTCCGCGTCCTGCTGTGGCAGGAAAAACGCCGGCGCCGGCGGCAGCAGGTAATGGTTGATTTACCCTGAGACACCAAGACTTCGCGGTAAGGTGCTGTTAAGCCTGCAGTTTAAGTAGAATTTTATGTGTATTCGATAGGGTCTCACTCAAGGCGGGAAGAAAACGACACCGCCAAACAAACAGTGAGGCCAAGTCATGATGAACACGAAAATCAAGCCGCAGGCAGTTGCAAACGCTCAGGGTCAGCAGGTTGACGACATCCGGGCTCTCTACATGGAATCCCTTCACCTGGTCGAGCGTCTGCACCGCCGCCTGCTTGATGTTATCAAGGACGAGTTCGACCGTCAGGGTCGCGACGACGTCAACGCCGTCCAGGCGCTTCTCCTCTTCAACATCGGCAATTCCGAACTGACGGCCGGCGAGCTGCGCTCCCGCGGTTTCTACCTCGGCTCCAACGTTTCCTACAACGTCAAGAAGCTGGTCGACCTCGGCTTCATCAACCATCAGCGCTCGCGCATCGACCGCCGCTCGGTGCGCATCAGCCTGACGGAACCGGGCCAGGACATCGCCGAAACCGTCGCCAAGCTCTATGAGCGCCATATCGGCTCGATCGACAAGGTCGGCGGCATCGGCACCGACGAATTCACCCAGATGAACAAGCTCCTGCAGCGCCTCGACCGCTTCTGGAACGACAGCATCGCTTACCGCATGTAAGTAACGGTGGCGGATCGACTATAAGACCTTCCAGTAAAAGCAAGCTGGACACGTTCCCTGCGTGTCCGGCTTGAATGCGTTGCCAAGGCAGCCGTTGTGCGCTTTTTGTCACGTCCGCGCTTCACCTTCCGTCACATGTAACGTCCTGGGCGGCTAAGCCATTGACGCCGGATCAAGACACGTTATGAACCACGCGCAGCTGTGGTATTTTAGCAAAAGCAGTTTGGCTTTTCTTCCGTCCTCGCGTGGCAAGGCAAGTTTCATGCCGGGAGACACGAATTGGCCATATTGCTATGACAGCGGAAATCGACTGCAAGCAGCGTTCTCGAAATACGATCTTCCGACCTGAAGGTCTTGGCTTCGCGATATTGTGATAGTTCGTGGCGAAGTTTTTGGTGGTGCTTTAAGGGAACGGATCGATACTGAGCTGCGTTGCTTGGCGCGAACCGCGCTATTTACTGCTTCCTCTCTAGGCTGCGCATAATTGGATCGCAGCGCTAAACGGTTGGGATATGTCGAAGAAAAACGGAATTGAACCCTTTTCGCGCCGCTCTTTCCTGCGGTCGGCCGTAACTTTTGGCGCTGCCGCATTGGCCGCGCCGGCCCTCGCGCAAAACGCGACGCCGCTGGAGGCGCTGATCAACGACCGGTCCCGCGGCAATTGGGACGACCAATTCGACGCCAAGGCCGCGGCGCGTACGGCAGCTGCCGTGCAGTCGAACACGCCAATTCTCGGACCTGATTCCGTACCGAATATCCAACAGGCAATTGCCCAGTATCAGAGCATCGTTGCAAATGGCGGCTGGCCGCAGGTTAATCCGACCAGCCAGCAGCCGCTGCAGATCGGCGTTACCGATCCCGCCGTGCAATCTTTGCGCCAGCATCTGATGGTTTCAGGCGACCTGCCGCGCGAGGCGGGCATGTCTTCGTCTTTCGATTCCTACGTAGACGGGGCCGTAAAGCGTTTCCAGGCCCGTCATGGGCTGCCGCCGGATGGCGTTATCGGCGATTTCACGCAGAAGGCGATGAACATCCCGGCCAATGTCCGCCTGCAGCAGCTCAACACCAACCTCGTCCGTCTGCAGACGTTCCCGTCCGATCTCGGCCGTCGTCATGTCATGGTGAATATCCCGGCGACCCGTGTCGAAGCCGTAGAGGACGGTCAGGTCGCTTTGCGCCACGAGGCGATCGTCGGCCGGGAAACGCGACCGACGCACATCATCAATTCGAAGATCTACGAGGTCATCCTCAACCCCTACTGGACGGCGCCGCGCTCCATCGTCATCAAGGACATCGTGCCGCTCATGCGGAAGGATCCGACCTATTTGAAGAGAAGCAATATCCGCCTGCTGGACGGCAAGGGTCAGGAAGTTTCGCCTGAGACCATCGACTGGAATTCGGACAAGGCGCCGGATCTGATGTTCCGACAGGACCCCGGCAAGACGAACGCCATGGCGTCCACGAAGATCAACTTCCATAACCCCAATAACGAATATATGCACGACACGCCCGAGCAGGGCCTGTTCAACAAGCTGATGCGTTTCGACAGCTCGGGCTGCGTGCGCGTTCAAAACGTGCGCGACCTTGCGACCTGGCTGCTGGCCGAAACCCCAGGCTGGCCGCGTCAGCACATCGAGCAGGTCATCTCCACGCGCGTCAACACGCCGATCACCTTGGCGACGGAAGTGCCGGTCTATTTCGTCTATATCTCCGCCTGGAGCGCCCGCGACGGCATCGTCCAGTTCCGCGACGATATCTATAATCTCGACGGCAATTCCCAATTGGCGCTTGACACCACCCAGGGCATGGAGCAACCGGTTCAGTAATCGGCATTCCAATCAATTCTTGTCGAAGCCGCGTCCCTGGATGCGGCTTTTTCATTGGCTGGCGGCGCTCTGCGTAGAATGCCCAGCAAATGTCGCTCGTCGTATTGCTCTCCGGCGACCCGGACGCTAATACCGTCTGCATTGCCGTTCCGGCCCGTTCAGGAGCTTTCACGATGACCAATGCGTCCACCGAACCCTTCTTCAATCGCTCGCTTGCCGATACCGATCCGGAAATCTTTGGTGCGATCGGCAAGGAACTGGGTCGTCAGCGGCACGAAATCGAGCTGATCGCCTCGGAAAACATCGTCTCGCGCGCCGTCTTGGAAGCGCAGGGCTCGATCATGACGAACAAGTACGCCGAAGGCTATCCGGGCAAGCGCTATTATGGCGGCTGCCAGTTCGTCGACATCGCCGAGGAACTCGCCATCGAGCGCGCCAAGAAGCTGTTCGGCGTCAATTTCGCCAACGTCCAGCCGAACTCCGGTTCGCAGATGAATCAGGCCGTCTTCCTTGCGCTCTTGCAGCCGGGCGATACCTTCATGGGCCTCGATCTCAATTCGGGCGGCCACCTGACGCATGGTTCGCCGGTCAACATGTCCGGCAAGTGGTTCAACGTCGTATCCTACGGCGTGCGCGAAGGCGACAACCTGCTCGACATGGATGAAGTGCAGCGCAAGGCCGAAGAAACCAAGCCGAAGCTGATCATCGCCGGCGGCACCGCTTACTCCCGCATCTGGGACTGGAAGCGCTTCCGCGAGATCGCCGACAGCGTCGGTGCTTATCTGATGGTCGACATGGCCCACATCGCCGGCCTCGTTGCCGGTGGCCAGCATCCGTCGCCGTTCCCGCATTGCCATGTCGCCACCACCACCACGCACAAGTCGCTGCGCGGCCCGCGTGGCGGCATGATCCTCACCAATGACGAGGATCTGGCCAAGAAGTTCAATTCGGCCGTCTTCCCCGGCCTCCAGGGCGGTCCGCTGATGCACGTTATCGCCGCCAAAGCCGTTGCCCTCGGTGAAGCTCTGCAGCCCGATTTCAAGGATTATGCCGCACAGATCGTCAAGAACGCCAAGGCTTTGGCCGAAACGCTGATATCAGGCGGTGTCGACGTCGTTTCCGGCGGCACGGACAACCACCTGATGCTGGTCGACCTGCGCAAGAAGAATGCCACCGGCAAGCGCGCGGAAGCAGCCCTCGGCCGCGCCTACGTCACCTGCAACAAGAACGGCATTCCGTTCGACCCCGAGAAGCCCTTCGTCACGTCAGGTGTCCGCCTCGGCACGCCGGCCGGCACGACGCGCGGTTTCAAGGAAGCCGAATTCCGTGAAATCGGCAATCTGATCATCGAAGTGCTCGATGGCCTGAAGGTCGCCAATTCCGACGAAGGCAATGCCGCCGTCGAGGCCGCCGTGCGCGAGAAAGTGGTCAAGCTCACCGACCGCTTCCCGATGTACGGCTACATGGGCTAAGGAGAGCGCATGCGCTGCCCTTACTGCGGCTCAGAAGATACCCAGGTCAAGGACTCGCGCCCGGCGGAGGACAACACGTCCATCCGCCGTCGGCGCATTTGTCCAGATTGTGGCGGCCGCTTCACCACCTTCGAGCGCGTGCAGCTGCGCGAGCTCATGGTCATCAAGAAGACGGGGCGCAAGGTGCCGTTCGATCGCGACAAGCTGGTGCGTTCCTTCGAGATCGCGCTGCGAAAGCGCCCGGTCGACCGGGACCGGATCGAGCGCGCCGTTTCCGGGATCGTGCGTCGCCTCGAAAGCTCCGGTGAGACGGAGATCAGTTCCGAGCAGATCGGGCTCCAGGTGCTGGAGGCGCTGAAGAGCCTCGATGACGTCGCCTTCGTGCGTTATGCCTCCGTCTATCGCGATTTTTCGCATGCCGAAGATTTCGAGCACGTGATCGACGAAATCAATGCGAAGATCGCCCGCGATCCGCTGGACCCTTGACCGTGGTGCCGCGGTCCGAAGACGATCGTTTCATGGCTGCGGCCATCCGTCTGTCGCGCCAGCATCTGGGACTGACTTCCACAAATCCGTCCGTCGGCTGCCTCGTCGTCAAGGATGGCGTCATTCTTGGCAGCGGCGTGACCGCGCTGGGCGGACGCCCGCATGCCGAGCCGCAGGCGCTGGCTGCAGCGGGCGAGGCGGCGCGAGGTGCCACCGCCTATGTAACGCTGGAACCCTGTTCTCACTACGGCAAGACTCCGCCCTGTGCCGAGGCGTTGATAGCCTATGGCGTGGCGCGTGTCGTCATCAGCATCACCGATCCCGATCAGCGCGTTTCCGGGCGCGGTATCAATATGCTGCGCGAGGCCGGCATCGAGGTCGATGCCGGCATTCTGGAGACGGAGGGCAGGCGGGCCTTGGCGGGTTATCTCATGCGCCAGACGAGAAACCGGCCCTATGTGACTCTCAAGCTTGCGATTTCCGCCGATGGCATGATCGGCAAAACGGGCGAGGGACAGGTTCGCATCACCGGCGACATCTCGCGGGCGCAGGTGCAGATGCTGCGCGCCGAAAGCGATGCCATTCTCGTCGGCATCGGCACGGCGATATCAGACGATCCTGAATTGACCTGCCGGCTGCCCGGCCTGGAAGACCGCTCGCCCTTGCGCATCGTCATCGATGCAGACCTTCAGCTGCCGCTTGGCAGCAAGCTGGTGCAGACGGCGCGAAAGCATCCGGTCATCGCGGTTGCCGGCCATCAGCCTCCTTTCGACGAGAATACCGATAGCTCCCTCCTGGGGCGCCGCGCCGCCCTCGATGCCGCCGGCGTCGAAGTGTTGCAGTCGAATTTGGACGAACTGGGAGAGTTGCTGGAAGCCCTGGGCACGCGGGGTATTTCTTCCCTGCTGGTGGAAGGCGGTGCCAAGACGGCACGGCGATTCCTCGATGCGGACCTGGTCGATCGCATCCTGTTGTTCCAGGGGCCAGCGGATATCGGCGCGGGCGGTATTGAATCGCCGGTCCTCAAATCCAATATCCCAGCCAGTTTCATGCATATCGGCGAAAGCCGCTTCGGCGATGATCGCTGCGACGAATTTGAAAGAGGTTTTTGATGTTTACCGGAATTGTCACCGACGTCGGCACGGTCGAATCCATTTCCCCATTGAAGGAAGGCATCAAGCTGCGCGTTGCCACCAATTACGATCCGGCAACGATCGACATGGGCGCCTCGATTTCGCATGCCGGCGTCTGCTTGACGGTCACCGGCCTGCCGGAAGAGGGCAGCAATGGACGCTGGTTCGAGGTCGAGGCTTGGGAAGAAGCCCTGCGCCTGACGACCATCGGCACCTGGGAAACCGGAGCCAAGATCAATCTGGAACGTTCCCTCAAGATCGGTGACGAGCTCGGCGGCCACATCGTGTCCGGCCATATCGACGGCAAAGCGGAAATCCTGTCCGTGACAGCCGAGGGCGATGCGACCCGCTTCCGCCTGCGCGCGCCGGAACATCTCGCAAGATTCGTGGCGCCGAAGGGTTCGGTCGCGCTCGATGGCACCTCGCTGACGGTCAACGCCGTCGATGGGACTGAATTCGACGTGCTTCTGATCCGCCATTCCCTAGAGGTCACGACCTGGGGTGAGCGCAAGGCCGGCGACTTCGTCAATTTCGAAGTCGACACGATGGCGCGCTACGCCGCGCGGCTGGCGGAATTCCCGGTCGTTCGGGAAGAAGCCTGAGTTTTACAGGAAGGCGCGGGTCGGCGCCTCGGTAGCCTACGCAAGCGTTTTTTCCATCAGGAAGTTCGACAAGATCTGGCCGTGCTTTTCCACCTGTTGCGCGGTCACGACGACAAAACCCTTGTGCTCGAAGAAGGGGCGGGCGGTCAGGCTCGCTTCGGTGAAAATCCGCTGAACGCCTTGTTCGCGCGCAGCCCTTTCGACGGTCGCAAGCAACAGGCTGGCGACGCCCTTTCCCCGATAGTCGGGCGAAACGAACATCATATCGAGGCAGCCATCCGATTTCAGATCGGTAAAGCCAATGGGCAGTGAACCATCCATCGCAAGCCAGGTCGGCCGGCTTGCGCGATGCTGCGCCCAGACTTCGGCGTCTTCGACCTTTGCCCAGGCAGCGATCTGTGCGGGGCTGTAGTCTGCCGATGCAACCTCGCGAATGGCCCTTAGGAAAATGTCGATCGTGGCTTGAGCGTCACCCGGTTCGTAAGGTTTGACCAAAAACTTATCCCGCGGAACCGGCATAATAGTCCTCTCGGCAGCGCCTACAGAAATTCCAGGAAAAGTGCGGTTTTCCGTCCGGAATTGCGTAAAAATAAAAGGATAGAGCGTTGTCACGATTTGGAGAAAAGCCGAAAGGCTCTAGGAGGTGTGGACTCTTGGGTTTCCAAGGCTGAGCGAATCAGATTCAAGACTGTCTTTTGGAGGCAGTCATGGGTGTTTTGGATCGTCTGATCCTTCGGGACGAACAGTGGGCGCGGATAGCGCA
>NZ_JABAIG010000011.1:0-354801 GCF_012641385.1 Rhizobium sp. P28RR-XV
AGAAAATGGCGGCCTAACGTCTCGATGAGAGCGGCATGAAGCGGTGTCATAAGCGAAGATCCTTTTGGCGAAGAATCTTCAATTCAACCACATCATTCCGTTCTCACCATTAATGTCGTGTACCGTGGGCAGTGATAAGCTGAACCGCTCTATCTCTTTGTTTTCTCGCAATTCCGGACGGAAAACCGCTACGCACTTTTCCTGGAATTGCTCTAATCGCCGCGGGCGAATTGAACAACAGCTTTCATCACCCGGCCGCCCTGGCTTGCGGCACAGCGCCACAAAACAGCATGGTCCATCGGCTAAGCATATGAATAACATGAAAAATTGGAGCGGGTGAAGGGAATCGAACCCTCGTATTCAGCTTGGGAAGCTGCTGCTCTACCATTGAGCTACACCCGCCTGACACCCTGAGATGTCCAACAGTTGCCGGCCTCTGTCAAGGCCGATCGGCGACTGATCAGAGCCGGAAGTGCTTCGAGAGCTTCAGGCCCTGTGCCTGATAGTTCGAACCGAGGCCGGAGCCGTAGAGGCTGCTTGGCTGTTCCAGCATGTGTTCGTAGATCAGGCGCCCGACGATCTGGCCGTCTTCCAGAATGAAGGGCACTTCGTGGCTGCGCACCTCCAGCACGGCGCGACTGCCGCGGCCGCCGGCCGGCGCATGGCCGAAGCCCGGATCGAAGAAGCCGGCATAGTGGACGCGGAATTCGCCGACCAGCGGATCGAATGGCGTCATCTCGGCGGCAAAATGCGGCGGCACATGCACCGCCTCACGCGAAACGAGGATGTAGAATTCGTCGGGATCGAGGATCAGTTCCGTGCGGCCACGGCTATAGAGCGGCTCCCAGAAATCGAAGATATCGTGCTGGGCCTTCTTGTCGACATCGACGACGGCCGTGTGGTGCTTGCCGCGATAACCGATCAGGCCTTCCTTGTCGCCGGCAAGATCGATCGACAGCGCAATGCCGCCGCCGGTGATATTAGGCTTCTTGCTGGCGACCAGCGTCTCGGTTTCATGCAGCGCCAGCAATTCCGGCTCGGTGAGCAGGGCCTGGCCTACACGGAAGCGGATCTGCGACAGGCGCGAGCCGCGGCGAACGACGATCGGGAAGGTGCGCGGGCTGATTTCGAGATAGAGCGGGCCGGAATAGCCGGCCGGGATCTTGTCGAACTCCTGCGCCCGGTCAGTGATGACGCGGGTGAAGATATCGAGGCGGCCGGTCGAACTCTTCGGATTGGCCGATGCCGACATGTCGGCCGGCAGATCGAGGCGCTCCATCAGCGGCACAATATAGACGCAGCCGGTTTCCAGCACGGCACCTTCGGAAAGGTCGATAACGTGCAGCTTCAGCCGGTCGAGCTTGTCGGCGACGAGATGCGACGGGCCGGGCATAAAACTGGCGCGAACGCGGAAGGCATGGGCGCTAAGCCGAAGGTCAAGGCTTGCCGGCTGGATCTGATCGACATCCAGCTCCCTCTCGCTCGTCAGCCGCCCCGTTTCAAAGAGCGCCGCGATGGCGCGATCGGCCAGAATTCCAGTATTGCGAGCCATCATGCCTCTTTCCCAGTGCCTCAACCGGCCCAGTGCATCCGCCAGCAAGTCGAGAATAGATCTGCCGGGTTGGGCGCCGTTCAAAATGCTGCTGCCCATCCAGACGGACGCGCGGGCAGTAATTTGTCGCAGACAAAACCAAACTCAGGGAATTGACGCAAGCGGTCAACGGCAGTATTGCAACTTATCCCGTGGTGATTTGGCCGGTCGGCTTGCAGCCACGTTAAACAAGTGGCTAAAAAGACCGGGTTGAAAACCGGTCTGCAATTGCGGCCGGTTTTTTTGTTTTGAAAGTGGTGATGGCATGAGCAAGACTTGGCGCCCCGCAACCCAACTCGTCCACGGCGGAACGCTCCGCTCGCAATTCGGCGAGACCTCCGAAGCAATCTACCTGACCCAGGGCTTCGTCTACGACACGTCGGAAGCAGCGGAAGCCCGCTTCAAGGGCGAGACTGATGGCTTCATCTACGCCCGCTACGGCAGTCCCACCAACGACATGTTCGAGAAGCGCATGTGCGCCCTGGAAGGCGCTGAAGATGCCCGCGCCACCGCTTCGGGCATGGCTGCCGTCACCGCCGCCATTCTCTGCCAGCTGAAGGCCGGCGATCATATCGTCGCAGCCCGCGCCCTCTTCGGCTCCTGCCGCTGGGTCGTCGAGACGCTTGCGCCGAAATACGGCATCGAATGCACGCTGGTCGATGGCCGTTTCGTCGAGAACTGGGAAAAGGCTGTTCGACCGAACACCAAGGTCTTCTTCCTTGAGAGCCCGACCAATCCGACGCTGGAAGTCGTTGACATCGCTGCGGTGGCCAAGCTTGCCAATCAGATCGGCGCCAAGGTCGTGGTCGACAACGTGTTCGCGACGCCGCTCTTCCAGAAGCCGCTGGAACTTGGCGCCCATATCGTCGTCTACTCCGCCACCAAGCACATCGACGGCCAGGGCCGCTCACTCGGCGGTGTCATCCTCTCCGACAAGCAGTGGATCGACGAGAACCTGCAGGACTATTTCCGCCATACCGGCCCGGCCATGTCCCCTTTCACCGCCTGGACGCTGCTGAAAGGCATCGAGACGTTGCCGCTGCGTGTTGCGCAGCAGACGGCGAATGCCTCAAAGGTTGCCGACTTCCTCGCCGAGCAGACTAGCAAGGTCGCCCGCGTGATCTATCCCGGCCGCAAGGACCACCCGCAGGCCGATATCATCGCCAAGCAGATGAGCGGCGGCTCGACCCTCGTCGCCTTTGAGCTGAAGGGCGGCAAGGAAGCGGCCTTCAAGCTGCAAAACGCGCTTGATATCGTGAAGATCTCCAACAATCTCGGCGACAGCAAGAGCCTGATCACCCATCCGGCCACCACGACGCACAAGAACCTCACCGACGAAGCGCGGGCCGAACTCGGCATTTCACCGGGAACGGTGCGCTTCTCCGCCGGCATCGAAGACGGCGCGGATCTGGTCGAGGATTTCGCCCGCGCGCTCGCGCAGGTTTCCGCCTGATATCAATCGAGCCGCCCAGATTTTCTCTGGGCGGCTCGACCTGCCCTCGTCGGGCAATGACAGCTCGTCAGCTGGCGGCCTTGAACTCGACCAGACCGTTGTTCAGGAAGACCATCTTGTCGAACAGCTTGAGATCCAGCGGATTCGGCAGGCGGACGTCCGAAAGATCGGGCAAGGGTTTCTGCGCCGGATCATAAGAGCGATCGATCTGCGAGACAAAGACGACGATCACGCCTCTGGCGCGCGCAAACGCCCTCAGTGTCTGAACCTGGATCATCAGTTCCGGCTTTTCCCGCTTCTGGTCGAGCAGCTGCAGAAAATCGACCACTGCCAGCGTGCCGCGCGGCGCCCCGGCCAACCTCCCGACGATATAGTCGGCGCTGATGGCATCCGAATTATCGAATTCGAATAGATCAGCAAATTCCGCATGATCGGCACCGATGACAGGAAAGCGGTCCAGAACGACCTTTTCCGTGTCTTCCAGCGTGAAGAAGACACCGCGATTGCCAGCCTTCATAGCTTCGACGGCGAGCCTCAGGCTCATCAGGGTCTTGCCGTGACCGCGCCGAGCGCCGATCAGCACCAGATCGCCCGGACGTAAACGCGAATACAACTCACTGACAGGTACAGCTGTGTTGGTTTTGTTTGCAAGCAAACTCCAGCCTCCAAAACCTTCGCCGGCCGCGATGCGATCCAGCGCGGCATGCAAGGGGATATTCTGCTGGCGGGACAAGAGCCTCGCCTTGCGCTTCAAATGATAAACAGGGGCGGAAAGCCTCATATAAACCTCCTATTGCGAGCAGTGACCGCAACCCCTCCTTATGCCAGGCGCTCAAACAGTCGGTTTGGATATCGACGGCCCCGCATGAAATATACTTTCCCGGATGGAGGGGGGAGGCATGGGCAATGCCAGAATCAGATGATAGCCGAAATTCTTTCAGAGGAGAATTGCGGTCATACCCTCCCCGGGGAACATAAGATGAAATCAGGAATTATATGAGCTGGAGATTTTGATCAGGGGACGGTAGTTGCGACGGGCAACTTGCAAGTGCACCTTTAGTCGCGGCAAGCGTTTCCGCTCGCCAAAGACGAAGGGAGCGGCTTCAAAGTAGACAAGACCAAATGACAGGCAATTTTAGATACTTCTCTCGACGCTTCGTTAACCTTCGTTATTAGCTGTAATAGCTAAATGCCGGAAAGCTCTATCCGCTCGCGCGACTTTTCAACACGCCGTTCCTTGACGGAGGGAGCCGGTTATAGGATACCGCTAGACATCCGCACTTTGCGGGAGTGGTGGAAAGCGGATAATATGCCGCGAACTTGGAAATGTAGAAGCGGCAATGAGGCTTGAAGAGGCCCCTCGACGTTTCAGGAAGTGGCAAGGTATCAGGCATGTATCGCGCCCTGACACGCGACATAGAGGTAGTAGTGGAGCCGTTCTATCTGGAGGAGCAATCCGATCCGGATGACGATCGCTATGTCTGGGGATACCGCATCGTCATTTCCAACCATTCCAAAACAGCCGTCAAGCTGGTGACGCGCTACTGGCACATCACCGATATGAACGGCATCGTGGATGAGGTGACCGGCCCCGGCGTGGTCGGTGAACAACCGCACCTGAAACCCGGCGATACCTACGAATATTCTTCCGGCTGCCCGCTGGACACGCCGTCAGGCATGATGTTCGGCCACTATCAGATGGAGACGGACGACGGGGAGCTCTTCCATGTCAAGATCCCCGCCTTCTCGCTGGATACGCCGAACCTGCTGCGCACGCTGAACTAAAGCCCTTCCGCTTTTCTTCGAATCGCGAAAACACCCTATCTTCTTGTTTCGCTACGCATTCCGGACGGAAAACCGCTGCGCACTTTTCCTGGCAATGCTCCAGAGTGGCATCAAGCCGCTTCAATCTCGGACGCTTCGAAGCGGTAGGTGGTCGAGCAGAATTCGCAGGTCACGGCGATTTCGCCATTGTCCTGGCTCGCCTCGATCTCCTCGGCCGTGAAGCCCTTCAACACGCCCTTCAGCTTGTCGCGCGAGCACGAACAGCGATCGAAAACCGCCTTCGGCTCGTAGACGCGCACGCCGCGCTCGTGGAACAGGCGATAGAGAAGCCGCTCGGTGCCGACCTGCGGATCCGTCAACTCGTCGGCATCGATGGTTTCCACCAGGCTGCGTGCTTCCGCCCAGGCATCGTCCTCGACATGAGCGCGAAGGCCGGTATCGCCGTCGCCGCCATGCAGGTCCGGCTGGCGCATGCGCTCCGGAGCCTCCGGCAGGAACTGCGCAATCAGGCCGCCGGCCCGCCAACGATGACGCGGCTTACCGTCGCCATCGCGATCGAAGAGCTCGGCCGCACCGAGGCGCACCCGCGTCGGAATCTGTTCCGACTGGCGGAAATAAGTGCCGGCAATCTCCTCGAGCGAAGCGCCGTCAAGCGCGACGATGCCCTGATAGGGCTGGCTGAAGCGACCCTGATCGATGGTGAAGGCGAGCACGCCCTTGCCCAGCAGCTGCTCGGGCTCGGTACGCCCTTCGGCCACCGCCTTTGCCAATGCCTCCTCATCGAAGCGGGCATAGGCACGAACGTTTTCCGGCGTCGAGAAATCGGCGACCAGGAGGTCGACCGGCCCGTCGCTCTTCGTCTGCACGGTGAACTTGCCTTCGAACTTCAGCGAGGTGCCAAGCAGCACGGTCAGGACGATGGCCTCGGCCAGCAGCCGCGCAACCGGCATCGGATAGTCGTGCCGGGCGAGAATGGTGTCCAATAGCGGACCAAGCTGCACGGCGCGGCCGCGCACGTCAAGACCTTCCACCTGGAAGGGCACGACATGATCGTCACCGGCGAAATCAAACTGACCCAGCGAGGCGGCGTTTTCAGCCATTGCTTTACTCCTACTGCGCCCGCGCCCTTGAGACGCGGCTTCATATCCTCAGATTGCGCCCAGGCACCAAGCAAGAATCGACTTTTGCGCATGAAGGCGGTTTTCCGCCTCATCGAAGACAACGGATTGCGGACCATCGATCACCTCGTCCGTCACCTCCTCCCCGCGATGAGCGGGCAGGCAATGCATGAACAACGCGTCTTTGCCGGCCTGTGCCATCAAAGCCTTATTGACCTGATAGGGCTGGAAGACGTTGTGACCGCGGGCCCGGTGTTCCTGATTCATGGAAACCCAGGTATCGGTTACCACGCAATCGACACCGGCGACCGCACGGTCGGCATCATGCGAGAGCATGATTTCGGCGCCCTGGTTGCGGGCCCAGTTCAGATAGTGATCCTTCGGCTCGGAACCAAGGGGTACCGCCATATTCATGCGATAGCCGAAACGGGCGGCACCTTCGATCAGCGAATGCAGCACGTTGTTGCCGTCGCCCGTCCAGGCCAGCGTCTTGCCCTTGATCGGGCCGCGATGCTCTTCGAAGGTCATGATGTCGGCCATGATCTGGCACGGATGCGTGTCGTCGGTCAGCGCATTGATGACCGGTACAGTCGCATGTTCGGCGAGTTCCAGCAGGCGCGAGTGATCGGTCGTGCGGATCATGATCGCATCGACATAGCGCGACAGCACCTTCGCCGTGTCGCCGATCGTCTCGGCGCGGCCGAGCTGCATTTCGGTGCCGGAGAGGAACAGCGTCTCGCCACCTAGCTGGCGCATACCGACATCGAAGGAAACGCGGGTTCGGGTGGACGGCTTCTCGAAGATCATCGCCAGCATCTTGCCGTCCAGCGGCTTATCGGCCGTGCCAGCCTTCAATGCCTGCTTTCGCACGATCGCATCGTCGATGATATCGCGCAAATCGGCAGCCGGAACGGCAGAGAGGTCGAGAAAGTGTTTCGGAGAAGCCATGTCCTTACCTGTACTCCAGAAAAAACCCGCGTGGGGCACGCATAAGCCCTTAAATCGGCACCGATTTAAGGAAAGCTTATGCGATCCCTAAATGTTACTGCATCCTTTGCGCGTCGCCTCGACGCGCGGCGCAGTAATCGCCCCGGCTGCGGGCGTTGAACTCAAGCCGATTTCTTGACGCGGGCTGCGCGTGCGCGCTCGGCGGCGCGCTCAAGGCGAGCCAGACCTTCGCGTGCTTCGTCGGCGGTGACGACCAGCGGCGGCAGGAGACGGATGACGTTGTCGCCGGCCGGGACGCCAAGCAGGTGCTCGGCGCGGATCGCCTGCAGCAGCTCCGCCTGCGGAATGGCCGCCTTGACGCCGAGCATCAGGCCTTCGCCGCGAACATCCTCGATGATATCGGGAAAACGGTCCTTCAGCGAGGCGAGACCCTGGCGGAAGACCAGCGCGATATCGCGGACATGCTGCAGGAAACCTTCAGCGAGCACGATATCGAGCACGGCATTGCCGACCGCCATGGCAAGCGGATTGCCGCCATAGGTCGAGCCATGCGTACCCGCCTTCATGCCCGAGGCGGCTTCCGCCGTCGCAAGACAGGCACCGAGCGGGAAGCCGCCACCGATACCCTTGGCAACGGCCATGATGTCAGGCTTGATCCCGGCCCATTCATGGGCGAAGAGCTTGCCCGTGCGGCCGACGCCGCATTGCACTTCATCAAGAACCAGCAGCAGGCCGTGCTCGTCGCAGATCTCGCGCAGGCCGCGCAGGAATTCGTTGGTCGCGGGACGAATACCGCCCTCGCCCTGCACCGGCTCGATCAGGATCGCGGCCGTCGCATCGGTGATGGCGGCGCGAACGGCATCGAGATCGCCGAACGGCACCTGATCGAAACCCGGCGCCTTCGGGCCGAAGCCTTCGATGTATTTCTCCTGGCCGCCGGCGGCGATCGTCGCGATGGTACGCCCGTGGAAGGCGCCTTCGAAGGTGATGATGTGGAACTTTTCAGGATGCCCCTTGGCGAATTGATAGCGCCGCGCCGTCTTGATGGCGCATTCCAGCGCCTCTGCACCCGAATTGGTGAAGAAGACCTTGTCGGCGAAGGTAACGTCCGTCAGCCGCTTCGACAGCTTTTCCTGCCCGGGCACTTCATAGAGGTTGGACAGGTGCCAGACCTTGTCGGCCTGCGCCTTCAGCTCGGCGACCAGATGAGGATGGGCATGACCGAGCGAATTGACTGCCACGCCGGCTGCGAAATCGAGGTAGCGCTCGCCGTTTTCGGTAACCAGCCAGACGCCCTCGCCTCGCTCGAACCGCAGCGGAGCACGCAGATAGGTATCGTAAAGCGGCGCGGTCTCTGCCATGGCATATCTCCTCGATCACAACCCTAAGGACCAATCGCTTCCACTTGATGAAACGGGTCCGAAAAAATCAAAAGCCGCCTTGCGGCGGCCTGGCCACTATTGATGTTTTGCACCGCGATGTCAACAAAACTGGCGTTTAGCAGGTGCGAGAAAGCGCTGTCGGCCAAAAGGGATGCGTTCGGCACTGCCTATTGCAGAAATGCCACGCCGGGGCAGCAAGTTGGGGAAAACCTCGAAATCGATTCCTCAAGATTCCCGCGACTCTTGTCACGGAGTCAGCCTCACACTAGGTTAAAAATCAATTGCTAGACTGCATGCGGCGGAACTAGTCACCACAATTTTAGAGCGTTTCGCGCCTCGATCCCATGCGAGGCAATGGTGAGGGATTCTGCCATCGGAAACGCGACAGCGGAGACAGGGCATGAATTGGACAGACGAACGCGTCGAGAAGCTGAAAAAGCTATGGTCCGAAGGGTTGAGCGCCAGCCAGATTGCGGCGCAGCTTGGCGGCGTGAGCCGTAATGCCGTCATCGGCAAGGTGCATCGCCTGAACCTTCCTGGCCGAGCGAAGGCGGGCGGCACGGCGGCTGCGGCACGCACGCCGAAGCGCAGCAGCGCGGCACCGCGCGCGCCGAATTACGCGTCTCGTGTCGCAACCCGCACGGTTACCCGCCAGCAGGGCGCAACCATGCTCAAGGAAGAGGTCGAGATCGATGCCGTCAACGAGATCCGGTATCGTCCGGCTGCCAACGTCGTCGTTCCGATCTCCCGGCGTCTCGGCCTGACCGAGCTTACGGAACGCACCTGCAAGTGGCCCGTCGGCGACCCGCTGAAGGACGATTTCCACTTCTGCGGCAACGAGAGCCCGGATGCATCGCCCTATTGCGGCTACCACCAGCGCCTGGCCTACCAGCCGGTGCATGAGCGGCGCCGGCCGGCTCAACCGCGCGGCTGATATGTCCCCAAAGCTGAGATAAAAGAAACGGGCCATTGAGGCCCGTTTTCTATTTCCGCCGCTATGTCGATGCCTGACCGGGTATCGCCGCTCAGGCTTCCATGGAGTAGCCCGCGCCGCGAACGGTACGGATGACATCCTGCATATTGGAGAAGTTGAGCGCCTTGCGCAGGCGACCGACATGCACGTCGACGGTGCGTTCGTCGACATAGATATCATGCCCCCATACGCCGTCCAGCAGCTGCGAGCGCGAGAAGACGCGGCCCGGCGAGGACATCAGGAATTCCAGCAGGCGGAACTCCGTCGGCCCCAACCGCACTTCGCGGCTTTTGCGATGAACGCGATGGGTTTCGCGGTCCAGCTCGATATCCCCGCAACGCAGCACCGTGGAGAGAACCTCCGGACGGGCACGCCGCAGCATCGCCTTGACACGGGCCATCAGCTCCGGCGTCGAGAACGGCTTGACGACGTAATCGTCCGCGCCGGTGGAAAGCCCGCGCACGCGCTCGCTCTCCTCCCCTCGGGCCGTCAGCATGATGATCGGCAGGCGCTCCGTCTCCGGCCGCATACGCAGCCGGCGGCAGAGTTCGATGCCGGACACGCCGGGGAGCATCCAGTCGAGGATCAGGAGATCGGGAATGCGCTCCTGGAGACGCAGCTCGGCCTCATCGCCTCTGAGGATCGTGTCGACCTCGAAGCCTTCGGCCTCGAGATTGTAGCGCAGCAGAACGCTTAGCGCTTCCTCGTCTTCTACAACAGCAACTCTCGGAACCATGCGCCTTTGGTCTCCCTTTTCGCTTCCAGATTATTCCGTCACCGCGCCGACGGTATTGGCGGTATCATCCTTCGGGCGCTCGCCTTCTGGCTGGGCGCCGGTCGCCATGTAATAGATCGTCTCGGCGATGTTGGTGGCATGGTCGCCGATGCGCTCGATGTTCTTGGCGCAGAAGAGAAGATGCGTGCAGGTGGTGATGTTGCGCGGATCTTCCATCATGTAGGTCAGCATCTCGCGGAAGAGCGAGGTGTACATGGCGTCGATTTCCTCGTCGCGCTCGCGGATCGACACAGCCTTGTCGGGCGAACGGGTGGCATAAACGTCCAGAACTTCCTTCAGCTGGCTGAGCGCCAGTTCGGAGAGATGCTCGATGCCGCGGGCGAGACGGCGCGGAACGCCGCCCTGAACGGCGATGACACGCTTTGCGGTGTTCTTGCCGAGGTCGCCGACGCGCTCCAGATCGGAAGCGATGCGGATCGAGCCCATGATCTCGCGCAGGTCGGCAGCCATAGGCTGGCGACGGGCGATGGTGACGATGGCCTTGTCGCCGACTTCGCGCTCGGCATGATCGAGGATGACGTCGTCGGAGATGACCTTCTGCGCAAGAGCAGTGTCGCTTTGGACCAGTGCGCGGACGCTGTCGCTGACCATCTGCTCGGCCAGGCCGCCCATTTCCGCAATGCGGCGCGTCAGGAACTTCAGGTCTTCGTCGTAAGCAGAGAGAATGTGAGTGGAGACCATTTTTCTATCCTCAAGGTGAACTGTGTGAAAGGGTCCGAGCGCCTGATATCATCAACCAAAACGGCCCATGATGTAATCCTGCGTGCGGTAATCGTCGGGATTGGTGAACATTTTATCGGTATCGTTCTCCTCAACCAGATGGCCGAGATGGAACATTGCGGTGCGCTGCGAAACGCGGGCTGCCTGCTGCATGGAATGCGTCACGATGACGATCGTGAAGTTTTCCCGCAGCTCGTGAATGAGATCCTCGACCTTTGCCGTTGCGATCGGATCGAGCGCCGAGCACGGCTCGTCCATGAGGATGACTTCCGGACTGACGGCAACGGCGCGTGCGATGCACAGGCGCTGCTGCTGACCGCCCGAAAGGCTCGTGCCGGCATCGTGGAGCCTGTCCTTGACCTCGCCCCACAGGCCCGCCTTCTGCAGGCTGGTCTCGACGATATGGTCGAGATCGGCCTTGGAACGGTGCAGGCCATGGATGCGCGGCCCGTAGGCGACGTTTTCATAGATCGACTTGGGAAACGGGTTGGGCTTCTGGAAGACCATGCCGACGCGCGCGCGCAATTCCACGACATCGATGCTGTTGTCGTAGACATCCTGATCGTCGAGCGTGATCTTGCCCGTCACCCGGCACGTCTCGATCGTGTCGTTCATGCGATTGAGGCAGCGCAGGAAGGTGGACTTGCCGCAGCCGGAAGGGCCGATGAGCGCCGTCACCGTATTGGCGCGGATCTTCAGGTTGACGTCGAAGAGCGCGCGCTTGTCCCCATAGAAGACCGAAACGTCCTGGCCGATCATCTTATAAGGGATCGTAGTCATCTTCTTGGCCAAGGCTCTTTCGCTTGCGGCTTCGCTCATCATGTTCATTCCCCGGCCCTCCCTACCAGCGCCGCTCGAAGCGGCGACGCAGCAGGATGGCGCCGATGTTCATCGCGACGAGGAAGAAGAGCAGGACGATAATGGCGCCGGACGTTCTTTCGACGAAGGCGCGCTCGGCCTCGCTCGCCCACATGTAGATCTGCACCGGCAGCGCCGTCGAAGGATCGAGAGGCGATGTCGGATAATTGGCGACGAAGGCGACCATGCCGATCAAGAGCAGCGGCGCCGTCTCCCCGAGCGCATGGGCAAGCCCGAGGATAGTGCCCGTCAGGATGCCTGGCATGGCGAGCGGCAGGACATGATGGAAGACCACCTGCATGCGCGATGCGCCGAGGCCAAGCGCGGCGCTGCGGATCGACGGCGGCACGGCGCGTAGCGCCGAACGCGTGGCGATAATGATCATCGGCAGCGTCATCAGGCTCAGCACCAGCCCGCCGACGAGCGAGGCCGAGCGCGGCAGCCCCATCATGTTGATGAAGACCGAGAGGCCCAGCAAGCCGTAGACGATGGAAGGCACGGCGGCGAGATTGTTGATATTGACTTCGATCAGATCCGTCAGCCGGTTCTTCGGCGCGAATTCCTCCAGATAGATCGAGGCGGCGACGCCGACCGGCAGAGCGAGCACGAGTACGGTCAGCATCAGATAGAGCGAGCCGATCAGCGCAACGCCGAGACCGGCGGCTTCCGGGCGGCTGGAATTGCCCGACACGAAGAGACCGGTATTGAACGCCTTGTACAGGGCTCCGCTTTCGCTGAGCTGCTTCATCCAGGCGACCTGCCGGTCGGACACCTTACGGTCCTTCTCGTCGACGGTCAGATCGATCTGCCCCTTGTTGGCGGAATCGATATTGGCACTGGCAAGAAAAGTAACGTTCTGCGTTATCCCTACGATCGAGGGGTTCGCGACGACCTTGTCGCGCAACGCGATCCTGGCACCCTCAGACACCATCGCCGTCGCCTCGCGGACGAGTGCACGATTGGCGGGATCGATATCCAAGGCTTTGACCAGCGCGTCACGCACCAGAACCGGATAATTGGCCGATATCAGCACCTTCGGATCGGTGGTCCGCTTGGCCGTGGGGTCGATCACCTTCTCGGTGAATTCGATCGGCAGGGTGATCGATGTCTGAACAAAGGCGGTGTAGCCGGTGCGCACCACGGTCGACACCAAGATGGCAAGGAAGACGAGGCCGAAGATAACGGCCGTGACGCCATAGGCGCGGAAGCGACGCTCGGCGGCATAGCGCCGCTTGATGCCGATATCACGCCGTGCCGGAGCGCCCGGCGTGAGCCCGCGCGGCATATTCGGCACGGGGGAGGATACGATGCCGCTCATTCGTATTGCTCCCTGTAGCGGCGGACGATGTAGAGAGCATAGACATTGAGGCACAGCGTCAGGCAGAACAGGGTAATGCCGAGCGCAAAGGCAACGAGCGTCTGCGGTGAAGTGAACTCCAGGTCGCCGGTCAGCTGATTGACGATCTTCACGGTCACGGTGGTCATGGGCTCGAAGGGATCGATCTGCATACGCGCGGCAACGCCGGCAGCCAGCACCACGATCATCGTTTCACCGATCGCGCGCGAGGCGGTCATCAACAGGGCGCCGACGATGCCCGGAAGCGCTGCCGGCAGCAGAACGCGCTTGACCGTTTCCGAGCGGGTGGCGCCGAGACCGAGCGAGCCGTCTCGGAGCGACCGCGGCACGGCCATGATGATATCGTCCGACAGCGAGGAGACGTAAGGGATGAGCATGACGCCCATGACGAAGCCCGCCGTCATCACGCTCTGAGCCTCGATGAAGCTTCCGTAACGTCCCGTCAACAGACCATCGATCTCGGCCGAAATGTCCCTGAGGAAGGGACCGACGGTGACGAGGGCGAAGAAACCGTAGACGATCGTCGGAATGCCGGCCAGAACCTCCAGCATCGGTTTGGCGATGGACCGAACGCGCGCCGAGGCATATTCGGCCATGTAGATCGCGGCGAACAGGCCGATGGGCACGGCGAAGAGCATCGCGACGAAGCCGATATAGATCGTGCCCGCCAGCAGCGGGATCAGACCGAAGGTGCCCGACGTCAGCGAGCCGGCGCCGGCGAAGCGCGGATCCCACACCGTTCCGAAAAAGAACTCCCTGGCAGGCACCATGCTGAAGAAACGCGCCGCTTCCGAAAGCATCGAAACGACGATCCCGACCGTCGTCAGCACGGCAATGGAGGATGCGACGATCAGCGCGCCGAGAACCACCTGTTCGACGCGGTTGCGGGCGCGGAAACGCGGAGCGATGACGCGCAAGCCGTAGAGCGCGCAAAGCAGCGACAAAAGGATCGCGACTGCGGACATCACCATCCGGCTGATTTCGCGCATGCCGTTGTATTTGTTGGCAGCATCGACCATGTAGCCGGTCGGGCGG
Organism: Rhizobium sp. P28RR-XV; assembly: GCF_012641385.1. Taxonomy (NCBI): domain Bacteria; kingdom Pseudomonadati; phylum Pseudomonadota; class Alphaproteobacteria; order Hyphomicrobiales; family Rhizobiaceae; genus Rhizobium; species Rhizobium sp. P28RR-XV. The sequence continues at coordinate 14,017 of NZ_JABAIG010000011.1, forward strand.
ACCGCGAGCGGCACCCCCTTCTGCGCCAGCAGCAATTGCAGGTCGGCCGTGCCGCCGGCGACTTCGGCAAGCTCCTGGCTCTCCAGTAGACGCATGCCGCGGGCGATGCTGCGCACCATGCCGTAGCTGAGATTGAGCTCCGCCTGCGGCAGAGACTTTACCTCCTCCGGAAAGGATTTCGTCACCAGGCGATCGATGACGATGGGACTGACGATGAGCCAGGCGCAAACGAGCGCCAGCGCCGGAAGCACCGCCCAGATGGCGGCATAGGCACCGTGATAGCCGAGCCGGGAATGCATGGACGAAGATCTGCCGCCCGACAGCGCAGCCGCTCTCACCCGCCCCAGCATGAAAGCAAAGGCGCCGATGACCGACAGGCACAGCAGCAGTAGCGATACACTCATTCCCATTCCCCGGCGAACGCCGGCGCAGCCATCGGGCCGCGCCGCCGCTCAGTCCTTACGCATTCACATGATCTTCCCGTCCGCGAAATCCTTGCGGATCCGGTCGCGCTCGGTATCCGGCGCCGGCACGAGGCCATACTCCGCCAGCGGGCTGTCCGGTCCGATCATCTGATCGCTCGTGAAGAAATCGACATATTCCTTGAGCCCGGGGATGACACCCAGATGGGCTTTCTTGACGTAGAAGAACAGCGGACGCGACACAGGATAGGTGCCATCGGCAATCGTCTGACCCGAGGGCACGATGCCGCTGACGGTGGCGACCCTCAGCTTGTCGGCATTATTCTGGAAGAAATAGAGGCCGAAAACACCGATACCGTGCTTGTTGGCATTGATGCGTGCCAGCGTCTCGGGATAGTCGCCGTCGATATCGACCGCAACACCGTCCTTGCGCACGGCAATGCACTTTTCGGCCTGCTGGTCGGCAGCCTTGACCGCAGCCTTGATCACATCAACCGCGCCGGAGGTCTTGCAACCGGCTGCAAGCACCTTTTCCTCGAAGACTTCTCGCGTGCCGTGCTTCTCGCCCGGAATATAGGCTGATATTTCGAAATCCGGCAGCGACGGATTGATCTCGGACCACTTCTTGTAGGGGTTGGTAACCAGCTTGCCATCGACGACCACCTCGGCAGCCAGCGCCTCGTAGAGATCGACCGGCCCGAACTTGATGTCCGGATTGCTCTTGTCGAAGGCGAAAACGATGCCGTCATAGCCGATCTTGATCTGCTGGATGTCCGCGACGCCGGCAGCCTTGCAGGCTTGGACTTCACCGTCCTTGATCGGGCGCGACGAATTGGCGATATCGATGGAATCCGTTCCCACACCCTTACAGAATTCCTTCAGGCCGGCTCCGGAGCCGCCGGACTCCACAACGGGGGTCTTGAAGTTGGTAAAGGTCTCGCCAAAGGACTCGGCGACGATCTTGGCATACGGAAATACCGTGGATGAGCCGGCGATCTGAATTTGATCGCGCGCCTCGGCAGCACCTGAAAAAGGAGCCGACGCAACCAGCGCAAGAATGGATAATTTCAAAGCGTTCATAATGAATCCCCTAATGAGCTTTGAAGAGCGCCGCGGCGGACGCCACATCCACCTTTTCAGCGATCCATTCTTACCGGCGAAAACACCGCCCTTTTATGTCAGGCGAGTGAAACAATTATGACAGTTCATCTACCTGATATTGTTAAGATAAATCTGACCGGAAATGGGGGATTCACAGAAGCTTTCAGAAACGGACCGTAAAGTCGGTTCCCTTCCCCACTTCGGACTTGACGATCAATCTGGCGCGATGGCGGGTGAGAATGTGCTTGACGATGGCAAGCCCGAGACCAGTGCCCTTCTTGGAGCGGCTGTCCTCAACGTTTACGCGATAGAAGCGCTCGGTCAGACGCGGCACATGTTCCGCGGGAATCCCCGGCCCCTTGTCGGAGATGACGACCTCGACGGCCTGGCCCGCGTCGATCCGGACCGAAACATCGACCGCCTTGCCTTCCTGACCGTATTTGCAGGCGTTCTCGATCAGGTTTTCGAAGACTTGCACCAGCTCGTCGCGATCGCCCGATACCTCGACCTTGCCGGCCGGCAAATGCAGGTTGATCGAGACGTCGAGATCTCCGGCAAGGGGAAGCAGCGAGTCGCGCACGTGGCCGAGCAGCGGCACCAGATCCACCTTCTGATCCGGCGCGATATGCGACTTCAGCTCCAGCCTGGACAGCGACAGCAGGTCGTCGACCAGCCGGCTCATGCGCGTCGTCTGGTCCAGCATGATTCCAAGGAAGCGCTGCTGAGCCTTCGGATCCGATTTGGCAGGCCCCTGGATCGTCTCGATGAAGCCCCGCAGCGACGCGAGCGGCGTGCGCAATTCATGGCTGGCATTGGCGACGAAATCGGAGCGCATGCGATCGATATGGCGCAGCTCGGATATATCGCGGAAGGAGAGCAGGAAAAACGCTTCCTGCGGCGCATCGGTCTCCGGCACGTCGATGGGCGCGATGCGGACGATATAGACCCGCTCCGAGGGCAGGCGCTCGGAATGCTCGATCTGGTTCGGCGTGTTGGTGGCGATGGTTTCGCGAACCATGTCGAGGAGGGCCGGCGAGCGCAGCTTCGAAGAAATATGGGCGCCGAGCGGAAACGCGCCGAAGGCTTTTTCGACGGCGGCATTTTGGAGCAGCACGGATGCCTCCCGGTCGATGATCAGCGCCGGCATATCGAGCGCCGCCAACCCTGAAAAAACGGTATGCAGCAGTGCCTGCGGATCGACGGGCGCCGGCTTAACCTGCGACGGCACCGCCACGCGCTCCACCAGCGGCGGGCGCAGCAGCGTGACGATCATGACGATGATCCAGATCCAGAATACGGCGCTGGTATTGATGCCTTCAATGAGCGCGAATATGGCGACGAGCGTCGCCAAGATGAGGATGGCAACCTCTTGCCGCAGCCGCGCCGCCAACTTCCTGACAAATGACCATTCGTCTTCCAAATGCGCCCGTCCCTTCGCCTACCGTCATGGAATGCTGGATTCCGCGTCTTAGACGTGATTCATGACAGAAGTATTCGGCTCTATCCACAGAAGCCGGCAACTGACAATAATAAATGTAGCCGGCAAAAGAGGAAGTGGGCAAAGGGCTTGAAACTATTGGATAAAAGCTCCAATTTCCCCGAAGAGCTTTTTGCCGCAGCCGAGCGGCAGGATTAACGAGGCGTAAACAACGAGGAGCCGATCTATGGGAGAGGAAGCCGAAAGCCGTGCGGTGGAGCTGGATATCCGTGGCACAAAGCGCATGTTCGATGTCGACGATCCCGTTCTGCCGAACTGGATCGACGAGGAAGCGCTGACATCAGGCGACTATCCCTACAAGAAGAAGCTCAAGGAGGAGGACTATCTGGACGAGCTGAAGGTGCTGCAGATCGAGCTCATCAAGGTGCAGTTCTGGCTGCAGGCGACCGGCAAGCGGGTGATGGCACTCTTCGAAGGGCGCGACGCGGCTGGCAAGGGCGGATCGATCGCCGCAACGTCGGCCCACATGAACCCTCGCCTTGCGCGCGTTGTGGCACTGACCAAGCCGACGGATCGCGAGGCCGGCCAATGGTATTTCCAGCGCTATGTCGCCCAGTTCCCGACTGCAGGCGAATTCGTGCTGTTCGACCGCTCATGGTACAACCGCGCGGGTGTCGAGCCGGTCATGGGCTTCTGCACCCCGCAGCAATACGAGCAGTTCCTGAAGCAAGCCCCCAGGATGGAAAAGCTCATCGTCCAGGACGGCATCCATTTCTTCAAATTCTATCTCGATATCGGCCGGGAGATGCAGCTGAAGCGCTTCCACGACCGGCGCCACGATCCGCGCGCGGTCTGGAAACTTTCCTCGATGGATATCGCCGCCCTGCCGAAATGGAAGGATTACAGCGAAAAGCGCGATCGCATGCTGGAGGAAACCCATACCGATCATGCGCCATGGACCGTCATCCGCGCCAACGACAAGCGGCGGGCGCGCCTGAACCTTATCCGTCACATTCTGCTGACGCTTGACTATGACGGCAAGGACAAGAAAGCCATCGGCGAGATCGACGACAAGATCCTTGACACGGGAGCAGGTTTTTTCAAATAGGCGAGAGACTGTACGAGCCGTAGGTCAGGAGCATTCCGGTTTTCTTCGAATCGCGAAAACGCTCCATCTTCTTATTTCTCAATGCATTCCGGACGGAAAACCGCTGCGCATTTTTCCTGGAAATGCTTTATTGCCCGGGCAGAACGCGGATGGCGTAGACATTGACGCCGCGAGCCTTGCCGTCGACATCGCTGTTGATGATGAGGCGGCCGGGACTGGTCGGCGCCAGCGAGCGATCGAACTGAACCTGGAAGAGCGCATCCGTCTTCTGGCGGCTGACGGTGAAGCGATGGCGTCCGCAGCGGCCAAGCGAACCGAAATCGCATTCCACGGTGATCTGCGTCGCTGCGTCCGAGGTGGACTGCAGCGTCAGTGCGACCGTCGATGCCTTGCCTGCCATCTGCTGCAGCACATTGACGGGCACTTCGACCGTCGCATTGCCATCCGAACCGCTGCTGAGCGAGGTCAGCCGCACGGCCGGCCCCTCATTTTCCGAGATATTTTCCGCCTTCGACTGCTGGCCGGTTGCGACCTTCTGCGCGTCCGTCGGCTTCAGGACTTCGACCCATTCGTCGGAAAAGCTGTTCTGCGGGTCGATGGTCGCCAGTCCAGGGTTGACGGGACCGCTGTTATCGTCCTCGTCGGACGTATCTTCATCGCCGCTATTGCCGCTGAAATCCTGCGAATCGACATGGGCCGGCGGGTTGCGCACGCTCGTATCCCTCTGCGCGGCGGACATGAACACGCCTGATGTCTTGATCCACCAGGCGCCGACACCAAGGAAGGCCAGCAGGATGCAGAAGATCAGCAGGCGCGAGAAGAACTTGCGGGGTTTGCGGCGCACGGCGGCCCGCTCAGGCTTGAAGTTCATCGATCGGGCCGGGGCCGGCGCATCTGCCGCCGGTCGCGGATCGCTATCCGCGCCGAGATGATCGGCGGGTCCGGCGCGCATGTCGCCGAAATCGCTCTCATGCGCCGCGGGCTCCGCCGACACCGGCTCGGCCGCCGCGGGTGCGCGCGCCGAAAGCGGCGGATCGCGGGTTTCACCGCGCACGCTCATGACCGGATCCGGCCGCTGCACGGTTTCCGACCCAGGCGGAGCGGAGGAAACATGCGGGGCGTCGAGCTCCGGCGAAACGGGCACCTCCTGCGCCGGGCGGGTGCGCTCTTCGGCCTCGATCTGCCGGATCGTCGCTTCCAGCCGCTGACGCTGGCCGGCGACGACGTCGATATCGGTAATGTCCTGCTTGCGAAGACCGGCTTCCAGCGCCTGCCGTGCCGATTGATAGATGCGAGCCCGGATCTCCGGATTGGCGCGATCGGACCGCTCCAACGCGCTTCTGATAGCCGTTTCTAATCCGCTCACATCAGGTCCTTTACTCTTACTCGCGGCATACTCGCATACTCCACGAGCAAGACAGCCATATTTTATCATTCGTTAACCGGATTCGGTAACGTCCCATCCGGCAATACGCAAGCCTCCGGCGGGAGCCGCGGGCACTCGGGCGGGGATAAATGGCAAAGACGACGCAAATGGGGTGGAGGGAGGCATCGGCAGTAGGCAGTAGGCAGTAGGCAGTAGGGAAGAGCCTCAATCGCGGATGCGGTCAGTCACTATTGCCCACTGCCCACTGCCGACTGCCTGCTTCTGCCTGCTTCTTCCCCCATCTTCCCCTCGCACGCCACATCTGCTATCCCTTTGACGTTTTCGTAAACGTCAAATATCGGATGATGTTCATGGCCCTCCCCTCCATCCTGACCGAACGTCTGCGCCTGCCGGTCGTGGCTTCGCCTCTCTTCATCATCTCGCATCCGGCGCTGACGCTGGCGCAATGCAAGGCTGGCGTCGTCGGCTCCTTTCCGGCGCTCAACGCGCGCCCGGAAAGCCAGCTCGACGAGTGGCTGGCGATGATCACCGAGGATCTTGCCGCATACAATGCCGCAAATCCGGAGCGGCCGGCAGCTCCATTTGCGGTCAATCAGATCGTCCATACGTCAAACAGGCGCCTGGAGCACGACCTCATGCTTTGCGTGAAGTACAAGGTGCCGATCGTCATTTCCTCGCTCGGCGCCGTGCCCGAGGTCAATGCGGCCGTGCATTCCTATGGCGGCATCGTGCTGCACGACATCATCAACAACCGGCATGCGAACTCGGCGATCCGCAAGGGTGCGGACGGGCTGATCGCCGTGGCGGCGGGTGCCGGCGGCCATGCCGGCCAGCTTTCGCCCTTCGCGCTCGTACAGGAGATCCGCGAATGGTTCGACGGACCGCTGCTGCTTGCCGGCGCCATCGCCACCGGCGGCGCCATTCTGGCGGCGCAGGCGGCCGGCGCTGATCTCGCCTATATCGGCTCGCCCTTCATCGCGACGGAGGAAGCGCGCGCCGCCGACGCCTACAAACAGGCGATCGTCGAGGGCACCGCCGTCGATGTCGTCTATTCCAACTATTTCACCGGGGTTCACGGCAATTATCTGAAGCCCTCGATCCGCGCCGCCGGCCTAGATCCCGACAATTTGCCCGAGGCCGACCCTTCGAAAATGGACTTCGAAGCCGCCACGACCGGCGTGAAAGCCTGGAAGGATATCTGGGGCTCCGGCCAGGGCATCAGCGCCGTCAAATCCATCCAGCCCGTTTCAGCACTCGTCGACCGGCTGGAGGCGGAATACCGGCAGGCACGCGCCCGGCTGTCGCTTTGATCGCCACCGAAATGCGGTGCTTTTTTCACAGGCGTCTCGCTTTTTTGCCAATTGGCGATTTGAGCGCTTGAAATCTGACCGCATAGACTGTATCAGCGCCATGCAAATCGCGGGGCCGAACCGAATGCTCCGCAGAATGCCGCTTTAGCTCAGTCGGTAGAGCACATCATTCGTAATGATGGGGTCACGTGTTCGAGTCACGTAAGCGGCACCATTTGTTTCCAAACACTTTACATCGAATGATCCGCGCTGCCGTTCCTTGGTGCCGCATTGCTCTGTATTCGTTGCTGCAATATCGCACTCCGAAGCGCCTATTCAGGGATCGGATGTCATCAAGAACAAAATAGGCTGCGCTCGACTTTTCGAAAGCGCGAGCCGAAGATGGCTGAACCGGAGACCTCAATGAAGCTCATGAACGCAATCGCTGCCACCGCCTATCTGGCAGCCGCTGGAACGGCGTTGGCAGCTCCTGCAGAGAAGCCGACGCATCTGCTCTGCAAGGGTGACGGCAACGACAATGTATACGTTCACCTGAATTCCAAAAAGCAGTTCGGCCATGTCCTCAGTTGCGTCAGCGGCCCGTTTATCTCCGGCATGACGCCTTGTGCGCCCAATGGCGGATACGGTCTTTCAGCGTCCACCGGATCAGCGGCTCTCGTCGGCGTCGTCATGCGCTCGCAGGAATATCAACGCCACCTCGGCGGTGTCACCGGATTCAACCGGCAAGGAGACGACATGACCTTCACCGGAGGTTTCATGGGGTCGAACGGCTTACAAACGTCCTGGACTTTGAAGCTTGATCCCGAAGGGAATGCGGTCGCTCGCGATAAGGAAGGCTCGACACCCTATAAATGCGCGCCTTACACACCCAGTGATTTCAAGTGAGCCAATTTAAAATCAGTGCGCGCGGCTGCAATCGGCCAGAAGCGTTCTTCGCAATTGATGGACCTGAAGTCCGACATCGGCGGCGACCACCGCACGCCCCTCCGACCGAATGCCTGACCGTCTCGCTGCCGGCGGATAGAACGGCTTTATGGCGATGCGTTGAATGCAGGCTATTAATACAACCAAAGATTCAGATTTCGATGGTTTTGTGCGCCTTGGGATAATACTCGGGGGATGCACATGAAGATTGCCGTTGGCGTGGCAACATGCGGTCGCAAGGCTATACTCGCCGCAATGATCGACAGGCTTGCGACACAGGAGCGCAAGCCGGATCACCTCTTCCTCTGCCCGGCCAAGCATGACGATATCGACATGGCGCGCTTGAGTTCTGCGCCTTTTCCGGTAACGGTCCTCTCCTCGCCCCAGGGGAGCTGCCCGCAACGCAATGCCATCATCGATGCGGCTGTCGGCATCGATGTGGTCGTCTTCTTCGATGACGATTTCTTCCCGGCAACGAACTATCTCGCCGAGGCGGAAGCCCTGTTCGAGGCCGATGAAGAGATCGTCGTGGCAACCGGCGAGGTCGTCCGTGACGGTATCCTTGGCCCGGGCCTGACGGCGGGAGAAGCCGACGAAGCGCTCGCAGCCGATGCCACTCCCTTTCCGGCACCGACGATCGAGGACACGCATAACGCCTATGGCTGCAACATGATCTTCCGCCGGAAGGCGATGCTCGCAAATGGTATCTATTTCGATGAGGATCTGCCGCTCTACGCCTGGCAGGAAGATGTCGACCTGTGCCGGCGGCTGCGTCCCTTCGGAAAGATCGTCAAGTTCAATCGCCTGCGCGGCGTCCATCTCGGCGTCAAGGCCGGGCGCACATCGGGCCTGCGCCTGGGATATTCCCAGGTCGCCAATCCGCTCTATCTCGTCAAGAAGCGCTCCGTCTCGCTGAAATGGGCGCTGAAACTGATGGGCGGCAATGTCGCCTCAAACCTCGCCGGCTCCGTCAGCCCGCCGCCCTATATCGACCGGCGCGGCCGTCTGCAGGGCAACCTCATCGCCTTCGGCCATCTGCTGAGCGGATCGCTGGATCCGAAGCATATCAACCGAATGTGAGGCCGCCCCGTTCGGCCGGATTCATCGCGCAACCAACAAAACCGAAGTTCGGCGTTTGGATGGCGCCGTTCCGTGATAGAGATTGAAACCGGCCGCGCAATCTGCGGCGCGTGTTATTCATCATCCCTATTGCCTATCGTTTCAAGGACATCATCATGATCCATGTTCTCGCCATCCTCACCGCGAAGCCCGGCAAGCGTGCCGAGGTGCTTAACGTCTTCCAGGCGAATGTTCCGGCCGTTCATGCCGAAGACGGCTGCATCGAATATTCCGCCGTCGTCGATGTCGAGGGAGCAGATCCGGCCTTCGGGCCTGATACGTTCGTCGTGGTCGAGAAATGGGCAAGCATGGAGGCGCTGAAGGCCCATTCGGCGTCCGCGCATATGGCCGCTTACGGCGAGAAGGTGAAGCATCTGATGGCCGACCGCGCCGTTCATGTGCTGAACCCGGCTTGAGCCGATCCAGCCTCATCAGGAAACGGCGCCGAAAGGCGCCGTTTTGCCATCGGCCGGCTCGTCAGTTGTGCGAGAAGTGCGGCTGGCTGTAATAGCGCCAATGTCTGCCGCCGCCATGCCAGCCGTGGTAGCCGCCATGATAGTATCCACGGTCGCCGTCCCAGCTGTGGCGATGGTGGTGGTGAAATCCACCGAAGCCACCAAACAAACCGAACGAGTACAATGGCTGATAGCCGCCATAGTAGGGTTCGTCATAGCCATAATAGGGCCGGTAGTAATAGGGATATGGACGGTAATACGGGCGATAGTAGTGGCGAGGATAATAGTAGTGACTATAGACCATCACTCGGTGATAATGATGGTGCCAATGGTGGTGGTGACGACGCGCTTCGGCGTGGGTTGCAGGCAGCGCGAGCATGCCTAGCGCTATAAGCGCTGTTGCCAGAATTTTCATTTCCAGCCTCCTTGAACGCCGGACGCAAACGCGACTCGGATCATTCGCGTCGTCCGGACCAGATAATAAACGCAATTGAGCCTTCGATAGTTCCACTTTGGGGGTGGCCGGCAGGCACTTTCGCGGTGCCTTCTATCGCCCATAGGCCTGCGAAGCCTCCGCTCGTCGACCGCGATGGCGCAGGCGGCGAAATCGCAAGCTTAGCGTGAGGGCCATTGCGACGTTAACGGTCCGGCATGGGAGGTAATGGTCAATCGCGCGGGCTGTCAAAAAACGGCGCTCGAGGCGCCGTTTTCGCATCTATCCGCGATCGTCAGTTATGCGAGAAATGCGGCTGGCTGTGCCAGCGATGATGGCGTGACTGATGCCGCCAGCCGTAATGGTGATGCCAGCCATGATGCGGGCGATAATAATGATGGCGGTGGTGATGATGCCTCACGACCGGACGATGATGGTGCCAGCGGTGATGATGATCACGCGCCTCGGCGTAGGTAGCGGGTAAAGCGAGAATGCCAAATGCGATAAGCGCCGTTGCAAGAATTTTCATCTATGGTCTCCTTGGGTGCCGAACGAGCCCCCCGGCTGCGTACGCCCGGACTAACCTAACCTACCCGAACGCGAAAATGGCGCAATAGTTCCGCTAGCTTCGGGAGGGCAAGCGCTTTCGCGGCATCGCCATATCACCGACCAATTCGAGAACCGCCTGCTGGATCAGCCGGCAGGCTTCGACCGAGGCTTTGCGGCCATTATGGGCGAGATGATAGGACAATGGCAGGAGCTCATCCGGATCGACGATCCGGACCTTGTCGGCAATCGGCAAGGCGCTGACGCGGCCGAGAAACGAGACGTAACCGTGATTGGCGACGAGATCGACGATGACGGGCAGTGAGTCGGCCGAGGTGATGTCGCGGCCGCGAAACCGGCGGCGATCGCGGCTGTCATAACCGAAAGCGGTCGCGGCATTGCCGATGCCGGTGCGGGGACTCGGCACGCAGAGCGGATGGTTTTCCAAGAGCGCGGCAAACGTCTGCTCGGTGCTGTCGGGCGGGGCGATCGCCACCATGTCGGTCGCCACCAGCTCCATATGCTCGAAAGCATCGAGGCCGAAGACGGAATCGACGATGGCGACGTCGATGCGACCGGATCGAAGTGCTTCGCGCAGATCGTCGGCCGTCATCAGCAGCAGCGACAGCATGTTGCTGTTACCGCCGATGTTCCAGCGCGATACCAGGCTCGCCAGCGAGCGCGCCACCCAGCTTTCCGAGCCTGTGGGAATGATCGAGCCGATGCGCACGGCGCGGGCGGTTCGCTGGAAGCGCTCGTCCGCTGCTGCTTTCATCTCGTCCCAGGCCTGCGCAATGGCGGAGAGGATAGCATGAACTTCCTGTCCGGCCTCCGTCAGCACAGAACCCTGCGCCTGCCGGGCGAACAGGCGGCAGCCGAACAGTTCCTCCAGATTGGCAATCTGCAAAGAAAGTTGCGGCTGACCCAGTCTAAGGCGGCGGGCGGCGCGATTGATGCTGCCCTGATCGGCAACCTCAAGGAAGCGTTCGATGGTGGCGATCTTCAGCGGCAGGCGTGCGGCCCATTGGTCGTAGTTCTTTGGAGCCGGCGGTTCCTTCATCAGGGTCGAAAGCTGGCGCATGCCACTGAGAATGGGCTGCAGCCCCTTCTGAACCTTGGAACTCGCCAGAAGGGTCGCAAGCTCACCAGAGGCACGCTCGACAAGCTTCATGGCGAGCTCCGTTTCGAGCCGCCGCAGGGCACCGGAGACGGTCGATGCCGAAAAAGATAGCCGCCGCGCGGTCTCCCTCACCGAGCCGACGGAGAACACCATGTCGGCTACGAACAATGCGCCGAGATACAAATCAGATCCCTCTCAGCCGCGGCGCGTATCCTGGCTCGACCGCAGCAATATCAACGATATCCCGACAATATGACGTGTTCTCAAAAAAAGATATCCCTAAGCCGAAAAGCGACAGCTATCGTTTCTTTGTCGCCCCACTGATCCAGCCGCAAAAATGAGATCGGAACAGCGCCAAACGGGTAAGGGGAACAAAAACAAACGCACTTGCCCCCGAAAAAAGAAATCCAATTTCGCGCGAATGTCGAGTACGCTCGTCATAATCGCGCGACTGCAACGGGAATCCGGGGCGACATCGACTTTTCCGCGATGAGCGCTACGTGCCTGAAGCAGCCACGAATTCGCCTGTGGGCCGCCGGCCCGCTCGAAGCCTGCTTGTCCGGACTGCGGCCTTGCCAGGCGGCACGGGCAAGCGGAACAAAGATTTAACGGGGTACAAAGGGAAACATCATGTTCAAGAAGCTTGCACTTGCCGCCACGCTGACGGCCCTCCTTGCCAGTGGCGCCAGCGCCGCCGACGTCGTCGTTTCCTCAAAGATCGACACCGAAGGAACGCTGCTCGGCAACATCATCCTCACAGCACTCAACGCCAACGGCATCAAGGCGCAGGATCGCATCGCGCTCGGCACGACGCCGGTCGTGCGCAAGGCGATCACCGCTGGCGAGATCGATATATATGCCGAATACACAGGCAATGCCGGCTTCTTCTTCAACAAGGCCGACGATGCCGCCTGGAAGAACCTGCAGCAGGGCTACGACCTCGCCAAGAAGCTGGACTACGACGCCAACAAGATCGTCTGGCTGACGCCGTCGCCCGCCAACAACACCTGGGCGATCGCCGTGCGCAACGATGTCGCCGGCCCGGCCAAGCTGAAGACCATGTCCGATTTCGGCAAGTGGATTTCCGGCGGCGGCGCGGTCAAGATCGCCGCCTCCTCCGAGTTCGTCAATTCTCCGGCGGCCCTGCCGGCCTTCGAGACCACCTACAGCTTCAAGCTGAAGCCGGATCAGGAAGTCGTGCTCTCGGGCGGCGATACGGCGGCAACGATCAAGGCCGCGGCCGACCAGACCAACGGCGTCAACACAGCCATGGTCTACGGTACCGACGGCGCCATCGAAGCGGCCGAGCTGACCGTTCTCGAGGACGACAAGAGCGTGCAGCCGGTCTACGCTCCGACGCCGATCATCCGCGAAGCCGTGCTGAAGGCCAATCCGAAGATCGAAGAGGTTCTGGCTCCGATCTTCAAAGGCCTAACCGCCGACGTGCTGCGCAAGCTGAACGGCCGCATTCAGGTCGATGGCGAGCCGGCCAAGGCCGTTGCCGAATCCTACCTCAAGGACAATGGTTTCCTGAAGTAAAGCTTTGCCGCTGCTCCGGCGGCCCCATTTTGATAAAGTGGGGCCGCGGACATTCGAATGGGCATGGTCTTGTCCGAACCAGCCTTGAATTCTGGGCTCATGCGCTGACGGAGCTTGCCTGATGGAAGATGCGCTAGCGGTCCGCCGAGTAGACCGTCTCGGAGTGGTGCTGGTGGCGGGCGGCGCGCTGGCAATGGCCTGGATGCCGTTCATCATCGTCAAGGCGAACCGCATCGCCGCCGGCAAGCCTCAGCTGCTGACCCAGCTCATAAGTCAGCCGTCCGCCATAATCTTGCTCGTCCTTCTCGCCGCGGCGGCGCTTGCGGCACTTTTCCTGCAGAATCAGATCATCCGCCTCGGCATCGCCACGCTCGCGATCGCCATGCTCATCGTCACGCTCGGTCTCGTCTCGACTGCCGCGACCCCGGCGGCGAACACCGTGGCCCGCATCACGCCCGGCGGCTCTTTCTGGGTGTTGCTGGCCGTCGTGGGGCTGATGATCTCGGATGCCCTGGTGAAGCTGCGGCTGACGCCATGGCTGAGGGTCGCGGCGCTGGCGCTCTATGCCGCCCTGCTCGCCGCCGTCCTGCGCTCCGGCCTGCTCGACAATCTCTCGATCATGAAGGAATACGCCAACAATGCCGACAAGTTCTGGCACGAAGCGCTTGGCCATGTCTTCCTCTCCCTCGGCTCCGTCGCCATCGCCATCGTGCTTGCGCTGCCGCTCGGCATCTTCTGCTACTGGCAGCCGCGCATCCGCGCCGTGGTGCTGCGGGCGCTGAGCCTGGTGCAGACCATCCCGAGCCTGGCGCTGTTCGGCATTCTGATGCTGCCGCTCGGCTATATCGCCGCCAATGTGCCCTTCGCCGCCGCGATCGGCATAAAGGGCATCGGCGTGGCGCCGGCGCTGGTGGCGCTGATCATCTATTCGCTATTGCCGATCGTCGCCAATACAGTCGTCGGCCTTGCCGGCGTCGACCCTTCCGTGCGCGATTCCGCCGCCGGCATGGGCTTGACGCGCCGGCAGATCCTGACCGGCATCGACCTGCCGCTCGCCTTTCCGGTCATCCTCACCGGCATCCGCATCGTGCTGGTGCAGGCAATCGGCCTCGTCACCGTGGCGGCGCTGATCGGCGGCGGCGGCTTCGGCCTCTTCATCTTCCAGGGCATCGGCCAGACGGCCAATGACCTCGTGCTGCTCGGCGCCGTGCCGACGGTCTTTTTAGCCTTCTCATCGGCCGTCATCCTCGATGCGGTCATCGACAGCATCCGGGGACAACGCGCATGACCAACATGATCGAGCTCAAGGGCGTTACCAAGCGTTATGGCAGCGCCACCGTGGTCGACAATGTCAGCATGAGCATGGAAAAGGGCACGATCACCGTCATCGTCGGCACCTCCGGTTCCGGCAAGTCGACGCTGATGCGCATGATCAACCGGCTGGTGCCGATATCGGAAGGCCGCATCTCTGTTGCCGGCGAGGATATCATGAACGTGCCGGCGACCGAGCTTCGCCGCCGCATCGGCTATGCCATCCAGGGCCATGGGCTGTTTCCGCATCGCACGGTCGCGCAGAATATCGCCACCGTCCCAGAGCTGCTCGGCTGGGAGAAGACCCGCATCGACAGTCGCGTCGAAGAACTCCTCAATCTCTTCCATCTCGACCCCGGCACCTTTGCCGGCAAATATCCGAGCCAGCTTTCCGGCGGCCAGCAGCAGCGCGTCGGCGTCGCACGCGCGCTTGCGGCCGAGCCCGAGCTGCTTTTGATGGACGAGCCCTTCGGTGCACTCGATCCCGTCATCCGCGGCAAGGCGCAGGATGATCTGCTCGCCATCCAGAAGCAGTTCGGCACGACCGTCATTCTCGTGACCCACGACATGGACGAGGCCTTCCATCTCGGCGACCGGATCGCCGTCATGAGTGAAGGCAAATTGCTGCAATGCTCCGAGCCGGAGAAGATCCTGACCGAGCCGGCCGATCCTTTCGTGCAGCAGCTGACCGGCACATCCGACCGAGCCTTGAAGCTGATGTCGCTGCTGCCGCTCAAGGAAAGCATGCAGCCGCCTCGGCCCGGTCTCGGCCACAGCCTGCCGCAGACGCTCAACCTCCGCGACGCCCTGGCCGAATTGATCTGGCAGGGCGCGGACGAAGCGACGGTCGAGGACGAGCGCAAGATGCCTGTCGGTTCGATCTCGATCCGGCATCTGATCGAGTTGGGCCGCAAAGCATGAAATTTCTCGCCGCCAATCTCTTTCGCTTCCTCGCGCTGGCGCTGCTGCTGGTGCTGCTGTTTCGTCCGGAGTGGCTAACGCCCATTCTTGCGCCGCTGACCAAATTCGGGGCGTCGCCGATCTATACGCAGAACAGCCTGCCGAGCCTGGCGCTCAGCCATCTCGAGCTGATCCTGATCTCGATTGCGGCAAGCGGGATCCTGGCCGTTCTCGGCGGCATCTTCGTCACACGGCCGATCGGCGCCGATTTCCTGCCGCTGTCGCGGGCGATCGCCAATGCCGGGCAGACCTTCCCGCCGGTTGCCGTGCTGGCGCTTGCGATCTCGACCACCGGCTTCGGCGCGGTGCCTACCTTGATCGCGCTTTTCCTTTATGCGCTGCTGCCGATCTTCGAAAACACGGTTGCCGGCCTGCAGCAGGTGCCGGCCTCGGTGATCGATGCCGCCGACGGCATGGGCATGAGCGGCTGGCAACGCCTGTTCCGCGTCGAGCTGCCGCTTGCCCTGCCACTAATCATCGAGGGGCTGAAGATCGCGACCGTCATCAATATCGGCACCGCCACGATCGGCTCCACCGTCGCCGCCAAGGGGCTCGGCGAAGTCATCATCGCCGGGCTGATCAACGACAACACCGCTTTCATCCTGCAGGGCGGCCTGATCGTCGGCCTGATGGCGGTGCTGATCTATGACGGCATGGAAATGATCGAGCGGTCAGTCACCAGCAAGATCGGATTGCAATCCCATTGAGAGCGAAGGCCGCCACCAGCCCTTACGACCGGCGCCGCATATGTTTTCATCAACTGCCTTCGCCGGAAGGCAAAGGCGCGCCGGGCAGGTAAAGCGCGACCGGCCTGATTTCATAGACGGCGGTCGGATTGGCGCGGCGCAGTTCGCGCGCGGCTTCGACCGCCGCATCGAGCATCGGAAAATCGACGACGTAGAAGCCGAGCAATTGTTCCTTGGTTTCAGCAAACGGGCCGTCGATGACCAGCCCCGCGCCCGGCCCGCGCAATGTGACGGCGTTCTGGGTCGAGCCGAGCCGCGCAGCCGGCCCCAGCGACTTTTGCGCAACCATGCGATCGTTGATTTCAAGCAGCTCGGTCATCAATGCAGCATCCTCCTCCTTGCTCCAGGATTCGACGATACCTTCCTCGTGATAGGCCAGAATGGCGTAGTACATGGATTTCCCCCTCAATCGTATGCCTCAGCGCGCGGGAGTTAAGCAGACCGATCGCCATGCGAAAACCCCGGATCTGCACCGAGGCGCAGCGATGGTGCATTTCCGCATACTTGCCTTCCCCGGTTGCCGGTGGCATTGGCTCCTAGAGCCGGATGATTTTAGGTCGAATCGATCTAAAATCTGAATCCGCTCTAGGATCAAAGAAGTAGAGCGTGATGTCGTCCAAAAACCGCCTACACTTTTCGGCATCACGCTCTAGTAGTGACATGCCCTGACGATCGATGGAGGCACCGATGGCCAAGATGATTCATTCGATGATCCGCGTGCTCGACGAAGCGCGCTCGATCGAATTCTACGACAAGGCTTTCGGCCTGAAGATCGCCGACCGCATCGCCTTCGAGACCTTCACGCTGATCTATCTCAGCAATGACGAAACAGGCTTCGAGCTGGAATTGACAATCAACCAGGGTCGTACCGCGCCCTATCCGTTGGGGGAGGCTTACGGCCATCTCGCGGTCTCGGTCGTGGAGCTGAAAGACGAGCATGCGCGCATGACCGCGCTGGGGTTGAACCCCGGCAACATCGTCGAACTCAATCGGGATGGGAAACTCTTTGCGCTCTTTTTCTTCGTTACCGACCCTGACGGCTACAAGATCGAAGTGGTGCAAAGGCATGGGCGGTTTCAATAGAACCACGCATATCGACACCCCGCGTCGGCGGGGCTTGCCGAACTGGCTTCATCGGCACGCTCACATCCAATAGGGCGGCACGCCAAAATAATCGTGGCTCTTGTGGCCATGATTCTTAGGGTCGTGATCATCCTTGGCGGCGAAACGGCACGCCTTTTCGATGTCGTTCTTGGTCATGCTGACGCGATAGCCGTCGATGCGGGCATCGTAGCGCAGCTTCTCCCACGGCAGCCGGTAGTGTTCCTGGCCGATGCCGAAGAAGCCGCCGAAGCTCAAAATGACGAAAGCGATGCGTCCATCACTTTTCTCGAGCATCAGGCGTTCAATATGACCAATCTGCTTGCCATCCGAACCGAATACCCTGGATCCCTCGACCCGATCGCAGGCGACCAGCATCGACATGTCCTTGATGTAAAGGTCACGGCCCGAGATTTCGGCACTCTCTTTATGCATATGCGCACCTCCTTTTGGATACGCGTCACATAAAATCGTGGAGCGTCCGATCTGCTCTTTGGGGCAGCACGATGCTCCGATGGGTTTAAACCCACGGGCCTATTAACGCTCCGTTATTGCAAAAGTTCCAGTCCTTTTTTCAAAACTATAAAAAAACGTGAGCGCAGAACGTTTGTTGACGTTTACGTCAAGGTTATTGTAGCTTCGTGATGCTCGATGATTTAGTTGAGAGCAAAGGCTGCGACGATGTGAAAAGCGGGAGACTTTTCGATCGCGCAGTGACACTTTACATAACCGCCGTCCCAGGACGGCGGGGCGTGGTGATGATGCGTAAAGGAGGAAGTGCGCATGAATTCAGTCTCCGCTCCTTCGGATAGACCGCAGGTCAAGAAAATATGGCTCGCGTCTTATCCGGACAACGTACCGGCGGAGTTGCCGCCGTTGGAGCATGCATCACTCGTCGATCTGCTGGAGAAAAGCTGCGCGCGGTACGCCGACCGCCTCGCCTTTACCAGCATGGGCAAATCCATCACCTATCGCGATCTCGACACGCAAACGCGCAAGATAGCCGCATGGCTGCAGAGCCTCGGCCTTCAGAAGGGCGACCGCGTCGCCGTCATGATGCCGAACGTGTTGCAGAACACGGTCACCACCTACGGCATCCTTCGCGCCGGCCTCGTCGTCGTCAACGTCAATCCGCTCTACACGCCGCGTGAACTTGAGCATCAGCTGCGCGACTGCGGCGCCAAGGCGATCTTCGTTCTGGAGAATTTCGCCCATACGGTGGAGCAGGTGCTGGCGCATACGGATGTGCGCCATGTCGTCGTCACAGCGCTCGGCGACATGCTCGGCGTCAAGGGCCACGTCGTCAACTTCATCGTCCGCAAGGTGAAAAAGCTCGTGCCTGCATGGTCCATCCCCGGCCACCGCAGCTTCAAGGGGGTGATCTCCGAGGGCGCACGCCTGCCTTTGAAGCCGGCCACGCTCACCGGCAGCGACATCGCCTTCCTGCAATATACCGGTGGCACGACCGGCGTTGCCAAGGGCGCGATCCTGACGCACTCCAATCTGCTCGCCAACCAGCTGCAATTGCTGCTCTGGCTGCAATCCGCCTACATCAACAAGCCGCGCCCCGAGCAGTTGACCTTCGTCTGCGCGCTGCCGCTCTATCACATCTTCGCGCTGACGGTGAATTCGCTGATGGGCGTGTCGCTCGGCGGCCATAACGTCCTGATCGCCAATCCGCGCGACATACCGGCCTTCATTAAGGAGCTGGGCAAATACAAGTTCGACATGTTCCCCGGCCTGAACACGCTGTTCAATGCGCTGATGAACAATCCCGAGTTCACCAAGCTCGATCTGTCCAACACCGCAACGCTTGCCGGCGGCATGGCGGTGCAGCGACCGGTCGCCGAGCGCTGGCAGAAGATGACCGGAGCCTGGATCACCGAAGGCTACGGCCTTTCCGAGACATCGCCGGTCGCAAGCGCCAATCGTTTCGACAGCCCGGAATTCAGCGGCACGATCGGCCTGCCGATAACAGGCACCGATTTCGACATTCGCGACGAGAACGGCAATTCGCTGCCGCTCGGTGAGGTCGGCGAGATCTGTATCCGCGGGCCGCAGGTGATGGCCGGCTACTGGAAGCAGCCGGCCGAAACCGCACGCGTGATGACATTGGACGGTTTTTTCCGCAGCGGCGATATGGGCTTCATGGACGAGCGCGGCTTCACCAAGATCGTCGACCGCAAGAAGGACATGATCCTGGTATCGGGCTTCAACGTCTATCCGAACGAGATAGAGGAAGTGGCCGCCATGCACCCGGGCGTTCTGGAGGCCGCTGCAATCGGCGTGCCCGATCCGCATTCCGGCGAGGCGGTGAAACTCTTCATCGTCAAGAAGGATCAGGCGCTGACGGAGGCCGACGTTAAGGCTCATTGCGCAGCCAACCTGACCAATTACAAGCGCCCGCGCTTCATCGAATTCCGCTCGGAACTGCCGAAATCGAACGTCGGCAAGATCCTGCGTAAGGAGTTGCGCGGCTGACATAATTCCGTGTCATTCAGGAAGCCGCTCGCCCTATTTCGCGAGCGGCTTTTTTCGTTTTGGATGATACGTGAACTTGATTTACGCCCTACATAGGGAATAGTTTCCGCGACCAACTCAGAGTGCCCTGCCCTCTTCGGACGGCAAGCGGCGCGAACCGCAAGGAGTCTCCCATGAACGCCCTCGTCGATCAACTGAAGAGCGCCGCATCGGCAACGAAGGCCACCGATATCCGTGCCGCCTTTGCCGCCGATCCCAAGCGCTTTTCCCGCTTCAGCGCTTCGGTCGACGACCTGCTGATGGATTATTCCAAGACGGCGGTGAACGACGAAATTCTCGCCCTGCTCGAGAAACTCGCAGCCGAGGGTGGCATCGCGGCCAAGCGCGAGGAAATGTTCTCGGGCGTCGCCATCAACTTCACCGAAGACCGTGCCGTGCTGCACACCGCGCTGCGCAACCGCTCCAACAAACCCGTACTCGTCGACGGCAAGGATGTCATGCCCGACGTCAACGGCGTTCTGGCCGCCATGGGCAAGTTTGCCGACGGCATCCGCTCCGGCGCGCTGAAGGGCTCCACGGGCAAGGCAATCACCGACGTCATCAATATCGGCATCGGCGGCTCCGACCTCGGCCCGGTCATGGCGACGCTGGCGCTGGCCCCCTTTCATGACGGCCCGCGCTCGCACTTCGTCTCCAACATCGACGGCGCCCATATCGCCGATATTCTGAAGCTCGTTTCGCCTGACACGACGCTCTTCATCGTCGCATCCAAGACCTTCACGACGATCGAAACGATGACCAACGCCCAGACGGCGCGCAAGTTCATCGCCGACGCGCTCGGCGAAGCCGCCGTGCAGCATCACTTTGCCGCCGTTTCGACGGCGCTCGACAAGGTCGCCGCCTTCGGCATCGACAGCGAGCGCGTCTTCGGCTTCTGGGATTGGGTCGGCGGCCGCTACTCGATCTGGTCGGCCATCGGCCTGCCGCTGATGGTCGCCATCGGCCCGGAAAACTTCGGCAAGTTCCTCAATGGCGCGCATGCGATGGACAACCATTTCCGCCAGGCGCCCTTCAAGGAAAACCTGCCGATGCTGCTCGGCCTCATCGGCTTTTATCATCGCAACGTGCTCGGCTACCCGACCCGCGCGATCCTGCCCTATGACCAGCGCCTGTCGCGTTTCCCGGCCTATCTGCAGCAGCTCGACATGGAATCGAACGGCAAGGGCGTCACCATCGACGGCGCGCCGGTCGAAGGCAATTCCGGCCCGGTCGTCTGGGGCGAGCCCGGCACCAACGGCCAGCACGCCTTCTACCAGCTCATCCACCAGGGCACGAGCGTCATCCCGGCCGAGTTCATGATCGCCGCCAACGGCTTCGAGCCGAACCTGCGCCACCAGCATCAGCTGCTGATGGCCAATTGCCTGGCGCAGTCGGAAGCGCTAATGAAAGGCCGCACCTTCGAAGAGGCTAAAGCTCAGCTCACCGTTAAGGGCATGGACGACAAAAAGGCCGATTTCATCGCGCCGCACCGCGTCTTCACCGGCAATCGCCCGTCGATCACCTTCGTCTACGACAAGCTGACGCCCTATGCGCTCGGCCGCCTGATCGCCCTCTACGAGCACCGCGTCTTCGTCGAAGGCGTGCTCTTCCGCATCAACTCCTTCGACCAGTGGGGCGTCGAGCTCGGCAAGGAATTGGCAACGGGCCTGCTGCCTGTGATCGAAGGCAAGGAAAGCGCCGCCGGTCACGATTCCTCGACCCAAGGGCTGGTGGCTGCCCTGGCAAGCCGCGCGAAGTAAAAGTCTCTTCGACAAAAACAAGATGGCCCCGCCTGTTGCGTCAGGCGGGGCTTTTTTCGGTGATGGGCTATATGCGAAAGTGCGGCAAACGCAAAGGTTATCTCGCCCGCCAAGGTGCGCGATAGGACCTCTTAAAGCCCAATCTCATGCGCCCAAGGCGGATTGGCGCCAGCGCGCGAGACGGTGACGGCCGCAGCCTTGGCGCCCAAGGCCAGTGCATCCCGCAAGGCCTTCTCGTCGAGTGAAGCTACCTGCGTCTTGGTCAGCAGGTTGTTCATCTTCAGCGACGCCAGAATGCCGGCGTCGAAGGTGTCGCCGGCGCCGACCGTGTCGACGACCGTGACGCGCTCGCTCGGAACAGAGACCTTCAGCGACTTGGTATAGCCGGTTGCGCCTTCCGCACCCTTGGTAACGACGACGAGCTTTGCGCCCTGGCCGAGCCAATGGGCAGCGAGCTCATCGTGATTGCCAGGAATCCCGAACCATTCCAGATCCTCATCGGAGAATTTCAGGATATCGGACATGGCGACCATGCGGTTGAGACGCGCCATATGCGCGGCCTTGTTCTTGATGAAACCCGGACGAATGTTCGGATCAAGCGAGATCACGCGGCCCTGGTGCTCGCGCTTCATCAGCGCCTCATAGGTCGCGCCGCAAGGGTCGGGGATCAGGCTGATCGCACCGAAATGCAGGGCTTCGCAATCGTCGCCGAGCGCCGGAAGGTCGGCCTCGGTGATCATGCGGCCGGCCGTGCCTTCATCATAAAAAGCATAGGTCGCCTGGCCGTTGACGAGCTTGACGAAGGCGATCGTGCTCGGACGCGGCGTAATCGCGCAATAGCTGAAATCGACCTTGGAGGCCGACAGCGTCTCACGCAGGATATCGCCCATCATGTCATCGGCGAGACCGGTGAAGAAGCCCGTGGGAACGCCGAGACGGCCGAGTGCTATCGCGGTGTTGAAGATCGCACCGCCGGCATAGGGGGCAAAGCCCTTTTCGCCCTGCGTCGTCTCCCGCGGCAGCATGTCGATCAAAGCTTCGCCACAGCACAATATCATTCCGGCCTCCCAAAGAGCGCGTCTGTCTTATCCAGTCTCATAAATCGATTAGATAAATTCACGGCAAAAGCAAAGCGTCAGTTTGTGAGCAGCTCCGAAATGCCGCCATTCCGTCCGGACCAGGCGAGCGGTGCATTGAGAAAGGCCTCGACTTCCGCGAGCGTCTTGTCATCAAACAGCTTCTGTTCCTTGGCGACAGCGAGCACATCGCGCCAGGTGGCGATATGGTGCAGGCGGACCCTTCCATTGGCAAAACGTTCTTCCGCCTCGGGGAAGATGCCGTAATAGAACAGCGCCATGCCATGGTCGACGATGCCGCTAGCCGCGCGGATGGCATCGATGAAGGTAAACATGCTGCCGCCGGCCGTGGTCAGATCCTCGATGACAAGCACGCGGGCGCCGTCGCGCATATCGCCTTCGATCTGGGCGTTGCGGCCATGCCCCTTCGGCTGCTTGCGGACATAGATCATCGGCAGGTTCAGCCGCTCCGCCAGGAAGGCGGCGAAGGGAATGCCCGCCGTCTCGCCCCCGGCAACGCAATCGAACTGCTCGAAGCCCGCATTGCGCACGATGATGCTTGCGGCGAAATCCATGACGGTCGAGCGGATGCGCGGATAGGAGATCAGCTTGCGGCAGTCGATATAGACCGGGCTCGCCATGCCGGAGGCAAGCTTATAGGGTTTGTCGGCGCTGAAATGGACCGCCTTGATCTCCCAAAGCATCCTGGCCACCAACTCAGCCATGATGGCGCGATCGGTAAAAGTCATCTGGGTCATGCGGGGCCTCCTTCGCAGCGCTAATGTTCCAGCGGCAATAGCAGCAAGCGGCCCGAGTTTCCAGACGAATAGGAGCTTTTGCAGGTATCGTCGGACCTGCCGCGGACAAAGGCGGCTCTGCCGGGTTACCGGACGAGCCCAAGATCGGCCGGGAGCATCGCCTTGAACAGCGCGATGACCTTGTCGCCCTCTTCCCGTTCGATCGAAATCGCGTAGCGGACGGCAGCTGCGACCAGCTGCATGGTCAATCGGGCGATCCTTGCAAGTTCGGAATGATCGCGCTCCGGCCACAGACGTTCGAGCACGGTGAGAAAAGCCTGCGAATGCCATTCCATGTCCTCGGCATCGACCTGCTGCAGCAGCTTGTCGGCATGGGTGGCGTGCCAGATGTCACGCATGACGGGTTCATCGAGAAACATCGCGTAGTAGCCATCGACGATGCGGCTAAGGGCGGCCTGGAGCTGATCCGCACTCTTTATCGCCAGCAGCTCGTCCTCGACGCATTGCCGGCCCTGCTCGTTGAAACGTTCGGCCAGCACGCGGATGATCGCCGTTTTGTCCGGGAAATATTGATAGAGCGAGCCGAAGGAGACGCCGGCCTTTTCGACGATCTCGCCCATGCGCAGGGCATCGCTACCGTTCTTTGCAATCAGCTCGGATGCCACCGAAAGGATCAGCTCCACCCGTTCACGGCCGCGCTGCTGACTGGGTATGCGACGCGGCGTGCCCGCCTCGTCCTTGCTGCGCCTGCGCCTCGCGATCTGTTCCTGCGTCATGTCTTTCCCTGCCTGTCACCGTTGACAAGCAATATAAGAGAGTTTATCACATTCTGCAAATGAGAGAATTTATCACATTTTACACTGGAGGAGCTTAAAATGCAGATCTCCACAATTGCCATCATCGGCGGATTGGGAAAAACCGGCGGCCGGGTCGCTGAGCGGCTGAAGGAGCGCGGCATCACGGTCCGCGCCGCCTCCCGCTCGACAACACCGAACTTCGATTGGCAGGATCGCGCTACGTGGCATCAGGCGCTGGAAGGCGCTTCCGCCGCCTATGTCACGTTCCAGCCGGACCTTTCGGTCGACTGGGCAGCGGAGGCCATCGCCGGCTTCGCGAAAGCGGCGATCGAAGCGGGCGTGCGGCACATCGTGCTGCTCTCCGGGCGCGGCGAGGATGGCGCGGTTCGCAGCGAGGAAAATCTCAAGGCCGCCGGCGTCGACTACACCGTGCTACGCGCCAGCTGGTTCAACCAGAATTTCAGCGAAGGCGCTTTCGTCGACGGGCTTCTTCAGGGCAAGCTCGCCCTGCCGGCCGGCGATGTGCCGGAGCCTTTCGTCGATGCCGACGATATCGCCGACGCGGCCATCGCGTGTCTCATCGATCCTCGTCACCGCAACCGGACCTACGAACTGACCGGACCTCGCGCCCTGACCTTTCGTCAGGCGGTTTCCGAAATCGCGGCGGCCTCCGGCGGGATCATTGGGTATGAAACCGTTCCGATCGAGGCCTTCATCGCCGAGATGACCGCTTACGGCCTGCCGCAAGAGACGACCGATCTCCTGCACGAGCTTTTCACGCAGGTCCTTGATGGCCGCAATTCGCCTGTGATGGACGGCGTCAACCGGATCCTCGGCAGGCAGCCGAAAGATTTTTCCGATTATGCTCGTCAAACCGCCGCAACCGGCATCTGGAGTGTCTAGTCATGACCTTTCCGATCACCAATATCGCCCTCATCGTCGCAGCACTCAGCAGCGGCCTTCTCGCCGGCGTCTACTTTGCCTTCTCGACCTTCATCATGCAGGCCTTCGCTCGCCTTCCCATCGATCAGGGGATCGTTGCCATGCAATCGATCAACACGACGATCGTGCGCTCGCCCTTCATCGTGCTGTTCCTGCTGACGGCCGCTCTGTCGCTCTTCATCGCGGTGATGGCAATTCTCTACTGGCGGGGCAGCATCAGCATGCTGATGCTGGCGGGTGCAGCACTCTATATCCTCGCAAGCTTTCTTTCGACGATGGTGTTCAATGTGCCGCTGAACGACGCCCTCGACAAGGTCGACGGCCATTCCGCGGAGTCCGCACAGCTATGGTCAACCTATCTCAGCGACTGGGTCTGGTGGAACCATGTACGCACGGTGGCTTCCCTATTGGCCGCCTGCGCCTTCGTCAAAGCCCTGTTCTGAACGCATCGAAAGAGCAGCTGCAGCCCCTGAAGATGACCGGTTAGACGGCATGCAGATAGGCCGCAACCTCGACACGGTTGCGGCCGTTTCGCTTGGCCTCGTAGAGCGCCTTGTCGGCGGCGCGAAGCACATCGTCAAAGCCCAAGCCCTTGACTGTGCCGGTGGCAACGCCAGCGCTGACGGTGCAGACCAAAGTCTTGTCTTCGATGCTGACCGCCCTCGCCGCAAAGGCATCACGCACCCGCTCGGCAACCTGCTCCGCGCGACCCGGCAGCGCATTGTCGAGGACGAGCGCAAATTCCTCGCCACCAAGGCGTGCTACCGTGTCGGAAGGCCGCAAACCGAAGGCAAGCTCCTGGCCGAAAAGCTTGAGCACGAGGTCGCCGGTGGCGTGGCCGTGCTGATCGTTGATCGTCTTGAAGCGGTCGATGTCGAAGATGATGACAGCCATGGATGGGCCGAAGCTGCGGCGACCGTAGAGATCGAACAAGGCCCGGCGGTTCAGCAGCCCTGTCAGGGAATCGGTGATCGCCTCCTGGCGATGGAATGCAGCCTGGCGCCACTGGTGCAGCGCAAGCGACAATGCGCCGATCCCCGTCATTCCGGCAATGCAGACGGCAAGGCTGACATCTTCAGCCCAATTGTCCGGAGCATGGCCGAGCACAAGCTTGCCATCGGCGATCAGCACAGCCGCGCAGAGCGCAAAGGAAATGGCGGTCAGCGTGTAAAGCGCGGTGATGCCGTAGAGAGGTGTGGGCGCTTCACGCCGGCTCAACCAATATTCACGCGCCGTCAGAAGCAAAAGCACGCTGATGACGATATTGTCGGCGATGAAAGCCAGCCCATCGTAGCCGGCGAGCATAGGTCCCATCGAAGCGCCGATGCCGGTCAGGCAGCCCAGAGCGAAGCGAGCTTTGGAGAGGCGGCGCGTGCGGAACTGGTGGCCCGCCATCCAGATGGTCGCAAAGCCGATGAAAAACAGCACGAAAGTCAGGTTGGCAAAAATCGGCCGCGGCTGGTCGACATAGGCGCCGTAAATGAAAATACCACCCACGATGGGCACCAGGCCGGCAGAACATGTCAGCAGAAAGGTATCGGGCCGGCGAGAAAACCAGCTTCCCACCAATGTGACCGCGAGACAGGACGCGGAAACGCCAAGGGCGAGAAGGAGAGAGTTATAATCGACCAGCATCATGCTCTTTCAACGGTTTCGTTTCTACCGCGGGGGATCGATGACACGCTAGACTTCAAGGGGTATCAAATTGGTTACGGCAAATAATAAAGAATATATATATCAGTAAAATATACGTTCCATATTGCGGCAAATACGGACGCATTACTACAACATTACGTGTAAATTTGAATTTACCTATATAATCTGCATCTAAATTCAGCCCTCAACGTCCCAGTGCAAAGGGAACATAGGATCGAAAACGGTGACCAGACCGGCACCCGTTTCGATCTTGGCCGGGAACGTCACGGCATCTGGGCAACGCACCAGGGTAATGCTGTCCTCGTTGACCGGCAGCCCATACCATGCGGGTCCGTTCAGCGATGCGAAGGCCTCAAGCTTGTCCAGCGCGCCTTCCTGCTCGAAGACATGGGCAAGGCAGCTCATGGTATTGATCGAGGTATAGATGCCAGCGCAGCCACAGGCGCATTCCTTGAGCGGATCGACATGGGGAGCCGAATCCGTGCCTAGGAAGAACCTGCTGTCGCCGCTCGTTGCGGCTGCACGTAGCGCCAGACGATGGCTCTCGCGTTTGGCGACCGGCAGGCAGTAATAATGCGGGCGAATGCCGCCGACGAGGATGGCATTGCGGTTGATGATCAGGTGATGCGTCGTGATCGAGCCGGCGAGATTTGCTTTTGCCGATTTGATGTAGTTGACGCCGTCCGACGTCGTCACATGCTCCATCGTGACCTTCAGTTCCGGCAGACGCTTGCGCAGCGGATCGAGCACGGTTTCGATGAACACCGCCTCGCGATCAAAGATATCCACCTCGGGCGTCGTCACTTCGCCATGGACGCAGAGCGGCAGGCCGATCTTCGCCATGCGCTCCAGCACCGGCATCGCCTTGTTGAGATCGCGCACGCCGCCGTGGGAGTTGGTCGTCGCGCCCGCCGGATAGAGCTTGACGGCCGTGATCAGGCCGGTGTTCTTGCCGTCCTCGACATCGTCGGGGCTGGTGTGCTCGGTGAGGTAGAGCGTCATCAGCGGCTGGAAGCGATCGCCGGCCGGCAGCGCTTTAAGGATGCGCTCGCGATAGGCGGTCGCATCTGCCGTCGTCACGACGGGCGGCACCAGATTGGGCATGATAATGGCGCGGGCGAAATGCCTGGAGGTATCGCCGATCACGCCTTCGAGCATGGCTCCGTCACGCAAATGCAGATGCCAGTCGTCAGGACGGCGGATGGTGAGCTTTTGCATGGCGCGACCTCTGGAAACGTGAGCGCGATCTTGCCCGAAAGCTGCCTCGGCCTTTTCGGGATCGTGCTTTTTGACAGAGCGTGATGCCGAAAAGTGTAGGCGGTTTTCGGCATCACGCTCTACTTCTTTGATTCTAGAGCGGATTCAGATTTTAGGTCGAGCAGACCTAAAATCATCCGGCTCTAGTGCGCTTCGATAGCACCAACCGCCATGGCAAAACAATCCGCGAGCGCAGTTAAATGACAGAGAAGCTCAGTCCTGGACGATATCGATGGTAACGTCGGCGCGGCGGCGGTTTTCCAAAATCAGCCGGCCATTCGGCAGATCGTTGCCGTAGACCTTGGCACTGGCCGCCTCTTCGTCGAGATCGTAGCCCTTCCAACGTGCCCACAGCCGCTCCTCCAGCACCTCCATGGGTGGGGCGAGCATGATCGAATAGTCGAACAAGCCTTCCAGCTCCGCCCATTTGCCCTGGCTGAACAGCAGGTAGTTTCCTTCGACGACGATGAAGCGATAATCGGCCGAGACGATGCGTGCCGAGGCGATCGCAATCTCTCGCGAACGGTCGAAGACCGGCACGAGAACCTCTTGATCGGCGGCGCGCACCGCCTTGACGATATCGAGGAAGGCGCGCACGTCAAAGCTTTCCGGCACGCCCTTCCGCTTCAGAAGTCCCTTCTCGATCAGCACGGCATTGTCCATGTGGAAGCCGTCCATCGGCAGGACTTCGGCGCTTTCACCCCTGGCTTTCAGGGCCTTGGCGACATTGTCGGCCAATGTGGATTTGCCGGCGCCCGGAGGGCCGGCGATCGCCACAAGGAAGCGTTTCGCGTTGCCGGCGCGCGCGATGATCTCGCCGGCAACATCGTCAAGAGAGACGCTCATGCAGCGACATTCTCAACCGGCGGAGCCTTGGCGCCGGTCATGAAGGCGACGGCGTCGGACATGGTGTATTCCTTCGGATTGATGACGGTCAGCCGTCGTCCAAGGCGATGGATATGAATGCGGTCGGCAACCTCGAAGACGTGCGGCATGTTGTGCGAGATCAACACGATCGGCAAGCCGCGCGCACGCACATCGAGGATGAGCTCCAGAACCTTGCGGCTTTCCTTGACGCCGAGGGCTGCCGTCGGCTCGTCCATGATGACGACCTTGGAGCCGAAGGCGGCGGCACGCGCCACGGCGACGCCCTGGCGCTGGCCGCCGGAGAGCGTTTCCACGGCCTGGTTGATGTTCTGGATCGTCATCAGGCCAAGCTCGGTGAGCTTGTCGCGGGCACGCTTTTCCATTGCCGGCCGGTCGAGCATGCGGAACACGGAGCCGAGGACGCCGGGCTTGCGGATCTCGCGACCGAGGAACATGTTGTCGGCGATCGAAAGCGCCGGCGACAGTGCCAGGTTCTGGTAAACCGTTTCGATGCCAGCGTCGCGCGCTTCCATCGGCGACCTGAAATGAACAGGTTTGCCTTCCAGCTTGATCTCGCCTTCATCGGGTGTCACCGCGCCGGAAATCACCTTGATCAGCGAGGATTTTCCGGCGCCGTTGTCGCCGATGACAGCAAGGATTTCGCCGGGATAGAGATCGAAATCGGCGTTGTCGAGCGCGGTCACGCGTCCATAGCGCTTGACGAGGCCACGCGCGGTGAGAAGGGGTTCGCCAGTCGTGGTCATGCCGATACCTTTCTGATCCATTGATCGATCGCGACGGCGCCGATGATCAGCACGCCGGTCAGGAGGACCTTCCACTGCGGATCGGCTCCGAGCATATTGAGGCCCATGGAGACGACGCCAACGATCATGGCGCCGAAGAGCGTGCCGAGGATCGAGCCACGGCCGCCGAAGAGCGAGATGCCGCCGATCACGGTCGCGGTAATCGCCTGAAGATTAAAGTCCGTCACGGCCGAAGACGGTGAGACCGAGCCATTGCGGCCGATCGAAACCCAGGCGGCAAAGGCCGCGATCAGTCCCGAAACGCCATAGACGGCAAGCAGTACCTTCTTGGTCTGGATGCCCGACAATTTCGCCGCTTCCGGATCATCGCCGACAGCATAGACATGCCGGCCCCAGGCGGTGTGATTGAGAATATACCATAGGCCCAACACCAGCAGCACCATGGCGATGACGCCGAGGGTCAGCACCGCGCCGCCAAGCCGGAAGCTGACCGCGAAGAGATGCAGGAGCGGCGCCTTTTCATCGACATCGGTGTCGCGGATGGTTTCATTGGCGGAATAGATGAAATTCGTCGCCATGACGATATTCCAGGTGCCGAGCGTCACGATGAACGGCGGCAGCTTCATGTTGGCGACGAGGAAGCCGTTGAGCAACCCGCAGACGCCGCCCGCGGCCATGCCGGCGACAATGGCGACTGGCGCTGGCAGGCCGTAAGTGACGGCGACATTGCCCATGACGACGGAGGAAATGACCATGATCACGCCGATCGACAGATCGATGCCGGCGGTCAGGATGACCAGCGTCTGGGCAGCACCGAGAATGCCGACGATCGCGATCTGCTGCAGGATCAGCGTCAGCGTATAGGCGGAAAAGAACCGCCCGCCGATCGCGATGCCAAAGATTACGATCGCCATCACCAATACGATCAACGGCACGGCGGCCGGCGTCGAATGCAGAAAGTGCTGCACGCGCTTGAGAAAAGAGGCATCGTGCTGCTCGAACGACGCGACGTTCTTGTCGCTACCGTCGAGAACACGTTCGAATTCCTGTGCTCCGGACATATTATTCCTCCGCCACCGCGCTCATGCGCGGAAACCGCCGGCTGTTAGGGGCCAGCCGAGGGGATGAACCCCGGCCGACGTGACTGTTGCTATTGTCTGCTCCCTTATGAGAAGAGCCGCGCCAGCAGGCGCATGACGCGGCTCCCAAAGGGATTATATCACATTTCGTGCGGGGCTTAGCCCCAGCACTTTGCCGTACCTTCCTTGGTGTCGATCGACTTCAGGCCGGAAACCGGCTTGTCCGTCACCAGCGAGACGCCGGTGTCGAAGAAGGACTTGCCTTCGGTCGGCTTCGGCTTCTCGCCGCTATCGGCGAACTTCTTGATCGCCTCGACGCCGAGGGCAGCCATCATCAGCGGATACTGCTGTGACGTAGCGCCGATCACGCCTTCCTTGACCGACTTGACGCCCGGGCAACCGCCGTCAACGGACACGATCAGAACCTGCTTTTCCAAGCCGACGGCCTTCAGGGCCTGATAGGCGCCGACAGCGGCCGGTTCGTTGATCGTATGGATGACGTTGATGCTGGAATCCTTCTGCAGGAGGTTTTCCATGGCCTTGCGGCCACCTTCCTCGTTGCCGTTGGTGACATCATGGCCGACGATGCGTGCATCGGTTTCGTCGCCGATCTTGTTCGGATCCTTCGGGTCGATGCCGAAGCCGATCATGAAGCCCTGGTCGCGCAGCACGTCGACGGAAGGCTGCGACGGCGTCAGGTCGAGGAAGCCGATCTTGGCGTCCTTGGCCTTGGCGCCCAGCGTCTTGTTGGCCCATTCGCCGATCAGCTTGCCGGCAAGGAGGTTGTCGGTGGCGAAAGTCGCGTCGGCAGCGTCAGCCGGTTCCAGAGGCGTGTCGAGCGCAATGACCAGCAGGCCGGCATCGCGTGCCTTTTTGACCGAGGAAACGATGCCCTTCGTGTCGGAAGCGGTGATCAGAATACCCTTGGCGCCGCTGGCGATGCAGCTTTCGATGGCGGCAACCTGGCTTTCGCTGTCACCGTCGATCTTGCCGGCATAGGACTTCAGCGTCACACCGAGTTCCTTGGCCTTGGCGGTCGCGCCTTCCTTCATCTTGACGAAGAAGGGATTGGTATCGGTCTTGGTGATGAGGCAGGCGGATACGCCGGCAGCCTTGGCGGGTGCGGCGAAGGCAACACCGATCGCAAGAGCGGCGAGCGCGGCGGAAATAACAGATTTCTTCATTCAATCCTCCCGATGTTTGAAAGGCCGGACTGTCCGGCAATCACGGAGCGGAGCCCGGCGTGGAGATGCGCAATGCCTGTCGGATTATTTTCGGTGGACCTCCTCCAAGGCCATATACGCATCCTCAACGCTCATATCTGAGCCTAAAGATTTCAGCCTGTCAATAAATAAATCGGATTGAATTATTAATTCGATGTGGCATTCTGGAAAAAAATAAGGCATGGCCATGATGGAAGGAGCAGGCTCATGTCTCTCGTGCACGACCCTGAGGAAACACCCACAGCACCGGCGATTCTCGACCCCAGCGGGGGCGCGAACCAGCTCGGCGTGCGCGCCCATAACGAACGGCTCGTCCTGTCGCTCGTGCGTCGTCATAGCGCGCTTTCGAAGGCCGATATCGCCAGGCGCAGCGGGCTTTCGGCACAGACCGTTTCCGTCATCATGCGGGAGCTGGAAAAGGATGGGCTGCTGTCTCGCGACGCACCCGTTCGCGGGCGCGTCGGACAGCCATCCACTCCCATGCGCCTCAACCCTGACGCGGTGCTCTCCTTCGGCGTCAAGATCGGCCGGCGCAGCGCCGATCTCGTGCTGATGGATTTCGTCGGCAGCATCAGGATGCAGGTTCATCAAACCTATCCCTACCCCCTGCCGCAGGACATCATCGCCTTCGTCACGGCCGGCGTTCGGGAGCTGGAGGGGCGCCTCAACGAGGACCAGCGGCGGAAAATCGCAGGGATCGGCGTCGCCGCGCCGTTCGAATTGTGGAACTGGGCCGAACAGGTCGGATCGCCGCCCGGGGCTATGGACGCATGGCGCGGCTTCGACCTGCGGGCCGAAATCGCTTCGCGCGCGCCCTACCCCGTGATGCTGCAGAACGATGCCACCAGCGCCTGCGGCGCCGAACTCGTCTTTGGCGTCGGCCCACGCTATCCGGATTTCGTCTATTTCTTCATCGGTTCCTTTCTCGGCGGCGGCATCGTTCTCAATTCATCGACCTTCGTCGGCCGGACCGGCACGGCCGGCGCGCTCGGCCCGCTGCCCGTGCGCGGCCGCAATGGCGAGAACCGCCAGCTTCTGGAAATCGCCTCAATCTTCGTGCTCGAGAACCTTCTGCGCGATCATGGCTTCGACCCGCGCCCCCTCTGGTATTCGGCGGACAATTGGATCGACTTCGGCGAGCCGCTGGAAATCTGGATCCAGGATACGGCCAAGGCCTTGGCGCAGGCGATCGTCGCGGCCGCCTCGGTCATCGATTTCAGCGCCGCCGTCATCGACGGCGGTTTCCCCGATTGGGTGCGGGAACGCGTCGTGCGCGCGACCATCAGGGCGGCGGCCGAGCTCGATCTGCAGGGTGTCGTCATGCCGGAGATCATCGAGGGGGCCGTCGGGCCGCAGGCACGCGCCATCGGCGCCGCCAGCCTGCCGATCTTCGCGCGCTACCTGATCGACCAGAACGTTCTTTTCAAGGAGATTGAGCATGCTGAAGGGCATTGACCCGCTGTTGAGCCCAGAGCTGCTGGCGACGCTGCGCGCCATGGGCCATGGCGACGAAATCGCCCTTGTCGATGGCAACTATCCCGGCCTTGAGCATGGGCGCCGCCTCATCCGTCTCGACGGCCACGGCGTCATCCCCGTGCTCGATGCCGTGCTGAGCGTGCTGCCGATCGACGATTTCGTACCGCAGGCGATTTTCCGCGCGACCGTCCGTCAGGACCGCGACGCCGTCGATCCCGTCCATGCCGAAATGATTGAGTGCTGCGCCCGGCATGTGCCCGAGATCAAGGTCGTGCCGCTGCTGCCGGCGGAATTCTATGAGCGGGTGCAGCAGGCACATGCGCTGATACAGACCAGCGAGCCGCGGCTCTATGGGAATATCATTCTGCGCAAGGGTGTGATTTATCCGAAGGGGTAGGAAAGTGCCCCTCATCCGGCCTGCCGGCCACCTTCTCCCCGCAAGCGGGGCGAAGGGGATGGACGCACCTACAGCCTCCCTTCCAGCAATTTACTTAGACGAGCATGCGGAACTAATCCCCTCTCCCCGCATGCGGGGAGAGGGTTAGGGTGAGGGGCAAAACTCTCCATACGACGGGAGTCGATTGCCCTCTCTCAAATCTCCCCCGCAGAAGGCCCCCAGACATCCGTCATGGCAAAACCTTCCGCCATGGGATCGAAGGGATCGAGCGCCACCTGGCTCATACCGAAGGTGAAGCCGCGGCCGGTGATCGTCGGGATGATCGCCGGCTTGCCGGCGACCTCGGTCACCGCCTGCAGGCCGACTTCGAACTCCGAACCGATGATCGAGCGGGACTTGAAGACATCGCCGACCTTGGCCTTGCCACGTGCATATAGCGTCGCCAGATTGGCGGAATTGCCGGTGCCGCAAGGCGAGCGGTCGGCGCGGCCGGGCCACATGGTCGTGCAGGTGCGGATGGCGCCATCGGCATCGATGTCGCGGAACATCACATAGGCCACGCCCGAAATTGCAGAAATTTCCGGGTGAACCACGGTCATCGCCCGATTGATCGCATCCTTGATAATCATGCCGGCCTGAACCAAGGCAGCGGCATTCGCCTTTTCGATCGTCAAGCCGATCTGGCCGACATCGACAAGCCCATAGAAGATGCCGCCATAGCAGAGATCGAGCTTGATCCTGCCCCATTGCGGCGTATCGAGCTCGACATCCAGCTCGTGGACGAAGGACGGCACCATGGTCAGCCGCACCTTCTCGCAGCGGCCGTCGCGGCAGGTCGCCGTGGCGCGGACGAGACCAGCCGCCGTATCGAGCGTGACGACCGTCTCCGGTTCCTTCATCTCGACGATGCCGGATTCGAGCAGTGCCGTGGTCACGCAGATGGAATTCGAACCGGAGCTCGCATGCGCCTGATCAGGCTGCAGAATGATGAAGCCGGCATCGGCCTCCGGATGCTTGGCCGGCAGCAGCAGGTTGACGGAACCGATCGGCGCGCCGCGCGGCTCCAGCACGAGGAAGCGGCGCAACTCCTGGCCCTTCGGATCGGTATTCAGACAATGCAGCTGTTCGGCTATGCTGTTGCCCGGGATCTTCGGCACACCGCCAATGGCAACCTTGCCGATTTCCCCTTCGCAGTGAACATCCAGCAGCTGGATCGTGCGCTTCCATCTCATCTCATATGCTCCAATCAGACGTGTCGCGTAATGCCGCCATCGACGCGGATATTCTGGCCGGTAATGTAGCCGGCGCCATCCGACAGCAGGAACGCCGCCGTCTTGGCGATTTCGCTCATGAGGCCGATGCGCTTCATCGGCACCTTCTCGGCGGTTTCCGGCTTGTGGTTCAGGCTGTCGATATAGCCGGGCAGGATGCAGTTCATGCGGATATTGTCGGCCGCATAGCGATCGGAATAGAGCTTGGTGAAGGCGCCAGCCGCGGCGCGATAGGTGCAGGAGACCGGGAAGACCAGCGACGGCTCGTAGGCGGCAAAGGTGGTGATGTTGACGAAGGCGCCCTTGCCCTGCTTCAGCATGACCGGCGTCACCAGCCTTGCCATGCGCACGAGCGACAGGATCATCATATCGGAGCCAAGCGTCCAGCTTTCGTCCGAGATATCGAGCAGATCGCCCTTCGGCGGATGGCCGGTATGGTTGACTACGGCGTCGATACGGCCATAGCTCTTCATCGTCAGATCGAAGATTGCCTGGATATCCTCGGCCTTTTCCGCCACACCGCGCGAGGCGACGCCGCCGAGTTCGGCCGCCAGCGTCTCGCAGCTCTCCGACGGCGACATCAGCGCCAGACGATAGCCATTGGCGGCAAGCTCCCGGGCGATCGCTTCACCCATGCCGCGGCCACCGCCGGTGATCAATGCAACAGGCTTTTCGATATCGGACATTAGTTTCCTCCTGATAGCGGTTGATGCGGAACGGCGCGATGTCGACCGTGGATATCATGACAGCCATCATATCGGCCGCCGGCCGGGCTGTCGCCGCCCATGTCTGAAGCCACTCACGAATATGCCATGCGTCAGCCGACGCGCCTCTCTGATATATCAGATCGAGCAAGGTAGCTACGGCGTTTTCAGGCGCGAGGAAGATCGCGGCGCGCTTTTGATCGCGTAATGGCAGCGCTATTGCTTCAATGCTTCGCCGACATTGCTGCCGGTCGCCTCGACGCTATCGCCGAGGGAGCCGACGGTATTGCCGGCGGAAGCGCCGACGCGGCGCAGCTGCTCTCCATAGTTCTGGCGGGTGCGCGGATCGAAGATGGCAATCGGGGCGCTGACGGCAGCGCCCGCCACACTGCCGACCGTTTGCGCAGCCCCCATGGCGACGGCGCCGACCGCATCGCCGATACCGACATCGGAATCGGTGATCGTCTGACCCTCGATCAGCCGCGCTCCGATGAGCTTCACCACTTCGGGGCTTTCGGCGAACTTGCCATGGTTCAGTCCATCGCCGGTCTTGAGCTTGGTGAGATCGAGGACGGTGATGCCCTGCTTTTCCAGCTCGCTGCGATAGGGTTCGGTCGTGGGATCGATCTGGCCGAGGCGATCGATATTGCCGGAAATGCGCCTTGAGAGGGAAAGAGCGCGGTCGTCCCGCGAGACGAACAGCGTGAAATGCGGCTTGTCCTTGCCGAGTGCTGCAAACTGTCGGCCGAAGACATCGACGTCGAGATCGGGCGATGCCAGGATGACGTTCTTGATCTTCGGCGCGACGCGGCCATTGCGGATCGCCATCTGCCGGAGAGATTCGACCGCGAGCCAACTGCCCATGGAATGCGCCATGACCGTGATGTCGCCGACGGAGGGATCGGCCGCGATGCGGCGCAGCAGCTCCTCCAGCGAATCGCGGGAATAGTTGGTGCTTTCCTTGTCATAGGCATAATCGAAGATGCTGGCGCGTGACGGCCAGGTGAATACGATCGGGGCGACCTCGGCATGCGAATCGTGAACGATCTGCGCGAAGCGATAGACCGCGTCCTCATAGCGGTTGTTGAAACCATGCACGAAGATCAGCACGCGCTTGTTCTTCGGCAGCTCCGCATGCACCCAGGCGCGCCCCTCTGTTTCGCCCGCCAGCGATTTGACGCCGATGGTGACGAAATTCTTCAAGGGATTGCCGGGCAAGCGGCTCGGCCACTGAACCTGGCCGACCTTGCGATTGGCCTCGGGCGGGATTGAGACGCTGACGGCATCCACCTTCAGCCCAGGCCCGCGTTCGCCCGAAAAAAGAATTGACGGATCCTGGTCCGGCAGACGTGTCGTGGCGACGAGGAGATCGACCTTCGATGTGCCCGGCACGTTGTCGGAAACAGGCTGCATGACGCCAATCGGACGGCCGCAAGCCGCCAGGGACAAGGTTACAACCATGGCCGCAGCTCGGAAAAACGCCCTTCCCCATCGGTGCGAACCCGCCGCGCGCTGCATCATGCAACCTTTCCTTACCCTCAAGAATGTTGCGCCACTCTACGCATGCATGTCCACGGCGCAAGCGACTCCAGTGGTTCTTTGGCTCATGACGCAACGCTAATTCGCGACGGCATTGCAAAGGCGCAACGCAATCGTCCGATACCGCAAGTCGATAATCCGGGCTGAAAATAAAAAAAGAGCCCGATGCGGGAGGAGGATGCATCGGGCTCTTGATCCGGATTGGCAACTGGGAGGAGGAGTGTTGCCAATCATTGAAGGAGCGCTGGGAGGAGGAGATGCGCTGCCTTCGAGGGATTAGATATAACGAGAGAGCAGGGATGAACAGATCGGCTTTCGCAATGCAGCAATGCGCTGAATGCATTGCTTTCTTCGCAGATGCCGGAAATACCGCATAGCGCCGGCATTTTTGGGGGAGAAGCGCCTATTTTGCAGTCGTTATTTACCCAAATCCCGGGATTCACATGATTGTGATCGTCGTTTTTGCATTGGAAGCCCCCGCTGATATCCGGCCGGTGAGCAATCTCCCACCGGCCGGGTGACTTTCGCCTCAAGCCGCCTTGAACGCCTTCTTGCCTTCGGCGTCCAGCGCGGCAAACTCCTCTTCGGAAAGAACGATATCGACCGCCGCGGTGTTTTCCTCGAGGTGCCTGACCTTGCCCGTTCCGGGGATCGGCAGCATTACCGGGCTGCGCTTCAACACCCAGGCAAGTGCGATCTGGCTCGGGGCCGCATTGTGCTTCTTTGCGATGGTGTCGAGCAGCGAGCCTTCCTTGGCAAGATCGCCGGC
This sequence comes from Rhizobium sp. P28RR-XV, assembly GCF_012641385.1. Lineage (NCBI taxonomy): Bacteria > Pseudomonadati > Pseudomonadota > Alphaproteobacteria > Hyphomicrobiales > Rhizobiaceae > Rhizobium > Rhizobium sp. P28RR-XV. The sequence goes on from NZ_JABAIG010000011.1 coordinate 51,892, forward strand.
GGCAAGCGGGAACCACGGAATGAAGCCGATGCCGTGGTTTTCGCAATAGTCGAGCACGTCCTCGCTGGTGCGGTCGACCAGATTGTAGCGGTTCTGCACCGTCACTACCTTGAAATGCTTCGATGCGGCCTCGATGTCGGCAACGGAGACCTCGCTCAGGCCGGCATGACGGATGATGCCGTCATCCAGCAGCGACTTCACCGCGTCGAATTGCTCGGCCGCCGGCACCTTGGGGTCGATGCGATGCAACTGCCAGAGATCGATACGCTCGACGCCGAGATTGCGCAGGCTTTTGTGCGCCTGCTGGATCAGATATTCGGGACGCCCCAAGGGCACCCATACGTTCGGACCGGTTCGGGTGAGCCCGCCTTTGGTCGCGACGACGAGACCGTGGCCGTAAGGGTGGAGCGCCTCCTTGATCAGACGTTCGGAAACGTCCGGGCCATAGGAGTCGGCCGTATCGATGAAATTGATGCCGAGTTCCGGCAGGCGCCTCAGCGTGCGGACGGCTTCGTCATGGTCTTCGGGCTCGCCCCAGATACCGGCACCGGTGATGCGCATGGCACCGAAACCGAGACGATGAACGGGGAGGTCACCGCCGATCTTGAACTGACCGGACTTGGCTGCATCGAATGCTGACATGATTATAGTCCCTTTTGCTGGTCTGAAATGTGCTTTGCGTTTCGGCATCCGGGGAAGAGCCGAGATTTGCCGCGCAAATCGAATTTTTCGCGAGGGAGAGAACAGGCGCCGCGACCGATACTACATGGGTCTGCATCACGACTTATGCAATGTGCGGCAGCGAGATGAACCCATACTCCGGAGCGTCCGCGCTGTATTCACGATCGCCCGGGGTCGGCACCGGCTAACCCGCTCGGATCGAGATTACTTCGTGCGCGTGCGGGTCCCAGCCTGCCCGCCGAGATCGGCAAGCGCTGCCCAAAGCTCGTCGAACATGCTCTGGGCGAATTCTTCCAGCGAAACTGGCTGCCGAGCCGTGCTCCAACGCTCACCGCCGATACGCAGCATGGTGACGACCGCCGCTGCGAGAATGCTCAAGCGGAAACGCTCTTCCTCACTGCCACGCCCGCGGGCCTGCAGGGCATCCGCGAGCTTTCTTTCCAGCTTGACGTATTTCAGCTGATCACGCGCGCGGAGCGTCGGGGTATCGCTGATCAGGGCCACCAGCGCGAGGCGCTGAGGATCCGCCGTGGCGGCGCGAAGGGCAGAATGGATAGCCGCCTCGACGACCTCGAAAAGGGAGGCATCCGGCGGCTGGGCAGCCACCGCATCGATCAGCTCGCCGGAGAAGCTATCCTGCCAAGCGGTGACCACATCCTCCTTGCTGGGAAAATAATCGAAGAAGCTGCGCTTGGAGACGTCGGCGGCTTCGGTGATGTCCTCGATTGTAGTGGCATCGAAGCCACGCTCGAGAAAGAGCTTCAGGGCGACGGATTCGATGCGTTCGCGGGTCTGACGGCGCTTGCGCTCGCGCCGACCTTCCTTCACCGCGATACCGACACCCGGCTTCTCTGCCATCCACTGCCCCCGCTACGCATTTGCTTCCGGCCGCCCCGTATCGGCATTGCCGGCTTCCGGCATCAATCCACTGATTCCAACGCCCTCTCTGGTGCTACGATATTTGGAACCGCCGATCGAGAGTTCCAGCGGATTTTGCCGCGATATCCTGTAGACGCCGGCGGGCGGAATGTTGCGGACCGTGCCGCCGATGCGCTTTCCCTCCAGCCCGAGACTTTCCAGGATCGACTTTTGCACGGGACAGCGCGGGCCATAGGTGAACTGATAGAAGGCCCCTCCGGGTTTCATGGTTTCGAAGGCGCCGCCGACGATAGCCGTAACTTTCGAAGGCGGCATGGACAAAAGCGGCAAACCGCTGACGACGGCGCCGAAGGGCGCGTCGTCGAAAAAGCCGCATTGGCCGAGCTGCGCCGCATCCATCTGCACGACGCGCGCCTCGGGAAAACGCCCGCGCAACCGAACGGCAAATTCCTCGCCGAACTCGACGAGCGTGAGCGCGCTTTCCGGAATACCGCGCGCCAGCAACGCGCGCGTGAACACACCCGTGCCCGGCCCGAGCTCGAGGATCGGGCCATCGAGCGGCTCGATCTCCTGCGTCATCAATCTCGCCAGCCGCTCGCCCGAGGGCGCAACCGCCGCAACGCGCAGGGGATCGCTGACCCAGGAGCGGAAGAACTGCACAAAATCAGCGCATGAAGTCTTTGTCGTCATTCCGCAAATCCAATCTTCGGCCACATATGGGGCGATGAGGACCGAGCAGCGTGGCAATTCAAAGGCATGCCGCGCCACTAGGCCGTCGAAACCGCTGATAATGCAGGCGTGACCGTGGATTTCACGCTTACATATTTTCATCTATTGCAAACTTGCATTTAGTATAGAAATTACCAGATACAATGAACAATGCCAATCTCTTTACAGGAGTTTCCGCATGCCAGACTGGACAGTGAAGGATATCCCGCCGCAGACAGGTCGCATCGCGGTCATCACCGGCGCCAACAGCGGCATAGGCTACGAGGCGGCGAAGGCGCTGGCGGGCGCCGGCGCAAAGGTCATCATCGCCTCGCGCAACGAGACCAAGGCCAACGAAGCGCTCGCCAATATCCGCGCGGCAATACCCGCGGCGGACGTCACGTTCGAACCGCTGGATCTCGCCAGCCTCGATTCCGTCGCCCGCACGGCCGGCCGCATCGCCGCTACTGTTCCGCGTATCGATCTGCTCATCAACAATGCCGGTGTCATGGCCATTCCCGATCGGCATGAGACGGAAGACGGTTTCGAGATGCAGATGGGCGCCAATTATATCGGACATTTCGCCTGGACCATGCGGCTGTTGCCGAAAATTTTCGCGGCCGACAACCCGCGCGTCGTCACCGTCAGCAGCCTGGCACATCGCGGCGGCAGGATCAATTTCGACGATCTGCAGTGGCGCAGGCGCTATCGGTCCTGGTCCGCCTACTGCCAATCGAAGCTGGCAACGCTGCTGTTCAGCCTGGAGCTCGACCGAGTGGCCCGCGCCGAAGGCTGGAAGCTGAAAAGCGTTGCCGCCCATCCCGGCTATGCTGCAACAGGCCTGCAGACCACAGGTCCACGCATGGGCCGCGACCGGGCGGGCAGCCTCGAAATCATGACGAGATTGCTGGGGCCGTTTCTATCGCAAACGGCAGCAGCCGGCGCCCTGCCGACGCTCTTTGCCGCCACCTCTCCCGCAGCGGAAGGCGGCGCCATGTATGGCCCCGATGGTTTCTACGAAATCAGGGGCGCGCCGGTGCGCGCCAAGATTGCTTCGCACGCCCGCAACCAAGCCATCTGGCGGCGGCTATGGGACGTTTCGGAGCAATTGACCGCAGCAACCTGAAACAAACCCCTCCCGCTCGGCAGGGAGGGATTGAACGGCTGTCAGATCAGGGGCCCACGCACTGACGGCGCGGACCGTTGGTCGGCTGATAGGTGTTATCGGAAGCATGGTATGTCTTATACCGGCTCGCGCACCAGCGAACGTGGGCGCTGCCGCGGGCCGGACGGGCGACGGCTCCGCCGATAATTGCGCCGGCGGTAAAGGCGGCCATCGGGTACCACCAACCATCATTATAGCGTCGGTAGCCCGGACGGGCATAGCGATAGCCGCGATGGCCGTGCCAATAGCCCGGACGGTGATGCGGACGGTAGTACGGCCGATAGTGCGGACGGTAATGCCGGCGATAGTGTCGGTTGTGATGGCGATATTGCACTTCGGTCACGCCGGCGGGCTGGCTTTCCGTCTGCTGGATTGCCGGCTGGATCAGGGGTTGGATCGGCGCGGCTGCCGCCGGATCGAAAGAGGTAACGGCAAGCAGGGCACTCAAGGCAGTCACTGTCACGGTCGTCAGGAAACGTTTCACAGCTCTTCTCCTCCTCCTCGCGGGTCGCAATATGCTTGAACGACGCGCAATGATTGAAAATGTTTCATAATATTATCGCTTGCGCAAGTACATCCCGCGCGATAAACCTATAGATAGGAAGCCTACCTATCTATCAGCAAGCGAGGCTCGATGAGCAAAGCCGACCGCCGTCACGGGATCCAAGATGCCTATGCGCTCGCCGAAGCGCTGCGGCCCGCCCTCCACCGCCTGCACCGGCAATTGCGACGCGAGAGCGGCGAGGCCGGGCTGTCGCCGCTGCACGGCCTGCTGCTGGTCGCCATCATCCGCCAACCGGGCATCGGCGTGGCCGAATTGGCGCGGATGGAGAAGCTGCGCGGGCCGACGATATCAGGACATGTAAAAGCCATGGAGCGGGATGGCCTCATCGCGCGCGCGGAACCCGATCCGAACGATCGGCGCCGCAATGGCCTGATCGCCACCGAGAAGGGGCGGGAATTCATTCGCCGCCTGAAGCAACGGCGAACCGATTGGCTCGCCTCCGAGCTCGTCAAACTGTCGCCCGAAGGCCGCGAAGCCATCCATGCCGCGATCGAACCGCTGATGGAGATCGGTCAATGAACGCCGAAAGCATCAACACCGCCCCACAACCGGTGCCGACAACGGCCGATCAGCCCGATCGCCGCGAGATCCGCGCCGTCATATTCGGCCTGATGATCGTTCTCGGCCTCGGCGCCATCGACCAGAGCATCGTCGCGACCGCGCTGCCCCGTATCGTCAGCGATCTCGGTGGGCTGACGCATCTCTCCTGGGTCGTCAGCGCCTATGTGCTTGCCTCCACCAGCACCATGCCGCTCTATGGCAAGCTCAGCGACCAGTACGGCCGCAAGCCGATGATCTATGCGGCGATCCTCATCTTCCTTTTGGGCTCGGTGCTGAGCGGCATGGCGCAGACGCTCATGCAGCTCATCATTTTCCGGGCGATCCAGGGCATCGGCGCCGGCGGATTGCTGCCGTTGGCGCAGATCATCATCGGCGACATCGTGCCGCCGGCGAGACGCGGGCGCAATCAGGGTTCGATCGCCGCCGTCTTCGCCGTCTGCAGCGTCATCGGCCCGATCGCCGGCGGCGTCATCACCGATCTCCTGTCGTGGCATTGGATCTTCTATGTCAACCTGCCGATCGGCGCCGTCGCCCTCGTCATGATCGGCCGGGCACTGAAGTGGCCGCATCAGGCGCGCAGCCGTCGCATCGACTATCTCGGCGCGACGCTGCTGACCGGCTGCACGACGAGCTTCCTGCTGGTGCTCGCACTCGGCGGCAACGAATGGGCCTGGAACTCGCCGGAGATCTTCGGCCTGTCCGCCGCAGCGCTCGTCCTTTTCGTCTTTCTCATTCGTCACATCCGGCGCGAGCCCGAGCCGGTGCTGCCGCCCGATCTCTTCCGCAACCGGCTGTTCGTCGTCGCCTGCATCGTGCTCGCCCTGACCTTCATGGGCATGCTCGGGGCGAGCCTGTTCTTTCCGCTGTTCTTCCAGATGGTCATGGGGGTCAGCCCATCGCATTCCGGCCTGCTGACCGGGCCGCTGATGATCGGCGTCGTCATCTCCTCCATGGTGAACGGGCGCGTGCTCCTACACCGTTTCGGGCGCTACAAGCCGGCGCAGCTCTGCGGCCTCAGTCTCGCAACGGCCGCCTTCGCAACGTTCGCCTGGGCGGCGGCCACCAGCCAGGGCTTCTGGATCATCGAGCCCACAATCTTCGCCCTCGGTCTCGGTCTCGGGCTGGTCATGCCTACCATGACGATCGCTGTGCAGAATGCCCTGCCGCTTGCCCATCGCGGCGTCGGAACCGCAACGCTTGCCTTCTTCCGTTCGCTCGGCGGCCTCATCGGCGTCACGGGCTCCGGCGCGATCCTCGCCTACCGCGTGCGGAATGCCGGCGGCGTCCTCGACGGGATGCATGTGTCCTCATTGACCGAAGCCGGCATGAAGCAACTCGCCACCGCCTCCCCCGAGGCGCATGACGCAGCGACAGCGCTCTATCGCCACGCGATCGCCATGACATTTGCAACGGGAACGGTCATCGTAGCACTGGCGCTGATCGCGCTGCTGTTTCTGCCGGAATTGCCGCTGAAGACGGATCATGGGCAGGGAACGAAGCGCCCTGGCTGACCGGCGCCATGAGGCCGTTCATCGGCAAGCGCTCCGCGAGCCGGATATTTGGCTTCGGCCGTGAGATCGCGGTGGGGGAGCCTGTATACCTCCACCGCGTATCGACGGGTTATCGATCCCTATCCGGGATATCGCCACGTCTCGAAAATCTGGCGCGATATCGTTACGGAAGCAGAACCCCGGTATCCTTGTGCTTATTCTCCAGGAAGCCCCGCTTCGCTCAATACGCAGCCAATTTGTCACATCTCGGCTGTGAAGAGCGCGTCAACTCTGCAACTTACGTTGAGCTTCCGCTTTGCCATCCTCCGGCAGGTCCATGTTGTGCATGACGGCAATTGACCAGACGTCGTGTTCGCGCACGATCACCATATTGATCAGCCCGTGGCGTTCAGGCCATTCATTCCCTTCCGGATCACGCGCGCCCGTCATGCTCCAGTGAATGTCGAGCGCGATAACATCGGGGCGGATAGGACGCGTTTGGGTTTTAGTGGCTTTGAGCCGACTATCCTTGAACATCGTCTCGAATATGGGCCTGTGAAACTGCTCGATCGATGATCGGCCCGTCGCCTTCATTCCAAATACGTTGGTGAAATCGGCGTCTTGCGCAAATATCGCGGAAAAGGCGCCGGCATCGTGGCTATTCCATGCGGCGACGAACGCATCGACGATTTGTTGCGCGGCTTGTCCAACGTCCGAATGCAGTGACATCTCGCGTCCCCTCCTTTAGTATGAATGCCATACTATATGGCAACCGGAATTAATTGGAAATATGGTAACGCCTTACACGCAATCACTTCTGCTCTACGCCTATCAAGCCTCCGCACACGCGCTCACCCAGACGCTGCACGAGCGCGGCCATCCAGTCATCCGACCGAAGCATGGCGCAATCTTTGCCAATATTGATGAAGAGGGAACCCGAGCCAGCCTGCTTGCCGAGAGGGCGGGCATGGGCAAGGCCGCGATGGGCGAGCTGATCGATGATCTGGAACGTCTCGGCTATGTCGAGCGGGCGCCAGACCCTACGGACAGGCGCGCCAAGCTCGTCACCCCTGGGCCGAAGGCGCGGCAGGTGATGCAGATCGTTCACGAATTTAACGACGGGATCGAACGACGATATCGTGAGCTATTGGGAGAGCAAGCCTATCAGATATTGCGCACCGCCCTGCGGACCATCGCGGCAAAGGACGACATGCAGCCCAGAATGCGTTAAGGCAAAGCAACGGGCAGATATTCTGGCGGGTTATAACATTCGGCGGTGGCAGCGTCGGCCGCACAACGGCATCAACGTCACAAGCTATCGCGAATGCTTGCTTAGTTCGAAGCTAAGCCAAGTAGCTTAAAGCCTGTTCCGATATAGTGGAAAAATGGCGCACCCGAAGAGATTCGAACTCCTGACCCCCAGATTCGTAGTCTGGTGCTCTATCCAGCTGAGCTACGGGTGCGTGGCCGAAACGGAAGAAACCGTTGGCGTGGGCGGTTCTCTAAAGCGTCCCTTGAGGGAATGCAAGTGGATTTGTGAAAAAGATCGCGATTTTCGCGCATATTGACAGTAAGCGACTGAAAACAATCATCTTTCTTGGAAGCTTCTGCTGCGGTAGTCGTCGAGGGACACCGGGCGGTCGGGAATCTCGATGCGGAACTGCGTGCCGGCCATCGGCTTTTCGACGAGCGCAATGGTGCCGCCATGGGCAAGCACGAGCTCGCGGGCGATCGCCAGGCCAAGGCCCGTGCCGCCGGAGCGGGCTGAACCGCGGAAAGCCGTGAAGAGGTTTTCGCGCGCCTTCTGCGGCATGCCGGGTCCGGTGTCATCGACGGTGATGCTGACGACACTGCCGATTCGATGCGCCGACACCGTGATTCGCCTGATGCTGTCCGGATCCGTCTCGCCGAAAGCGATCAGCGCCTGATGGGCATTGCGGCAGAGATTGTGAATGACGCGGAACAGCTGCTCGCCGTCGGCATCGACCTCCAGATCAGGACTGAGCTGTTCGGCGAATTCTATGCCGCTATCGGGATCGATCGCGAGGATATCGCGGACCTCGCCGACGAGCTCAAGGAGACGAATCTTACGCCGGCGCGGCGCCGACTCGGTGGTCTGGCCGTAGGACAGCACCTCGGTCGTATAGCCGACGGCACGGTCGATGGTCCGCAGCAGCTTCGGCGCGAAGCGCTTGACCATCGGATCGTCGACATCGACAAGACGGTCCGACATCAGCTGCGCGGCCGAGAGGATATTGCGCATGTCGTGATTGATCTTCGAAACGGCCAGCCCGAGAGCAGCGAGATTCTTCTGCTGCTTCAGGGTCTTCTGCAGTTGCGACTGCATGGAGGCGAGATGGCGGCCGGCCACGGCAAGCTCGTCGCCTCCCCTGTCGGGAACGAGGACGCGGCCCGGATCCTCCGGATCGTCCGAATAGGCCTGCATACTGTCCGTCAGCCGGCGGATCGGGCGGAGCATCATGCGGTTGATCGCAAAGAAGATCAGTGTCGCCGTGAACAGCGAGATCAGGATGGAGACGAAGAACACACTGACCGAATAGGCCAGCATCGCATTGCGCAGGCGCGTATCTTTCAGCACCACCTCGATACCAGTGTTGGCATCGCCGCCGACCGGACCGAAAACACGGATGATGCGGCCACCGCCAAACAGCAGCGTATCGAGCGCATCCTTGATTGCGGTCAGCTGGGATACGTCGCTGAGATCGTATTTCTCATCGACGGACGCCGGCATTTCGGCCGTCGCCAGCAGGCGCGAGGTGCCGTCCTTGCGCAGAACGATGGCCCGCGTACCCGTGGCCATCAACGTTTCCTTCTGCAGTGCACGGGGTAGTTCGGCTGGCTGCAGGCCGTCGATGACGATGGCGGCGGCGGCGGCCGTGTTCAACCGATCCTCCAGCCAGCGCAGCCGCATATTGGCGACGGAGGGCACGAAGATCAGCACTTCCGCCAGGGAAATGAAAACAACGGTCAGAATGAGGAGCTTGCCGGAAAGGCCGCCGAAGATGCCCGTAGGCCGGCAAAACTGGGACAGGCCGCCCTTGGCGACCTTGCCGCTCGCTGCGGCGTCCTTGTCCTGCCCACTGTCCATTTCAATTGTCCCGCTTCGCTGCAAAGCGACTTGATGGCGACCTCATCGAAACTAGATAATAGGTGATTGTGGGCTTTTTTCCAATCGGCTCCGCGCCTGGACAAACAGGCAAGGCCGGCCGCGCCGCTCGGGCGCCCTGGCCGGCCTCGTATTTGACCTCATAGTCGAAAGATCAGAATTCTTCCCAGCCCTGCGCCGCGGTGGCCGGTGCGGCCGCCGCCCCGCCGCCGAACGCGGTCGCGACGCTATCGATCATGCGGCGTGCCGGCGACGCTGTCGGACGATGCGTCTCGGTGCGGGCGGCCACGGGTGCGGCGATATTGACGGCATCGACCTTGAAGCGCGAAACGAGATGGACAAGGCCATCGGCTTCGGCTGCCAGGCGATGGGTCGCAGCCGAAGTCTCTTCGACCATGGCGGCATTGCGCTGGGTGACTTCATCCATCTGGTTGACGGCCATGTTCACCTCGGACAGGCCGGTTGCCTGTTCGCGCGCCGCCGTCGCTATCGAATGGATGTGATCATTGATCTTCAGCACGCGGGCTTCGATGGAGGACAGCGCCTCGCCGGTCGCCTGCACGAGCTTGACGCCGACCTGCACTTCGCCGCCGGACTTGCCGATCAATGCCTTGATGTCCTTGGCCGCCGTGGCGGAACGCTGAGCGAGCTCCCGCACTTCCTGAGCGACGACGGCAAAGCCCTTGCCCGCCTCGCCGGCACGCGCCGCCTCGACGCCCGCGTTCAATGCGAGAAGATTGGTCTGGAAGGCGATGTCGTCGATCACGCCGATAATCTGGCTGATCTCGCCCGATGCCTGCTCGATGCGGCCCATGGCGTCGATGGCGTTGCGAACCACCGTGCCGGAGCGAGCAGCGTCGTCCTTGGCTTCGCCGACCATGACGCTCGCCTCGCGCGCCCGCTCCGTCGAGTTCTGCACGACGGAGGTGATCTCATCGAGCGCTGCTGAGGTTTCCTCAAGTGCCGCCGCTTGCTGTTCGGTGCGCTTGGAGAGGTCATCGCTGGCGTGACGCAGCTCATTGGTGTTGGAGTTGATCGAACCGGTGGTCCCGCGCACTTCGCTCATGGTGCTCTTCAGCGTTGCGAGCGTCGCATTGACGTTCTGCTGCAGCTCGGCAAAGGCGCCCTGGAACTCGCCCTTCATCGCCTGGGTCAGATCGCCGTCAGCCAGGCTCGCGATGACGCGGCGGACTTCGCCGATGCCGGTATCGACGCTTATCAGCAGCTCGTTGACGTTGCCGGCGAAGCGATTGAGATTGACGTCGCCGTAGTCCTTCTCGATGCGGCGGCTAAAATCGCCGGCCGCCGCGGCCGAGACCGCGAGAGACATGCTCGACTGAAGCTCGTCGCTCTTGGCGCGCATGGCCGTTTCCTCAGCATTCATGCGGCGCACGGCATTGCCGTTTTCCTTGAAGACGTCGACGGCGGCGGCCATCTCGCCGATTTCGTCGCCACGGCCGGCAAACGGCACCTCTATATCGAAATGGCCGTCGGCGACATTCTTTATCGCATCGGTCACCTTGCGGATCGGGCGGCTCAGGTGGACGGTTCCGATGTAGGCGCCGAGGCCGACACCAGCCACGATACCGGCGATCATGATGCCGAGGACGACCCACAGGACGTTGCTGTGGAAGGTGGTGATCTCGGCTTCGGCCTTTGCAAGTTCCGCCTTGTCGGTCTGGACGACGGCATCGATCTCAGCCTGGAAAGCCTTGCGGTTGGCGCGGTTCGCCTCGTTGTTGCCCTGCTTGCCTGCCGCATCCGGGCCATCGGTCACGCCGAGCCTGGCCGTTTCCGTACGAAAGACGCGAAACTCCTGGGCACGGGCCTGCAGCTTGGTGAATTCCGGCTTCTGCGCCTCCGGCACCAGAGGCGCCCAGCTCGTCAGAACCTTGTCGATTTCGTCGAGATCGACCATCAGTCCGTCGGCAAAGGGCTTGGAATCCTTTACCGCGGCCGCAGCGTAGATGCCGCGCGCTTCCATGACCACCGCGGTCACGTAGCGATTCAGGCGCTCGCCCATGTAGGCGCGGCTCGCGGTCTGCTCGTAGCTTTGTAATTTCTGGTCATATTGATGCAACGCATAGAGAGCGGTGGCGCCAATCAGAAGCGCCGCCCCGGCCATGACAGATACAAGCAGATTTATTTTGCCGCGAATTTTCACAATATCCCTCCGGCGCAGATCCCATCCCCCATAAATCGATGGGTTTCACCACACAGAGCTAGATATCGACTAAAATCATTAATGTTACATTGAGTTATTTTTAATCTAAGCGCCTGACATTCCTCACTATACTTGCCGTATATTTTAGAAATTATAAATCTTACATTCAAGGTTGTGCGCGCCGTCCGCCGAGAGCAGTAGCCAGATAGCAACCAGTCGTTGCCGATCGCGCGAAATTGCCGGACTCAAAGGAATCTGCGCCCATATAATTGACTTCCGGGGCCTTGATCCGTATAAGCCCGCGGACGTCCGGTCATGATGCCTGCCTTTGCGGGCCAAGTCCGTTCGCCATAATCAATAACGCTCCTTGCTATTGAAGCAAAGCTCAAGAAGGGCCGCACTCCGCGGTGTTTAAATAAATGAAGCGTACCTACCAACCATCCAAGCTTGTCCGCAAGCGTCGCCACGGCTTCCGTGCGCGCATGGCCACCAAGGGCGGCCGCGCGGTTCTTACCGCTCGCCGTAACCGTGGTCGCAAGCGTCTTTCGGCCTAAGGGCCGAAGTGCCCGATGATCCAGTATGGCGGGCAAATTGACGAATGAACGACCCAAAAAGACTGTCGGGCGGCTGAAAAGCCGGCCGCAGTTTCTTGCCGTCCGCGAAGGCGAGAAGCGCAGAGGCAGCTTCTTCCTCATAGAAATGCTGGACCGCAAGACCGCCGACGCCGAACCCCGCGTTGGTTTTACCGTTACCAAAAAACATGGCAACGCGGTGGAGCGCAACCGCATGCGGCGCAGGCTGAAAGAAGCCGTGCGGCTTCAAGCCGGATTTGCAATGCAGCCCGGACACGACTATGTGGTTGTCGCGCGACGCGAGGTGCTGACCGCGCCTTTCGAAAAACTGGCGAGCGAACTCGTAAGCCGCATCGAAACCAGGCCGAAACACCGGCGGTCGGAAACGGACCGCTCCAGGAAAGTATGATGGAAAACAACCGCAATTACTTCATTGCAATTGCACTGTCCGTGCTGATTGTCCTCGGCTGGCAGTTTTTCTACATGAACCCGCGCCTCGAGGCGCAGCGCCAGGCCGAGCAGGCCGCCAAGCAGCATCAGCAGACGCAGCAGGCTCAGACGACGCAGTCGCCTGCCGCGGGCACCGCGGTGAACGGCTCGCTGCCGGCAAACGGCCAGACGGCGCCGACGGTTCTAAGCCGCGACCAGTCCGTCGCCAAGACCGCTTCCTCGCGCGTTGTCATCGATACGCCGGCACTTGCCGGTTCCATCAACCTGGAAGGCGCCCGCCTCGACGATCTCCGTCTCAAGACCTATCACGAGACCGTCGACAAGAGCAGCCCGATCATCACGCTGTTCAGCCCGGCCGACACCAAGGATGGCTACTTCACCGAACTCGGCTATGTCGGCGGCGAAGCGACGGGCGCGGTTCCCGGCCCGTCGACCATGTGGACGCTCGCAAGCGGCGACAAGCTGACCGACAAGACGCCGGTGACGCTGTCCTACACCAACGACAAGGGCATTACCTTCACCCGCACGATTTCCGTCGACGATCGTTACATGTTCACGATGAGCGACAAGATCGCCAACAGCGGCCAGGCACCAGTTTCACTGTCGAGCTACGGCCGCGTCACCCGCTACAACAAGCCCGAGACGCCTTCCGCCTACGTCCTGCATGAAGGCTTCATCGGCGTCATCGGCGACGATGGCCTGATCGAGACCAAATATGCGTCCACCGAAAAGGAAGCCACGACGCCCGCCAAGGCGACCGGCGGCTGGCTCGGCATGACCGACAAGTACTGGGCCGCAACCATCGTGCCGCCGCAGTCGACCGCATATGATGCCCGCTTCTCGCACTTTACCGACGGCACGCCGCGCTACCAGGCTGACTACAAGGAAGATGCCGTCACGGTTGCTCCCGGTCAGTCGATCGACCTGAAGAACCTCATCTTCGCGGGCGCCAAGGAAGTTCCGGTCATCGACCGCTACGAGACCAGCTATTCGATCCCGCGCTTCGACCGCCTGATCGACTGGGGCTGGTTCTATTTCATCACCAAGCCGATGTTCAAGCTGATGGACTTCTTCTTCCGCTACTTCGGCAATTTCGGCGTCGCCATCCTCTGCACCACCATCGTGGTCAAGGCTCTCTTCTTCCCGCTCGCCAGCCGGCAGTATGCCTCGATGGCGAACATGAAGCGCATGCAGCCGAAAATGGAAGAGCTGAAGGCCAAGTTCGGCGACGATCGCATGGGCCTGCAGCAAGCGACCATGCAGCTCTACAAGGAAGAGAAGATCAATCCGATTGCCGGCTGCTGGCCGGTGCTCTTGCAGATCCCGATCTTCTTCTCGCTCTACAAGGTGATCTACATCACCATCGAGATGCGTCATGCGCCGTTCTTCGGCTGGATCCAGGATCTTTCCGCGCCGGATCCGACCTCGATCGTCAACCTGTTCGGCCTGCTGCCCTTTGTGGCTCCGACCTTCCTGCATCTCGGCGTCTGGCCGCTGATCATGGGCGTCACCATGTTCTTCCAGATGCGCATGAACCCGACGCCGCCGGACCCGACCCAGGCAATGATCTTCAACTGGATGCCGCTGGTATTCATGTTCATGCTGGCAAGCTTCCCGGCCGGCCTCGTAATCTACTGGGCCTGGAACAACACGCTCTCGGTCATCCAGCAGTCGATCATCATGAAGCGCCATGGCGTCAAGGTGGAACTCTTCGACAATCTGAAGGGCCTCTTCAAACGAAAACCGGCCCCATCGAAATGACGGCAAAAGCCCCGCTCCGCGGGGCTTTTCGTTATTTGGCGGCGGGTGCCATCGCACGCGAACTCGGGCACCGACGCGCCGCCAATAACGGTCACCGCAATGCCGCGATGGAAGATAGAGCAGCGATGGAAAGCCCGCCCAAAGCGGCCGTGACGGCGAGTGACGGCGTGATGCCGATATTCGCCATCGCGAATGCCAGGACGAACGGGGCAAGAGCTGAAAGGATCAGCCGTGCCGCCATCATCTTTCCCTGAAGCTTCCCGTAGCCGTCGCTGCCGAAAAGGTGCAGAGGCAGCGTTCCGGTGACGATGCTGAGGAGGCCGTTGCCCATGCCGAAGATCATCGCGAAGGCCATGGCGCCGGGCACGGAGGGAGCCGAAAGCAGAAGTACGAGCACCCCGCCCGGAATCAGCGCCGAGGCGATCACGGCCAGATGCAGTGCGGGCAGGCTCTTGCCGAACACCATGTTGATGAGGCGGCTGCCGACCTGCGACGGGCCGAAGAGTGTCCCCACAAGCGCGGCGGTCGCGCCAAGGCCGAGGCCGGATAGCAACGGCACCAGATGCACGAGGATGGCCGAACTGACGAGCGACATCAGCGAAAAGCCAGTGACCATGATCGCAAAGCCGAGGCGACGACGAGCAGGTAGCAACACCCCCTCGACGCGCGCAGCGACGGTCGATGCCTTCGCCCCGTGCGTCGATCCCTGACGCGACAACCACGCGTGGATTGGCAGGCAGAGACAGAGGTTGAGGGCGGCGAAAACCAGATAGACGTTCTGCCAGGCGAGATGGGCATGAAGTGCCGTGGTTATCGGCCAGAAGATTGTCGAGGCGAACCCGGCAATCAGCGTCAGATGGGTAATGCTGCGGGAAGCGGCCTGTGGCCGGATCTGCACGAGCAGCGCAAAGGCGGCGCCATACTGGACCAGATTGGCGGAAACCTCGATCGCGATGAGTGCGGCGACATAGACCGCCTTGTTGGGCGCTAGGGCGCAAGCGGCCAGAGCTGCGGCCGCCACGAAGGATCCGATCGTCATCACCCGTGCAGCGCCGATCCTGTCGAACAGCACGCCCAGCCACGGCGCGGTGAGGCCGCCGGTGAGAAGCGCGACCGACAATGCGCCAAAGACCCATTCGCTCGACCACGCGAACTGCATGGCCATATCGGGCGCAAGGATGCTGAAACTGTAATAGAGGGTGCCGTAACCGATGATCTGTGTAACGCCGAGCGCAAACACGGCATGAAGCGGCACGCGTTCAGACAAGGCGCTTGCCGTCGGCGTCGAGAACCTGCTCGCCATCTTCCTTGATGAACGGGCCTTTATACGTATCGGGCAGGATATCCAGGACAACCTCCGAAGGCCGGGCCAGACGCGTGCCCATGGGCGTGACGACGAACGGGCGGTTGATCAGGATCGGATCCTTCAACATGGCATCGAGCAATTGGGCATCGGTCAAGTCCGGATTGTCGAGGCCGAGCTCGGCATAGGGCGTGCCCTTTTCGCGGATCGCCTGCCTGACGGTCAAACCCGCATCGGCAATCATCTTGACGAGATCATCGCGACTTGGCGGATTGCTCAGATATTCGACGACGGTCGGCTCGATGCCGGCGTAACGGATCATTGCCAAGGTGTTGCGCGAGGTGCCGCAGTCGGGATTGTGGTAGATCGTAACATCCATGGTCATGGGGCGGGTTCCGTTTCAGCGAGAGTTTGAGGATTGCGGGCTTCCATCAGCAGCCAGTTCGCAAGCGTCAGTGCCAGCAATGCGCCGAGGATTTCCGCCACGATAAAACCCGGCAGATCGACAGGACGGATGCCGGCGAAGGTGTTCGTCAGCGAGCGGGCGACTGCGACAGCCGGATTGGCGAAAGAGGTGGAAGCGGTAAACCAGTATGCAGCCGTGATGTAGAGGCCGACCAGCCATGATACGGCGTCGGCGCGAAACCGCAGGCCGGAGAGGATGACGAAGACGAGGCCGAAGGTGGCCGCCACCTCGGCCAGCCATTGCGCGCCGCCGCTGCGGATGGTTGTCGAGGCCTGCAGCAGTGGCAGTTCGAACATGGCATGCGCGAGGATCGTTCCGGCAATGCCGCCGAGGATCTGGGCGACGACATAACCCAGAGCCGACATCGCGGCCAGCTCGCGGCGTATCGCAAAGACCAGCGATACGACCGGGTTGAAGTGGGCGCCGGATATCGGCCCCAGGACGGCGATCAGCACGACGAGGATCGCGCCCGTAGACAGCGTATTGGCGAGCAGCGCAAGCGCCGTATCGCTCGTCAGTCTGTCCGCCATGATGCCCGAACCGACGACCGTCGCGACCAGAAGGCCCGTACCCAGGGCCTCCGAGATAAGACGGCGCGAAAGCGGAAAAGATGTCATGGCTTCAGGCCCCATATCAGCATATTCATGGAACATTTCTCGCAGCTGGTACGCAGCAGGCAGCGACTTGCGCCGCCGGCGCGCAGACCTCCGGATGCCCCGCGCAGCAATCTTCCATCAGGAAGCGGACGAGAGCTCCGAGCACATCGTAGTTGGCGGTGTAGACGATAGAGCGGGATTCCCGCTGCTGGCCAATGAGGCCGGCCCGATCCAGTTCTTTCAGATGGAACGAAACATTCGAGGGCGATACCTCCAGCTTCTCTGCAATCATGCCCGCAGCCATCCCATCAGGACCGGCAACGACGAGCATGCGGACGATCTGCAGGCGGGTCTCCTGAGAGAGTGCGCCGAACGAAGCGAGGGCTTGACCTTCATCCATATTTCAATAATCCTTGAAGTGTTGAAATATGGAGTACATCAAATGAATGCGATCGACAAGACCCCGTCTTCGGATATCAACCTCGGCCTTTTGCTTGAGACTTTGGCCGTTGCCGGCGATCTGCCCCTTGTATTCCGCTATGACGGTCGGCCGGTGAGGCCGGGCTATCACGTCACAGAAGTTAAGGCCGGGCAGTTTTCGGCATTGGACTGCGGGGCCAACCCGGAAGCATGGGCTGAGATTTTCGTGCAGCTTTGGGATATCGAGGAAGGCAACCGCACGCATATGCCGGCGGGTAAATTCGCCGCTATCATCCGCAAAGTTTCCGAGCACGTGCAGCTCGACGGCTCCGCGAGGTTGACCTTTGAGGTGAGCGACGGGGTGCAGCCGATGCAGCTCTACTGCGCATCAACTCCTGTCGTCGGCGACGATGCCGTGTATGTCGAACTCACTGCCCGCGCGGCCAGCTGCAAGCCACGTGACCGGTGGCTGGCAGAACAGACCCAAGCGGCAACCTCCTGTGGATCAGCGAATGCTGCCAAGTGCTGCGGCTAGTCATTACCCACTCCTTGGCCGATACCGAAGCTCGGCAGCACGAAGCCAAATGCCGATCAAAACTTGACTTTCGCGGACAAAAGCTTGAAGCCAATCCGCGGAACCAAGCAAAGATCGAGAGAATGGCAGATCAGACGACCAAAGACGACAAGCCGCTTTTCGGGCGTCCGTGGATTTTCATCCGCGGCGTGCCGTCGATGAAGTTTCTGCCGCCGGAAGGGCCGCTGGAAGTGGCTTTCGCCGGACGCTCCAATGTCGGCAAGTCGTCGCTGATCAATGCGCTTGTGGGGCATAGGGGGCTTGCGCGCACGTCCAACACGCCGGGCCGCACGCAGGAACTCAACTATTTCGTGCCCGACGGCTTTTCCGGAGAAGGCGCCGACCTGCCGCCGATGGCGCTGGTGGACATGCCGGGCTACGGCTATGCGGAAGCGCCGAAGGAACAGGTGGATGCCTGGACGAAGCTCGTCTTCGACTATCTGAGGGGACGCACGACGCTGAAGCGCGTCTATGTGCTTATCGACAGCCGCCACGGCATCAAGAAGAACGACGCGGACGTTCTGGACCTGCTCGACAAGGCCGCGGTGTCCTACCAGATCGTGCTCACCAAAACCGACAAGATCAAGGAAGCGGGCATACCGAAGCTGCTCGCCGATACCGCCGAAAAAATCCGCAAGCGCCCCGCTGCCTATCCCGGCATCCTCGCCACCTCCTCGGAAAAAGGCGTAGGACTTCAGGAATTGCGCGAGGCCATCGGGCTGACGGTCGGGATCGACGTCTGACGCCCGCATCGACGGATGAGGCCGCCGCTCCCTACCCCGCTTTGGAGAACGGCGGCCGTGTTGCCGCGAAGGATTACATTTTCGGCAACAACACCTTATCGACGACATGGATCACGCCGTTCGACTGCTTGACGTCGGCGATGGTTATCTGAGCGGTTCCGCCGGCCTCGTCGGTCAAAGTCAGCCTGCCGCCCTGAGCCATGGCCTTGATCGTGCAGCCGCCAACTGTCTTCAGATCATACTCACCACCCTTGCTCTTCGCCCATTTCCTGATGGCGGCGGCCATGTCATCGCCCGCGACGACATGGCAGGTCAGCACCTTCACCAGCTTTTCCTTGTTCTCCGGCTTCAGCAACGTCTCCACCGTACCGGATGGCAATTTCTCGAAAGCCTCGTTGGTGGGGGCAAAGACCGTGAAAGGGCCTTTGCCTTCCAATGTGCCGACCAGGCCCGCAGCCTTCACGGCCGCGACCAATGTCGTGTGATCCTTCGAATTTACGGCATTCTCGATGATGTTCTTGCTGGCAAACATCGCAGCACCGCCCACCATGGGATCCTTGGCATAGGCAAGGCTGGTTGCGGCAGACAGCATTGCCGCCACGGCGGCAACGCAAAACACGGTCTTGGTCATGACGTCTCCTCTTCCCTCTATTGCCCCGATCAAGCGGGGTCGGAAGAAGATACGGAGCGCGCTGAAAAGAGTTTCAGCCGCAGCGGCGTTTCCGCAATACGCCGTTCATCAAGGCAAATGGATCGTACCGGAGGCGACGACATCGCCCGTAGGCTTGCCGGTCGGCGAGCCGCCGAAGGGCTCGACGCTGACGGCGATGATCGCGCCTTCGGTCAATCTGCCGTGAAGTTCCGGCGGCAGAATGATTTCGCCGTCGCCAGTCTGCGGCAGGACACCCAGGGCCTCGGCAGGATCGCTACCGCGAATCAGCCACAACTCCAGCGATTTCTCTTCCGGTTTACCGGCGGCGATCGGCGTCACTTTCAGACGCCCATTGGCGACGTCGTAATTGGCCAGGAGATTGATAGGGCTGTTCTGGCCGGAAAGGGATGCGGTGAGCTGCTTGCCGGGGGCAGGCCGCAAGACGCCTTCATTCGTGATGGCGAAGACGAGCACGCCGGCTGCCACGAACAACGAGCCGAAGGCGACCGAACGCCAAAGCATCAGCGAATTCCAAAGATGGGCGCCGAGTGCCGCCTCCCCGAAAATCCTCTTTTCGATCTTCGGAAACACGGTGGCCCCAGGCGTCACCGCGTCGTATTCTTCGTTGAATTCCGATAGGTTCTGCTCCCAGCGGCTGACGATGGCGGCAAATTGACGGTCGCTGCGCATGCGGCGCTCGACCTTCTGCCGGTCCTCCAAGGAAAGCACGCCAAGCACATATTCTCCGGCCAGGACTTCATCGCGGGAGCGGCCTCCCTTGCTTTGATCGGGCGTACTCATCGGTCCATGCACTCTCTCAGTCTGATCAGGCTTCGGCGCAGCCAGGTGCGCATAGTATTCAATGGCACAGCGTGTTGGTCGGCGAGCTCTTGGTAGCTCAAGCCCTCGACATAGGCGCTGCGAACGGCCCGTGCGCGATCAGCTTCCAACTCTTCCATGCACCTGTCAATCCGCCTTCCCTCTCCCTTCACGATTGCTTGCTCTTCAGGGCCGGGTTCCAGGTCGGCAAGATCGTAGGCTGCGTCTATTTCGTCGGCCACGGGCTTGCGGGCGCGGACGAAATCGATGGACCGATTGCGCGCGATTGTCGTCAGCCAGGGCATCGCCGGCCCTTCCGAGGCTGTAAACTGCTCGGCGCGCTGCCAGATCCTGATATAGACCTCCTGCAAAACGTCTTCCGCATCCGCCCTGTTGCCGACAATACGCAGGCAAACACCAAGAAGTTTTGAGCTGCTGTGTTTATAGAGCACAACAAAGGCTTTCTGATCGCGCATGGCAACGCGACCGATCAGCGCTTCCATCTCCTCGCTCGCCATCCACCCCCCCGGGGTGACGCCTGCACCATCTTTAGAAGAAAACTCTCCCACGGCAAACGTGCCAAGGCCATCAATTTCGGCGACGCTCATGTGACATAGCGTCAACTAGAGCCGGATGATTTTAGGTCTGTTCGACCTAAAATCTGAATCCGCTCTAGAATCAAAGAAGTAGAGCGTGATGTCGTCCGAAAACCGCCTACACTTTTCAGCATCACGCTCTAAAAGCACGGCGCGATCTTTCAGATACGCTTTTCGCGCTTTAGATATTTGATTTGGCGCATGTCGTTATCGCAAAACCGCTGAACACTTTTGCGCGACATGCTTTAATCCCGTTATCATTATTCCCTCTGTCAAAAACTTGAGATAAAAGGCCCGCGAACAATTCCGAAGGGTGCACCATGTCCGAAGCCCAAAGCGAACTCCAAGCCAACCTGCTCGCACAGGCGCTGCCCTACATGCAGCGCTATGAAAACAAGACCATCGTCGTGAAATATGGTGGCCACGCCATGGGCAACGTCGAACTCGGCAAGGCCTTTGCCGCCGATATCGCCCTCCTGAAGCAATCCGGCGTCAATCCGATCGTCGTCCATGGCGGCGGCCCGCAGATCGGCGCCATGCTGACGAAGATGGGCATCGAATCGAAATTCGAAGGCGGACTGCGCGTCACCGACCAGAAGACGGTTGAGATCGTTGAAATGGTGCTTGCCGGCTCGATCAACAAGGAAATCGTCGCGCTGATCAACCAGACCGGCGAATGGGCGATCGGTCTTTGCGGCAAAGACGGCAACATGGTCTTCGCCGAGAAGGCGCACAAGACCATCAAGGATCCGGATTCCAACATCGAGCGCGTGCTCGATCTCGGCTTCGTCGGCGAAGTCGTCGAAGTCGACCGCACCCTGCTCGATCTGCTCGCCAAGTCCGAGATGATCCCGGTCATCGCGCCGGTTGCCCCCGGGCGCGACGGCGCGACCTACAACATCAATGCCGACACCTTTGCCGGCGCGATCGCCGGCGCGCTGAGCGCCACGCGCCTGCTGTTTTTGACCGACGTTCCGGGCGTGCTCGACAAGCAGGGTCAGCTCATCAAGGAGCTTTCCGTGGCGCAGGCCCACGCGCTGATCGCCGACGGCACGATTTCCGGCGGCATGATCCCGAAGGTCGAGACCTGCATCGACGCCATCAAGGCGGGCGTTCAGGGTGTCGTCATCCTCAACGGCAAGACGGCTCACTCCGTGCTGCTCGAAATCTTCACCGAGCACGGTGCCGGTACGCTGATCGTTCCGTGAAAGGGTTCAGGCGCCCCGCGGAAGAGCTGTGGGGCGCCGCCAGGCCGTTCAGGACGGCCGGTAGATGGCTTCGGCCTCGCTTTTCAACATTCCCATGACCGATCGGTACGGCGCTGGCCCATAGCTTATGCGGCTGACGCCCAGCCTTGCCATGGTCTCGTTATCAGGCGTCGTCGGACGCACCATGATGTTGACGGGCAGAGGGGAGCGTTCGCAGAGCGCGCCGATCAATTCCGGATCGACGAGCCCCGGCGCGAAGAAGCCGCTGGCACCGGCCTCGGCAAAAGCATCGGCGCGACGAAAGGCGTCATCCAGCAGGAGCTGATGATGCGCCGTATCGGTTTCCTGCAGGAACAGATCGGTACGGGCATTGATGAACAATGGCATCTCGCGGCGATCGGCCATTTCGCGGATTGCGCGGATGCGCGCCGCCTGCGTCTCGACGGGATGAACGCCGTGGCCGCCGATGACCTGATCTTCGAAATTGATGCCGACGGCGCCATGATCCATGATCTTTTCGACATTGGCGGCGACGTCTTCGGGTTCGACGGCATAGCCACCCTCGAAATCGACAGACAAGGGCAACGGGCTCGTCACCGAGATCAGCTTGGCGGTCACCGCCAGCAGTGACAAGGGTATCGCCTCGCCATCGCCGAAGCCGTTGGCAGCAGCGACCGACCAGCTTCCCGTCGCCAGCGCCTTCGCGCCCGCCTCAGTGACGGCCTTGGCAGAGCCCGCATCCCATATATTGAAAAGGATCACCGGCTCACCTTTGCGGTGCAGCTGAGCGAATTCTTGCGCCTTTTCCACCTGACTCATCGCATCCCCTCCGAAAAGCCCGGCCGGGCGAATCTCTCTCCACAACCCGAGAGAGCGTAAGCCCTCCCTCACATGAAGGATAGAGTAAAAGCCCGGAAATCAATAGTAAAATCATAGTGGGTATCGAAGTGGACGGCAAACTCCTCGATATGACCCGTATGTTGCAGCACGCATATTTTCCTTCCCCTCCCGGGAGAGGGCGTGCGATAAGCTTTCCATGAGCCACACAAAAACACTATCCGAACCATCAGATTTCTCCCACATCCGCGATTGGGTATTCGATCTCGATAACACGCTCTATCCGCATCATGTCGATCTCTTCGCGCAGATCGACAGGAACATGACCGCCTATGTCTCCGCCCTCTTGCAGATGGATAGGGAAGAAGCGCGAAAGCTGCAGAAGCAATATTACCTCGAGCACGGCACGACCCTGCAGGGATTGATGATCCATCACGGTATCGATCCCAATGATTTCCTGGAAAAGGCCCATGCGATCGACTATTCGGCGCTGACGCCCCAGCCGGAACTGGCCGCCGCCATCAAGGCGCTGCCGGGACGCAAGTTCATCTTCACCAATGGCAGTGTCAAACATGCGCAAGCGACGGCCGGCGCGCTCGGCATTCTCGACGGTTTCGATGACATTTTCGATATCGTTGCGGCCGACTACGTGCCGAAACCCGCAGGCTCGACCTATGATAAGTTCATGAGCCTCAACCGCGTGGACACGAAGAGGGCGGCCATGTTCGAAGACCTGCCGCGCAATCTGACCGTGCCCAAGGCGCTCGGCATGAAAACCGTGCTGCTGGTGCCCCAAAACCTCGAGACGACCGTCGTCGAATGGTGGGAGCGCACCACGGGCGAGGACGATCACATCGACTATGTGACCGACGACCTGACGAGCTTCCTCAAGACGTTGATTTAACATCAGGGATTTAACCATTCATTAGGGCGGGGTTACCAAAGTTTCATCCGCCTTACAGAGGTTTAATTGGTCGTTTTCGACCGCCAGCCGTATCGTTTGACCATTCCTCGACACGAAAGGAAAAACGATGAACGGAAAAAAATTTCTTCTTGCAGGACTTTCCGCAGCCCTTCTGGTGGGTGCCGCCGCCCAGGCAAGCTTTGCAGCGCAGGGCGACGAGGCACGGGGCGAGCATAGCGGACGCTGGCATGGACCTCGTTTTTCGCCGGAAATCGTCTATGTGCGCATGTTGAAACAATTCGGCCAGCCTGGCGACACGAAGGTCACCAAGGATGAGGTGAAGGCCGGCGTCGACAAGATCTTCGACCAGATCGACACCAACCACGACGGCGAGATCACCCCCGGCGAACTACGCGCCTATCGTCAGGAACGCATCAAGGAATGGAAGGCCGAGCACGCCAAGGCAGATGGCGACCAGGCCCAGAACGATCAGAGCAAGGGTGACGAGGCTCAGGCCGACAATAACGGCCCGCGCCATCACAGGCCGCATGGCCGCTTCATGCACGAAGCAGGCTTGATGCGCGGCATGATGCTCTTCCATCGCATCGACAAGGATGAAAACGGCCAGATCAGCAAGCAGGAAGCCGAAGACGCCGCCAACAAGCTCTTCGACCGCATGGATCGCAACCATGACGGCGCGATCTCGCTGGACGACATGCCGAACCGGCCGCTGCTGTAAACCGATCGATCAACCCGATCCGAAAGCCCGCCCTCGCCTTTGCGATGGCGGGCTTTCGTCGTCAGTGCCCGTTATCGTGCTCGTAGAAATCCGCGACGATCTTCCAGGCTTCGTCGGCGGTATCAACGAAGCTGATCAGGTTTACATCGTCAGGCGCAATGGTGCCGAATTCGGCCAGCGCTTCGAAATTGACGATGCTGCGCCAGAACTTCTCGCCGAAGAGAATGAGCGGCAGGCGCTCCATGCGGCCGGTCTGGATCAGCGTCAGGCATTCGAACAATTCGTCGAGCGTGCCGAAGCCGCCCGGAAATACCGCGATCGCCTTGGCGCGCACCATGAAATGCATCTTGCGGATGGCGAAATAGTGAAAATTGAAGCTGAGCTCCGGCGTCACATAGGCGTTCGGCGCCTGCTCATGCGGCAGCACGATGTTGAGGCCGATCGACGGCGCTCCTTCTTCGGCCGCACCGCGATTGCCCGCTTCCATCACGCCCGGGCCGCCGCCGGTGACAACGACATATTCGTGGAAGTCGAAGCCGGCGGAATAGCGCGAGCAGAGCCGGGCGAACTTGCGCGCCTCCTCGTAATACACCGATGCGGCCTCGAGATTGGCGCGCTGCACATCGTTGCGCGCGGCCCATGCATTGGTGCCGGGCGCGGGAATGCGCGCGCCTCCGAACATGACGACGGTCGAATTGATGCCGCGTTCGGTCAGATACATTTCGGTCTTCAGCAATTCGAGCTGCAGGCGGATCGGCCGCAGTTCCTCACGGCACAGAAAATCCTCGTCCGCATAAGCAAGCCGGTAGGAGGGCGACATCGACTGCGGCGTGCGCGGCACGGACTCGGCCCGCTTCTTGTCCGCCGAGCTCGTCTTCAACGGGTCCCAAACCCCGTCCTTACGCCTCAGCCTGCCGTTCTTCGCCTTGCTCATCTATTCATGCCTTTCGAATCGATCATGACGGGCCGTTCCCGCGTGCGGGCGAGAGTAGCCAAGCTCTTGCATATGCCCCTACAACGCCTTGAATCCAAGCTCAATCGGCGCGGAAAAGACATTCCATTTTCAAACTCCATGCTATAGGACCAATCGACCGCTTCCGGACCCTTGCCGGAAATCACGATAGGCACTGACGTTTTAAGGAATTCCCATGAGCGCTAACGATCTCGCCTCCCTCGAAAAGTCCATCGAGGCTGCCTTTGACAATCGCGACAATGTGAACACCTCGACGCGCGGCGAAGTCCGCGAGGCCGTCGAAACGGCGCTCAATCTCCTCGATAGCGGCAAGGTTCGCGTGGCCGAGCGCGGTGCGGACGGCAACTGGACCGTCAACCAATGGCTCAAGAAAGCGGTTCTGCTCTCCTTCCGCCTGAACGACATGAAGATCGTCGAAGGCGGCCCCGGCAATGCCACCTGGTGGGACAAGGTTCCCTCGAAGTTTGAAGGCTGGGGTGAGAACCGCTTCCGCGACGCCGGCTTCCGCGCCGTGCCGAATGCCGTCGTGCGTCATTCCGCCTATATCGCTCCCAACGCCATCCTGATGCCGTCCTTCGTCAATCTCGGCGCCTATGTCGGCGAAGGCACCATGGTCGACACTTGGGCGACGGTCGGCTCCTGCGCGCAGATCGGCAAGCACGTGCACCTCTCCGGCGGCGTCGGCATCGGCGGTGTGCTGGAACCGATGCAGGCCGGCCCGACGATCATCGAGGACAATTGCTTCATTGGCGCCCGCTCCGAAGTCGTCGAAGGCTGCATCGTCCGCGAGGGCTCCGTGCTCGGCATGGGCGTCTTTATCGGCAAGTCGACCAAGATTGTCGATCGCGCCACCGGCGAGATCACCTATGGCGAAGTTCCGCCCTATTCGGTCGTCGTCGCCGGCTCGCTGCCGAGCAGCAACACCATGGCGAACGGCCAGCCGGCCCCCAGCCTCTATTGCGCCGTCATCGTGAAGCGCGTCGACGAAAAGACCCGCTCGAAGACCGGCATCAACGAGCTGCTGCGCGATTGAATTGTAAGATTTTGGAAGCGCGATCGTCACATCGCGCTTCCCTCATGCTTGCCGGGTGAGCATGCCTGTGCGATTGCTGGAATCGCGGCAAAGAATTTCGACTCGTCGCCGATCCTTTGCCATCGCTTTGCCATTTCCCGCCGGATAAGTTGCCTCCGATGACCGTTACCGATCCTGTCTCCAATCTGCAGACCCTCATTCGCTGTGCCTCCGTCACCCCGGCCGAAGGCGGTGCGCTGACCGCGCTTGCCGACATGCTGCTGCCACTTGGCTTCAAGGTCGAGCGCATGACGGCGAGCGAGCCGGGAACGCCCGATATCGAAAACCTCTATGCGCGGCTCGGCACGGATGGGCCGCATCTGATGTTTGCTGGACATACGGATGTCGTTCCGGTCGGCGATGCCGCCTCCTGGAGCCACCCGCCCTTTGCCGCCGAAATCGCCGATGGCGAACTTTTCGGCCGCGGGGCCGTCGACATGAAGGGCGGCATTGCCTGTTTCGTGGCGGCCGTGGCGCGCCATATCGAGAAGAACGGCAAGCCTGCCGGCTCGCTCTCCTTCCTGATCACCGGCGACGAAGAGGGACCGGCAATCAACGGCACGGTCAAGCTGCTGCAATGGGCTGCCGAGCGCGGCGAGACGTGGGATGCATCGCTCGTCGGAGAGCCGACCAATCCCGACCGGCTCGGCGACATGATCAAGATCGGCCGCCGCGGCTCGATCTCCGGCTTCATCACCGTTCACGGCGTGCAGGGCCATGCCGCCTATCCGCATCTCGCCGACAATCCGGTGCGCAGCATCATCAAGCTGACGGAAGCGCTGCTCGATCCGCCCTTTGACGCGGGCACGGACAGTTTCCAGCCGTCGAACCTCGAAGTGACGAGCATCGACGTCGGCAATACCGCCACCAACGTCATCCCCGCCAAGGCAACCGCCGCCTTCAACATCCGCTTCAACGACACCTGGACCGCCGATACGCTGAAGGCCGAAATCCTTGCCCGCCTGGACGCGGCGGCCGCCGACGAGACGCTGCGCCCCGGTCGGCCGCCGACGAAATACGACATCACATGGTCCGAACGCCCGAGCCAGGTCTTCCTGACGCGCAACAATGCGCTGATCGCCTCGCTCTCCGCTGCCGTCGAAAACATCACCGGCCAAAGGCCAGCACTTTCGACCACCGGCGGCACGTCGGATGCCCGCTACATCAAGGACTACTGCCCTGTCGTGGAATTCGGGCTCGTCGGCCAGACCATGCATATGGTCGACGAGCGGGTGGCGCTCTCGGATCTCGAAACGCTGACCGAGATTTACCAGACCTTCATCCAGCGCTGGTTCGAGAATGCCGACCTTTAGGGAAGTCCAATATTACCTGTCCGGCCTATGGCTGCTGATCCGCATGGATGCGCGCGGCTTTCAGTATCTGGACATATCGGACCGCGGCATGCTGCGCTCCTTCTGGGCCATTCTCTGGAGCCTGCCGTCGATCGGCATTTCATGGTTATGGTGGCAGCAGGCCTATCTGACCGCCATGCCGCCCGAAACATCCACCGGTCTCGCCTTCTTTCTGCGCCTGGCACTGGTCGAGGCTGCGAACTGGCTGATACCGCCCATTCTCGCCGGCTTGTTGCTTTTGGTCTTCCGTTTCGGCGACAAGTTCACGCCGATCGTCGTTACCGTAAACTGGCTTTTCGTGCCGGCGAATTATCTGAACGCACTGCTCGTCGCCATGATCGTCTTCGTTCCCGGCTCGAAGGGCTTGGCAGCGCTTTTATCGCTGGCGCTGACCATGGCTACCATCTTTGCGCTGGCGCGTATCCTCAGGATGATCTGCGGCACGCATCCGCTTTTCGTCGGCACGCTGACGCTGATGCTGCTCATTCCAAACCTGCTGCTGACGGATTTCCTGCAGCGCTTCCTCGGGGTCTATCCGCCGATTTGAGGCAGTCGCAACGGGACTACGGCATATCCTCGCCACCGTCGGCATTCTCGCCCTCGCCAGGCAAACCGGCATCGTCGCGATAATCCACCTGCATGAAATAGAGCCCGTCCGGCGGGGCGACGGGGCCGCAGGCCTTGCGATCCCTGGCTTCCAGCGCCGCGCGTACATCGTCGGGCGTCCATTTGCCTTCGCCCGCCAGCTTCAGCGTGCCGGCGAAGGAACGGATCTGATTGTGCAGAAAGCTTTGCGCCGTGGCGCGGATCTCGATGAGCTCGCCGCTGCGCGTCACATCCAGCCGGTCGAGCGTGCGCACCGGACTGTTTGCCTGGCAATGCGCCGAGCGGAAGGTGGTGAAATCGTGCAGTCCCACAAGGGTCTGCGCCGCGGCATTCATGACCTCGTGATCCATGTCCTTCGGCACCCACCATGCGCGGCCGGCCTCCAGCGCCAGGGGCGCGCGGCGGGCGATGATGCGATAGAGATAGTGGCGGCGAATGGCCGAAAAGCGCGCGTCGAAGCTTGTATCGACCTCAACGATATCGAGAATGGCGACCTTCTCTCCGGCCATCCTCAAATGGGCATTGAGCGCATTGCGCAGCGTATAGGTCTTCCAGTCCTTGGAGAGGTCGGCATGCATGACCTGACCCATGGCGTGCACGCCGGAATCCGTGCGCCCCGCCCCGCGGATCGAAACCGTCTCGCCGGTCAACGACAGGATGGCGCCTTCGATCGCGCCCTGGACGGATGGGCCGTTCTCCTGGCGCTGCCAGCCGACATAGGGGATGCCGTCATATTCGACGGTCATTTTGTAGCGCGGCATCAGGCCTGCTCCGAGGCGAGCACGGTGCCCGGCGCGATCGGCGTGCCGCGCAGGAAGTCGGCTGCCGCCAAGGGCTTGCCGCCAGCTTTCTGCAGCTTCGTCAGCCTGATCGCACCAGAGGCGCAGGCAATGACGAGATCGTCCGTCAGCACCTGGCCGGAGGTTCCTGTGCCCTCGGCCAATTCCGAGCCGAGCACCTTGATGCGCTCGGACTTGCCGGCGATTTCAGCCTCGAACCAGGCGCCGGGAAACGGCGACAGACCGCGAATATGATTATGAACATCCACCGCCGGCTTGCCGAAATCGATGCGGGTTTCGCCCTTATCGATCTTTGCGGCATAGAGAACGCCTTCGGACGGCTGGGCGATCAGCGGCAGTTCGTCATGCTCCAGCTTGTTCATCGCCTCGGCCATCGCCTCCGCGCCCACAAGCATCAGCCTGTCATGCAGCTCGCCAGCGGTCATGGTGTCGCCGATCTCGACTTCGCATGTGAGCGCAACTGGCCCGGTATCGAGCCCCTTGTCCATCTTCATCACCATCATGCCGGTCTTGGCGTCGCCGGCCATGATCGCCCGCTGAATGGGGGCGGCACCGCGCCAGCGCGGCAACAGCGAGGCATGACCATTATAGCAGCCGAGGCGCGTGCCGGTCAGGATCGCCTCCGGCAGCAGCAGTCCATACGCCACGACGACGGCGACATCGGCATCCAGGTCGCGGAAGCGCTGGCGCTCGTCGGGATCCTTGAAGTTGACCGGTGTGAACACCGGCAGCCCCAACAGCTCAGCCGCCTGATGCACCGGCGATTTCTGCAGATCCAGCCCCCGCCGGCCACCGGGACGCGGCGGCTGCGTATAAACGGCGCCAACCTTGTGCCCGGCATCGATCAGGGACCGCAATGTCGGCACGGAGAATTCGGGCGTTCCCATGAAAATGATGTTGAGCGACATGCGATCCATCCGGCTAAGATATCGGTTTCGAGCAACCCGGCAGTAGCTGCACGCACCGCGGGGTCAAACGCTAGCCGCCTTCAAACGGGTTTATGAGCTTGAGATCAAGCCCTTCGAAGTCTTTTGTGTTGCGCGTCGCCAAGGTCGCCCCGCTCGCGAGGCAGATGGCGGCGATCATGGCGTCTTGCACGGAAATCTGATGCCCCGAGCGCTGACGATGCGCGCGAATACGTCCTGTCTCAATAGCGGAATTTTGATCGAACCGAAGTATCCTGCCTTGAAACGACTGAAGCAACGCATTGAAAATTCGCACGTAGCGATCAGATCGCGTGCGAAGTAAAAAGCGCTCCGCGCCGTAGGACTGCTCCATCACCACGACATCGCAAAGATAGAGCTCCGTGCTTGACCGAGCCTTCATCCAGATTGTAACATTTTGATCGGGTGCAGGTTTTTCCAATTCGGAAATGACATTCGTATCAAGGAGGATCATTCAAAGTCCTCGACCGGACGGCCGAAATCCTTCTTTCTCTCCGCTTCGATCTCATCCATGATACGGGCATATTCCACCCCCGCCTTATCATCGCCGTCGTAGAGAATCGGCCGCAAAAGATCCCAGGCAGACAATCGGGGGCTCTCCGTTGCGGCTTTCTCTGCGACCAGAGCCTTTTGCAAAAGTTCTTTTGCTTCTTCGGAGAGGCTGCGTCCCGCCTGCTTTGCCCGTTCTGCGATATTCTGTTTCATCGGCTCGGAAATATCGCGAATCAAAAGATCACTCATTCGCGCCTCCATTTGATATCAATGATATCATAGGCGTTTCAAGCCGATCTTTCAATGGCTGGAGCTCAGAGAGCTTTCGACTTGGCCGCCTTGGTGAACTTCTTGATCACCATTTCGCGCTTCAGGCGCGAAATATAGTCGATGAAGAGCACGCCGTTCAGGTGATCGATCTCGTGCTGAAGGCAGGTTGCCAGCAAGCCATCGGCCTCGGTGAGTTGCTCCTTGCCGTTGCGGTCGAGATGTTTGACGGTGACGCGTGCCGGACGCTCCACTTCGGCATAGTAATCCGGAATGGAAAGGCAGCCTTCCTCATAGACCGAGCGCTCGTCCGACGAGGCGACGATTTCCGGATTGATGACGACCAACGGCTTCTTCTCTTCACCTTCGCGCGCGACGTCAATGACGAGCATGCGGCGGGGAACGCCGATCTGGATCGCCGCAAGGCCGATGCCCGGCGCGTCGTACATGGTTTCCAGCATGTCGTCGGCAAGGCGCTGAGTTTCGGTATCGATGCGCTCAATGGGCTTCGAAGCCTGGCGGAGCAGCGGATCGGGCAAAATGATAAGTGGCTTGATCGTCATGACGTTTCCCATAACGCATCTTGTTGTGCGATGGAATCGTCAAGATGGCTGCGAGGACGTGTTTTTTCAACGCCGCCCATCCGGATCAACGCAAATGACCCGAAAACTCTGTTCACGTTTTGATCTGGATATTCGCGACAATTTTGCTATGGTGCCGATGAGTACTTCACCAGCGCGCCAGGTTTCATGTCCTTTATCATCTTCGGCCAAGCCATTTCCACGGTCCAGGTTCTAACCGGCCTCGTCATCATGCTTGCTATCGCAGTGATCGCCCTTTTCGTCCGCGGCAGAGCGCGAGCGGAGGACGATGAGCTCGACGCCGAACATACGATGACCGCGCTGCTGCGGTCGCAGGCGGAGATGCAGGGGCGGCTTGCCACCATGGCCGAAGTGTTCGGCTCCAGGCAGGCCGAGCTCAATCAGGCGATCGGGCAGCGTCTGGACGGCATGTCGCAACGGGTGACGGCAACGATCGGCGAGCAGACGCGCTCGACGCACGAAAACCTGCGCCGGCTGCAGGAAAGGCTCGCCGTCATCGATGCGGCACAGATCAATATCCAGTCGCTGGCAAAGGATGTCGTCGGCCTGCAGGCCATCCTGTCCAACAAGCAGACGCGCGGCGCCTTCGGCCAGGCGCGCATGGAGACTATTGTTGCCGATGGCCTGCCGATGGGCGCCTACGCATTCCAGCCGACCCTTTCCAACGGCTCGCGGCCGGACTGCACCATTCGCATGCCGAACGGCTCGCCCCCGCTTGTTGTCGATGCCAAGTTTCCGCTGGAAGCCTGGAACGCCATCCGTGCTGCGGCCAATCCCGATCACGGCAGGATTGCGGCCCAGCAATTCCGCAGGGATCTGGAGCTGCATATCCGCGATATCGCCGAGAAATATCTTATCCCGAGCGAGACCCAGGACACGGCCTTTCTCTTCGTGCCCTCGGAATCGATCTTCGCGGAGATCCACGAGAATTTCGAGGCGATCGTGCAGAAGGCCCAGCGCGCGCGCATCGTCATCGTCTCGCCTTCGCTGCTGATGCTGTCGATTCAGGTCATTCAGGCTGTGCTGAAGGACCAGCGCATGCGCGAGCAGGCCCATGTCATCCAAAGCGAAGTGGCGCATCTGATGGACGATCTTTCGCGGCTGGACGAACGCGTGCGCAAGCTCCAGGGCCATTTCGCCATGGCGCAGAAGGATGTCGACATGATCGTCACCTCGGCCGACAAGCTGACAAGGCGCGGCGAGCGAATAGAGGCGCTGGAATTCGAGACCGCGAAAGAAAAAGAACCGGTGAAGGCGCGCGTGGAGGACAGGCCCAAGCCTGTCGACAACCGCACGAGCCAACTCAAGCTCAGGGTAGTTGACGAGGACTGATCGCTTCGGGCAGTGTCGCGCCCAATCGATGCATGATCCACTAAGACATAAGGCAGCCTTCGGGCAGGATCATGCGGGATCAACACCCAGGGCAGGACACCGCATGATCACTATTTTCGGCTCCATCAACATGGACCTCATCGCCACCACGGATCGTTTGCCGAAGCCGGGCGAAACCGTCGCCGGCAACGGCTTTTCCACCGCCGCCGGCGGCAAGGGTGCCAACCAGGCACTCGCGGCACGCCGGGCCGGGGCAACGGTCCGCCTCAGCGGAGCAGTCGGCAATGATGGCTTTGCGGAACCTGCGCTTGCCTTGCTCGATGCCGCAGGCACCGATCTTTCCGCCGTCAGGCGCGTATTCGAGCCGACCGGCACGGCCCTCATCCTGGTGGGCGGCGACGGCGAAAACATGATTGCCGTCGTTCCAGGCGCCAACGGCACGAATACCGCCGAACACGTAGCCGCGGCCGTCGCCGCACTGAACCCTGGCGATACGCTGATGCTTCAGCTCGAAATCCCCGTCGCCGCCGTCGAGATGGCGCTGAATGCGGCGAAGGCCAAGGGCGTGCGTACAGTGCTCAATCTCGCTCCTCTGATCCCGGAGGCGGCCCGCCTCGGCCGGCTTGCCGATATCGTCATCGCCAACGAGACGGAATTCGAAAGACTGGCCGGCCAGGACAATATGTCGGCGGCCGAGCGAGAAGCAGCCCTCGTCCGCCTGCATGGCGAAACCGGGCAGATCCTGATCGTCACGCTTGGCGGCGACGGTGTCATCGCCATCCGTGACGGCGAGGTTTCGCGTGCCAAGGGTCTCGTCATCGAGCCGGTCGATACGGTCGGCGCCGGCGACACTTTCTGCGGCTATTTTGCCGCGAGCCTTGATCAAGGTCTGGATTTCAAGGCCAGCCTGCGCCGTGCCGCCGTCGCCGGTTCGCTGGCCTGCCTGAAGCCGGGCGCGCAGCCATCCATTCCGGTTGCAAGCGAAGTCGCCGAAAAACTTTAAGAGTAAATTTCGTGACCTTGCGAAGCGCAATTAATTAAATTTTTGCGCTTCCACATCATTCTCCTTTGGCCTGGCGTGTATGGCCTTCCGGCTGCGGCAGGATTTTAACGGCGGTCCCATGACAGGGCCATCCTGCGCCGACTTTGCATCTGGATAATGTGTATCCGACGCATCGCTTTTTCGAGGAAATGATGTTTATCTTTCGTATGAAGTCGCTTGCGGCCAAGCTGATCTTGGTCACCGGGCTGGCGATTGCGCTCGTGTTGCTGGTTTCCAACTTTTTATTGATTTCCCAGACTCGCGATCGCGTCGAGGCACTGACGATGGATCAGGCCAATACCGAGGCCAAATCCATCTCCAACGAGATCGCCGCCAATGTCGGCGAAATGGCCAGCGCCGCCCGCTCCATGGCTGCCATCATCGGCCGCGGCCACGAAGGCCATACCTTCGATCGCAAGGGCATGATCAACATCCTCAAGGCGAATGTCGAACAGAATGCCTTTGCCTTCGGCAGCTGGTTCTGCGAGCAGCTCGGCGCGCTGGACGGCAAGACGACGGAACTCGCCAACAACAAGGATGAAGGTGTCAACGACAAGGGTGCCTTCGCGCCCTATTGGTCCAAGACCAAGGATGGCGGCATCCAGTTCTCCACTTTCGACAACGATTACACGGCCGCCTGGTGGAAGCTTGCAGCCGATAGCGGCAAGGGTGCGATTACCCCGCCCTACCTCGCCCAGGGCACCGACGTCCCGACGACCATGAGCTCGATCGCCTATCCGGTAATGTCCGGCGGTAAGCTGATCGGCATCGCAGGCGTCGATATCTCTCTTGCCTCGCTTTCCACCAAGCTGCAGAAACTTCAACCTTTCGGCACGGGTCGCGTTCTGCTGGTTTCCCAGGACAACAAGTGGCTCGTTGCGCCGGCCCCCGACCTGCTGATGAAGGATTATAACGGCTCCGGCGCGGACACCATCAAGGCAGCGCTGACTTCCTCTTCCGCAAACCTGCTCAGGAACCTTTCGGAAAACGGCGGCGAGGAATTCGATCGCGTCGTCTACCCCTTCGCCGTTCCGGGCCTCAACGCGACCTGGGTCGTCCTCATCGACGTGCCGCACAGTGCGATCGCAGCGCCGGTGCGTGACCAGACCTATATGATGATCGTCGCCGGCATCCTTGTGCTCGCCGCCGTCATGCTGGCTCTCTATGCCGCCGTGCGCGGCTTCGTGCAGACGCCGCTCGCCGGTCTCGTCGCCAGCGTCAAACGCCTCAGCGCCGGCAACTACGCCGAGCCGGTTGCCGGTCAGGCCCGCGCCGACGAAGTCGGTTCCGTCGCCAAGGCGCTGGAAGGCTTCCGCTTCAAGCTGGCCGATACCAAGCGCCTCGAAGGCGAAGCCAACGATCAGCGTCTGGCTGCCGAGGGCGAGCGTCGCCGTTCGGAAGCCGAACGCGGCGAGAGCGTCGCGCTGCAGCGCCAGATCGTCAGCATTCTGGGACAAAGCCTGGCCGAACTCTCGAAGGGCAATCTCAATCAAAGGATCACGGACGACTTCCCGGGCGAATACGCCCAGCTCAAGCAGGATTTCAACGCCGCGCTGGCAAGCCTCGAAGAAACCGTCCACACCGTCAATGTCAGCGTCGGCAATATCGGCGGCGGCACCAGCGAAATCAGCAACAGCGCCTCGGATCTCGCCCGTCGCACCGAGCAGCAAGCGGCAAGCTTGGAAGAGACGGCGGCGGCCCTCAACCAGCTCACCGCGCAGGTCAATTCGAGCGCCGAAAACGCCCGCACCGCCGCAAGCAGCGTCAATGCCGCGTCTAAGGATGCCGAGCGTTCCGGCGAGATCGTCCAGCGGGCCATTTCCTCCATGCATGGCATCGAGCAATCGTCGCTGGAAGTGTCGCGTATCATCGGCGTCATCGACGAGATCGCCTTCCAGACCAACCTGCTGGCGCTCAACGCCGGCGTCGAAGCCGCCCGTGCCGGTGAAGCCGGCAAGGGGTTTGCCGTCGTTGCGCAGGAAGTTAGAGAGCTCGCCCAGCGCTCGGCCAACGCCGCCAAGGAAATCAAGACCCTGATCAATGCTTCGGCGGGGCAGGTCAAGGAAGGCGTGGATCTGGTCGGCCGCACAGGCGATGCCCTGCACAAGATCGCCCAGCAGGTGATGGAGATCAACGGCC
Organism: Rhizobium sp. P28RR-XV; assembly: GCF_012641385.1. NCBI lineage: Bacteria > Pseudomonadati > Pseudomonadota > Alphaproteobacteria > Hyphomicrobiales > Rhizobiaceae > Rhizobium > Rhizobium sp. P28RR-XV. The sequence goes on from NZ_JABAIG010000011.1 coordinate 87,493, forward strand.
TGATCCGCCAGATCTCCGCCTCCGCGAGCGAGCAGGCCATCGGGCTGAAGGAAATCAACTCCGCCATGAACCAGATGGATCAGGTGACCCAGCAAAACGCCGCGATGGTCGAGGAAACCACTGCCTCCAGCGTGGCGCTTGCCGAGGAAGCCCAGACGCTGAAGGCCCTCGTCGCACGGTTCCGCACCGTAGGCGCCGCTCAGGACAATGCCGGCGCGTTGCGGGCCACCGCCCAGCAGATGCGGGCGCCTGTCTCTCCGCGCAGGGCAGCCGCGCCGACGCGCAAGCCCGTTCTTCAGACCCAGGGTGCCAATGCGCTTGCCCAGGACGATTGGGAAGAATTCTAAGCCGGCTTAGTTTGATGAATCAAAAGGCCGCCGGAGCGATCCGGCGGCCTTTCTGTTGATCCCGATCAGATAGTCTCGATCAGATACGGGCGAACCGCTCCGTCAAAAGCGCGAAGAAGCCGTCGGCATCGACATCGCGCATAACCTTGGCATTGTGCTTGCGGTCAGTGACGTGCCACCAATCGACAACCGTCATACCCACCGTCAGCTCCGACGTTACCTCGATCTCGACATTGCACTCGCGCCCCTTGAACAGCTCGGGTTTCAGGAGATAAGCGATAACGGTCGGGTCGTGCAGCGGGCCGCCATCCGAGCCGTATTTCTCGATGTCAAAGCGCTCGAAGAATTCCAGCATCTCCACCATGGCCTTGGCCGGCGGAGTGCCGACGGCAGCGATGCGGACGACGCGATCCTTTCGGGTCAGCAGCTTATGCGTGACATCGAGCGGCATCATGACGATGGGCACGCCGGAGCGGAACACGACATCTGCCGCCTCCGGGTCGACATAGATGTTGAATTCGGCGGCCGGCGTGATGTTGCCGCCCTCGAAGAAGCCGCCGCCCATCATGACAAGTTCGCGCACCCGCGCGACGATGTCAGGTGCCTTCTGGAAGGCCATCGCGATATTGGTCAGCGGTCCGAGCGTGCAGAGGGTGACTGCCCCTTCCGGCTCCTTGCGCAGCGTGTCGATGATGAAATCGACGGCGTGGCCCGGCTGCAGCTCCATCGTCGGCTCGGCTAGATCCGGGCCGTCGAGGCCGGTCTTGCCATGTACATGCTCGGCGGTGACCAGCTTGCGCTTCAGCGGTGCATCGGCGCCGGCGAAAACCTTGACGTCGCGGCGATTGCAGAGCTCGCAAACGATGCGGGCGTTACGGCTCGTCAGCCGCAGCGGCACATTGCCGGCGACCGTGGTGATGCCAAGCACGTCGATCTCCTGGCGGCTACCGAAGGCGAGGAAGATCGCCGCGGCATCGTCCTGACCGGGGTCGGTGTCGATGATGATTTTTCTGGGTTCGGTCATATCTGTGGCTTTCCTCCGGTAACGATCGACAGGCTTTGTCGCGGGTCCGGTCGGGCTTTGTCAAGCGCTCGAAGGCCATGTGACGAAACGAATCCTCACGGCGGAATTCCATCTCGCAAATGCGAAGATGCGATGGCTTGCACTCACAGGCGCGTACTCCCATATTAGGGACAACCGGGTGCTGAAAATCAGGTCCGGAACGGTCGCTTGACACCCAAGGACTTTGAGACGATGAGCCGGACGACTCCCTTTGCCAGCCCGCTACTTCTGGGCTTCGATACCATGGAAAAGACGCTGGAGCGGATTTCCAAGGTCAGTGACGGATACCCCCCTTACAATATCGAACGGATGCGTGCGGACCGCCTGTCGGGCGAGCCGGAGCGGCTGCGCATCACGCTCGCGGTCGCAGGCTTTTCGGAAGAGGAACTCGATGTCAGCACAGAGGAAAACCAGCTTCTGATCCGCGGACGCCAGATCGAACAGGGTGAGCGCGACTATCTCTATCGCGGCATTGCCGCCCGGCAATTCCAGCGCGTCTTCGTGCTTGCCGACGGCATGCAGGTGCTCGGCGCCACGCTAAAGAACGGCTTGCTCTCCGTCGATCTCATCCGGCCGGAACCGGACCGTATAGTAAAGAAAATTAACATTTCGGTCTCACAGTAGAACAACGGCCTAGAGCCGGATGATTTTAGGTCGAATCGCCCTGAAATCTGAATCCGGCCTAGAATCAAATAGCTAGAGCACGATGCCGTCCGAAAGCCGATTATAGTTTTCGACATCATGCTCTGGGGCCGTTGGTCCCTCATACTGGAGGTACGAGCATGTTGTTGAAAGAAGCTACCGCCCGCCTGACCCAAACCGAGCTTGCCAATATCGGCGCCGGCGAGGTCGCCTACATCAGAAAAATGGACTGGTCCGAAGTATCCCGCTGCTTCCCGGAAGCGCCGAGCATCGACCCTGATGTCGATCTCTGGGCACTTTTCGGCGCCGACGGCACGCCGATCCTTTTAACGGACAATCGCTCCAGCACATTCTATCGTGCGGCGGAAGACGAACTGAAGACGGTCAGCCTGCACTGACCTGAAGCGTCGCCCGGCGGTGAACTTCATCGCTTGCAAGGACCGCATCGAACCGGCCCCATCCTGCGACGCATGCGCATGATCCAGACCGCCTCGAGTGGCTGTCCGTACGGGATGATGCGGTCACTGAGATCTCAAATTTTCGCCCTGGGAAACGAGCAATCAGACCCTTTTGAAGGTCAGATAGGCGGACGAGCGCCCCTCGCGCCGAGCCTTCGCCTCGTAGCGCGTGCTGGGCCAGCCCACATAGGGCGTCAGCCAATCGGCGGCATTCCGGGCGGTCCATTCGAAGCCGCCATGCGCATGGCAATGCTGCAGCGTCCAGTTGACATAGGTGTCGATGTCGGATGCGAAGCAGAAGAGAGCCCCAGGCTTCAGGACGCGATGGAAGCGGGCAAGGTTCACCTGGGAAACGAAGCGGCGCTTCCAGTGTTTCTTCTTCGGCCAGGGATCGGGATAGAGCAGGTCGATCTGGTCGAGGCAGTTGTCCGGCAGCCAATCCAGCACCTGCGTCGCGTCGTCATTGTAGACGCGGATATTGTGCGCGCCGGCTTCATCGACACGCGCAAGCAGCTTCTGCATCGAATTGACGAAGGGTTCCACGCCGATGAAGCCGGTCTTCGGCTGCTCGAGCGCCCTGTGAATCAGATGCTCGCCGCCACCGAAGCCGATTTCCAGGCGCAGACGCTCGGTCGGCACCGGGAAAAGATCATTCGGCGGCTGCGGCGTCGGGGCGGAAAGATCCACGATGTATTGTGGCAGCAATGCTTCCAGCTTTTCAGCCTGCTGGCCGCGCAAGGCCTTACCCTTGCGCCGGCCGAAGAATGCTTCCGTCGCCCGCGACCGGCGCTCAGTATCGATCATGCGGCTTCCCGGAGCTTTACGGCTTCCTTGAGAGCCTTGACCAGGTCCGTACGCTCCCAGGAGAAGGAACCGTCACGACCGGCCTTGCGACCGAAATGACCGTAGGCCGAGGTCTTGGCATAGATCGGCTTGTTGAGATCGAGGTGACGGCGGATGCCGGTCGGCGAAAGGTCCATGTTCTTGCGGATGGCCGCTTCAACCTGGTCTTCGCTGACGCCCTTGCCCGTGCCGTGCAGGTCGACATAGATCGACAGCGGCTGGGCAACGCCGATGGCATAGGACAGCTGGATCGTGCAGCGGTCGGAGAGGCCGGCGGCAACGACGTTCTTTGCGAGATAGCGAGCGGCATAGGCTGCGGAACGGTCGACCTTGGTGGTGTCCTTGCCCGAGAAGGCGCCGCCGCCGTGCGGGGCTGCGCCGCCATAGGTGTCGACGATGATCTTGCGGCCGGTGAGGCCGGCGTCGCCGTCCGGGCCGCCAATGACGAACTTGCCGGTCGGGTTGATGTACCACTTGCAATCGGAGGCAATCTTCAGATCGCCGAGCGCTTCGACGATATAGGGCTCGACGACGGAGCGAACCTTCTTCGAATCCCAGCTATCATCGAGATGCTGGGTGGAAAGCACGATGGAGGTTGCTTCCGACGGCTTGCCGTCCACGTAACGCACCGTCACCTGGCTCTTGGCGTCCGGGCCAAGCTTGGCGACGTCGCCATCGCCCTTCTTGCGGGCGGCAGCCAACAGCTGCAGGATCCTGTGCGAATAGTAGATCGGTGCCGGCATGAGGTCCGGGGTTTCGCGGCAGGCGTAGCCGAACATGATCCCCTGGTCGCCGGCGCCTTCGTCGCCCTGCTGGTCGGCAGCATTGTCAACGCCCTGGGCGATGTCGGCCGACTGCGAGTGCAGGAGCACGTCGATGCGCGCCTTCTTCCAATGGAAGCCGTCCTGCTCGTAGCCGATATCCTTGATGGCGCGGCGGGCTGCGGCCTTGAACTTCGAAGGATTGATGACGTCGTTGCCGTCCTTGTCCTTCTTCATCAGGCTCGGCGGCAGACGAACTTCGCCGGCGATGACGACACGGTTGGTGGTAGCGAGGGTCTCGCATGCGATGCGCACGGTCCAGGGGTTCACGCCGGTCTTCGTGGCCTCGCGGTAAACCAGATCGACAATTTCATCGGAGATGCGGTCACAGACTTTATCCGGGTGACCTTCGGCAACAGACTCACTCGTAAACAGATAATTCGCGCGCATGCGGGATTCCCCTCAAAGAACAAATCTCTGCTTTTGATATTCGCCTCCAGCTCGAAAAACAAGCCACACAAGGACATAAATATATCTTTATATCTCGGTCAAAGTGATAAAATTTTGCCGTAAATGCGGAAAAGGCGGCCAAAATGACCGCCTCTCGATTTTACCGGTTCGGCCTTGCTTCGAAGGGCTATTCGGCGTCCGCCTCGGCTGCAAGCGCCTTGACCAGCTCGACGACCTTGCGTCGGACCTTGCCATCGGAAATTTTCACGAAGGCGCGATTGAGCTGCAATCCTTCGGAAGAGGACAGAAAGTCGACGACGTAGTTGGAGCTGGATGCCTCGGCCATGCCGCCGGCGGAGGCCGAATGCTCACCCGGCGCATCCTCGAAAAAGAAGGAAACCGGGACATTGAGAATGCTGGAGATGTTCTGCAGGCGGCTGGCGCCAACGCGGTTGGTGCCTTTTTCGTATTTCTGAATCTGTTGAAACGTAATTCCCAGGCTTTCGCCGAGCTTCTCCTGGCTCATGCCAAGCATCGTGCGGCGGAGGCGTATGCGGCTACCGACATGGATGTCGATGGGGTTCGGCTTCTTTTTGTTTTCAATCATCATAATACCCTAACATAGGTTGAATTCAGGACCTGCCACCCGGTACCCTTCACCACCCCTATAACGCCACGTTGCAGCCGACGCCCCCAAGGCCTCCAGTTTACGTTCGAAAGGCGGACACTAAGCACTATGCAATTTTAGGGTTTTTTGGTCAATTCACCCTGGAAATAAAACCCATGCGTGAAATCAAAGCCATCATGCCGACTACCCCGACAATCAACCAAAAGTATATTTCCCTGGCTTTGTCGTCTATGCGCGACAGGGTTGCGCCACCTAAAGTGGTATCTATGAAGCCTTGTTGATTATAACCAATACCAGAAAGCACACGCCCATATGGATCGACAAAAGCTGAAATGCCGGTATTGGCGCTTCGAATCAGTGGCAGCCCCTGCTCCACCGCCCTCACCCTTGCCTGCAGGAAATGCTGGTATGGACCCGGTGTGTCGCCGAACCAGCCATCATTCGTGACATTGAGGATGGCATCGGCCTGCCGGATCCCCGGTGTCATCTCATTCGGAAAGATGATCTCGTAGCAGATCAGCGGATAGAATTTGAGGCCATCGGGCAAGGTCAGCAGTTGCCGCTTGGCAGCTGCGGAAAAACCTCCCGGCAGTTCCACGACATTCTCGATGCCGAGATAGCTGAGGATGTGTTCGAAGGGCACGTATTCGCCGAAGGGCACAAGATGGGTCTTGTCGGAAGCGCCGATGATCTGGCCGCGGCCGTCGATGACGTAGATCGAATTGTAGTAGCGAGGCTCGACACCCGGCCCCATGTCTTCGACGCGGACGGCGCCGGTGATCAGGACCTGATCGTCCTCGAGCTGATCCGCGATGCGAGCAAGCGCATCCCGGTTATCGGTCAGGATGAAGGGCACAGCAGTCTCGGGCCAGACGATGATGTCGGGCCGCTTGCCGCCGTTTGCCGGCGGCTGAACCGAAAGCGCCAGATGCCTGTCGAAGATGGCGGCGCGATCGGCAGCCGTGTCCATCTTGGTTTCCTGGTCGATGGAAGGCTGAACGATGCGCACGACCGGCGCCGTCTTGCCATCGGCCAGCGGCGCTTGCGACAGGTTCAGCGCGTAATAGCCATAGCCGAAATGCGCGGCGGCGATGACGACGGCAAGGCCGATCCCCGGCAGTCGCCCCTGGCGTGTGCCGAGCAATGCCGGTGCCGCGAAGACGAAGACGGCGAGCACGGTGACGCCCAGCACGCCGATCACATGCGCCGACTGCATCATCAGCGGAATGGGCATGGCGCCATAGCCGATGGCGTTCCAGGGAAAGCCGGTGAACAGAAAGCTGCGCAGCCATTCCAGGATGCCGAAACTGAAGGCGAGCGCGGTGATGCGCCCCATGCCATCGGACCACAGGATACGGGCAAGCATGGTCGCCACGCCATAGAAAACCGCGAGAAAGGCGGGCAAGCCGAGGATCGCCAGCGGCAAGGCCCAGGCGAACTCGTCGGCATCGATCAGCAGTGCGTGGCCGAGCCACCAGAGACCGGCAACGAAATAGCCGAAGCCGAACAGCCAGCCGGTGAAGAAGGCCGGCCACAGCCGCCCGAGCAGCCCACTGTCAGGGCCTGCGGCAACGCCGTCCAGCAGGCAGACCAGCAGCGTGAAGGAGACGAACATCGCGGCGAAAAAGCCGAAAGGCGGCAGCGCCAGGACGCCGATGGCACCGGCAAGAACAACAAGCAACGCACGTTTGAAACCCCAGACGAGGATCACCCGGCCCGAAAGCCATTCCATGCGCCAGCTCCGTTCAACTGCGAATCAACTGGCCGCAGTCTTTCAAAAATGCAGCGGTTTGTCCCGCTGAAGTGGCAGCGAGAGCATGTTGCGTAAAAGTGTGCAGCGATTTCGCGACAACGCCATGCGCAAAATCAAAGACCTAGAGCGTGGGAAGCGAATCTGAAAGACCGCGACGTGCTTTAGAAGCTTTCCGCTTTTCTTCGAATCGTGAAAAGGCTTCAGCCTCTTGTTTTCAGCAATTCCGGACGGAAACCGCTACGTGCTTTTCCCGGAATTGCGCTAGTGGCTGGCGGTGTTGGACCCGACCGAGGTTTCCTCGGCAATTGTTTCCGGTGCCGGCAAATCGCGCTCGGGCGCGCCTGCCTCCCCTTCCAGCTTGACGGTCGGCCGGCGGCGAGCGGCATGACGCTTGCGCGTGATGCGCACCCGCTTGATGCGGCGCGGATCGGCATCGAGAATGTGGAATTCAAAGCCCGGAAGCGCCTGCACCACTTCGCCGCGCACCGGAATGCGGCCGAGAGCGGAGAAGATCAGGCCACCAAGCGTGTCCACCTCGTCGACCTGCTCGCTGATGTCGAAATCCGAGCCGATCGCCGCAGCGATCTCCTCTAGCTCGACGCGGGCATCGGCTACGAAAACATCCTCGGAGACGCGCTTGAACATCACTTCTTCGTCATCGTGCTCATCGTCGATGTCACCGACGACCATTTCGACGATGTCCTCATGCGAGGCCAGACCATCCGTGCCGCCATATTCGTCGATGACAAGCGCCATCTGCGTGCGGTTGACCTGCATGCGGCGCAGGAGATCGGAAGCCAGCATGGAGGGCGGCACGAACAGGATCTTGCGGATGATGCCGGCCTCGGCCAGCGTCTTCTGCAGATCGACCCGGGAAAGATCGAAATTCGGCTTGGTCGAGCGCGCCGGCTTTTCGGCTGCGGGCGTGCCCGTTGCGGCGGCTGCCGCCTTGGCGCTGCCGGCACGGCGCTTGTTGCGCGCCTGCTTGGCGACATAGGATAGCAGGTCGCGGATATGCACCATGCCGCGCGGATCATCCAGCGTCTCGGCATAGACAGGCATGCGCGAGCGGCCGCTTTCCTCGAAGAGGATCATCAGCTCGCCTATGGTGATATTCTGATCGACCGCCTCGATATCGGCGCGTGGCACCATGACATCCTCGACGCGCACCTCGCGGAAGCGCAAGATATTGTGCAGCATTGCGCGCTCGTCGGGCGAAAAGGCATCATCATCGGCGGCGTTGGTCATCAATGCGTCGGCGAGATCCTCGCGCAGCCGGGCGGAGTCCTGTGCCGGTCGCAGGATACGCGCAGCGCGCGCCCAGAAAGAAGAATGGGATCGCTTGCCGTTGCTACTACTGCCTGCCTCGTCGGAGGAGGCCGCTTCGGCTCCGTCTTTGGCCTCGGGGGCCGATCTTGTCGTAAAGTCGCTCATTGTTCCTGGTCAGACAGGGTTCAGATCAAATGGGGTCTTGTCCCGCATAGGGATCAGATAGGCCAAGACCAGCCAAAATGCGAGTCTCCAGCCCCTCCATTCTTTCGGCTTCGCTATTATTCATATGGTCGTAGCCGAAGAGATGCAAGAAACCATGCACCATCAAATGCGCCAGATGGTCGTCAAAACTCTTTTCCAGATCGACCGCCTCGCGCTCCACCGTCTCCCTGGCGATGATGATGTCGCCAAGCATCGGGCCGGGCTTGCCGCCGGGCTCAAGCGGGAAGGCCGGGAAGGAAAGGACATTCGTCGCCTTGTCCTGCGAGCGCCACTCCGCATTGATTTCGCGAATGGAAGCATCGTTTGTGAACACCAGCGACAATTCGGTCGCCGTTTTCGGAAAAGGCTGCTTTTCATGCGTCTTCAAATAGGCGGCCGCGGCTCCCAGCACCTGCTCGGCCAGGACTTGCAACTCCTCATCGGAGGGCCAGTCGCCCTCCTCCACGCTGATCTGTATATCGAGTTCGGCCATCGGTTTCCGCACCGCAGATCAGATCTGCGGATCGCTTTCCTCTGCCTTTGCGGCATAGGTGGAATCATAGGCCCGAACGATGCGCGCCACCAGCGGATGACGGACGACGTCCGTATCCTTGAAGCGGACGATGGAAATGCCCTCGACGCCGTCCAACAGCTGCAGCGCTTCCACCAGACCGGACTTGACGCCGCGCGGCAGGTCGATCTGGCTCGGATCGCCCGTCACGATCATCCGCGAATTTTCGCCGAGGCGGGTCAGGAACATCTTCATCTGCATGGAGGTCGTGTTCTGCGCCTCGTCGAGGATGACTGCGGCATTGGCAAGCGTACGACCGCGCATGAAGGCGAGCGGCGCGATTTCGATGACGCCCGCGGTGATGGCACGCTCGACCTTGTCGCCCGGCATCATATCGTAGAGCGCATCATAGAGTGGACGCAGATAGGGATCGACCTTTTCCTTCATGTCGCCGGGTAGGAAGCCGAGACGCTCGCCTGCCTCGACGGCCGGGCGCGACAGGATGATCTTTTCCACGGCGCCGCGCTCCAGAAGTTGGGCGGCATGCGCGACGGCGAGATAGGTCTTACCGGTACCGGCGGGGCCGACGCCAAGAACGAGCTCGGAACGCTCCAGCGCCCGCATATAGGCGTCCTGGGTCGGCGTGCGAGCGATGATCGTCTTCTTGCGCGTCGAAATCTGCGCCATCGTCAATTTGGCTTTTCTCTCCATGGTCGGCAGTGTCAATTGGTCGTCGGCGGCAACCGCCATGCGGATTGCCCCTTCCACATCGGAACGCTCCACATTGCCGCCTTTTTGCAGCTTGTCATAGAGGTAATCGAGCGTGCGGCGCGCCTGATTGGTGGCCAGCACGTCCCCTGCTATGACGACGGAATTGCCGCGGGCGCGGGCATCGATGCCGAGCCGCTCCTCGAGCAACTTCAAATTCTGGTCGAACTGCCCGAAAAGTTCGCTGGCGAACCGATTGTTCTCGAACGTCAGAGTGAAGTGATTGGCGTCGCTCGCGGTGCGGGGCTGGCGCGATGAAGAAGAAACCAATTCCTGTCCGTTCAAGCGGTGCGGCTCCTTGTGCCCGTCCGGAACCTAGAGCAATTCAGCAAAAAGGCTGTTGGTGCTGGTTCCGGTGATTCGTACGTTAATAATGTCACCGATTTGCGATGCTTTTGCATCAACATTCACAGATTGCAGCCAGGGAGAGCGTCCAATCAACTGGCCCGGCATCCGGCCCGGCTTTTCCAGAAGGATATCCACTGTTTTGCCCACACAAGCCTCGGCAAACGCATGCTGCTGCCTCAGCAACAATGCCTGCAAACGCTCCAGTCGTTCGGTCTTGAACTCTTCGGGCACCTGATCCTTCAACTCCGCGCCGGGCGTACCTGGCCGCGTGGAATATTTGAACGAGAAGGCCTGTGCATAATTCACCTCCTCGATCAGTCTCAATGTATCCTCAAAATCCTGGTCTGTCTCCCCCGGGAAACCGACGATGAAATCGCCGGACAAGGCGATGTCAGGCCGGGCAGCGCGGATCTTCTCGACGAGCGTGAGGTATTCCGCAGCCGTATGCCGCCGGTTCATCGCCTTCAGGATGCGATCCGAGCCGGCCTGGACGGGCAGATGCAGGTAAGGCATCAGCGTGCGCAGGTCGCGATGCGCGCCGATCAGCCGATCGTCCATGTCGCGCGGGTGGCTGGTGGTGTAGCGCAGACGCGCGAGACCGGGGATTTCAGCCAGGCGATAGAGAAGATCGCCCAGGCTCCAGGCCTCGCCCTTCGGGCCGATGCCATGCCAAGCATTGACGTTCTGGCCGAGCAGCGTGATTTCGCGCACGCCGCCATCCACAAGTTTCTCAGCCTCTTCGACGATCTGGGCGACCGGGCGGGAGACTTCGGAGCCGCGGGTATATGGCACGACGCAGAAGGTGCAGAACTTGTCGCACCCTTCCTGCACCGTCAGGAAGGCGGTGACGCCGCGGGCGCGGATTTTCGCCTTTTCGGCGATCGGCAGATGCTCGAACTTGTCCTCGATCGCATATTCGGTGTCGACGACGCGCTGGCCTTCCTTGGCGCGGCGAAGCGCATCCGGCAGGCGATGATAGGTCTGCGGGCCGATGACCACATCCACGGCGGGCGCGCGGCGCAGGATCTCTTCGCCCTCGGCTTGCGCGACGCAGCCGGTGACGCCGATCATCATTTCGCGGCCGTCGGCGGCCTTGCGCTTCTTCATCTCGCGCAGGCGGCCGAGCGCGGAATAGACCTTTTCGGCCGCCTTCTCGCGGATATGGCAGGTGTTCAATAGGACGAGATCGGCCTCTTCCATGTCCTCGGTCGACTCATAGCCGTCGCGCGCGAGCGCATCGCTCATCCGCGTGGAATCATAGACGTTCATCTGGCAGCCATAGGTCTTGATGAAGACCTTGCGGCTGTTGGAGCCGTCGCGGGGGCCGAGCTGCAAGGCATCGGTCACCGGGGCGTCGAGAGTTAGGCTGTCCTTGGTCATGGCCGCTATGTAGTGGCTTTTGCTTTCGGAGAAAACGAAAAAGTTGGAATCACCTGGAAATCAGGCGATCTCGCGGCCGAGCAGCCGGCTGGCGAGCATCGTGCGGATGCGCCGCGCAATGGTGGCGCTGACTTCCTTGCGGTTGGTGCCGGCACGATAATCGACGGCTTCGCCGAAGCAGACGTCGACATCGATGGCGCCGCACTGGATGATGCCCTTCAGGTGCGGCACGAGCTCGATGTCACCTGGCCATGCCGTCAGCGGGCGATAATAGCGGCCCATCGCCGTGCCATGGACGCGAGTGTAGGCGACGGCAACCGGCTGGACATGCACGACGGCATCCGGCGCCTTCGGCAGTGCCGCGGCGGCGGCGCCGAACAGCGAGGACTTGACCTCGAGCAGCCGATTGCCGTCCGAGGTGGTTCCTTCCGGAAACAGCACCATGATTTCGCCATCGGCCATGCGGTCGGCGATCTCGTTCACCTGCTCGCCGGTCTTGCGCTTCTGCTCGCGCTCGACGAACACGCTCTTCTGCCACTGCGCGAACAGGCCGAAGATCGGCCAATCCCGCACCTCCGACTTGGCGATGAAGGAGACATCGGCCACCGCCGACAGGACGAGAATATCGAGCCAGGACGAATGGTTGGACGCCAGCATCAACGGCCGGCTCGTCTCCATCTTGCCGACCACATGGATGCGCACGCCAAGCCAGTAGCAGACGATGCGATGCCAATAGCGCGGCAGATAGCGTCTGAGCTTCCAGTCGAAGCGCAGGCAAAGGATCTGCAGCGGCAGCATCGCGGCGCTGACGACGCCAATGACCACGGCGGCACAGCCGATGCGCAGCCAGGTCATCAAATCATTCGCTCCTGCATGAAAGCCTTCACGTCAACCTTCGTCCTTCTTCAGCCGGATGCCGTAAAGCTCCAGCCGGTGGTCGACGAGTTTGAAGCCGTGTTCGCGGGCAATACGCTCCTGCAGCGCCTCGATCTCCGGCGAGTGGAATTCGATCACCTTGCCGCTTTTCAGGTCGATCAGGTGATCATGGTGCTCTTCCGGCACGGTTTCGTAGCGGGACCGTCCATCGCGAAAATCATGGCGGGCAAGAAGGCCTGCATCTTCGAAGAGCTTGACGGTGCGATAGACCGTCGAGATCGAGATTTTCGCATCCACCTCGACGGAACGCCGGTGGAGCTCCTCGACATCGGGGTGATCCCCGGAATTCTCGATGATGCGCGCGATGACCCGGCGCTGCTCCGTCATGCGCATGCCGCGCTCGGCGCAAAGCTCCTCCAGGGATTTTACGGCGTCTTCCATCAATCGCGGTCTTCGGTCTGTTTGGACTGTGACAACGGACTAGCGAAGAACACGCCGCATGACAAGCGCCGTCGACTTCTGGCCGTTTTCGCCGACATAGTAGGCCTTGCGCTCGCCGACGGTTTCGAAGCCGAGCTTGCGGTAGAGGCCAAGCGCCGGCTGGTTGCCGCCGTCAACTTCCAGGAACATGGCTTCTCCGCCGCGACTGCGGGCCTCACGAAGGGCAGCCTGCATCAGCCTCCAGCCGAGGCCGGAGCGTCCGAGCTTGGCGTTGACGGCGATCGTCAGGATCTCGCCTTCGCCCGCCACATGCCGCGCCAGCACGAAGCCAGGAAGCGCCTTCTTCAGGATGGCGTTGGTCTGGCGGGCGACGAAGCCAAAGGTCGTTTCCTGCCCGAGGAGGCTCTGAAACTCACTCTCGTCCCAGACCCGCGGGAACCGCTCTCCGTGCAGAAGCGCCACCTCGGCGCAATCCTTCATCTCCATCGGAACGATTTCGTATTCGGCTTTCAAGGTCAGGTAGGATTCGAGCATGTCTATTGCCTGGCAACTGCGTATCCGGCCTGCGGTCTGGCATCGGGTCCGCGAAGATAAAGCGGCTTCGGCTTTTCGCCGGCAGGCTTGCCAGCGCCCAGCCGGGCGACGACGGCAATCGGAAATGCGTCTGGCCGCTCCGCCGGCGGCGCGTCGCGCAACCGGACGACAGCCGTTCCGGTGACGATGCCATCGAAGGTGCTGGCAATCGCCCGCGCTTCGTCGATCGTCACGGCCCGAGCCTCGTCCAGCGGGTTGCCGTCGGCATCGAAGCCCTGGAGATAGATCTCCTCGCGCTTGGCGTCGATGGCAGCCAGAACCGACTTGCCCGGATTCTGCTCTCGCGTGGTCGCCGCCATGACCTCAAGGGTCGTGACGCCAACCGCAGGAACATTGAGGGAGAGCGCAAAACCGCGAGCGGCGGCTACGCCGATGCGGATGCCGGTGAAGGAACCGGGGCCGACGGTCACGACGACACGCCCGACCGCCGAAAGCGCTATATTGGCTTTCGCCAGCGCCTCGTCGACAACGTGCATCAAATGCTCGGCATGCCCTCGTCCGATCGTTTCCGTGACCTCCCCCATCACAGAATCACTGCCGCTATCATACACAGCGGCAGCGCAATCCACACCTGCCGTGTCGAGCGCCAGTACGATCATGTCAATTTTTCCGCTAGGCCGGGATTAGACGGCTTCGACTTCCTGCACTTCCGGGACGAAATGGCGCAGAAGGTTCTGCACGCCATGCTTCAGCGTCGCCGTGGAAGACGGGCAGCCGGCGCAGGACCCCTTCATGTTCAAGTAAACCTTGCCGTCGCGGAAGCCGCGGAAGGTGATGTCGCCGCCATCCTGGGCAACGGCCGGGCGCACGCGCGTATCGAGCAATTCCTTGATGGTGAGCACGATTGCCTCGTCGCCCTCATCGAAGAATTCGCCGCCGGCATCCTGCACTTCCGAAGACACCGAAGAAGAGCCCATGACCGGCTTGCCGGACATGAAATGCTCCATGATCGAACCGAGGATAGCGGGCTTCAGATGCTGCCATTCCTGACTTTCCTTGGAGACCGAGATGAAATCATAGCCGAAATAGACACCGGTCACGCCCGAGATCTCGAAGAGGCGGGCGGCCAGCGGCGAAGCCTCGGCTTCCTCGACACTGCGAAACTCGGCCGTGCCATTTTCCATGACAACCTTGCCCGGCAGGAATTTGAGGGTCGCGGGGTTCGGCGTCGCTTCGGTCTGAATGAACATCTTGATCTCCATGCGGCGGGCAGACGCCCGGTCCCGACTTTAGAATATTTCAAAAGAAAATAGGCCTTTTGGCCATTCTATTCAAGACAGTGTTTCTCAAGAAATGGCACGTGCACATCAGCTCAGCGCGTCGATTTCCTCGTTGCTGAGCGTATCCGGAAGCACCGTCACCGGGATCGGAAAGGCGGCCGCACGGCCGGCAATCGACGAGACGAGCGGGCCTGGGCCTTCCTTGGCCGAGCCGGCGGCAAGCACGAGAAGCGCGATGTCCCGGTCGTCCTCGATCACCGCATTGATCTGCTCGACGGCCGACCCCTCGCGAATGACGATCTCCGAGTCGATGCCAATATTTTCGCGGACGGCCTGCGCCGCCTTCGCGGTCGCCGACTCGGCCTCTTCGCGCGCTTCCGCCCGCATGATCTCCTCGACGCCAAGCCATTGCTGGAAATCGCCTTCGGGGATCACATAGAGCAAAACGAGGCCGCCATTGGAATTCTTGGCACGCCGGCCGGCATAATGGACGGCGCGCTGGCATTCGGGCGTGCCATCGATGACCGCCATGAACTTGCGGCGATGGCCTTCGAGTCGTGAAAGTCGTGTGGATACCATGAGCTGACTCTGACACCCGAAGGCGATGTTTTGCAAGCCCCCGTTCGCAACGGGAGCCCTCTATTACGACAACATCAATAGAGAAAGCCGATAATGTCGCGCACCTGCTTCATGGTCAGGTCGGCGCGGGCACGGGCATGGGCGCTGCCATCGCGCAATACGGCGTCGATGTGGCCCGGATCGGCCATCAGGCGGCGCATTTCCATGGTGATCGGCGAGAGCACATGCACGGCAAGATCGACCAGCGCTGGCTTGAAGACGGAGAACTGCTGGCCGCCGAATTCGGACAGGACATCCGCCTTCGACTTGTCGGCAAGGGCCGCATAGATGCCGACCAGATTGTCTGCCTCGGGGCGGCCGGCGAGGCCGGCGATTTCGCTTGGCAAGCCATCCGGATCGGTCTTGGCCTTACGGATCTTCTTCGAGATATTTTCCTCGTCATCGAGCAGGTTGATGCGCGACAGGTCCGAAGCGTCGGATTTCGACATCTTCTTGGTGCCGTCACGCAGCGACATGACACGCGGCGCCGGACCATCGATCAGCGGCTCGACCATCGGGAAATAGGCATGCACCGGCTCGTCGCCCACGGTGATGTCGATGCCGTAGCCCGTGCGTCGGATATGCTCCATGTAGTCCAGATTGAACTTCATGGCGATGTCGCGGGTCAGCTCCAGATGCTGCTTCTGGTCGTCTCCAACAGGAACATGCGTGGCGCGATAGAGCAGGATGTCGGCGGCCATCAGGCTCGGATAGGCGTAAAGTCCGAGCGAGGCCTGCTCGCGGTCCTTGCCGGCCTTATCCTTGAACTGCGTCATGCGGTTCATCCAGCCGATGCGGGCGACGCAATTGAAGATCCAGGCAAGCTCGGCATGTCCCGGCACGGCCGACTGATTGAAGACGATATGCTTTTCCGGGTCGATGCCGGCAGCAAGGAAGGCCGCGGTGATCGAGCGCGTCTGGTTCGGCATGTCGTCATGGACGAGCTGAGCCGTCAGCGCATGCATGTCGACGACGCAATAGATGCAGTCGTTGTTTTCCTGCAGGGCCACGAATTTGCGGATCGCGCCGAGATAATTGCCGAGATGGAGATTGCCCGTGGGCTGAACGCCGGAGAATACGAGCGGCTTGAATTCGGTCATGTCGTCCTCGAAAGGCTTGTGGAGGGCCTGGGCGAGCGGGGCTCGACCCTTGGTTTCGAGCGGCTTATGCACGCGGGATCGATGGGGATCAAGAGGCTATGTGCCGGAGTCTCAGGAAGAATGCTGGATCAGGTCCCAAGTATTGCCATAGGGATCGGCGAAGACCGCCACCGTGCCATAAACCTCATGACGCGGCTCTTCCCGGAACGTGACGCCCTTGGCCAGCATCGCGGCATGGTCACGGGCGAAATCGTCAGTCTTGAGGAAGAAGCCGACCCGGCCGCCCGCCTGGTTGCCGATTGCGGCGCGCTGGCTGTCGTTGGCGGCCTGGGCGAGCAATAACGCTGCTCCTTCCCCGCCTTTCGGCCTGACGACAACCCAGCGCTTGCCCTCCGGCTGCACCTCGTCCTGCAGGCAATCGAAGCCAAGGGCATCGCAGTAGAAGGCTTTGGCGCGATCGTAGTCATCGACAACCAGGGCGACGAGGAAAATGGATTGGGGCATGGAAACTCCGTGTTACTTCCTTGCACGCAGCATTAACGACGATTCTTGGCTCGAAAAAACCCATAAAACGGGTTTGTCAGTAGAAGTCTGATCTGATTGCCCAGCCGTCTGGTACTCGGAACAGATATAGCGATCCGGAGTCCCCAACGTAGAAGCGCCCCTTGTCGGTGCTATCGATCTGAAGGCATAGCTCTGCTTTATCGGGCCAGTTTTCGCCTTGAATCCAGGTAGGCCAGCCGCCAAGCTTGACAGGGCATGTCCCGCGATACTTATCGGTTTCAATCACGTATTGGCTTTCAAAAAACCATTTCGAGTCGTTGGATCGCGCGACGTTGCTTGGAATCTTGAACGCAATATCGTCCCAGCTTGGCTGCTCCAGGGCAGTTGAGCGCCACCGAAGCGGAAAAGTCGGAAGGCTCTGGCTTTCCCGGTAGCCCGGACCGATAGGAACCAAATCCGAAATGGCGGAATAAGTTCGAATGACAAAGCCCTTGCCATTCTCCACATCATCCAACGGAACGTCCTCCAGATCCACCCACATGTTCAGAAGCATCAGATTCGATAATGTAGGTGGGATCTCGGGAAGCTCATCCACTCGGATTTGAACAAGCGGGTGCATCTCCCGCCCCGACTTCTCGCAGACAGGTGTTACCTCGTCTTGTCGGCCGAGAAAGTTTCCACCCCACCAGCTCGAGGCCCTATTGTCCTTCTGCGGCTTCTCGCCGCCGATTTCGCCAAAGACAGCAGGCTTAACCATCTGCTGCAATGTTTGAAGAGCTGCCTGCATCTCAAGATCAGTTGATGGGCCTTCCATAGGCGGGGCCTTCTGCTCCTTTCGCCGTTCACGAAAGTCGAAGATCGATCTCAGCCATCCCAGTGCATCCATCTCACCGCTCCGAATTGACACGCCATCTTGCGGTCAACAACTTAGGATAGCGATGCTTGTCGCCAGAGCAAACTTACTCCATTCGATCCCGCCAAGCCACCTTCTCCCCACATTGCGGCGCGAAGTGGCCCTATCATTCTCCGTTCACCGCCTTCGCATCCGGCGCTGGCGCCGGGCGCTTGCGCTTCAAATTGCGGCGTATCATGCCCAAGTCCACGCCGCCGATCAGGAAGGCGACAATGAAATAAACCGCCATCGCAATCAATATGAGCAAGCCCAGGACGCCGGTCTTGGTGAGCAGCGTCGAGCTGGACCCCAGAAGCGGCTCCCACCGATGAGACAAATATACGATGACGCCACCCATGACGGCGGAGGAGACGAGCAGCATGGCGGTGCGTCGCGCCAGCGACCATTCCCAGACGAGATGCCCGCGGCGATAGAGCGTAACGAAGAGCTGTACAGCGTTCAGCCATCCGGCAACCGCCTCGGCGAGCGCAATGCCGCGTTCGGCCAGCACCGGGAAAAGCAGGATGGACAGCGCCGAATTGACGGCGACGGCGACCGCCGTGTAGCGCATCGGCGATTTCGTATCTTCGCGGGCATAAAAGCCGGGCTGCAAGGCCTTGATCAGCACGAAAGCCGGCAGGCCCAGGCCGAAGATGGCGAGGATGGAGCCGACCAGCGTTGTATTGTTCGCATTAAAGGCGCCGCGCTCGTAAAGTACTCGGATGATATCGTCGGAGAGCAGCCACAGGGCGACAGCGGCTGGCAGCGTCAGGAACAGCACGAATTCGATCGAGCGGTTCTGGATATTGGCGGCTTCCTTGATATGGCCCGACTTCAGCGAACGCGCCAGCTCCGGCAGAAGCACGATTCCGACCGCGACGCCGACGACGCCGAGCGGCAACTGGTAGATGCGGTCTGCATATTGCAGGGCGGCGATCGCACCTTCCTTGCCCGAGGCAATCGCCTGGCCGATCACCAGATTGATCTGAGTGACACCGCCGGTGATGGCCGCTGGGATCGCAAGAAGCAGGAGCCGCTTGACATTGGGCGTGAAGCGCGGAAAGCGCAGGCCGATATTGATGCCGGCACGACGCACGCCGATATAGACGACGGCCAGCTGCAGCACGCCTGCCACCAGTACCGACCAGGACAGGTACCAGGCGGTGCTCAGCGGATCGGCGCCGTAGTAGATCGCGTAGAACAGCGCGCTGATCATCACCAGGTTTAGGAAGATCGGAGCCACGGCGGCGGCGAAGAAATGATGCAGCGAATTCAGCATGCCGCTCATCATCGCCGTCAGCGACATCGACATGAGATAGGGGAACATCACGGCGGCCAACCGGACCGTCAGGTCGAATTTCTCGGCATCGTCGGCGAAACCAGGCGCGATGACCCAACGCACCAGGAGCGGCATGCCCAGTTCCATGACGACGGTGATCAGGAACAGGACCGAGAAGAGAACGCCGAACACTTCCTCGGAGAAGCGCTTTGCGCCGTCGATGCCGTTCGCCTCGATTTCCTTGGCAAAGAGCGGTACGAAGGCGGCATTGAAGGCGCCTTCCGCGAACAGGCGACGGAAGAGGTTCGGAAAGCGGAAGGCAGCGTAGAAGACGTCGGCCATCGGCCCGGTGCCAAGGGCGGCGGCCATCAGCGTCTCGCGGGCAAAGCCGAAGATGCGACTGCCAAGCGTCGCGCCACCGACCGTGATGAATTTCTTGACTAGGCTCATGCGGCGGAACCGGCTTTCTTCTCAGGGTCTGACTTTTCGACGGCGACGCCACGCGTGGCAGCGGGCGCGATGATGCCCGATGGCATGCGCTCGCGCATTTCATCCTCCTCGCCCGCCATGACCGCCTTCAGGCGCGCGGTGATGTTGGCTCGCTTGTTCTCGTTGGAGATCTTCTGGCCGACGAGATCGGTAACATAGAAGGTGTCGATGACCTTTTCGCCGAATGTGGTGATGCGCGCCGACTGAATATCGAGCGAGAGGTCCGAGAGAACAGCCGTTATTTCCGACAACAGGCCGGGGCGATCGAGGCATTCGACCTCGATGACCGTGAACTTGTTGGAGAGGCTGTTAGTGATGATCACCGATGGCGGGATGACGAAAGCCTTGTTCTTGCGGCGATTCTTCGTCCGGGTCGCGATGACTTCCGGCAGCCGCTTGCGGCCGGCCAGAACATCCTCGATCATCTTGCCGATGGTGCCGGCCCGGCGCAGCTCATCGGCATCGTCGGGAAATTCGCGGCTGACATGGATGGTGTCGAGGGCACGGCCATCAGCCGTCGTGAAGATCTGCGCGTCGGCGATATTGGCGCCGGCAGCGGCACAGGCGCCGGCGATGACGGTCAGGAGGCGCGGATGGTCCGGCGACAGCACGGTGATTTCGGTGATGGCGTGGAAACTGTCGGTACGCACCATCGTCGCCAGGACCTGGCCCGATTTGTCGGTTTGGCGGATGAACCGCGTGTGGCGGATCTGGTCTTCCAGCGGCACGGACAGAAGATAGGGCTGGTAGTGCAGCTTGACATAGGCCTTGCGAGCCTTCTGACCCCAATCGTCCAGCGCCGCTTCCAGCGCCTTGGCGGCGGCTTCCGCCCGCTCCTTGCGCGACACTTCCGAGAAACCGCCGGCGAGCAGCAGCTCGGTCTCGTAATAGAGCGTGCGCAGCAACTGCCCCTTCCAGCCGTTCCAGACACCAGGGCCGACGGCGCGGATATCGCAGACGGTCAGGATCAGCAGCATCTTCAGCCGGTCGAGCGACTGCACCCGGTCAGCAAAATCAATGATGGTCTTGCGGTCGGTCAGGTCGCGCGTCTGGGCAACCATCGACATGGTCAGGTGCTCGGCGATCAGCCAGACCACCAGCTCCGTCTGCTTCGGTGAAAGGCCGAAGCGCGGGCAGAGCTTGCGTGCAACTGCGGCACCGGCTTCCGAATGGTCCTCCTCGCGGCCCTTGGCGATATCGTGCAATAGGACGGCGACATAGAGAGCATCGCGATCCTCGATATTGGGCATCAGCTTGTTGGTGAGCGGATGAATATCCTCGGCTTTGCCCTTGTCTATCTCCGACAGCACCTCGACGGCACGGATCAGATGCTCGTCCACCGTATAGTGGTGATACATGTTGAACTGCATCATCGAGACGATCTTGCCGAATTCCGGGATGAAACGGCCGAGCACGCCGGCCTCGTTCATCCGGCGCAGGATCAGCGCGGGATCGCGCTTCGAGGTCAGGATCGCCAGGAACAGGCGGTTCGCCTCTTCGTTCTCGCGCAGATCATTGTCGATCAGGTTCAGCGATCGCGTCACGCGTTTCAGCGCATCCGGGTGGAATTCCAGGCCATTGATGTCAGCGACGAAGAACAGCCTGATGAGGCTGACCGGATCGCGCTTGAAGACATCGGGATTGGCAAGCGCGATGCGGCCGCGATCCTCGACGAATTCGACGGTGCCGGCTATCTTGCGCGAACGGTTAGCGAAACGGCTGATGACGCCGGTGAGCCCCGGGGTGGCTTTCGCCTGCTTGTCCTCAAGCGCCGCGCAAAGGATGCGCGTGAGATCGCCGACATCCTTGGCGACGAGGAAATAGTGCTTCATGAAGCGCTCGACCGCCGAAAGGCCGGGACGGGCGTGATAGCCAAGCGCTTCGGCGATATCGCGCTGGATATCGAAGGAAAGCCGCTCTTCCGCCTTGCCTGTCAGGAAATGCATGTGGCAGCGCACGGCCCAAAGAAAATCCTCGGCCTTCTGGAAGAGGCGGTATTCCTGTTTCGAAAGCACGCCGAGCTTCACCAGTTCGGCTGTGTCGCGGACGTGGTAATAATATTTCGAGATCCAGAACAGCGTGTGCAGGTCGCGCAGGCCCCCCTTGCCCTCCTTGACGTTGGGCTCGACCAGATAGCGGGTGTCGCCGGCCTTGCGGTGGCGCTCGTCACGCTCGGCGAGCTTGGCGGCGATGAATTCCGGGCCGGTATTAGTGACAATTTCCTTGTCGAAACGCGCCTGCAGTTCGCGCTCCAGCGGAGCGTTGCCGCAGATATAGCGGGTTTCGAGAATGGCCGTGCGCACCGTCATGTCGGACTTGGCCTGGCGGATGCATTCCTCGACCGTGCGCGTGGCGTGACCGACCTTAAAGCCCATGTCCCAAAGCATATAGAGGATGAATTCGACCGCCTTGTGCGTATCGCTCTCGGGCTTCGGCTGGAAGAGGAAGAGAAGATCGATATCGGATCCCGGCGCCAGCGTATCGCGGCCATAGCCGCCGACCGCCGTCACGGAGAAGGCGCCCGCCTGCTTCGGATAGACGTGACGGACGGTGAAGTCGTAGAGGATGGTGATGATCTGATCCTGCAGCCAGGAAATCCGGTAAGCGCAATCGAGGCCGCCGCCTTCCGCGATCAGCGATCGCCGCGCCGCCTCGCGTCCGTCCTGGCTCGCCCTTTTCAACAGCGCGAGTAGAGCGGAACGCTCCTCATTCTTGTCCAGACCGCGTTTGGCGAGAGCCTCGCATTCCGCCCTCAGCGCGGATACGTCGAGAATGGTCGAAAAATCGATATGATGCGTTTCCATGCTCTGCCGATCGGCTTTCTGTTCACTGACGGCGACGCGTTGCCGGCGCGCCTGTCTTCTCGTCTGCATGCGCTATAGCCCCTTTGGCCGGCGATTAACACAGGCATTCTACGCGCGGATCGCTCGAGGGTAGACTGCATGGAATCGACGATTCCTAGATTTCTGCTAGAGCATGATGCCGAAAAGTGTGATCGGTTTTCGGACGACATCATGCTCTACTGCTTTGTTTCTAGAGCGGATTCAGATTTTAGGTCGAACAGACTTAAAATCTGAATCCGCTCTAGGCCAAAGTTGACGAAGCGTGACGGCAATCGACGCAGAAACCGGCGGTTTTAGGGCCTTGCCGGCTCGATCACCCGCCTGAGCTCGTTCAAGCTATGCAATATGTTTCGCGATTGGGCGCCGATCTGCGTCACCATTTCGCGTTCACATTCCCAATAGCCGGCTTTCGCGATCTTCGAACAAATGTCGGAAATGCGGCTGCAGGACAGGGTGATGTCGAGGAGGCCGCGATCGGATTCGCAGTCCGGGGGCTCACCCTCGCCACAGATCTTGCCGCGCGCGGCAATCGGAGAGAAGCGCTCGCCCAGAATGCGGACTTCGGCGAGAAGAACTTCGAGATACATCATGTTGTCCTTGGAATATCGCCTATGATCAGCCGGTCTTGGTGAGGGTTTTCTTCAGCTCGTAGAGCACGTCGAGAGCGGCACGCGGCGTCAGATCGTCGAGATCGAGCGTCTTCAGCCGTTCCTCGACCTTGGAGGGCTCTCGCCGGCCGCTCGCCTCCTCCCGGCGGACGGCCACCTGGAAGAGAGGCAGATCGTCGATGAGCTGGCTTGCCGGATTCTTGCGGTCGGCATCTTCAAGCCGCGTCAGAACGTCGCGGGCGCGTGCCACGACCGAAGCCGGCAGGCCCGCGAGACGCGCTACCTGAATGCCGTAGGAGCGATCGGCCGCCCCCGGCCCGACCTCGTGCAGGAAGATGACGTCGCCGTCCCATTCCTTGACGCGCATGGTGGCATTGGAGAGCCGGCCGAGCTTCTCCGACAGGACGGTCAACTCGTGGAAATGCGTGGCGAATAGGCCGCGGCATCGGTTGGCTTCGTGCAGATGCTCGACGGCGGCCCAGGCGATGGAAAGGCCATCGAAGGTCGCGGTGCCGCGACCGATCTCGTCGAGGATGACGAGGGAACGCTCGGTCGCCTGATTGAGGATCGCCGCCGTCTCGACCATTTCGACCATGAAGGTCGAACGTCCCCGTGCCAGATCGTCGGAAGCGCCGACGCGCGAGAACAGCCGGTCGACAATGCCGATATGGGCTGACGTGGCGGGCACGAAGGAGCCCATCTGCGCGAGAATGGCGATCAGCGCGTTCTGGCGCAGGAAGGTGGACTTACCGCCCATGTTCGGGCCAGTCAGGAGCCAGATGGCGCCGTCCTTGCCGTCGGCCTGCGGCGAAAGATCGCAATTATTGGCGACGAACGGGCCGCCGGCCTGACGGCGCAAGGCCTGCTCGACGACAGGATGACGGCCGCCCTCGATGGCAAACATGCGGCTTGCATCGACGGCAGGCCGGCAATAGGCCTGCTCCTCGGCAAGCAGCGCAAGCCCGGCCGCGACATCGATCACCGACAGAGCGCGGGCGCCGGCTTTGATCGCCTCTGCATTGGCCACTACGGCCGCGACCATGCGATCGAAGGCCTCGAGTTCGATCGCCAGCGCTTTGTCGGCGGCGTTGGCGATGCGGCTTTCGAGATCGGCAAGCTCGGTCGTGGTGAAGCGCATGGCGTTCGCCATGGTCTGACGATGAATGAAGCGCGCCTTCGCTTCGCTCGTGTCGGTCATCGGACCGGCATTGCCGGCCGTGACCTCGATAAAATAGCCAAGCACATTGTTATGCTTGATCTTCAGCGACTTGATGCCGGTTTCCTCGGCATATTGCAGCTGCAGGCCGGCAATGACGCGGCGTGATTGATCGCGCAGTGCCCGCACTTCGTCCAGCTCGGCATTCGCCCCATCCCGCAGAAAGCCGCCGTCCCGCTTCAGCAGGGGTAGTTCTTCGGCAAGCGTTGCGGCAAGCATGTCTTCGAGATCGGCAGGCAGGGCGCGCAGGCCGGCGAGCGCGGCGGCAAGCTCTTCCGGCAGCAAGGCACTACAGAGCAGACGGGCGAGATCGGCGGCAGCGGCCAATCCCTGGCGGATCGCCCAGAGGTCACGCGGGCCGCCGCGATCGAGCGCGAGGCGCGACAGGGCGCGCGGCATGTCAGGCACATGCTTCAGTGCTGAGCGCAGTTCGCTGCAGAGAGACGGCTCCTCCGCCAGAAAGCCGATCGAATCCAGCCGCTCGTTGATGCGCTGGGGGTCAGTCAGCGGCGACATCAGCCGCTCGGCGAGAAGACGGGCGCCGCCGCCGGTGACGGTGCGATCGATCGCCTTCAGGAGCGAACCATTGCGGTCGCCGGAGAGCGTGCGCACCAGCTCGAGATTGGCGCGCGTGGCGGGATCGATGAACAGCGTCGATGCGCCGCTTTCCCGCTCCGGAAGCCCGAGCGGCGGCCGCTCGGCAAGCTGGGTCTTCTCGACATAGGCGATGGCGGCGGCGGCAGCGGCCATTTCGGCGCGGCTGAAGGTGCCGAAACCATCGAGCGTCGACACGCCGAAGTAACGGGTGATGCGCCCCTCGGCACTGGCGCTGTCGAAGAGCACCGCCGGCTGCGGAACGGCGGTGCGACCGAGGATGTCAAAGACCGGCTTCAATTCCGGATCGTGGAACATCGTATCCGGCAGGATCAGCTCTCTCGGATCGATGCGCAGGATATCGGCGAGCAGCCGCGAGCCCTCCGTCTCCGCCAGCCGGAACACACCCGTCGAAATATCGATCCAGGCGAGCGCCAGCTGCGGTTCGGCGCTACCGCGAATACGGGTGAGCGCCATCAGATAGTTGGATTCGGAAGGCGAGAGCAGCTTTTCCTCGGTGATCGTGCCTGGCGTAACCAGGCGCACGACATCGCGCCGCACCACCGACTTGCCACCGCGTTTCTTTGCCTCGGCCGGATCTTCCACCTGCTCGCAGACGGCGACGCGGAAGCCAAGAGCGATCAGCTTCTGCAGATAGTCGTCGGCGGCGTGAACCGGCACGCCGCACATCGGGATATCCTGCCCCATGTGCTGGCCGCGCTTCGTCAGCGTGATGCCGAGCGCGCGCGAGGCATCGACGGCGTCTTCGAAGAACAATTCGTAGAAGTCGCCCATGCGATAGAACAGCAGCGAACCGGGATTGTTCGCCTTGATCTCGATATACTGCTCCATCATCGGAGTGGCCGAAGCGCGGCTCTCCTCCGAGGCAAGCTCGGCGGCCGAGAAAGCATCGATGCTGGCGGTAATACGTTCGTTCACGGAGGTGCAGTTTTTCCAAAAAAATGAGGTGCCACCCTATCCGCGCGCCGCTATAGAAGACAACAGCTATCGGGCAAGAGGGACCGGTCGCCCACAGGAGGTTTGGAGGAACAATGGCTGACAGCAAGAGCAAGTCGCGTCCGGGGACGGGGATCACCGATCAGGAAGCACTCGATTTCCACAGGAACGGCCGCCCCGGCAAGCTTGAGATCAACCCGACCAAGCCGATGGCGACCCAGCGCGATCTTTCCCTTGCCTATTCGCCCGGAGTGGCCGTTCCCGTGAAGGCGATCGCCGCCGATCCGGCCACCGCCTACGACTATACCTCGCGCGGCAACATGGTCGCCGTCATCTCGAACGGTACGGCCATTCTCGGCCTCGGCAATCTCGGGGCTCTGGCCTCCAAGCCGGTCATGGAAGGCAAGGCGGTTCTCTTCAAGCGCTTCGCCGACGTCGATTCGATCGACCTTGAAATCGACACGGAGAATGTCGACGAGTTCATCAATTGCGTGCGCTATCTCGGCCCCTCTTTCGGCGGCATCAATCTCGAGGACATCAAGGCGCCGGACTGCTTCATCATCGAGCAGCGGCTGCGCGAGCTCATGGACATCCCGGTATTCCATGACGACCAGCATGGCACCGCCATCATCGCCGCCGCCGGGCTGATCAACGCGCTTGAGCTGACCGGGCGAGACCTGAAGAACACCAAGCTCGTCTGCAACGGCGCCGGCGCTGCAGCCATCGCCTGCATCGAGCTGATCAAGGCCATGGGCTTCAACCCGGAAAACATCGTCCTTTGCGATACGAAGGGCGTGATCTATCAGGGCCGCAGCGAAGGCATGAATCAGTGGAAGTCGGCCCATGCCGTCAAGACCGACAAGCGCACGCTGGCTGAAGCGATGGCGGGTGCCGACGTGGTTCTCGGCCTTTCGCAGAAGGATGCCTTTTCCGAAGACATGATCCGCTCCCTGGCGGACAGACCGATCATCTTCGCCATGGCCAATCCCGATCCGGAAATCACGCCGGAGGAAGTCGCCCGCATCCGCGACGACGCCATCATGGCGACCGGACGCTCGGACTATCCGAACCAGGTCAACAACGTCCTCGGCTTTCCCTATATCTTCCGCGGAGCGCTCGACGTGCGTGCCACCACCATCAATGACGAGATGAAGATCGCCGCCGTCAACGCGTTGGCAAGCCTTGCGCGAGAAGACGTGCCTGATGATGTGGTCGCCGCCTATCAGGGCGCAAGGCCGCGCTTCGGCGCGCAATACATCATCCCCGTGCCGTTCGATCCGCGTCTGATCTCGGCAATTCCGGTGGCCGTCGCCAAGGCGGCGATCGAAAGCGGCGTCGCCCGCCGCGAAATATCGGATATGGCGGCCTATGCGCGCGAACTCTCGGCCCGGCGCGATCCGATCGCCTCGACGCTCGCTCAGCTCTACGAGCGTGTCCGCCGGTATCAGAAGCGCATCGTCTTTGCCGAGGCGGAAGAAGAACAGGTCATGCGTGCCGCCCTTTCCTATGCCAATCAGGGGCTCGGCACCGCAATCCTGCTCGGCCGCGAGGATCTGATCGAGGCCACCGCCGAGCGCGCTGGCATCGATCTCAATCGCCCCGGCCTTGAAATCGTCAACGCGCGTATTTCCAAGCGTGGCGATTCCTATATCGACTATCTCTATGCCCGGCTGCAGCGCCAGGGCTACCTGCATCGCGATGTGACGCGCCTGATCCACAACGACCGCAATCACTTCGCCGCCTGCATGGTGGCGCTGGGCGACGCCGACGGCATGGTAACCGGCGTGACGCGCAACTATTCGACGGCGCTCGGCGACGTGCGCCGCTGCATCGACGCCAAGCCGGGGCACCGGGTGATCGGCATATCGATCGTGCTCGCCCGCGGCCGCACCGTCTTCGTCGCCGATACCGCGGTGCACGATATGCCGACGGCCGTGGAGCTCGCCGATATCGCCGAGGAAGCAGCCGGCTTTGCCCGTCGCATGGGCTATGAGCCGCGTGTCGCCATGCTCGCCTATTCCACCTTCGGCCATCCCTCGGGCGAGCGCTCCGAGCGGGTGCGCGAAGCTGTCAGCATCCTCGATCATCGCCATGTGAACTTCGAATTCGACGGCGAAATGTCCGCCGACGTGGCGCTGGACCGCAAGATCATGGAGAGCCTCTATCCCTTCTCGCGGCTTTCCGGGCCGGCAAATGTGCTCGTCATGCCCGCGTTCCATTCGGCGGCGATCTCCACCAAGATGCTGCAGGAACTCGGCGGCTCCACGGTGATCGGGCCGTTGCTCGTCGGCCTCGACAAGCCGGTGCAGATCACTTCCATGGGTGCCAAGGATTCCGACATCGTCAACATGGCTGCAATCGCAGCCTATGGCGCGGGCACGTGACTTTTGCCACTGGTGGGGCAGCCGAACAAAGATGATGGCTGCCCTCTGAAATAGGTGTAGAATAGGGGATGACTGAAGCTCAGCCCCTATTCGAAGTGCTGCGCCATTCAGCGCGGCCGGATATCGTCGACGCAATCGAGCGGATGGTCCTTGAGGCGCCCGACCGCAAGCTCAACCGCATGAATGCGCTCGCCTTTGCCGGTGAACATGGCTTCGACGAAGAACAAACCATCAGTGCCTTTCTCCATGCCGCGCGCCTTGGCCTGTTCGAGATGTCCTGGAATGTGCTGTGTCCCGGATGCGGCGGCGTGCTGGATGCCAATACATCGCTGAAGTCGGTCCAGAGCGAAACCTACAGCTGTACCTTGTGCGCAGCCGGCTACGAGCCGACGCTCGACGAGATGGTCGAAGTCACCTTCACCGTCAGCCCGCGCTTGCGCCACATCGGCGCCCACAATCCGCATGATTTGCCGCCTCATGAATATTTTCGCCAGATATACTGGAGTTCGGGCGTCGACCTTCCGGAGGACGGCTATGAGGAAAAGGTCGACGAATTCCTGTTGGAAGCCCTGGAGCTGCCGGCGGGGGAAAAGGCTGTCGTATCGCTGCAGCTGCCAGCCGAATTCGTCATTATTTTTGAACCGGTTACCCATAGCGCGCAGTTCCTCGACATAAAGGGCGAACCAACCAGGGAGCGGCAGAGCATATCGCTCGTCTTCGATCGCATGCATCGGCACCACGACACGATCGGGCTTCGACCCGGCCCGCTGCGCATCGTCATAGAAAACCATACGGAGGTCCGCACCCTGCCGTCGGTGTGCATCGCCAACGACGCACTTCACACGCTGCTCGGCCAACGCCGGCCATTCCTGACCGCCAAGCGGCTGCTCTCCAACCAGACCTTCCGGGACATATACCGGACTGACACGATCGACATCAACCAGCGGCTGAAAATCGCGAGCCTCACCTTTCTCTTCACCGATCTGCGCGGTTCGACGGAGCTCTATGAGAGGGTCGGCGATCTGGCGGCCTTCGATCTGGTCAAGACACATTTCAGCATCCTGCACGAAATCGTGGGCGCGGAGGCCGGTGCGGTCGTCAAGACCATCGGCGACGCGGTCATGGCCACTTTCCCGACGCCAGACCGGGCGCTCGCCGCGGCGATGCGGATGCGCGAGGCCATGTCCAGCCTCAACAGGGAACGCGGCAACGACGACCTCCTTCTGAAGATCGGCATCCACGAGGGACCGTGCATTGCGGTCAGCCTGAACGAGCGGCAGGATTATTTCGGACAAACGGTCAATATCGCCTCGCGCGTGCAGCATCTGGCGACGTCGAGCGAGATATTTGCCACGGGTGCGGTGCTGGAGAATGCCCGCGCCGCCGAATTGCTGACAATGCGAGGCGTAAAGCCGCAATCGCATCATGTCGCGCTTCGCGGCATCACGGATGCGATCGATATCTTTGCTATCCCTTAATACCTATCAGCTCGCGAAGCGGCCGGCGTCCGCGCCGTAGTAATTCACGTAGCGATCCGAGATGCTGGCGATCGGCAGGACGATCAGCACGTCGGTTGTATTGAAGGCCTGATCGACCACCGCGTTCGAACCGACCATCGCGCCGAGGCGCAGATAACCCTTGATCAGCGGCGGCAGCGCCATCAGCGCCTTCTTTGGATTGACGGCTTCGACCGGCATCAAGTCCATGTTGCGGGCAAGCGACGGCAAAGCGCCGACAGTCCATTCGTCCTTGGCGACAACATTGTGATAAAGGAAGGACAAAGCCAGCGCATGCTGCTCAGGAAGGACGCCCGGGAAAGAGGCGCAACCGATCATCGCGCCCATGCCATGCTTCAGCGCATAGGCCCAATTGCCCTGCCACAGCAGCTCGACCGTGCGCTTGTTGCGATATGCCGGCAGTACGCAGGAGCGGCCGAGCTCCATGAAGCGTTTGTCCGCATGGCGCGCAAGCAGCGCGTCGATGTCGAATTCCGAAGAGGAATAGAAGCCGCCATTGGCCATGGCTACTTCCTGGCGCAGCAGGCGATAGGTGCCTACGATCTGATCTTCCGAATCGCCCTCGATCGAACGGTCCAACACCAGAAGGTGGTCGCAAATGGCGTCCCAGCTGTCGACGTCGCGCTGACGACGCATGGCGTCGGCCGGCAGTTGCGCGTTCATCTCCTCGACGAAAACGCGATAGCGGACGGCCTGAGCGGCATCGATTTCACGCGCCGTGCGGGCAAGGCGCGTTTCTAAATTTCCGATGCGTCCGAGCACATCGCTGGCAACCGGTTCAACCGTTGCCTTTGAAGACTGAACCATTTCGCCCTGAGCTTCGCGATTCAAGATTTCGATGGACATGGCGATTCTCCCCCTGCGGGCCGATATAGCGCCATAAACCAAATTCGTGCGACAGGAAAGTGACACGCAGCATTCCTAAAAGCAAGAAGTGTGCCCATTTCAATTTTGGAATGGAGGCACCGTCCCCAACTTAGCAACGGCAATTGCCTTAGGTTGAGCCATATTGCCGGCCGCTGTCGAGCATTGATGAGCCGGCTTTCGTAAGCTTTATCCGAAGACGCGCGATGATGTCTGGGCGCGCTCGAAAACCGACCTCGACAAGCCCTGCAGCGTTGCCGACAGCTTTTCAGGATCGACCGGCTTGACGATCACGGCATCGGCCCCGGCCAGCAAAGCCTGACGGCGGACCGAATCGCGGCTGTCCGCGGTCAATACGACGATCGGAAGCGGCGGCAAACCGTGCCGACGCTCGTAGGCCCGCAATTGCGCGAGCACGGCGGCACCCGAGCCGCCGGGCATATTGAGATCGGTCACCAACACCTCCGGCCGCGCCTCGACGTTTTCGACGCGAACGCGAAGGCCGTCGAAATCCTCGACGAGGCGAACCCTGTGGCCTGCCTTGGAGAGCATGGCCCGCACCAGCATCGCATTGACCGGATCATCCTCGCCAAGCAGGATATCCAGCGTGCGATCTTCCGCCTCCGGTGTCGTTATGCCGATCTCGGAGACCGCTTCGATAAAGGCATCGCGCTTTTCCATGCCCCGCATGCGGCCCCTCAGCACATCGATCAGCGACTGCTCGCGCAGCGGCCGGATGAGCCAGGCATCGAAGAGATCGAGCGGATGGGTGTTGCGCTCCTCCGGATTGACCAGGAAGATCTTGCGCAGGCCTGGCACGGCAATCGCAGTTCCCTCACTGAAGTACCAGGGCGCCATGCGGTGGTCGACAACGAGATCCGTCCATATCCCCTCCTCGCCCATCGGAAACGAGCGAAGGAGATCGTCCATGTCGCCGGCGTCGATCAGCCTGCAATGGCCGCCAAGGGTCCGGATGGTTTGCGTGATTGCCTCGCTTGCGGCCCCTTCGGGTGCCAGCAGCAGCACGCGCGATCCCTTGAGCATGATGTCGCGCCACTCATGTCCGCTCTCCCCGGCATCCAGGCCGACCGGAAAGGAAATGATGAACTCGCTGCCCTTGCCGCGCTCGCTGGCGACGCTGAGCCTGCCGCCGAATTCGCGCAGGATGCGGGCGGAAATGGCCAGGCCCAGGCCGGTGCCGGCGCTTTTTTCCACGATCGTGCCGGCCTGTTCGAACTCGCCGAAGACACGCGCCTGTTCTTCCTCGGTCATGCCGGGGCCGCTATCCCGCACCGATATCGTCAAATCCTGTTCCCGGAGATCGACACGGACAAGCACGCCACCGGCCTGGGTGAACTTCACGGCGTTGCCGATGACGTTGAACAGGATCTGGCGCAGACGGGCCGGATCGAATTCCATGCTCTCGGGGACCTTGGCCGCAACGCTCGCAGCGATTTCGATGCCCTTTTCATGGGCTCGATGGGCGAGCATCTCGATGACGCCTTCCAGCAGCGGGCGCAAAGCCTCCTTGCGCGGATGCAACTGGAAGCGGCCGACCTCGATCGTGGAGAAATCAAGCAGGTCTTCGACCAATTGCACCAGCGCATGACCCGATTGGCGAATGCCCGTCAGGTAATTTGCCTGTTCCAAGTTCAACGGCGTCTGGGCAAGCAGATGGTTCATGCCGAGAATGCCCGACAGCGGCGTGCGGATCTCATGGCTGACGGTGGCCAGAAGCCGAGACTTGGCCGCGCTGTTATATTCGGCC
Source organism: Rhizobium sp. P28RR-XV (assembly GCF_012641385.1). Lineage (NCBI taxonomy): Bacteria > Pseudomonadati > Pseudomonadota > Alphaproteobacteria > Hyphomicrobiales > Rhizobiaceae > Rhizobium > Rhizobium sp. P28RR-XV. Next base: position 119,682 of record NZ_JABAIG010000011.1, read on the forward strand.
TTCAGCCGCGCATCCTCGCGCAGGCGGGCGATCTGCCGCTCTTCCGTCACGTCGCGCGCGATGCTCTGTATGCACAATTGCCCGGTCGTCGGGTCGCGAAACATGACATCGTGCCAAGCAAAGATGCGTCGGCCCTCGGGTGTGGCGATTTCCGCGTCCTGATGTTTTGCGTCGGTGACGGCACGGAATACGAGGCCGGCCTCTTCCAGCGTCAAGCCTTCCGGATGCGGCTTGCCGGTCAGTTTGCGGAAGGTGGCGTTGGCGTGCAGAATCCGGCGATCGATGCTGCGCGTGACTGCGATGTCGCCAAGCGCATCGTGGACGGTGGCAAGCAGGCTGGTGCTTTCCCTGTGTTCCCAAAGACGGTCGTGTTCGCTTTCGCTGAAATCGGCTGCGACAATTGCAGGCTTTTGCGATGCAGTGCGGGCATTGAAAATGCCAACGGCGGCAAGGACAAGGGCAACAAGGCCAAGAACGCCTGCGAGCGTCAGCGGACCGCCGGCAAAGCCGATCGCAAGAAGAGCGGCGCCGGTCACGAGACCACCGCCATTCAGCCAATGGCCTTCCAGCCACCATGCCTTTGCCGGCGATGGCGGCTGGCGGAGTGCATCCTGCGATGGCTCGATCGGTTTCGCAGGCGACAGCTCGCTCTCGGCCGGTCCTTCGATCGGTCCCGCATGGCCGCGGATTTCGGCTGCGGCAAGCTTTTCCCGCAGATTTGCCAGAGTGCTCATGCAATCTGGCTAACACATGCAACCTTCCCGATGCCTTCAGGGATTCGCTAGAATTTTAGGTTTTCGGCTTTTTCGGCATCAAAAGCTCATCGAGAATGACGCAGCCCGCCCCGACGGTGATGAAACTGTCGGCGAGATTGAACACCGCAAAAGACCATGTCTGCGTGTGGAAGAGGATATAGTCGATCACATGGCCATAGAGAAAGCGGTCGATCAGATTGCCGAGCGCCCCGGCAATGATCAGGGCAAAGCCCAAATGGGCAAGCCAGCGATGATCGGGCGTGCGCCACCAGAGCCACAGCACGAAGGCGACGATGACGAGCCGCATACCGACGATGAACCAGCCGTCCATGCCTGAGAGCATGGAGAACGCGACGCCGAGATTGTAGGTGCGGTAGAGCGCCAGCATCGGAATGACCGGCACCATCTCCTGCAGCGGCAGCCAGTGATCGACCATGATCTTGATGGCCTGGTCGAGGACGACCGCAACCACGATGAAGATCAGGATGGGCAGGGGCCGTGAAAACAGGGCCGGCTTCGCGGTCGACTGTCCGTGGGTCTCGCTTTCGGTCATCGGGTCTCGCTAGTTAAGTGTCAGGATATGGCGGCGGGCCTCGAACAGCATGACCGCCGTCGCAACCGCCAGATTGAGGCTGTCGGCGCGGCCGGCCTGCGGGATGCGGGCAAGCGCATCGGCCTCTTTCGCCAGGGCATCCGGCAGGCCGGACTGCTCGTTGCCCATCAGGATGACGACGGGCTTCTTCTTGTAATCGATGGTACGATAGTCCACCGCGCCAGCCAGATGGGTGGCAACAACGGAAACCTCAGCCTTCTTTTTCCAGGCCAGGAAATCTTCCGGTGTCGCCTTGACGACAGGAACGGCGAAGACCGAGCCCATGGTGGCGCGTACGGTTTCCAGCGAAAAGGGATCGGTCGTCTCACCGACGAGGATGACGCCGGAAGCGCCGGCCGCATCGGCGGTGCGGATGATCGTGCCGAGATTGCCGGGATCGCGGACGCGGTCGAGCGCTACCCAGGTTTCGCCGGCCTTCGGCTTGACGTCCCGAAGCTGCTGCCAGCGCTGCTCGAAGACGCCGACTACCATCTGCGGATTGTCGCGGCGGGTGATCGAGCCGATGACCTTTTCGCTGACCTCCAGCACCAGCCCGCCGGCCGCGACCGTCTTGGCGGCCACCTGTTCGACGAGAGGCTTGCCCTTGGCGGCCTTGGCATAGACCAGCGTGCGGATCGTCCAGCCGAGCTCGAGCGCGTCGATGACGAGCTTCAGGCCCTCGGCCAGGAACGCGCCGCTTTCCTCGCGGGACTTCTTGACCGTCAGCGCCTTGATATCCTTGACGATCGGATTGGCAAGCGAGGTAACCTCCTTGACCTGTCCGACCTTGCGCGGGCCGTCGTTACGGAAATCCTGGTTCATTTCGGCACCCAGCGGCTGAAGAGAGAGGTGGAAAGCGCCCGGCCCGGCGTGCGCCCGTCAGGGCCTGCCTCGCGAATGACGAGCTCGCCGGATTCGACGGCACCGCCGGCGCCGCGCATCGTTTCGCGCATCAGCTCGTGGATCGAATAGAAGCTGGCGCGGATGGAATAGGCCGTCAGCACGAGGCCGAGCGCCTTCGGCGACAGGATCTCGCGGCAGACATCGAGCATCAGCGGCAAATGCTCGAACAGATGCCAGACCTCGCCATTCGGGCCGCGGCCGAACTTGGGCGGGTCGGTCAAGATGATGTCGTATTTGCTGCCGCGCCGCTCCTCGCGCAGGATGAATTTCATCGCATCCTCGCAGATCCAGCGGATCGGCAGCTTTTCCATGCGGCCCAAGGCCTGGTTTTCACGCGCCCAGCCGATCGCCTTCTTCGAGGCGTCGACGTGGGTCACTTCCGCGCCCGCCGCAGCCGCCACCAGCGACGCGACACCGGTATAACCGAAGAGATTCAGGACCTTGAGCGGCCGTTTCGCCGCCTCGACCTGTTCCTTCATCCAGGCCCAGTGCACGATCTGCTCCGGGAAGACGCCGACATGGCGGAAGGCGGTGAAGCGGCCGAGAAAATCGACGCCGAGCAATTGCAGCGGCCAGGTCTCGCCGAGCGCTTCGCGCTGGAAACGCCACCGGCCCATGCCGTCCTCATCCGTATCGCCGGTGAAGATGGCGTCGGCATTGTCCCAGACATGCGGGGCAAGCGACGGCGGCCACAGTGCCTGTGCTTCCGGCCGGACGATGCGGTAGGGACCGTACTGCTCGAGCTTCAGCCCATTGCCGCTGTCGATGAGGTGAAAATCCCCGGCACCCAGCGACTCGAGGATAACCGGCACACGTTCGGCCGGTCGCTCGCCGCTTCGCGTCATCAGCGGGCGCTCGGGCGCCACATCGCGCGGCTCTGTCACCCGCTCGCCGTGATCGCGTGAAGGCTTGGCTGGCTTTGAAGCATGCGCGGGCTTTGCCGGCGGTTTGCCGGACATGTCGCGCCGGGGTCTTGCCCCAAGACCGCCGGCGGCCTTATGGCCGGGGCGGCTTTCCCTGTGTTTCACCATGCTTGTCTCAAAATTGATATGTTCGTGCAAATAGCATCTGACCGCCACTTGGCAAAGCGCTTTCCGATCTGCGATGATCCATGCACAAAATGTCACATTGGGAGGATTGCGCATGGACATGACCGGCGAGGAGCGGATCGCAGCACCCAGGGACGCGGTGTGGGCGGCGTTGAACGATCCGGAAATCCTCAAGCAATGTATTCCGGGCTGTCAAAGCCTGGAGAGGATTTCTCCGACGGAGCTGACAGCGACCGTGAAGCTGAAGATCGGCCCGGTTTCCGCCTCCTTCAATGGCGAGGTCAAGCTTTCCAACATCAATGCGCCGGAAAGCTACACGATATCGGGCGAGGGAAAGGGCGGCATCGCCGGTTTCGCCAAGGGCGGCGCCGACGTCGTCCTCAAGCAGGACGGCAACGAGACGATCCTGCAATATGAGGCGAAGGCGCAGGTCGGCGGCAAGATCGCCCAGCTCGGCTCACGACTGGTCGATTCCAGCGCCAAGAAGCTTGCTCAGCAATTTTTTGCCGATTTCACCGCTGCGATCAACGGTCAGGCCAACGCCTGATTGCCGTGGGCATATTTGGCGCCCATATAAACGATCATGACATCGAAATCCGAGACGTGGGCTGTCCGGCCGGCACGCGAACAAGACATGCAAACCCTCGCGGAGATCTATCTCCACGTCCGCCGCGGGACATTCCGATGGGTCGATCCCGGCCGCTTCAGCCTCGAGGATTTCGCCGTTCATACGAACGGCGAGCGCCTATTCGTCTGCGAAGACAAGGATGGCATGGTTGCAGGCTTTGCCGCTGTGTGGGAGCCGGACGACTTCATCCATATGCTCTATATCCTGCCGGCTTTCCAGGGACGCGGTGCCGGCAAGGCCCTGCTCACCGCCCTGCCGGATTGGCCAGCGCGCCGCTATCGGCTGAAGTGCCTGGTCAAAAACACGCACGCCATGACCTTCTATCGAAAAATCGGCTTCGAGATCATTGGCGACGGCGCGTCGCCCGAGGGCGACTATAAAGAGATGCGGCTTGACGGCAGCCCGTCATTTTGACGGAAGCTGGCCGGCGATTTCTTCCGCTCGCGTGCGATGCTTGTCGGCCTCTGCCTGCCAGCGTACCGCCTCCCGAGACTGGTTGCGGGCACGCTTGCGGTGTTTTCCCTGATTGAACCAGGTAACCGCTGCTCCGACGACCATGCCGAGGATCAGAGCGACAAACATCAGCACGAACAGAGGAGCATTCAGCGACAGAACCTGATCGTCTGGCCTGAACGGGTTGAGAGCCAGCGTCACGGTTTGCCTGTTGGCAACGCAGAATATTACGAGGATGATGCCGAGCGGCAGCAATATCAGCAGATTGACGATCTTTTTGGCCATTGCGCTGCTCCTTTATCCGCAGTCATGGATGCCCACACCCATGACGCCTCCAGCCGCAGAATAGAAAAGAGGCGGCTGAATTCAAGTGCCACCGCGTCGCGGCACAATCATGTCCAACGGCATTCCATCGCAAGATTTTCGGGCACGGCATTTTCGGGAGAGCTCGGCGCGATCGGGCCGATCAGTTGTCGTCTTCGTCGTCGCCGGCGCCCGGATTCAGGCGCTCGCGCAGCTCCTTGCCAGTCTTGAAGAAAGGGACCCATTTTTCCTCGACGAAAACCGTGTCGCCCGTGCGCGGGTTGCGACCGGAGCGCGAAGGCCGGTTCTTGACGGAAAAAGCGCCGAAGCCGCGAAGTTCAACCCGGTTTCCCGCGGCGAGCGCATCGGTGATCTCATCCAAGACGGCATTGACAATATTTTCGACGTCGCGGTGATAGAGATGCGGGTTGCGGGCGGCAACAATCTGCACCAGTTCCGACTTGATCACAGCTATCCCCTTAAATCATTGATTTATCAATTGGCTGCACCCTGCCAAACAGAAAGCAGGCCGTCAAGAAACAACTTATCGGTCATGATTTTCTGGAGACTCTCTCCTTTAATAAAATCATCATAACCGAGACGATTTAGCAACCAGGAAGCGGCACCCGGCCAAAAGAAGGACGAAGTTTTGTCTTCCGGCTTCCAATCGACGATCGGCAGGTCCTTCTTGACCTTGCGCGTCTCGAGATAGGCAAGAATTTCGTCTTCGCCGCCGAGCGTATCGATCAGCTTGTTCTGCAGCGCCTGCCGGCCGGTGAAGATGCTGCCGTCGGCAAGCTTCAATACGTCTTCACGCGGCAGCTTGCGACGATCCGCCACGAGGTCCACAAACCAGCCATAGCTGTCCATGACCATGCTGCGGATCATGCTCTTGGCCTCCTCGCTTGCCGGATGAAAGGGCGACGGCTCGGCTTTCAGCGGCGCCGACTTGATTTCGTCGAGAGAAACGCCGAGCTTGTCGAACAGATCCTTGAGTTGCGGATACTGGAAGATGACGCCGATCGACCCGGTGATCGAGGTATCGCCGGCAACGATATCGTCGCCGGCGGTCGCGATCATGTAGCCGGCCGAGGCGGCAACCGTGCGAATGTCCGATACGACGGGCTTCTTGGCGGCGACGGCGCGGATCGCCTTGAAGATGCGCTCGCCGCCATAGGTGGTCCCGCCGGTCGACGAAATCGAGACGATCAGCGCCTTGACCTGGTCATTGTCGCGGATCTTCTTCAGCCGTTCCAGGAGTTCCGGATCGTCCTGGATGAGCCCGGAAATCTTGACACGGGCTATTTGCGGACCGCGGCTGTCGGGGAGGTCTCCGGCAACGAAGCGATAGAGCGCGAAGCCGAGCCCAATAAGGAGCAAAACGGCAACAACGCGCCAAAAACCAACCTTGCGGCGCAATTGTCGCCGATCCGCGATTGCAGAACTGTCCATCACGCCTTATTTCTCCCTGCAACAAATCGAATGCACTGCCAACCGGATAATGACACCTTGAAACGGGCACAATCCTCAGAGAAAAGCGTTTCCCGTTCTCGATGTCGTCGGCGGGCGGCCGCTCTGCTGTTCATCAGATAGGACATTGCCCGACCTGATGAAACGGGCCAACGGGATATTTTTCTGCCGAAATTCGTCGGCTGCGGGAAAAAATCCATATTGGCAAGCCAGTGCAATAATGCGAAACGATCCGATGGGCTTTTTAGCGCAGCCTCGCATAGCGTGAATGCGGTTCCCGGATCAAAAAAGACGGACCTGTTGCATGCTCAATACGATCGAGACCCCCGGCGAGGCAATCCGCCCGGTGCCGGAACGGAATGTGTATAAGGACGCAATCTTCCACTCTGCGCGCGTGAAGCGGCTGAGGGTATTGCTGCCGCTTGCCGCCCTCATCGTCTCGCTCATCTTCATCACCGTCTCGTTGATCCGCGCTTATTTGCCGGCGGACATACAGATCGAGGGTGCCAGGATCGAGGACGGCAAGGTGGTCATGGAGCGTCCCGCCATCGCCGGCCGCAACAAGGACGGCATCAATTATTCCCTGCTCGCGGAGAAAGCGCTGCAGGATATCAAGAACCCGAACATGATCACGCTCAAGACCATCAAGGCATCCATGCCGGTCAATACCGACGTGATCGCCCACGTGACGGCCCAGAGCGCGGATTTCGATCGCCAGGCCGACACGCTGAAGCTGACGGAGCCCTTCGTCGTCCAGATGGACAATGGCCTGCGCGCGGAGTTCAAGACCGCGTTCCTCGATGTCAAGAAGGGCGACCTGTCCAGCCAGGATCAGGTTGCAATCCAGCGAGGCGGCATGTCGGTTGTTGCGCGTTCGCTCAAGATGACGGATAAGGGGAGCGTAATCGAATTCGACGGACAGGTTCAGATGCATATCGAACCGTCCGCACTCCACAATTCAGCTAGCGAACAGAAGCCGGGCGGTTCATGATAAAGTATTGGCCAAACTCAATTTTCAACTCCGGCCTGCGCAAAGCGGGCCTTCTTGGCGCTTTCAGCGCGCTCGCCTTCTTCGCAGCAGCAGAGGCAGGTGCGCAGTCGACGACCAGCTCCATGCCGGGCCTTGCCCTTTCCAGCGATCAGCCGATCCAGATCGAAAGCGACAAGCTGGAAATCCACGACCAGGAAAGCCAGGCCGTGTTCACCGGCAACGTCAAGGTCGTTCAGGGCACCACGACCATGCAGGCTGGCAAGATGACGGTCTTCTACAAGAAGAAGCAGCCGACAGATGCCAAGCAGGCTGACAATCCCGTCGCCAAGGTCGCCAAGGAGCAGAACCAGTCGCTGGTGTCAGGCGATGCCAACATCGACCATATTCTGGTCACCGACAAGGTTTACCTCGTTTCCGGCACGCAGACGGCAACGGCGGAGGACGGCTCCTTCGACATGGCCAACCAGCTTGCTATCCTCAAGGGCAAGAAAGTGGTTTTGACCGACGGCCCGAACGTTTTCACCGGCTGCCAGCTCACCGTGCACATGGCGACGGGCGAAGCACAGCTGGATTCCTGCGGAGGCCGCGTTCAGATCCAGCTCGATCCGAAGTCGCAGCAAGTGCAGCAGCAGCAACAAAAGAAAAATTGATACCGGCCCTCCCGTGACCACATCGACCACTTCCACTTTGCCCGGCGTGCCCGGGCCGTCTTCCGCGGCATCGGGCGCACCGGCCGCGGACAAAGCACGCTATAAGGGCACCCTGATAGCGCGCGGCCTCACCAAAACCTACGGTAGGCGGCGCGTCGTCAATGGCGTTTCGCTGGTGGTACGGCGCGGCGAAGCCGTTGGCCTGCTCGGGCCGAACGGCGCTGGCAAGACGACCTGTTTCTACATGATCACCGGTCTGGTGCCGGTCGATGAGGGTACGATCGAGATCGACGGCAACAATGTCACGTCGATGCCGATGTACCGCCGCGCGCGGCTCGGCGTTGGCTACCTGCCGCAGGAAGCTTCGATCTTTCGCGGCCTGACGGTGGAGCAAAACATCCGCGCCGTGCTCGAGGTCCATGAAAAGGACAAGACGAAGCGGGAGCGCAAGATCGACGAACTGCTGGAGGAATTCCACATTCGCAATCTGCGCACGGTGCCGGCGATCGCGCTTTCGGGCGGTGAGCGGCGGCGACTGGAAATTGCCCGCGCATTGGCGACCGATCCAACCTTCATGCTCCTCGACGAGCCTTTCGCCGGCGTCGACCCGATTTCGGTCGCCGACATCCAAAACCTGGTGCACCACCTGACGGCGCGCGGCATCGGCGTGTTGATCACTGACCACAATGTCCGCGAAACGCTCGGCCTGATAGACCGCGCCTATATCATCCATGCGGGTGAGGTGCTGACACACGGCAGGGCGAACGACATCGTCAGCAATCCTGAAGTACGCAAGCTTTATCTTGGTGATAATTTCAGCCTCTGATAGGCTGAAATTCAATTCCTTCACGCACTAATATTACCGGGCGCCGGCGCGCCCCGTAAATTTACTTTCGCTTCACAGTTCCACTTGACCAAATCCCATAAAAAAGCAATTTTTGGGCCAGTTGGAATTTCGCGAAGATTTTATTAATCGAAGACGCGGAATCCCGAGGAGTTCAAGGGGAGTCCCGCGTCCGCCATGGCATTATCGGCCAATCTTTTCCTGCGCCAAAGCCAGAGCCTGGTGATGACTCCGCAACTGATGCAATCCATTCAGTTGCTGCAGATGACCCATTTCGAGCTGAGCCAGTTCATCGCCCAGGAGGTCGAGAAAAATCCGCTGCTGGAATTTGCGTCAAATGACGAAGATCTGGGCAGCAACGGCGAACGCGAACCCAAGGACGATCCTTTCGAAGCCCAGGAAGAACCGCGCGGAGAAGATGGCTTCGAAGGCGGTGCCGGCGACCTTGCGAGCGACTGGTACGAAAACGACAATACAGGCAACGCCAAGCGGCTGAGCGACGAACTCGATACCAATTTCAACGATGTCTTTCCGGATGATGGCCCGCCGCAGCGCGCCGATGCGCCGGAGCTGCTGAGCCAGTGGAAATCCATGCCTGGTGGCGAGGCCGGCGAAAGCTACGACCTCGACGACTTCGTCGCCGGCCAGGTGTCGTTGCGCGATCATCTCAACGAACAGATCCCCTTTTCGCTGCCCGCCGTGGGCGACCGGCTGATCGCCCAGCATCTCGTCGACCAGCTTGACGACGCCGGCTACCTCCGCGCCGATCTCGGGGAAACGGCGGGGCGCTTCGGCGCTACCCCGAAAGATGTGGAGCGCGTGCTGGAGGCCCTGCAGCAACTCGATCCGCCCGGCGTCTTCGCCCGCTCTCTCAGCGAATGCCTGGCAATCCAGCTCCGGCAGAAGGATCGCTTCGACCCGGCGATGGAACGCCTCGTCCAGAACCTGGAACTGCTCGCGAGGCGCGATTTTGCTTCGATGAAACGGCTCTGCGGCGTCGATGAGGAAGACCTGCTCGACATGATGGCGGAAATCCGCCAGCTGAACCCCAAGCCCGGCAGCTGCTTCGAGACCGACATATCCGAGGCGATCATGCCCGATATCGTCGTGCGCTCTTCGGCCGACGGCAGCTGGCTGGTGGAGCTCAACCCCGATGCGCTGCCGCGCGTGCTGGTGAACCAATCCTACTTCGCCTGCGTTTCCAAGACCGGGCAGGATCACGCCTTCCTGTCGGAATGCCTGCAGAATGCCAACTGGCTGACCCGCAGCCTCGACCAGCGCGCCAAGACGATCATGAAGGTGGCAAGCGAGATCGTGCGGCAGCAGGACGCATTCCTCTTGCACGGCGTCGATCATCTGAGGCCGCTCAACCTGAAGACCGTAGCCGACGCCATCAAGATGCACGAGTCTACGGTCAGCCGCGTGACCTCTAACAAGTACATGCTGACGCCGCGCGGGCTGTTCGAGCTCAAATATTTCTTCACGGTTTCGATCAGCGCCGTCGAGGGCGGCGACAGCCATTCCGCCGAAGCCGTGCGCCACAAGATCCGCCTGATGATCACGAACGAGAGCCCGGATGCGGTGCTGTCCGACGACGATATCGTCGATACGCTGAAGAAGGGCGGGATAGAGCTTGCTCGCCGCACGGTTGCAAAGTACCGGGAGGCCATGAACATCCCCTCCTCCGTTCAACGACGCCGGGAGAAGCGGGCACTGGCCAAAGTTTCCGGTTTCTGACGACCGCCGACCGTCAACCACAGGATGCATATCTCCTAACAGTCCGTTAAGATGCAGTTGACTTTCGCATGCGGCGGGGCTAGAAGCCCGCCGCAATCGCTGCAGGACAGCAGACCATGAAACTTATCCCCACCATCCCAAAGGCGGTCGATATACGCAATTTGCCTTTGACTGCGTGAAGTGCTTGGATGAGCTTGAGGCTTGGCGTAAACTGGTACGCGCAATAACCACTACAAGAAGGGAAACTCCATGAGTGTGCGTGTCTCCGGTAAACATATGGAAATTGGTGACTCCTTCCGGCAGCGGATCGAGGACCAGATCGGTATGGCCGTGACCAAATACTTCGACGGGGGGTATTCGGGTCAGGTAACTGTACATAAGTCCAGTTCGCGCTTTGCGGCCGATTGCAAGCTTCATCTCGATAGCGGGGTCGTGCTGCATGCTGCCGGTGAAGCTATGGACCCGCAGCTTGCTTTCGATGCAGCGTCCGAGCGCATCGAGAAGCGCCTGCGCCGCTACAAACGCAAACTCAAGGACCATCAGGCCGGCAATCATGTCAACGGACAGGCGGAAGTCGCCTATACCGTCATGGATGGCGTTCCGGATGACGACGAGGAGATTGCTGCCGATTTCGCGCCGGCGATCGTCGCAGAGAGCACGAAGCAATTGAAGACCATGTCGGTGGCGACTGCCGTGATGGCACTCGACATGACCGACGAGCCGCTGCTGCTTTTCCGCAGCCCCGGCAACGAACACTTGAACATCGTCTACCGCCGACAGGACGGTAACATTGGCTGGATCGACGCCGCCAATATTAAAGGCTGAGAATAGAAGATAAGCGGCGGCTGCGCATCATCGCAGCTGGCCGCCGCTTGCCCGTCATCGGCTCTCGGCGACACGAAGGATAAAGAGAATGGCATTGGCAGATTTGCTACAGCAAGATGCGATCATCCCCGCCTTGAAGGCAAATTCCAAAAAACAACTGCTTCAGGAGCTGGCCGCCAAAGCCTCCAAGCTGACCGGATTGCCGGAGCGCGAAATTTTCGACGTTGTGCTGCAGCGCGAGCGCCTGGGCTCCACCGGAGTCGGCAACGGCATCGCCATTCCGCATGGCAAGCTTGCCAGCATCAAGTCCATCGCCGGCATTTTCGCGCGCCTTGAGGCGCCTGTCGATTTCGAGGCTCTGGACGACCAGCCCGTCGATCTCGTCTTTTTGCTGCTTGCGCCGGAAGGCGCAGGTGCAGACCACCTGAAGGCGTTGTCGCGCATTGCCCGCGTTCTGCGGGACCAGGATCTCGTCGCGAAGCTCCGCGCCACCGAATCCGCCTCAGCCATCTACGCCTTCCTCAACGAGGAGCAGGCGTCCAACGCCGCGTGACGCCCTGCGTCGCATCGGACCAAGGCCAAAATAAGAGCCGGATGATCTGACATCATCCGGCTCTTTTCATTTGCCAGTGCCTGAAAAGAATCAGGCGTCTTTTTCATCCAGCGGACTGTTGGCGCCCTGCTCGGCATTTTCCACGATCTTCGGGCCACCCTTGGCGACGCCGACCATGGCCGGGCGCAGAACGCGGTCGCCGATGGCGAAACCGGCCTGCACGACCTGAACGACGGTGTTGTTCGGTACCTCGGGATTGGGCACTTCGAACATTGCCTGGTGGAAATTGGGGTCGAACTTCTGCCCGACCGGCTCCAGCTGGCGCACGCCATGGCGCTCGAGAGCAGAGAGCATGGAACGCTCGGTCATCTCAACACCTTCGATCAGCGTCTGCAGGCCGGCATCACCGCCGGCGCGTGCTTCAGCCGGAATGGCATCCAGCGTACGGCGCAGATTGTCCGCCACCGAAAGCATGTCGCGGGCGAAGCTTGCCACGGAATAGGACTTTGCATCCTTTACATCGCGCTCGGTGCGGCGACGCAGGTTGTCCATCTCGGCAGCGAGGCGCAGATAGCGATCACGCAGTTCGCCGTTCTCGGCCTTCAGCAGCTCAACCGGATCCGGCTGAGACGGCTCGGCCGCATCAACGGCTTCGGCTGCGTCCTGCGCGAAATCCGCTGACGTGTCGGCCGCCGTGGCGTCAGGTCCGGTTTTTGTTGTTTCGTCGGTCATGACGGTCTCCGAATTGCTTGGTCTTTGGATGTGCCCGATATCGAGGTTTGGCCGGAAAAAATCAAGGCTTTGTCGAGAAGAACAGCCAATTCGCAGCTATGTGTCGACAGCAATGTGCTCCCCCGCCCCTGAATGCCGTTCGAGACATCGACTGTTCAGCCCTCCTCCCCGGTGGTATGTTGAAACGCAGCTGAGCACAGCGTGGGGTGAGATCAATGTCTAATGGCAAATCCCTTTCAGGCAAGTGTTTCTGTGGGGCAGTGGAAATTGCAGTCGACGGCGAGCCAATGGCAATGGGCTACTGTCATTGCGACTCCTGCCGCGAATGGTCGGCGGGACCGGTCAATGCCTTTTCGCTCTGGCCGCCGCAGGCCGTTCACGTCACCAGGGGTGCGGACAAGATCGGCAGCTACCAGAAAACCGAGAAGAGCGTGCGCAAGTGGTGCACGGTCTGCGGCGGTCATCTGCTGACCGAACATCCGCCGTGGGGCGTAACCGATGTCTACGCCGGCGTCCTGCCCGGCCTCGATTTCCAGCCGGCACTGCACGTCAATTATGAAACGACGGTGCTGCACCTGAGCGACGGGCTGCCGAAGCAGAAGGACGTTCCGGCTGAGATGGGCGGATCGGGAATGCTGCTTCCCGATTGAGCGCCGCCGTCAGATCCGTCTCGTCAAATCCCTGGCCGCGTCAGCCGCGAAATCAGTTGCGCCGTATAATCGACCATGGGCACGATGCGGGCATAGTTCAGCCGCGTCGGACCGATGACGCCGACCGCGCCGACGATACGATCGTCGTCGTCGCGATAGGGCGCAACGATCAGCGAGGAGCCGGACAGCGAAAAGAGCTTGTTTTCCGAGCCGATGAAGATGCGCACGCCCGGCCCGCTTTCGGCGAGGTTGAGGATCTCGATAAGGCTGTCCTTCTTTTCGAGGTCGTCGAAAAGAAGGCGCAGACGATCCAGATCCTCGACGCCGCCGATCTCGGCGAGCAGATTGGAATGCCCTCGCACGATGAGCTGCGTCGGCTTGCCATCGTCATCGCCACCGGACCAGACGGCAATGCCGCGCTCGACCAGCTGATGGGACAGGCTGTCCAGCTCCTGGCGCACGCTCTGCTTGAGGCTCTGCAATTGCCGCCGCAATTCCGGCAGCGTCTGGCCGGTCATATGCGCATTGAGGAAGTTGGCAGCTTCCGTCAGTTGCGATGACGTCGTGCCGGCCGGCAGTTCGATGATGCGGTTTTCGACCTGATCGTGATCGCCGACGAGCACGGCAAGCGCCTTGGTCGGTTCAAGCCGAATGAACTCCACATGCTTGAGCACCGGGTCGCTCTTGGCGGTGATCACTAGGCCGGCGCCGCGCGAAATGCCCGACAGCACCCGGCTTGCCTCCGACATCATCGATTCCATCGGCTGATCGCGATTGCTGCCGCGCACCTGCCGGTCGATGTTGGCCCGATCCTCGGCGGAGAGATCGCCGACCTGCATGAAGGCATCGACGAAGAAGCGCAGCCCCACCTGCGTCGGCAACCGGCCGGCGCTCACATGCGGCGAATAGATGAGCCCGAGCTCTTCCAGATCGCTCATGACATTGCGCACCGAGGCCGGCGACAGGGACATGGGCAACAGGCGAGACAGATTGCGCGAACCAAGGGGTTCGCCGTTTTCCAGATAGCCTTCGACGATGCGACGGAAGATTTCCTTGGAGCGTTCGTCCAGTGCGGCAATGACATCCGAGACCGATGATGTCGTGAATACCATTTCGCTGTCAAATCCATTCCGTTGAGCCTTATGCAAAATATAATCATTCAGTTAGCAATGGCAAAAGGGAAAATGCGACTGGGAATGCAGACGGGCGTCGCAACCTGCTTTTCCTTTGCAAAAGCGGCCTGTGGGTCGTAGAAGCGGTCAACGAACATTCAGGAGAGTGGAATGCGGCCTTCAGGCAGAAAAACCGACCAGATGCGTAAGGTGTCGTTCGAGCGCAATTTTTCCAAGCATGCGGAAGGCTCGTGCCTGGTCAAGTTCGGCGATACGCATGTGCTCTGCACGGCAAGCCTGGAAGACAAGACGCCGCCATGGCTGCGCAACAGCGGCAAGGGCTGGGTCACGGCCGAATACGGCATGCTGCCGCGCGCGACCGGCGAGCGCATGAAGCGCGAAGCCGCTGCCGGCAAGCAGGGCGGCCGCACGCAGGAAATCCAGCGCCTCATCGGCCGGTCGCTACGCGCCGTCGTCGATCTCAAGGAACTGGGCGAACGTCAGATCACCGTCGACTGCGACGTCATCCAGGCGGATGGCGGCACGCGCACGGCGTCGATCACCGGCGGCTGGATCGCGCTTTACGACTGCCTGAAGTGGATGGAAAGCCGCAACATGGTGAAGGTCGAGCGTGTGCTGAAGGATCACATCGCCGCCATCTCCTGCGGCATCTTCGCCGGTCAACCTGTCATCGACCTCGACTATCTCGAGGATTCCTCGGCCGAAACCGACGCCAATTTCGTCATGACGGGCAAGGGCGGCATCGTCGAGATCCAGGGAACCGCCGAGGGCGCGCCCTTCAGCGAAGAAGAATTCGCCACTCTGATGCATCTTGCCAAGACCGGCATCGCCGAACTGGTGGAGCTGCAGAAGCAGGCCATCGCCTGAGGATATCAACGAATGTGGAGCGTGCAGCTTGCCCTTCATCCGGCCCCTGAGTTTATCGAAGGGCGGCCACCTCCTTCCCGTCTCGGCGGCGAGAAGAGGCAAGACGCACCTTCCGTCACCTCTCTTCATCATGCGGGAATCGGAGGACGATCGAGATTGAGGTCGTCTCCCCGCCTGCGGGGAGAGGGTTAGGGTGAGGGGCTAATCGGTTGAGCAAGGCGATACTCGTAGGCATATTGGAAACCGCGCTTTACGCGGACGATCTCGATGCCGCCGAAGCTTTCTATGGCGGCATACTCGGACTGCAGAAGATTTCGCGTGGCGGCAATCGCCACGTTTTCTATCGCTGCGGGCCGGGCGTGCTGCTCATTTTCAATAGCGAAGAGACCGTCAAGCCGCATGAGCCGGGCGCCCTGCCCGTGCCGCCGCATGGCACCAAGGGGCACGGGCACGTTTGTTTCCGCCTCGACAACGACGAGATCGAAGCGATGACGCGAAAGCTGCAAGCGGCCGGTGTCGATATCGAAGCCGATTTCCACTGGCCGAATGGCGGCCGTTCGATCTATTTCCGCGATCCGGCCGGCAACAGCCTGGAATGCGCCGAACCCCGCATCTGGGGGCTATGACAGGACAGCACATGCGCAAGCTCGATACCAAGACCATCGTCGTCGCCAGCCACAATGCCGGCAAGATCCAGGAAATTCGCGATCTCATCGGCCCGCTCGGCTTTACCGCCAAATCCGCCGCCGATCTCAACTTCATCGAACCGGACGAGACAGGCACCACCTTCGAGGAAAATGCGACGATCAAGGCGCTTGCCTCCGCCAATGCTTCCGGTCTGCCGGCGCTCTCGGACGATTCCGGCCTGGTCATCGATGCACTCGGCGGCGATCCCGGCGTCTATACGGCCAACTGGGGGGAAAGGCCTGACGGCACGCGCGACTTCGCCATGGCGATGCAAAAAGTCGAGACCGCACTCGAGAAGGTCGGTGCCACATCGCCGGAGAGCCGTACGGCGCGTTTCGTCAGCGTACTTTGCCTTGCCTGGCCTGATGGGCATACCGAGCTTTTCCGCGGCGAAGTGGAAGGCAACGTCGTCTGGCCGCCGCGCGGCACGCAGGGCTTCGGCTACGATCCGATCTTCCAGCCGCAGGGATACGAGACCACATTCGGCGAGATGAGCAGCGACCAGAAACATGGCTGGAAGCATGGCGATCAGCATGCACTGTCGCATCGCGCCCGCGCTTTCAAGACCTTTGTCGAAACCTGCCTGGAGGCGTAAGCTAACCCCGTGGAAATCGTGGACACACAGGACCTGATGCGCGGGGCGCAATTACTGCCCGATACCGGTGAACCCGGTTTCGGCGTCTATGTGCATTGGCCCTTCTGCGCGGCCAAGTGTCCCTACTGCGATTTCAATAGCCATGTCCGCCACCAGCCTGTGGATCAGGAGCGCTTCGCGGCCGCCTTCCTGAAGGAAATGGCGACGATGCGGATGATCAGCGGCCCGAAGACGGTCACCAGCGTCTTCCTCGGCGGCGGCACGCCTTCGCTGATGAAGCCGGAAACCGTTGCCGCGATCCTGGAGGGCATCGCCAAGGCCTGGCACGTGCCCGATGGTATCGAGATCACCATGGAAGCCAATCCGTCGAGCGTCGAAGCGGAGCGCTTTCGCGGCTATCGCGCCGCCGGCGTCAATCGCGTGTCGATGGGCGTGCAGGCACTGAACGACCGCGACCTGAAATTCCTGGGCCGTCTGCACAATGTCGAGGATGCGCTGAAGGCGATCAAGTTGGCGCGCGAGATTTTTCCGCGCATGTCCTTCGATCTCATCTATGCCCGCCCGAACCAGACCGTCGAGGAATGGGAGCGCGAGCTGAAGGAGGCGATGTCCTACGCGGTCGATCACCTCTCACTCTATCAATTGACCATCGAAGAAGGGACGCCCTTCTATGGCCTCCACAAGGCCGGCAAATTGATCGTGCCGGACGGAGATCAATCGGCGCTGCTCTACGAGGCGACACAGGAGATCACCGAGCGCGAGGGCATGCCGGCCTACGAGGTCTCCAATCATGCCCGTCCGGGCGCCGAGAGCAGGCACAATCTCACCTATTGGCGCTATGGCGACTATGCCGGGATCGGTCCCGGCGCCCATGGCCGCTTGACCCGCGGACCACAGAAGCTGGCGACGGCGACCGAGCGCAAACCGGAGAGCTGGCTTGAGATGGTCGAGCGCGACGGCCACGGCATGATCGATCAGGAAATGCTTGGGTTCGACGAACAGGCCGACGAATTGCTGCTGATGGGCCTGCGGCTCAGGGAGGGCGTCGATCTCGCCCGCTGGCAGCAACTTTCCGGCCGCGATCCCGATCCGCAGCGCGAGGCGTTTTTACTGGAACACGGCTTCATCGAGCGGATCGGCAATTCCCGCCTGCGCTGCACACCGGCGGGAATGCTGGTTCTCGATTCGGTGGTCGCCGATCTCGCTTGCTAGTTACGTCCCTTTTGAATGAGTGGTCTCAACGCTTGCCGAGATCACCCCACCCGGCACTACGTGCCGACCCTCCTCCTCAAGGGGAGGGTAAGCAGGCGCCCATCGATTGCCGCAAGGCCGACCGCGATCAGTGCCATGCCGATGAAATGCTTCGGCTGCAGGCTCTCGCCGAGGACAAGCGCGCCGAGCAGGATGGCACTGACGGGAATGAGGAAAGTCACCAGCATCAGGTTGGTGGCGCCGGCGGCCGCGAGGATGCGGAAGAACAATACATAGGCGATGGCGGTCGACAGGAGCGCCAGGCCGGCGAGCGCCAGCCAGATTTCGGTCGATGGAATTGCGAGCGTCCAGGGGCGGTCGACAAAGAGCGCGATCGGCAGAAGCAATATGGCCGAGCCGGTGACCTGACCGGCGGCCGGAATGATGGGCGCCAGCCCCATGCGGCGGAAACGACGCCCGAATATGCCGGCCAGCGAGTAGCTGAAGGCGGCACCCAGCACGGCAAGCTGCGCCAGCACGTTAGAGCCTAGGCTTGCAAGCACCGAAGGGCCGATCATCAGGGCGACGCCGGCAAAGCCGACGATGACCCCGATCAGGCGATTGCCGGTCATCTTCTCATCCTCGGTCAGGAAATGGGCGACGACGACAGCAAAGAGCGGCGTGGTGGCATTGAGGATCGAGGCGAGGCCGCTGGCAATATGAGTCTGGCCCCAGACGATCAGCAGGAATGGGATGACATTGTTGAGGAAGCCCATGCCGAAGAAGGCGAGCCAAGTTTCACGGTCTCTCGGCATGGAATGTCCGGTTGCACGTACAATGACATGCAAGGCAATGGCGGCGAGCGCGACACGCGCGGCAACGATGGTAAAGGGCGGCAGTTCATGCACCAGAATGCCGTTGAACAGGAAGGAGCCGCCCCAAAGGATGGATAGGCCCACCAACATGCTCCATTCGACTGCGCCCATGGTTTTCTGCAGCATGAGATTATCTCCAGCATGTTCCAATTGAGTTTTACTTGTCGATTGATGGTCTCGACATGATTGCTAACCATCCGTATTATCGCAATAATACTCGCGGTATCGAGGCTTGAGCAAACGAGTCTTTCTCGGATCATGATTTAGCTGAACTCAATCATCATGGATCAATTGCCATCCCTTTCGGCGCTCCGCGCCTTCGAAGCGTCCGCCCGGCATCTCAGCATGACGCTGGCGGCGAACGAACTGCATGTGACGCCGGGAGCCGTCAGCCTGCAGATCCGCGATCTCGAAAGCGCACTCGGCGTGCGTCTTTTCGAGCGGCGGACGCGCAGCCTCGCATTGACGAGCGACGGCGCGGAATATTTCGCGACCATGCGCACAGCCTTCCGCCTCATTCGCGAGGCGACCGCGACGCTGACAATGCGCTCGAAGGATACGGTGCTGACCGTCACCTGTACCGCCGGCTTTGCCACGCACTGGCTGGTGCCGCGGCTGCGGCGGTTCGAGGAGGCGCACCCGGATATCGACCTGCGCATCAGCGCCTCGCACCGCATGATGGATTTCCAACGGGATGGAATAGATATCGCCATTCGTCACGGTCTCGGCGGGTATGAGGGACTGGCAAGCGAAAGGCTGCTGGATGACGAATATGTGCCGGTCTGTACGCCCGAGACGGCAGCGACGCTTGGTCCTTCTCCCACGGTCGACGATCTCGCAAATCTGACGCTGATCCACGATGTCTATCGGCGGGACTGGGAGCTCTGGCTGCAGGCCGCCGGTGCGACACGCGTCAATGCCATGCATGGACCGGTCTTTACCGACGGCGCGGGTGCCTATCACGCCATGAAGGCAGGCCTCGGCATTGCGCTGATGCGCCGGTCCTTCGTGGAGCAGGAACTGGCTGAAGGCACGCTCGTTGCGCCCTTCCCGATCGGACTTGCGAGCGCGCTTGCCTATCACCTCGTCTATCCCACCGGCGCACTGGAGCGGCCGGCGATTGCGGTCTTGCGATCCTGGCTGTTTTCGGAAGTGTCTCGCACGGCGCCGCCGGCGTGAAACGGCACACGCTTTCGCAGGACATAGAGCGGTTCAGCTTTTCACGGATCTCCTGAGCCGCTCTATTCCTTTGTTTTCCCGCGATTCCGGACGGAAAACCGCTGCGCACTTTTCCTGGAATTGCTCTAGCGATTCCGGTTGGATTGCGGCCTGCCGCTCGCAGCGGCAGGACAAAGACTTACAAAAGAAACGGCCGGCGGTTAGGCCGGCCGTGAAACACGGAGTGAAGGCTGCCCGCGCCTACTCGTTGATGAGGCGCTTCAGCAGCTCGATTTCATGCGACAGCTTGCTGTCGCCGGAAATCAGTTCCTCGATCTTGCGCACGGCGTGCAGCACGGTCGTATGATCGCGACCACCGAAACGGCGGCCGATTTCCGGGAAGGAACGCGGCGTCAGGGTCTTCGACAGATACATGGCGATCTGGCGCGGCTTGACGATGACGCGCGTGCGGCGGTTCGAAACCAGCTCCTGGCGCGAGACATTATAGTGGCGGGCCACGATGCGCTGGATGTCCTCGATGCGGACGCGGCGCGGCTCACCGGAGCCGACCAGATGTGCCAGCAATTCGTCGACGCGCTCGACCGTCAGGTTCGGCTCGAAGGAGCGGCGGAAGATCAGCTGGTTGAAGGCTCCTTCCAGCTCGCGGCCGCTTGCCGTGACATTACGGGCGACATGCGAAAGAAGCTCGGCCGGGATTTCCAGCGACGGATCGTCCTGACGGGCAGCATCAAGGCGGCGCTTGAGGATCTCAAGGCGCATTTCATAGTCCGGTGCCTCGACTTCGATGGCAACACCGCCCTGCAGGCGCGACCGCACGCGCGGGTCGAGCGATTCCAGCTCCCAGGGCGCGCGATCGGCGGCAACGACGACCTGCTTGGCGCTGTCGAGCAGCATGTTCAAGAGATGGCAGAACTCGTGCTGGATCATCTTGCCCTGCAAGAACTGCATGTCGTCGATGATGAGCAGATCGATATTGCGCAGCGAATCCTTCAGCGTCAGTGCATCATTGTCACGGATCGCGGTGGCGAAGCGCCACATGAAATATTCCGCCGTCAGATAGACGACACGCAGGCCGCGCGGGTTCTGCACGGCGGCATTGGCGATCGCCTGAAGAAGGTGCGTCTTGCCGAGACCGACCGTCGCATGGACGAAGAGCGGGTTGAAGCGCACGGCGCCCGTACCGGCTTCGGCGATGGTCTTTGCAGCAGCAAGGCCGACGCGGTTCGAGCTGCCTTCGACGAAGGTGTCGAAGGTGAAGCGGGAATCGAGCGGAGAGCCAAACAGCGGCGTACCTGCCATTGCGGGCCGCGCGGCAGCAGCCGCATTCACCGCCTGTGCCACTGCATGGCCGGCCGGCTGCGCGGTGGGACGGCGGATCGGCGCCACAGCCGCTTGATCCGGCATCGCGGGCTGCTCGTCGGCGATGGGCTTTATGCCCTGCCGCGTCGCGGTGCGGACCAGAATTTCGACTTTCAGGATCTCGGCATCCTCAGCCTTGAACAGGCCGGTGATCAAATCGAGATAACGATTGTTGATCCACGACTTCAGAAAGGTCGTCGGAACTGTGAGACGAACGACGCTCTTCGATACCGAATGGAGCTTAAGTCGTGCAAACCAGCTGGCGTAGACATCGGGTCCGACCTGGGCCTTCAAGCGCGCGCTGACGCGCTCGAACAGATTATTTTGCGCCACGTCACCCTTTTCCCCCGCCGCCTCTAAGCAAACCGCACCGAACGTCTGCGCATTGTCCCCATTCTCCAATGCGCCCCTCGTCCTCGTATGTATCTGCATTATAATTGCCGCCTTCCACAGTCTCTTATAGGGCGGGAGAGCAATGCACCGCCGCCCCTAGGTTCTTCGCCATAGCATGACAATCGCGCCCGTTGTCCCAAGCCGCGCCGCATACCGGTTCATCAGCCATGCCCGACCAACGGGCACTACAGAAACACTGTGGCGAAAACCGCTCTTGAAGCAGCCTTCGTCTAGGCATCTGCATATGGAGCGTCAATCGGCCCTCGTATTCCGACCGGCTGCCCCGATGGCTGTCAATTTTTCTCCCCTCCCCGCAGCCACGCCACTAACTCAGGCTGCAAAGGACAGACAAGCTTCCTCGTTCCGCAAGCGTTGCAGCTTCCAGCTTTAACTCGTCAACTGTTTGAAAAAACGGAGCTGAACTGCTCCGTCACAAGAGACAAAACCACCCACGCCGCCTAAATGACGGTGTTTGCCGAAGCCGTTTAAGGTGAAATCCGCGCCCCTTGTTGAAATGCATTTAGGCAGGATCACGGGCAGATATCAACGATGAATTTTACACAAAATTAAGAGCCGGCCATTGACTCCGGAGGCCATTTTTGACTGTCACAAGCCCTTCAAAAAAGAATCGCTGTTGAATCAAAGAGATTCCCGACAAACGCGATTCCCACAGCTTTCAAAACAAAAAAAATAAAAAATCCCTTGACTCACTTGTGAGCCGGCAATGCGTCATGCAGATCACCCAGCGCTGAGATATCCTGCTGTAAGCCCTTGTTTTAAAAGGCGTATTTCTGTCACGCCAATGACATGATCGGCCGGTCGTTTTTGGCAATACGGCAATTTTTTGGCCAAACTCAAAAAGCCCGGCACAAGGCCGGGCTCAAGTCTAACGACGGAATCGTTAAGAGAAAGTTACGCGGTCGGGGCCGAAAGGGCCTTCACACGCTTAGCAAGACGCGAAACCTTGCGGGAAGCCGTATTGGCGTGAAGCACGCCCTTCTTTGCCGCGCGAGCCAGTTCCGGCTGGGCAGCGACGAAGGCTGTCTTTGCGCGATCTGCGTCACCCGATGCGATGGCTTCTTCGACCTGGCGAACGAACGTGCGAACGCGCGAGCGACGAGCCTTGTTGACATCGGTGCGGCGGGCGATCTTGCGGGTCGCTTTTTTCGCCGAGGTAGTATTGGCCATGTATGCCTCTCTTAGAATTCGAACAAAACTCCATCGTTGCAGCGCGGGCCCTGCGGCCACCTCATCCAGCAATGCGGGAGCAATTGCGGAAAACCAGAGCGGCTTTCCAAACTGTGGCGGGCATATAGCCGGAATGAGCCCCGGCGTCAACGCGGATTCTCGCCAAACCCGCGCATTTCCGAAATCACGGCCTCACCGGTTCTTGAACTCCGGCTTGCGCTTCTCGATGAAGGCGGCCATGCCTTCCTTCTGGTCCTCCGTGGCGAACAGGCTATGGAACAGGCGGCGCTCGAAGCGCAACCCCTCCTCGAGGGTGGTTTCCAAGGCGCGGTTGACCGCTTCCTTGGCCATGAGCACGGACGGACGGGAATGGGAGGCAATCTTGGCGGCGGCGGCCATTGCCTCGTCCAAGAGCTTGTCGGCCGGCACGACGCGCGCCACCAGGCCCGAACGCTCGGCTTCAGCCGCATCCATCATCCGGCCCGTCAGCACCAGATCCATAGCCTTTGCCCTGCCGATGGCGCGGGTCAGCCGCTGCGAACCGCCCATGCCCGGGATAACGCCGAGGGTGATTTCCGGCTGGCCGAACTTGGCGGTCTCGGCGGCAATGATGAAATCGCACATCATGGCCAGCTCGCAGCCGCCGCCGAGCGCAAAGCCGCCGACAGCCGCGATGACTGGCTTGCGGGCGTTGGCGATATCAGCCCAGCCGCCGAAGAAATCATTCTTGTAGGCGTCGACGAAACCAAGCGACTGCATTTCCTTGATATCGGCACCGGCGGCGAAGGCCTTTTCCGAACCGGTCAGCACGATCGCGCCGATGGCATCATCCTCGTGAAAGGCGGCATAGGCTTGCTTCAGCTCGGTGAGCACGGTGGAATTCAGCGCGTTCAGCGCCTGTGGCCGATTGAGCCTGATAAGGCCGACAGCCCCATGAGTTTCGACGATGAGGGTTTCGTAAGCCATCTGTCTCTCCCTTTAATCAGCTTTGGCCTTCAATCAGCTTTGGCAGGAGGCGCAATAGAAAGAAGAGCGTCCCGCCTGGACGATGCGACTGACCGTACCGCCGCAGCCGGGCGTACCGCAAGGCTGGGCTTCGCGATCATAGACGGAAAAGGAGTGCTGGAAGTAGCCGAGCGATCCGTCCGTCTGGATATGATCGCGCAGCGACGAGCCGCCCGCGGCGATCGCATCGGCAATGACCTCGCGGATGGCCTCGACCAGCGTCAGCAGCGCTTTCGCCGGCTTACCGCTATCGGTGACCAGCGTGCCAGCGGCACGCAGCGGCGACAGATGCGAACGCCAAAGCGCCTCGCATACATATATATTCCCGAGACCGGCGATATTCTTCTGATCCAGCAGCGCGCTCTTCAGCGGCTGCGCCTTGCCGGCAAAGCGCTTAGCCAGATAATCGGCATCGAATTCATTGCCTGTGGGTTCCGGGCCGAGATCGCGGAAGAAGGGATGGCCGGCCATGTCGGCCCGCCTGACGATGTCCATGAAGCCGAAGCGGCGCGGGTCATTATAGATGACACGCGCATCGCCGCTGCCGCCCATCAGATGGAAGACGACATGATCATGCTTTTCGTCCTTCGAACGGGGATGATGGAAAGCTCCGGGCGCCTCGGCCGCAGCGCCCGCCTCGACCCGGAACGAACCGGACATGCCGAGATGGGCGATGATCGTCTTGCCATCGTCGAGATCGATCAGCAGGTATTTGGCGCGGCGCGACAGCGACGTGATGCCGCGCCCCGAAACCATGCGGGCGAAATCGATCGGGAACGGAAAGCGCAGATCGTTGCGGCGCAGCTCCAGCTCCTTCAGAACGGCGCCTTCCATCGAAGGCGCGAGCCCCCGCCTGACGGTTTCGACCTCTGGTAATTCCGGCATGGCTATCCATCTTTATGTTTCAACCGCTTATGATCTGAGCTATAGCCCAAGACATCGCGGCTGGTGATCAGGCTGATGAGATAGCGTGGCAAACGCGATTTCGCTATGGCCCGCCGCTGGATACTGCGTAATTCCTTAAATCGGAGTCGATTTAAGGATTAAATTATGCAGCAGATTTAAAATGCTGCAGCGACCTTTGCGCGTCGCATATGACGCGCGGCGCTGCAGTGTAACGGAGTTGAGCCGATGGCAGAAAGCCGCACCTCCGCCGATGGCGGCATGGAAACATCCTATGGCTTCCGCGAAGTGGCCGATGGCGAAAAGCAGGGCCTCGTCAACGAGGTGTTCCACAAGGTCGCCAAGCGCTACGACGTCATGAACGACGTCATGTCCATGGGCATGCATCGCGCCTGGAAGGACGCGATGATATCGGCGCTCAATCCGCGAAAGGACGCGAGTTACAAGACCCTCGATGTTGCAGGCGGCACGGGTGACATCGCCTTCCGCATCGTCGAGGCCTCGAACCGGCTGGCGCATGCAACCGTGCTCGACATCAACGGCTCTATGCTTGCCGTCGGCGCCGAGCGCGCGGAAAAGAAGAAGCTTTCAGACAACCTCACCTTCGTCGAGGCGAATGCCGAGGAATTGCCTTTCGAGCCGAACTCCTTTGACGCCTATACGATCGCTTTCGGCATCCGCAACGTGCCGCATATCGATGTCGCGCTGAAGGAGGCCTATCGCGTGCTGAAGCGCGGCGGCCGGCTGCTCGTGCTCGAATTCTCCGAAGTCGATCTGCCGCTGCTCGACCGCGTCTACGACGCCTGGTCCTTCAACGCCATTCCAAAGTTCGGCAAGGCGATCACGGGCGAGGCCGAGCCCTATCAGTATCTGGTGGAATCGATCCGCAAGTTCCCGAACCAGCAGGACTTCGCAACGATGATCCGCGAAGCCGGCTTCTCCCGCGTGAGCTTCACCAACTACACCGGCGGCATCGCCGCGCTGCACTCCGGCTGGAAGCTCTGAAGCATGATGTCGAGCCATGCAATGCGGCTGACGGCCTCCGCTCTTCGAGACCTTGAGACGCTATGAGTGCTTTCAGCGCATATTTCGGCCTCGTCCGGGTCGGCTGGGTGCTTGTGCGCGAAGGCGTGGTCATGGCGCTGCCATCGGAGGGATTGCCGCCCTCCATCAGCCTTGCCAAATCCTTCGTCAGTATCTTTGCCCGCAGGAAGGCGAAGAGCCAGGCCCGCAGCGACCGGCTTGCCAAGGCGGTCGAGCGGCTCGGGCCGTCCTATGTGAAGATCGGCCAGTTCCTGGCGACCCGCCCCGATGTCGTCGGCGTCGACATGGCCAATGACTTGTCGCAGCTCCAGGACCGCATGGCCTTCTTTCCGCATGATACGGCGACAGCGGCAATCGAGGCCTCGCTTGGCCGCCGGATCGACGATCTGTACGTGAATTTTGGCGAACCGATCGCCGCCGCCTCGATTGCACAGGTGCATCCGGCCGAAATCGAGACAGCCGAGGGCCGCAAACGCGTTGCCGTCAAGGTGGTCCGGCCGGGCGTTCGTCAGCGTTTTTCAAACGATATCAAGGCGATGTATCTCGTCTCGCGGCTGCAGGAGCGCTTCATGCCCTCCAGCCGCCGCCTTCGGCCGGTGGAGGTGACCAAGACGCTCGAGCAGACCACCAAGGTCGAGATGGATCTGCGGCTGGAGGCGGCAGCCCTCTCGGAAATTGCCGAGAACACCGGGAAGGATCCGGGTTTCCGCGTTCCGAAGGTCGACTGGGAAAGGACTGGGCGCGACGTCATCACCATGGAGTGGATCGACGGCGTGAAAATGTCCGACGTCGAGGGGCTGAAGGCCGCCGGCCACGATCTCAACGTGCTTGCCGACACGCTGATCCAGTCCTTCCTTCGTCACACGCTGCGCGACGGCTTCTTCCATGCCGACATGCATCCCGGCAATCTTTTCGTCGATCCCACCGGCACGATCGTCGCCGTCGACATGGGCATCGTCGGCCGTCTCGGCAGGAAGGAGCGGCGTTTCCTGGCCGAAATCCTCTACGGCTTCATCACCCGCGACTATATTCGCGTGGCCGAGGTGCATTTCGAAGCCGGCTATGTGCCCGCCCATCACAATACCGAGAGTTTTGCACAGGCCATCCGCGCCATCGGCGAGCCGATCCACGGCCAGCCGGCCGAGACGATCTCCATGGGCAAGCTTCTGACGCTGCTCTTCGAAGTGACCGAACTCTTCGATATGGAAACACGGCCTGAACTCGTCATGCTGCAGAAGACCATGGTCGTGGTCGAAGGCGTGTCGCGCATGCTCAATCCACGCTTCAATATGTGGAAGGCTTCGGAACCGGTCGTCGGCGACTGGATCCGCACCAATCTCGGCCCGAAACGGATCATGACGGACCTGCGGGATGGCGTGAAGGCAGCCGTGAAGCTCGCCGAAGCCGTGCCGGAAATCGCCGCCAAGACCGAGAAGTTCCATCACGAACTTCTCGCCATGAGCGAAAACGGCCTGCGTTTCGACCCACAGACCGCCGAGGCAATCGGCAAGGCCGAGGCCAAGCACAGCCGCTCCGGCCGTTTCGCATTGTGGGTGATCGCGCTGACGCTGCTCTATATCGCCTGGCATCTAAGCTGATCGGCGAAGGACTCCTTCCCTTCTCTGTCCGCTCTTTGCCTCTCCGAGCCTATATATACGTGCAAACACAGAGTTGCGCGTCGGCCTGACTCGTCCGAGAATTCATCGGCACGCGCACCTATCGAGGTGTTCGCCATTTGGGATATCCCATTGGCGACAAGGCTCGCATAGCCTTGCGAAAAAGGAGAACAACGGACATGGAGCATCGGAAAGCCGGCATCGAACTCAGCGGCCAACCCTTAGGCTTCAGCGATCTGGTGCGGATCGGCTCGGGCAGCGTGGTGCCCTCGGCTTCGGAAAGCGGCATGGCCCGGGTGCGGCTCGCGCGCGGCGTTCTTGAAAGCACGATCCAATCCGGCATGCCGGTCTATGGCTCCACCACCGGCGTCGGCGCCATGAAGGATGTGGAGTGGTCGCCGGAAGATCTCGATACCTTCAATCTCGGGCTCGTGCGCGCCCATCATTTCGGCACGGGCGCGCCTTTCTCCATGTCGGTCGTTCGCAATGCGATGGCGATCCGGATCAATACCGCGCTCACCGGCAAGGTCGGATGCTCGCAGGAGCTGATAGATGCCTATCTGCAGCTGCTCGGTGCCGATGTCATTCCCGTCGTTCGGCGCACCGGCTCGATCGGCTGTGCCGATATCGGTCTGATGGGCCAGATCGGCGCGGTTCTGACCGGCGTCGGCGAAGCGGTCTATCGCGGCCGACGGATGCAGGCGGCCGATGCCTTCGATGCCGCGGGGATTATGCCGGTCAGGATGCTGCCACGCGACAGCCTGGCCTCGCTCAGCGTCAATGCCGTCAGTTTCGCGGCTGCGGCCGAGACGACCCGCAACGCCGCCTCCTCGATCCGCGTGCTGCTCGCCACCGGCATGATGGCTTCGGGTGCGCTTGGGGCATCGCGCGATCCTTGGATATCCGTGCGCCATGTCGGTACGGCGCGGGAAGCGCTGATCGGCGCCTGGCTCTGCAACGCCTCGGACGAATGGCCATGGCCGGTCGCCACCCATGTGCAGGACCCCTTGAGCTTGCGCATGATCGCCCAGGTCTTCGGCGCCGTCATTGAGAACCTGCTGACCGCCGGCCACAAGATTCTCGCCGCCACCGGCCGTTCCGACGACAATCCCGTCATCGTCGACGGACGCGTCATGACGTCAGGCGGCTCGCTGCCGCTCGACGTCACCATCCTGCTCGAAGGCGCGCTCATCTGCATGGCCCATGCCGCGCGCAATGCCTTCAATCGCTGTGTCCTGCTCGGCAACGGCCAACGGCGCGGCCTGCCGGTCAATCTCGTGCCGGAAGGTCGGATCGCGACAGGCTTCGGCCCGATCATCAAGCTCGCCGGCGAGATCTTCTCACGCGTTCTTTCCATGTCCAATCCGGTCTCGGCGCAGTCGCTCGTCGTGGCGGCCGGCATGGAGGACGAGGCTGCCTTCCTGCCGCTGGTCATCGAACGCTTCGAACGGCAGATGCGGGCGCTAAAGCGCCTGGCCGCTCTGGAAGCGCTGCTTTCGGCACAGGCGATGGACATTCTCGGCGATAAGCCGGAGGGCGTGGCGCGCATGCTCTACGAGGTCGTGCGCAAGCATGCGGATTTCTATGTGGTCGACCGTCCCCTCTCGGCCGAAGTCGAAGCGATCGAGGAGGAACTGGCCTCCGAGGCCTTCGTTTCGGAAATGATCGCCCACAAGCCGATCCTCGCCTATGATGATTTCTTCGCGCTGGGCTCGCTGGAGCGGGTCGAAGAGCGGCTTTATCACGACACCGTTGCCATCTGAGCCAACCGACTGAACCAACCGACTGAACCAACCGACCGGCGGAGAGAATGCACATGGCCGATTTCGATCTTGTCCTGCAAGGCACCGTGGTTTTGCCTGATCGTATCGTGGAAGCCGGCTACGTCGCCGTTCGCGACGGCAAGATCGCCGAGATCGGCATTGGCGTGCCGCCGCAAGCACGCGAGCGGCATCTGCTCGGCAAGGCACTGATCCTGCCCGGCGCGATCGACGCGCAGGTCCATTCCCTCTCGCAGAAGGATCAGGAGGATTTCATCTGGTCGACCCGCTCGGCGGCGGCCGGCGGCGTCACCACCATTGTCGATATGCCCTATGACGAAGGCAATCTCGTCTGCTCGGCAGCGGCGGTGAAGAGGAAGATCGATCATGCCGCGCCACAATCGCGTGTCGACTTTGCTCTCTATGGTACGGTCGATCCGGAAGAAGGCCCGGCGCGCATTGCCGAGATGGTCGAGGCCGGCGTTTCCGCCTTCAAGTTCTCCACCTTCGGCACCGATCCGAAACGCTTTCCACGCATCCCGCCCGCCCTGCTCGATGCCTGCTTTGCCGCGATCGCCCCGACTGGCCTCACCGCCGGCGTCCACAACGAGGATGACGAAGCGGTCCGCACCTATATGGAGCAGGTGAAGGCGAGCGGCGTCACAGACTATCGCGCCCACGGCCTTTCCCGCCCACCGATATCAGAGCTGCTCGCCATGCACACAATCTTCGAGACGGGTGCGGATACCGGCTGTCCGGCGCACGTCGTGCATTGCTCGCTCGGCCGCGGCTATGACATCGCCCGCGCCTATCGCCGCGACGGCTTCGAAGCCACGGTCGAATGCTGCATCCATTATCTGACGCTCGACGAAGAAAGCGATGTGCGGCGCCTCGGCGGCAAGGCGAAAATCAATCCGCCCATCCGCCCGCGCGCCGAAGTGGAAACCTTGTGGCGCAAGGTGGCGGAAGGCAATGTCTGGCTGGTCTCGACCGACCATGTCAGCTGGTCGGAAAACCGCAAGACCAATCCGGATATGCTGGCAAACGCATCCGGCGTACCGGGACTGGAGGTCATGGTGCCGCTCTTCGTCAAGGGTGCTCTGGAACGCGGCGTGCCGCTGACCTGGGCGGCAAAGCTGATGGCCGAAAACCCGGCTAAGCATTTCTGCCTTGATCATGTCAAGGGCGCGCTGACGCCGGGCAAGGACGCCGATATCGTCGTGCTGGAACCGCGCGAAACGGTCTATGACGCCGCCGCAAGCGGCAATAACGTCGTCGGCTGGAGCCCCTATAATGGCATCCGCCTGCCCTGGACGGTGTCCGCCGCCTATCTGAGAGGCAAACAAATTACCGAGGGACAGAAGGTGCTGGCCGAACCCGGCTCCGGCAGTTTCGTCCGCCCCCTGCCTCGCCAAATTCTTGCCGGAGATGCTGCCTGATGTCCGACGCCAAGCGCCACAACCTGCCCGTCAACGCCGACCGTATCGCCGAGGATATCGATGCGCTGGCAGGGATCACCGACCCCGGCCACCCCTGGACGCGCCGTGCCTTCTCGCCGCTCTTCCTGGAAGGACGCGCCTATATCGACGCACGGATGAAGGCGGCTGGACTTGAGACGCGGATCGACGCTGCCGGCAATCTGATCGGCCGGCGCGCGGGCACAAAGCCCGGCCTCGGCACCATCCTTGTCGGCTCGCATTCCGATACCGTTCCCGACGGCGGCCGCTTTGATGGCATCGCCGGTACGATCGCGGCGCTCGAAGTGGCGCGCTCCTTGAAGGATCGCGGCATCGAGCTCGACCATGATCTGGAGATCGTCGATTTCCTGGCCGAGGAAGTTAGCATCTTCGGCGTTTCCTGCATCGGCAGCCGCGGCATGACCGGGCAGATCCCCGAGGCGTGGCTCTCCCGCGTGAGCGGCGACCGCACGTTATCGCAGGGCATTGCCGAAGTCGGCGGTGATCCCGCCGTGCTGCTCTCCCAGAAGCGTCCAGATCTTGCCGGTTTCCTGGAGCTGCATATCGAACAGGGTCCGGTGCTGGAAGCCGAGAACAAGGATATCGGCATCGTCACCGCGATCGCCGGCATCACCCGCATCGAAATCACTGTGGAAGGCCGCGCCGATCATGCCGGCACGACGCCGATGGATCGCCGCGCGGATGCGCTCGTGGCAGCTTCGCAGCTCGTACTTGATATCAGGAGCCGCGCGGCCGAACAGGCAAAGACGCCGGGTCATTTTGCCGCGACGGTCGGCGAATTCCGTATCGAGCCGAACGCGGCCAATGTCGTGCCCTCGAAGGTCGTGCTGCTGATCGACGGACGAGCCGAAATCCGCAGCGACATGGAAGATTTCCTCGCCTGGATCGACGGCGAGGTGAAGACCATCGCCGCCGATTATGGCGTCACGATCAACCCGCCGCTGCGCGTCTCCGACAATATGCCGACGCCGGGCACTCCGGCGCTGCTCGAAACGCTCGAGCGCGCCTGCGATACGGTTGGTGCAAAGCATCGCCGCATGGCCTCCGGCGCCGGCCACGACACGGCCTGGATCGCCAAGGTTGCGCCTGCCGCCATGATCTTCGTGCCCTGCAAGGAAGGCCGCAGCCATTGCGCCGAGGAATGGGCCGAGAATGACGACATCGCCATGGGCGCCGCCGTTCTTTTCGAAGCGGTGCGCGACATGGACAAGAACCTCAAACAGAACCGGGAGTAGCCGATGGGACGCGTACTCGTTGCCAAGGATGTGGAAGCGGCCGTCAAGGGCGGCTCGGTTTATGCCGCCGGCGGTGGCGGCTGGGCCGATCACGGCCGCATGCTCGGCTATGCGGCCGTCAATGTCGGCAAGCCGGAGCTGGTGTCGATCGACGAGCTTAACGACAACGACTGGATCGCGACGGCCGCCGCCATCGGCGCGCCGGCCTCCACGACCCCCTGGGAAATGCAGGGCATTGATTACGTCAAGGCCGCACAACTGCTGCAGGACGAACTCGGGGAGAAGCTTTCCGGCCTGATCATCGGCCAGAACGGCAAGTCCTCGACGCTGAACGGCTGGCTGCCATCGGCCATCCTCGGAACGAAGGTCGTGGACGCGGTCGGCGATATCCGCGCTCATCCCACGGGCGACATGGGTTCGATCGGCATGGCGAGCTCACCCGAGCAGATGATCCAGACCGCCGTCGGCGGCAATCGCGCCGAGAACCGCTATATCGAGCTGGTCGTCAAGGGCGCGACGGCGAAGATCTCGCCGATCCTGCGCGCGGCATCCGACCAGTCCGGCGGCTTCATCGCTTCCTGCCGCAATCCGCTGCGGGCTTCCTATGTCCGTACGCATGCGGCGCTCGGCGGCATTTCGATGGCGCTTTCCCTCGGCGAAGCCATCATCGAAGCGGAAAAGAAAGGCGGCAGCGCCGTCATCGACGCCATCTGCAGGACCACCGGCGGCCATATCCTGGCCGAGGGTACGATCACCAGGAAGGATGTCGTCTACACGAAGGAAGCCTTCGACATCGGCACCGTCACGGTCGGCAGCGGCGACAAGACCGTGGTCATGCACGTGATGAACGAATACATGGCCGTCGAGGATGCCGACGGCAAACGGCTCGCGACCTTCCCCTCCGTCATCACGACGCTATCGCCGGAAGGCGAGCCCTTGAGCGTCGGCCAGCTGCACGAGGGCATGAAGGTTTTCATCCTGCATGTGCCGATGGGTATCATTCCGTTGTCTGCCAGCGTGCTCGACCCCACAGTCTATCCCTCCGTCGAAAAGGCCATGGGGATCGAGATCGCGAAATACGCTCTGGCCGGCAAGAAAGGCTGAGAAGTTCGGGAGGCGCAGATGGCGCGTGACGCAGGTCTCGAAGAATTGCTGAGAGAAGAGCTCGGGCACCGGCCCGGGCTCAGCGAGAAAACGATGTTCGGCGGCTGGGCCTTTCTGCTCAACGGCCACCTGCTTTGCGGCGCTCGCGAGGACGGGATGCTGGTCCGCCTCGGCAAGGGCAATGATACCTGGGCGCTGGAGCAGCCTGATATCAAACCCATGCTGTCACGCGGCCGCGAAATGCAGGGATGGGTGCGCGCCGGGCCGGAAGCCTATGGCAACGACATGCTGCGCAAGCGCCTGCTTTTGGCCGCGCTGGACTTCGTCGAAGGCCTGCCGCCGAAATAGCCGGGCCGCCGAAACAACAATGAAAACAGGGAAGGGAAATCCATGCCGAAAGCCAATCCACGTCACCCGAAATTCCCCATTCCCGGTGGTCCGGAACTGCGTGCCAAGGGCTGGCGGCAGGAGGCCCTGTTGCGCCTGCTCGAAAACGTGCTCTCGGTCGGCGAAGATCCGGATAATCTCGTCGTCTACGCAGCCCTCGGCAAGGCGGCGCGCAACTGGGCGGCGCACAAGGGCATCGTGAAGGCGCTGACCGAGATGGATGAGAACCAAACCCTGCTCATCCAATCAGGCAAGCCGATCGGCCTCATCCGTACGCATGACAAGGCACCGCTCGTCATCATGGCGAATTGCAACATCGTCGGGCAATGGGCGAAGGCCGAGGTGTTCTACGAGCTGCAGCGCAAGGGCCTGATCTGCTGGGGCGGTCTGACAGCCGGCGCCTGGCAATATATCGGCAGCCAGGGCGTCATCCAGGGTACCTACGAAATCTTCATGCGCATCGCGGAGCGCCGCTTCGACGGCGATCTCTTCGGCCGTTTCGTCCTGACGGCCGGCCTCGGCGGCATGGGCGGCGCGCAACCGCTCGCCGGCCGCATGGCGGGTGCTGCGATCCTCTGCGTCGACATCGATGCGGAGCGCGCCCGAAAGCGTCAGGAAATCGGCTATCTGCAGGAAATCGCGCCCGATCTCGATTCCGCTTTGGCGATGATCGACGCTGCGGTCAAGGAAAAGCGGGCGCTTTCCGTCGGCCTCGTCGGCAATGCGGCCGAGATCTACCCTGAGATCGCGCGGCGCGGCATTGTGCCCGATATCGTCACCGACCAGACCTCGGCCCACGACCTCGTCTATGGTTATGTGCCGAAGGGCATGACCGTGCAGCAGGTTAGGGATCTCCGCGACGACGGCCAGGGTCAGCTCATGGCGGCAAGCCGCGCTTCGATCGTCGAACATGTGAAGGCCATGCTGGACTTCCAGAAAAAAGGCTCCGAAGTCTTTGACAACGGCAATCTGATCCGCACCCAGGCGAAGGAAGGCGGCGTTGCCAACGCCTTCGATATCCCGATCTTCACCGAAGCCTATCTGCGGCCGCTCTTCTGCCGCGCCATCGGCCCGTTCCGCTGGATGGCGCTTTCGGGCGAGGAGAGCGATATCGCCCGCATCGACGATCTGCTGCTCGAAATGTTCCCGGACAACAAGATCATCACCAACTGGATCAAGCTTGCCCGTCAGCATGTGCCCTTCGAAGGGCTGCCGGCGCGTATCGCATGGCTCGGCCATGGCGAGCGCACGGCGCTTGCCCGGCGCGTCAACGAACTTGTGGCAAGCGGCGAGCTCAAGGGGCCGATCGCCTTTTCGCGCGACCATCTCGACGCCGGCGCGATGGCGCATCCGAACATCATGACCGAAGGCATGAAGGACGGCTCCGACGCCATCGCCGACTGGCCGCTGATCGACGCGATGATGCTCTGCTCGTCCATGGCCGATCTCGTCGTCGTCCATTCCGGCGGCGGCGGCTATGCCGGCTACATGACGAGCTGCGGCGTCACCGTGGTCGCCGACGGCACGCCCCCCGCCGACGAGCGGCTCGATCACGCGCTGACCAACGACACGGCGCTCGGCGTCATGCGCTATGCCGATGCCGGGTATGAGGAAGCACTGGACGAAGTCGCGAAAAAGGATGTGCCCTATATCCGTCTGGGATAGGCGCATCTGTTCTTACCCGCTTTGAAAGACTATGGTCCCGCGCAATTCGAAACGATCTATCTTACATGCAATTCCAGGCGGAAGACCGCAGCGCATTTTTCCTGGAATTGCTTTGGAGAGTTGCCTGTGATCCCCTGGACCCTGCTCGACACTGCGAAAATCCCTGGCGGCGGCGAGCTGCGGCTGAAGCAGCGCGGCCAGGAATTCTCGATCATGCTCGGCACCAACGAGCTGATGAACAGCCGCCTGAGCGGCTCCGAGCGGGCACTAGCCACGCTTTCCTGCGAGAAGATCAAGGGCCGGAAGGCGCCGCACATATTGATCGGCGGCCTGGGCATGGGCTTTACCCTGCGGGCGGCACTCGGAGAACTCGATGCAGACGCCAAAGTCACGGTCGCAGAACTGGTTCCGGCAGTCGTTTCATGGGCACGCGGGCCGATGGCAGCGGTCTTCGACGGCTGCCTCGACGACCCGCGCGTCGCCATTCACGAGGGCGATGTGCGGCCGCTGATCCGCGCCAGCAAGGCGACTTACGACGCCATCCTGCTCGATGTCGACAACGGCCCCGACGGTATCACCTCCGAAGCCAACGATGGCCTCTACGACTATCCAGGCCTGAAGGCGGCTCGCGATGCGTTGCGCCCGGGCGGCGTGCTAGCGGTCTGGTCTTCTGGCCCTGACGAACGCTTTACAAGGCGGCTGCGCGACAGCGGTTTTGCCGCCGAGATGGTCAATACGCGCGCCAATGGCAAGAGCGGCGCGCGCCACGTCATTTGGCTGGCGACAAAGGCGGCCTCATGACATCCTCGAATTGAAATCACACTGCAGTTGCTATATATCAATGTCATATCTCAAAGGAGTTATGGCATGGACACCGCAAAAATCTTCTGGTCCGGCCGCTCGCAGGCCGTGCGCTTGCCGAAGGAATTCCGCTTCGACGGCGAAGAAGTGCGCATCCGACGGCAGGGAAAAGCAATCATTCTGGAGCCGATCGCCGAAGATTGGGATTGGCTGGAAGCCGTGACAGGATCGGTCGATCAGGATTTCGTGGAAGCGACCGAGGAAGAGCCGGCTGAGCAGCAACGCCCCGAACTGGATATCTTCAAGTGAAGTATCTGCTCGATAGCAATGCCGTCATCGCTCTGATGAAAGGGCATCCCGGCTTCGTGAGCGAACTTCGCAGACATAAGCCGCAGGATTTCGCCATTCCGGCCATCGTCGCGCACGAGCTGTTTTATGGTGCCTATAAGGGTCAGCGTGTTGCCGAGAACCTTGCGCGAGTCGATGGCTTGCAGTTCGAGACACTGGATTTCGATAGGGAAGATGCCCGGATAGCCGGCGAAATCCGGGCAAGCCTTGCTTCCCTCGGCACGCCGATCGGCGCCTATGACGTTTTGATCGCGGGCCAGGCAGTCGCCCGCGATCTCATCCTGATAACGCATAACGTCAGGGAATTTGAGCGCGTTCACAAGCTACGTTTCGAGGACTGGGAGTCCTCGCCGAGCGGCTAGAGTGGTTCAGCTTTTCACGGAATCGCAGGACCGCTCCAGCTCTTTGTTGTCTCGCAATTCCGGACGGAAAACCGCTGCGCACTTTTCCTGGAATTGCTCTAAAGATAGCGCGTTTCCTCCGGCGCGCGATCGAAACGATCGTCGCGGCCGTCGAAATATCCCACAGGAAGGGCGGCTAATTCCTCATCGGTGGTGTCGTCGAGACAGCTTATGCTGATCGCATAGAACTTGCCGCCGAGTGCGGGATTTTCACCCCAGTTGAAGGAGCTGATGCCGCAAGTCTTGCAGAAGAGATGATGCAGGATGCGCGGGCCGAACTGGTATTCGCCGATGTTGTCATCGCCCGAGGTCAGGCGGAAATCGGCCGGTGTTGCCACCGCCAGCCAATTGCGCTTCTTCTTGCAGATCGAGCAATTGCATTTGAAGGTGCCACCCTGCAGATCGAGATCGGCCTCGTAGCTGACGGCGCCGCAATGGCAACTTCCATGATAGGTCTTCTTCATCACTCTCATCCTTCCCTTGAGGTGGCTTCTGCGTAGGCGGTATATTTGTCGAGAGCCTGCTCCCAGCCGCCGGTCTGCAGCTTCAGTTCGGTATCATCGGGCAGCTCGACCTTGCGGAAGACGAGGCGCGTCTTCTCGCCAAGCTCATGAAATTCCAAGGTAACCTGCATGGAGTGACCGGGCTTGCCGTCCTGATTTTCCCAGGCGAAGGTGAAGACGAGACGCTCGGGCGGAACGATCTCCAGATAGCGGCCGCGGCTCCAATATTCCCTGCCCTCCGGCGTCAGAATGCAGTGCCGCCAGGCACCACCTTCCCGCAGATCGACGGAGACGGATGACGCCGTCATGTTCTGCGGCCCCCACCAGCGCATCAGATGTTCCGGCTCCGTCCAGAGGCGAAACAGCAGGGCGCGCGGCGCGGCAATGTCGCGGGTCAGCACGATCTCGCGCGGCGGGCGCATGCTGCCGCCCTCATGTGCTGGGGTCATCCGCTCCTCCCTTTTGCAATAGTGCCGCATAGGCTTCGAGGCGATCGAGATTGTCGTTCCAGAACTGGCGATAGCTCTCCAGCCAGTCATCCACCTGCCGGAGTGGCTTGGGCTCCAACCGACAAGGGCGCCACTGCGCCTCCCTGCCCTTCGAGATCAGGCCAGCTTTTTCCAGCACCTTCAGATGCTTGGACACGGCGACCAGCGACATGTCGAAAGGCTCGGCCAGTTCAGAGACGGACGCCTCGCCACTCGCCAGGCGCGCCAGGATCGCCCGGCGTGTCGGATCGGCAAGGGCCGAAAGGGTCATGCTTAATGTGTCCATGCCGCCTGATAAACCAGAAAGTTAATTAACTTAATGGTTTAATATAGGTCGAAAATTCGGGAGTCAAGCAGCCGCGTTCAGAGGCGGACCTCATAAGGAGCAATCCGTATAGGGGGCGGTGTGATCTCAGGAGAGACTGTTGGACACTTCGATCAAGTTGTTGTCCGGATCGCGGAAATAAACCGAGAGAATGGGGCCGGTCGCGCCGGCCCGACGGACGGGACCTTCCTCGATGGCGACGCCCTCGGCATGCAAATGAGCGACGATGTCATCCAGCGGCGTGGTGCTGATGAAGCAAAGATCGGCGGAGCCCGGCGTCGGCTGCTTCGCCTTGGGCTCGAATTCATGTCCAACGCGATGCAGATTGATCTTCTGGTTGCCGAAGGTAAGAGCCTTGCGGCCCTCCCCGAAGGTTTCGATGCCCATGCCAAGGACGCGGGCATAGAAATCACAACTCTGTTCGATGCTCACAACCGTGAGCACGAGATGATCGAGATGGTCGATGCGGATCATGGCTGCCTCCTGCCTTAACGGCGCGCTAGCCTAGCGATGGCAAGGGCACTGACGAGACACATTGCCAGCATCACGAGGATGAAGGCAACCACGGCATTCCAGCCATCGGCAAGCCAGAAATAGCCGCCGACGGAGCCCGCAATGCTGGAACCGAGATAATAGGCCAGCAGGTAGAGCGACGAGGCATGCCCCTTAGCACCATGGGCCAGCCGTCCCACCAATGCGCTGGCGACGGAATGGGTCATGAAGAAGCCGATCGTCACCAGAACGATGCCGAGAATGATCAGCGGCAAGGAGCTGGAAAGCGTCACCGCCGCCCCGAGTGCCGCGATCAGCACGCCGACCGGCAGCACGGCGAAATGGCCGATGCGATCGCCGAGAAGACCAGCGACCCAGGAGGCGACGATACCGAAGAGATAGGCAGTGAAGATAAGGCCAAGCTCGGTCTGGTTGAGGTCATAGGGATCGGCGACGAGGCGGAAGCCGGCATAATTATAGACCGTGACGAAGGAGCCCATGACAAGAAAGCCGATGGCAAAGAGCAGAGGCAACGCGGCATTGCGGAAATGACCACCCCAGGCCTTTGCGTGGAAGGCGGCATCGAAGCCCTTGCGCGGAGTAAAATTGCGCGACGGTGGCAGGAGATAGAGGAAGCCGACGGCGGCGATCAGGCCGAGAATGCCGACGGCTGCGAGCGCCGGCCGCCAGCTCAAGGATTCGGCGATCGTGCCGGTGACCACACGGCCGGCCATGCCGCCGAAGGCGTTGCCGGCAATATAGAGGCCCATGGCGCCACCAAGGCCGCGTGGCTCGATCTCCTCGGCCAGATAGGTCATGGCGACAGCCGGGACACCGCCCAGCAAAATGCCCTCGAGCGCACGGACGACGAGCAGCATATGCCAGCTCGGCGACACCGCGCAGACGAGCGTACAGATCGCCGCGCCCAGCAGCGATATGAACATCAGGCTGCGGCGGCCGAGGCTTTCGGAAACGGCGGCGGCGCCAAAAATCGCAAAAGCCAGGAAGCCGGTCGAAAGCGACAGCGACAGCGAGCTTGCAGCCGGCGTAACGCCGAAATCCTCCGAGAAGATCGGCATCAGCGGCTGCACGCAATAGAGCAGCGAGAAGGTGGCAAACCCCGAGAGAAACAGCGCGATGGTCGCGCGGCGGAAGGCGGGCGTGCCGCGCGTCAGGAATTGGCGAGGATCGGCAGGCGGCTCGCTCCTGACGAGCGTCAATTCGGGACTGGACAGAACTTCGGAAGCAGTGGTTGCCTGCTTTCCAGCGGCGCGAAACATGGGGCACCCAACCTTTCTTGCCCTGAAATCTAGTCAGGTCCGCCTTATTAGTCCAATATATGGAACAGGCGATCTCAATAGCTTTTGGAGATAGCGATGGAGCTGCGTCATATCCGCTATTTTCTGGCGCTCGCGGAAGCGGGAAACTTCACCCGTGCGGCCGCCAAGCTCGGCATCGGCCAGCCGCCGCTCAGCCAGCAGATCCGGGACCTGGAAAACGAGGTGGGCGCGCAGCTGTTCCACCGCGTGCCGCATGGAGCTGAGCTGACGGTGGCCGGCGAAGCCTTTCTCACCGAAGCGAGAATGGCGGTCGATGCGGCTGAAAAGGCAAAGCTTGCCGCCCAGCGCGCCAATCGCGGCGAAATCGGCCGCCTCTCGCTCGGTTTCACCGCCTCTTCCGCCTTCAACACCATCGTCACGGCGACCATTCGCGAGTTTCGGGGACACTGGCCGGAGGTGCGGCTGTCGCTGACCGAGATGAATACCAATGCGCTGATGGAGCGGCTGATACGAGGCGAGATCGACGCCGCCTTCATCCGCCCGGGCCTTGAAGATCCGAGAGACGTGCGGCTGAAGCGTTTTGCCGATGAGCCGATGCTGATCGCGCTGCCGGCTCATCATCCGCTGGCGAAAAAGGAGCGCGTGCCGATCGCGGCACTGGCCGGTGAACCCTTCATTCTCTTCCCGCGCATGGTGGGGCTCAGCCTCTATGACGATATTGTCGCCGCCTGCCGCGAGGCGGGCTTCGACCTGGTGGTGACGCAGGAGGCACCGCAAATCCCCTCCGTCGTCAATCTCGTCGCCGCCAATCTCGGCGTCTCCATCGTTCCCGCTTCGATCGCGCAGATCAAGCTCGATGGCGTCGCCTATCGACAGATCGACGGGCCGCCGGTGGTGGCGCGGCTCGGCCTTGCCAGCCTCAAGGCGCAACGATCGCCGGTCATTGCCAATCTCATGAACCTGATTGCGTAATTAGCCAGCTATTTGTTTTCAAGTAATTCCCGACGCAAAGCCGCTTCATACTTTTGCTGGAATTACTCCCGTTCCCAATAGGGCGGATCGCCGAAGGCCTTCTTCAGATGATCCGCGATCGCCCGGAGCTTGGCCGAGGGATTGCGCCCTTCCGGATGGGCCATGAAGATGAATTCCGGCTCCGGCCGATAGCCGACATCGATTTCGACGAGCCGCCCCTCCCTCACCGAAGGCCCCGCGATGAAGGCCGGCAGCAAGGCAATGCCGAGCCCGGCAATCGCGGCGTCGTGGAGAACATCGCCGTTATTGACGCCCAGAGCCAGCTTCGCACGGATGACCATAGCACCGTCTGGTCCCTGGAAACGCCAGTCTGCGACGCCGCGATTGGTGTAAAAAATACCGCGATGGTCCTCAAGATCGGAGAGCGAAGCGGGCTTGCCGCGGCGTGTCAGATAATTCGGCGAAGCCACGAGAAGGCGGCGGCTGCGGGCGAGCTTCCATGCGATCAGGCGCGAGTCGGCAATCAAGCCATTACGAATAATTGCGTCATAGCCATCCGAAGCAGCATCGACCCGGCGATCGTCAAGATCAAGCGTCAGTTCGATTTTCGGATGCTCGGCAAGAAACGGATAGAGAGCCGGCCCCAGATGCAGGCGGCCGAAGGCGACAGGCGCGGCGATGCGCAGCGGCCCCATCAACGTGCCGCGCCGCTCGGCGAGATCGGCCGCAGCCTCGCGCACCTCCTGCGCGATGCGGGTCGCGCGCTGCAGAAAAGCGGCGCCATCCTCCGTCAGGGTCAGCTTGCGGGTCGTGCGGTGAAGCAGGGTTGCCCCCAACGTTTTCTCCATTTCCGACAGCCGTTCACTGACGACGGATTTCGACAGGCGCAGGCGTCGCGCCGCCTCGCTGATCGAGCCGGCCTCGGCTACGGTTACGAACGTCACGATCCCATCGATCTTCAGCATCGTTCGGAAACTCCGAATTCGAATTCCTCTTTTTACAGACTAATCCGAACGATCGGAAAAGGCCATCTTCCACGTATCGGAGAAACCGAAAGACACGTCCTCACACAGGAGATGGAACAATGAACCGCTTGAATGGAAAAGTCGCAATCGTCACCGGTGCCAGCTCCGGCATCGGCCGCACCACGGCAAAGCTCTTCGCCACCGAAGGCGCCAAGGTTATCGTCGGCGCTCGCCGCATCGCAGAACTGGAAAGCCTTGCCGCTGAGATCAAAGGCGCCGGCGGTGAGGCAGCCGTATTGGCCGGCGATGTACGCTCGGAAGATTACCACAAGGCGCTGGTCGCCCTTGCGGTCGAGCGCTACGGGAAGCTCGATATTGCCTTCAACAATGCCGGCACGCTCGGCGAGGCCGGCCCGAGCACCGAGGTTTCAGAGGCAGGCTTTGCCGAAGCGCTGGCGATCAACCTCACCGCGTCGTTCCTGGCGGCCAAGCACCAGATTGGCGAAATGATCAAGCACGGCGGTGGTTCTGTGATTTTCACGTCGACCTTTGTCGGCCACACCGTCAGCTTCCCGGGCGTTGCCGCCTATGCCGCCAGCAAATCCGGCCTGATCGGCCTGACGCAAACGCTGGCCGCCGAATTTGGGCCGCAGAATGTGCGCGTCAATGCCGTACTGCCGGGCGCTGTTGATACCGATATGTACCGCGAAATGAACGACACGGCCGAAAAGCAGGCCTTCATAACCAATCTGCATGCGCTGAAGCGCGTCGCCGGTCCCGAAGAGATTGCTCGCTCGGTCCTCTATCTCGCCTCCGATGACGCAAGCTTCGTCAGCGGCACGGCTTCGCTCGTCGACGGCGGCCTATCGATCACGCGTACCTGACCGCCCGGCATCGGCAACTTCGGAACACGGACATGATCCCGCAAACATGAATTGGTTGCGGGATCATGTCGCAGAAATGATTTGAATAGAGAAGGACGGGCCGTGGATCTGTTTTCCTTGCGGCCTTCCACTCAGAACATCGTATTGCTGTTCTTCGATGTCTCTGGGATCGGCTGCACCGAATCCCAATGTTCCTGGATCTTGTTATCCTCGACCCGGAAGATATCGACGATGGCGCTGCCTCGATCGCCCGGCTGGCGAATGGCGTGGACGCGCAGGATCACGTAATCGCCGTCGACCATCACGCGCTTGATCTCGCTCTTCGACTGCGGATAGTTTTTCTTCAGGTAGTCGAGGAAGCCACGCAGGCCTTCGGGGCCATCGGCGGCAAGAGGGTTGTGCTGGATGTATTTGCCCAGGTATTTGGAAGCCGCGTCGAAGTCCTTGTCGTTCAGCGCCTTCTGGTAGAAATCCAGAACGATCTCCTTGTTCTTTTGCTCTTGCGGGGAATAAGCACGTTCGGCAAAAGCCGGCATGGCGGCGGCCATGATTGGCAGGGCGATCATCGCGACTTTCATCAGTTTCAAGGCGTTACTCCTTCGATCGTTAACGCGCTCAGATTTGTCGAGCCGGAGGACCCACGCAAATGACAAGTAGGTGATGCCGGTGTGATCGCCTGCCTGGAATACCAACAAGACGGATCATTTGCGTCGCAATCACCGACACGTCGACCTCGAACGAAGCACGCCGCGATTGCCTATGACACGCCAAAGGCTTAGGCTTATCGGCAAAAGAACAGGCGACGGGTTCAGGCATGGTTCTCGCAGGAAAGCGCATCCTTCTCATCATCTCCGGCGGCATTGCGGCTTATAAGAGCCTCGATCTCATCCGCCGGCTGCGCGAGCGCGGCGCGAGCGTGCGGCCGGTGATGACATCAGGCGCGCAGGAGTTCATTACGCCGCTTGCCGTCGGCGCGCTTGCCGCCGACCATGTCTTCACCGATCTGTTTTCACGTCAGGACGAGCAAGATATCGGCCATATCAGGCTGGCGCGCGACTGCGACCTGGTGCTGATCGCGCCTGCTACCGCCGATCTGCTCGCCAAGATGGCAAACGGGCTGGCGGACGATCTGGCCTCGACCATATTGCTTGCCACGGACCAGCCCGTCCTTGCCGCGCCGGCGATGAACCCGAAGATGTGGGCTCATCCGGCGACCAAGCGCAATGTCGAGACGCTGCGCAGCGACGGCATCGCCTTCGTCGGGCCGATGACCGGCGAAATGGCCGAGAGCGGCGAGAGCGGCGCGGGCCGAATGGCGGAACCGCTCGATATCGTCGCGGCGGCCGAGAGGCGGCTGGATGACGGCGCCAAGCCGCTTGCCGGCAAGAAGGCGGTCGTCACCTCCGGTCCGACGCATGAGCCGATCGATCCCGTGCGCTATATCGCCAACCGCTCGTCGGGACGGCAGGGCCATGCAATTGCCGCAGCGCTTGCAGCACTCGGCGCCGATGTCACCCTCGTATCCGGCCCCGTCACCATACCCGATCCGGTCGGCCTCAACGTCATCCATGTCGAGCGGGCGGACGAGATGCGCGACGCGGTGCTCACAGCCCTTCCCGCTGACATCGCTGTCATGGTGGCGGCGGTCGCCGACTGGCGCGTCGCCTCCGCATCGGACCAGAAGATCAAGAAACATCCGGGCGAGTCGATCCCGACGCTGGCGCTCACGGAAAATCCCGACATATTGAAGACGGTCGGCCACCATACGCAGCGGCCGAAACTCGTCATCGGCTTTGCCGCCGAAACGCAGGATGTCGAGAGCAATGCCCGCGCCAAGCTGGAGCGCAAGGGCGCCGACTTCATCGTCGCCAACGATGTCTCACCCGCAACCGGCATCATGGGCGGCACGCGGAATCGCGTGAAGATCATCAGCCATGACGGGGTCGTGCAGTGGCCCGACCTCGACAAGGATGAAGTGGCCGTGCGGCTGGCGACGCTGATAGCGGCTCAGTTTACGCACGGATAGCGGCTATCGGCGGACGCTCTGCGGATGCGCGCTCTTCCGGCTGGAAGGGCGTGACATGGACGCCGGTCTCATCGATCATGACGGCGCTGCCATCTGGAATTTCGCGCCAGGCATCGATGTCGTCGTTCAGCGGCTCCGACACGAGGCAGTATCCCGCGCCGACTGGCGAGGCATAGAGCGTCGGCGCCTTGCGGTCGGTCGCATAGCGGATGGCGTAGAGCGACTTTCCGTCGGAGAAGGCGGCCGTGAAGCGCACCAGCACCGAGCCAGTCCGATGCAACGACAGCCCTTCGACGAAGCCGATGGTCTGAGCGATCGCCGCAATCGGATTGGTCGCCAAACCGAACTGCATC
The DNA here is from genome assembly GCF_012641385.1 of Rhizobium sp. P28RR-XV. Classification (NCBI taxonomy): domain Bacteria; kingdom Pseudomonadati; phylum Pseudomonadota; class Alphaproteobacteria; order Hyphomicrobiales; family Rhizobiaceae; genus Rhizobium; species Rhizobium sp. P28RR-XV. The sequence continues at coordinate 164,319 of NZ_JABAIG010000011.1, forward strand.
GCCAGCAGGAACAAGAGCTCGGAATCGGTTGTGCCGCTGCGGGCATGAAACAACCGGTCGTCGAGCATGGCTTCCATCGGCCGGCGCAGGCGATCGAAGTTGGAAATCTGGCCGTTGTGCTGGAACGACCAGTTTTCGAAGACGAAGGGATGGCAATTGTCCCGCCGCGTGCCACCGCCTGTTGCGGCGCGGACATGGGCGAGAAAGAGCGGCGAGCTGATCTGCCGCGCCAGGCTCTTCAGATTACAATCGGACCAGGCCGGCAGGATGTCCCGATAGCGGCCCGGCTCCGGCCGATCGCCATACCAGGCGATGCCGAAACCATCACCGTTGGTTGCCGTCTTGGCGCGCGTGGCGCAATGGGATTGTTCGATCAGGGAGTGGGCGGGCGAAGACACCAGCTCCTCCAGATAGAGGGGGTCTCCACGATAGGCTGCCCAGCGACACATGCGTCTTTATACTCCGATTCCCGCTGTATTCCTGTCCCGCGGGAGAATGGCAAATCTTGGACGATTGTTTATGCGGAATGGGTAATAAAGTCTTAATTTTCCATCGCCTGCGGCGCAAGACGACAGATATTTGACGCTTCGTCCGATCACATTCCGCATCGAAACATTTTCTTCGTGAAGCCCGATGTCATAGGGCTTTTCGCTGGGATGTGCCGGGCATGGGCATTTCACTGCGACAACAAGTGTGAAGCTTTCCAAGACCATGCCTCTTGCATCGGGTCAAATTTAAGCTACGTTTAGCCTGTCTGAAACGTAACGAAAGGAAGGTGATCCAATGTCTAGTGAGATTTCGGTCTTTGTATACGGCATGGAAATGGTTGTGAACGTTGCGAGGCAGCCCTCGCTCTAACCACCACCTTCCCGAAGCGTTTGTCGCTTCAGGCCAGTTACGGGCCAAAGCTCATGGGGGGTCGCTTCAGGCGGCCCCTTTTGATTTCCAGCCGTTCGTTTTTTTCCTTGCCAAATGGGAAGAGCGCCTTAGCTAACCCTGCATGTCTTCTCAGGAACAGCCCGAACAGGGTGAAGCCAAGCCGAGGCCGCTGAACGAGCCGGCCCTTACCGCACTCTCATTGTATCCTCAGGACTGGGCGCTGTTCCTCGATATCGACGGAACCTTGCTCGATCTCGCCGAAAGGCCGGAAGCGATCGTCGTGCCCGACTATCTGCCTGGCACGCTTCATGCGCTCTCCCGCCAGCTCGGCGGCGCGCTGGCCTTGGTGACGGGCCGCGCCATCGAATTCGTCGACCCCCTTTTTGCCCCTTTCCGCTTCCCCGTCGCCGGCCTGCATGGCGCGGAACGGCGCGATGCGGCGGGCCGGCTGCGGCGTGCGCATATTCCGCCCGCCTTCCAAGCGATGAAGCAGACCATTGCATACGAGGCCCAGGCCTGGCCCGGTACCATCGTCGAGGACAAGGGGGCCGCGGTCGCCGTTCACTTCCGCCATGCACCCGCATACGAGGCCGAAATCGGCGAAGCCATGCAACGCCATCTGGAGGAAGCCGGTCCCGACTGGAACCTTCAACGCGGCAAGATGGTGATCGAAATCTGCCCGGCGCACGCCAGCAAGGGACATGCCGTCGAGGCGTTTCTTGCCGAAGCCCCCTTTGAGGGACGCCGCCCGGTTGCGATCGGCGATGACGTGACCGACGAGACGATGTTTGCCGCTGCCAACCGTCTCGGCGGCCAATCCGTGCGCATCGGCGATGCCAACGGAAAAACGCTGGCGCGTGCATCCATTGGCTCACCTGCGCGTTTAAGGGACGTGCTGGGAACGCTCGTCAAGTAATCCGTCGATCACTTCGGCGCCCTCCAGCTTCTTAGTTTCCCGCAATTCCGAACGAAAAACCGCTGCGCACTTTTCCTGGAATTGCTTTAGCCTTCTCGAAAGGAAGTTACCGTTGAGTCGTCTCATCATCGTTTCCAACCGCGTTTCCGTACCCGATCACAAGGGCGCAGCAGCCGCGGGTGGCCTTGCCGTGGCGCTGCAAGCTGCTCTTGCCGAACGTGGCGGCATCTGGATGGGCTGGTCCGGCAAATCGAGCGGCGACATCGAGCCCGAGCCGCTGCAGATGACGCAGGACGGCAATATCACCTATGCACTCAGCGATCTGACGCAGACCGATGTCGAGGAATATTATCAAGGCTTTGCCAATCGCGTGCTCTGGCCAATCTGCCATTACCGGCTCGATCTCGCCGAATATGCTCGCAAGGAAATGACCGGCTATTTCCGCGTCAACCGCTTCTTCGCCCATCGGCTTGCACCGCTTGTCGAGCCCGACGACATCATCTGGGTTCACGATTATCATCTAATACCATTGGCGGCGGAACTTAGGCAGATGGGCTTGAAGAACCGCATCGGCTTCTTCCTGCACATTCCCTGGCCGCCGGCGGACGTCGTGCTCGCCATGCCGGTGCATGAGGAGATCATGCGGGGCCTTTCCTCCTATGACCTGCTCGGCTTCCAGACCGATCACGATCTGGAAAACTTCGCGGGCTGCCTGAAACGCGAAGGCATGGGCATCGAGAAAAGTCCCGGCCATTTCAATGCCCACGGCCATGATTTTCGCGGCGGCGCCTATTCGATCGGTATCGAGACGGCAGGCTTTGCCGAATTCGCCCGCAAGGCCGCATCGCACAGCATGGTGCAGAAAGTGCGCAAAAGCATCGAGGGCCGCGACCTGATCCTCGGCGTCGACCGGCTCGACTATTCCAAGGGCATTACCCAGCGTATCGATGCCTTCGAGCGTTTCATCACCAACAATCCGGCCCACCAACGCAGCGTCACTTACTTGCAGATCACCCCGAAATCGCGTTCCGAAGTGCCGGAATACGAGGCGATGCAGCATGCGGTTGCGGAACAGGCCGGCCGGGTCAACGGCGCGATCGGCACGGTCGACTGGGTGCCGATCCGCTATATCAACCGCTCGATCAGCCGCCCAATACTGGCCGGCCTTTATCGGCTTGCGAAAGTCGGGTTGGTGACGCCGCTGCGCGACGGCATGAACCTGGTCGCCAAGGAATATGTCGCGGCACAGGACCCGGAAAATCCAGGTGTGCTGGTGCTATCGCGCTTTGCGGGGGCGGCACGCAAGCTGAAGGGCGCCTTGCTGGTCAATCCCTATGACGTCGACGGCACCGCCAATGCGCTGGCGCGCGGCATCAACATGCCATTGCAGGAGCGACAGGAACGCTGGCGCGGCATGATGGATTATCTGCTTGAGAATGACGTATCGCATTGGTGTGAGACGTTTCTTGCCGATCTCACGGCGGAATAGAACCGGATTATTAGCCGGCGGCGGCTTCGGCGAGCAGCCATAGCGCCAGTTGCTCGGCATGCGGGTTCGGCGTCGATGGCGGCAGCAGCCAATAACCCCGGGCAGGCGCTTCCAGCACGGGGCCGGCCGTCACCAGCGTCCGGGCGGCAAGTAGCGAATCGACAAGACCGATCCAGCCGATGGCAACACCCTGTTCGCTGAGCGCAGCCTGCACGACGAGCGAATAGGTATTGAAGCGCAGGTCGCCCCGACCGGCATAGGCATCCCGAGCGATACCGAAGGCGGAAAGATAACTCTCCCAATCGAACCATGGCGACGGCATCTCCGAATCGAGATGGACGAGCGTGGTGCCCGCAAGCTGCGAGGGATCGGTGAACGGGCCGTGACGTTCGGCAAAGCCCCTGGTGCAGATCGGCACGACCTTTTCCGGCAACAGCAAACTGGCTGCCGGACCGAATTCGCTGCGCGTGCCGAAGAAGACGGCGATATCGCCACTCTCCGGCCCGCCGCGATCCAGCCGCTGCGTGGCGACGATCTGGATATCCACCTCCGGGTGGAGAAGCCGGAACGCATGCATGCGGGGTATCAGCCACAGGGCGGAAAAGGCATAGTCCGTGCGCAGACGAACGGATGGCCGCTCCGCCTCGGCGCGGAAACTGCGCACCAGATTATCGACACCGCCGACCGCCTTTTCGGCGATCTCGAACAGGCGCTGCCCCTCCGGCGAAAGCACGACGCCGCGATGCTGGCGGCGAAACAGGGCGACACCCATCTGCTCTTCGATGCGGCGAACCTGATAACTGACGGCCGGCTGGGTGAGGCCAAGCGCCGAGGCGGCGGCGGACAGGCTGCCGGAGCGCCCCACCTCCAGGAAAATCCGCAGCCAGCCAAGATCGACGACACGTTCAGCCATAAAATTTCCTTTTGGCATCCATCGAAAAATGCCTGCTTCACAGCGGGAACTCTAGTGATGTTCAATAAAATAATCCAATAACAAGAGGGAACCATCGTCATGCGCATGTCTGCAATGGGTCGGCTGGCGGCCGGCGCTCTTCTTTCCGTTCTTTCCTTTGCCGGCATCGCCCAGGCCGATGGCGACAGCTGCAAGACGATTCATCTTTCGGATCCAGGCTGGACCGACATCACCTCGACCAACGGCGTGACCGGCGTATTGCTGAGCGCCCTCGGTTACGAGCCCGACATCAAGACCCTCTCCGTGCCGATCGGCTACCAAGCGATGAAAACAGGCGAGATCGACGTATTCCTCGGCAACTGGATGCCCGCGCAGAAGGCATTCGTCGACGATCTCAACAAGGCAAAGGCCGTCGAGGTGCTGAACCGCAACCTTCAGGGCGCGAAGTTCACGCTTGCCGTGCCGACCTATGTCGCCGACAAGGGCATCAAGGACTTCGCCGACCTGCAGAAACATGCCGACGATTTCGACCGCAAGATCTACGGCATCGAGCCGGGTGCGCCCGCCAATGCCAATATCCAGAAAATGATCGATGCCAACGACTTCGGTCTGAAAGGCTGGGAACTGGTGGAATCCAGCGAGCAGGCCATGCTGTCGCAGGTGGAGCGCGCCTCGAAGGACAAGCAGGCGATCGTCTTCCTCGCCTGGGCGCCGCATCCGATGAACGACCGGTTCAAGATCGCCTATCTCGCCGGCGGCGATGCCTATTTCGGCGCGAATTACGGCGGGGCCGAAGTCTACACGCTGGCGCGCACCGGCTGGGCGGCCCAATGCCCGAATGCCGCCAAGCTCTTTCATAACATGACCTTCGACATCGGAATGGAGAATTCGCTGATGGGGTCGATCCTCGGCGGTGAGAGCGCCAAGGACGCGGCGACCGCCTGGCTGAAGGCGAATCCGGATGTCTTGATGCCCTGGCTTACTGATGTCACCACTATCGACGGCAAGCCCGGCCGCGATGCCGTCAAAGCCGCCATTGGCCTCTAGAGCCGGATGATTTTAGGTCGAACCGACCTAAAATCTGAATCCGCTCTAGAATCAAAAAAGTAGAGCATGATGTCATCCGAAAACCGCTCACACTTTTTGGCATCATGCTCCAATTTCCGAGAAAGACGCTCAAATGTCCCGCCCGAATATCCTCATCCTCATGGTCGATCAATTCAACGGCACATTGTTTCCCGACGGCCCGGCCGATTTCCTACATGCGCCGGTCCTGAAGGCTCTGGCGAAGCGCTCGGTGCGCTTTGCCAACAGCTATACGGCAAGCCCGCTCTGCGCGCCGGCGCGGGCCTCCTTCATGTCCGGGCAGTTGCCGAGCCGCACCCGCGTCTATGACAATGCCGCCGAATTCTGCTCCGACATCCCGACCTTTGCCCATCACCTGCGCGCCGCCGGCTATCAGACAGCGCTATCGGGCAAGATGCATTTCGTCGGCCCGGACCAGCTGCACGGCTTCGAAGAGCGGCTGACGACCGACATCTATCCCGCCGATTTCGGCTGGACGCCTGACTATACCAAGCCCGGCGAGCGCATCGACTGGTGGTATCACAATCTCGGCTCGGTCACCGGGGCCGGCACTGCCGAGATCACCAATCAGATGGAATATGATGACGAGGTCGCCTATCACGCGAACCGCAAGCTCTACGATCTCTCACGCAGACAAGACGAGCGGCCCTGGTGCCTGACGGTCAGCTTTACGCATCCGCACGACCCTTACGTCGCGCGCCGACGCTTCTGGGATCTTTATGAGGATTGCCCGGCGCTCGACCCCGAAATCGGCGAAATCCCCTTCGAACAGCAGGACGCGCATTCGCAGCGGCTGATGAAGGCATGCGATCACACCGCCTTCGACATCACGCCGGAACAGATTCGCCGGGCGCGGCGTGGCTATTTCGCCAATATTTCCTATGTCGACGAGAAGATCGGCGAAATACTGGAAACGCTCGAGCGCGGCCGCATGGCCGATAACACCATCATCCTCTTCGTCTCGGACCATGGCGACATGCTCGGCGAGCGCGGCCTCTGGTTCAAGATGAACTTCTTCGAGGGCTCTGCCCGCGTGCCGCTGATGATATCAGCCCCCGGCTGGCAGCCGAAGCGGATCGATCAGCCGGTTTCGACGCTCGACGTGACCCCAACGCTGGCAGCTCTTGCCGGGATAGACATCGCATCGCTGCGTCGATGGACCGATGGCGAAGACCTGACGCCGCTCGCTCTCGACACGGGAAGCCGCAGCGCCGTTCCGATGGAATATGCCGCCGAAGGCTCCGAAGCGCCGCTCGTGGGCTTACGTGACGGCCGCTACAAGCTAACGCTTTGCGAGAAAGATCCGCCGATGCTCTTCGACATCGAGGCGGACCCGAAGGAGCTGACCAACCTGGCTAATGACCCTGCTCATGCCGAAACGCTGAAAAGGCTGACGGCGCGGGCCATGGAGCGCTGGAACCTTGCAAGCTTCGACTCCGCCGTGCGCGAAAGCCAGGCGCGGCGATGGGTGGTCTACACTGCCCTGCGTAATGGCGCCTATTATCCCTGGGACTATCAGCCGCTGCAGAAGGCGTCCGAGCGGTACATGCGCAACCACATGGACCTCAACGTGCTGGAGGAAAACCAACGCTATCCGCGGGGCGAATAGGAACGAACAGAATTCGGTAGCCCACCGACGGTCGACGCAATAGGGTCGCACCGTCACAAGGGAGACTATCCATGAAAATCAGCGCGAGAAACCGCCTCAAGGGCAAGGTCGTCGAAATCACCAAGGGTGCGACAACAGCGCATGTCCGCATCGATATCGGCAACGGCTCGATCGTCACTTCCTCGATCACCAACGAGGCAGTCGACGAACTGGGCCTGACGGTCGGCTCCGCCGCCTATGCTGTCATCAAGGCATCCGATGTCATGGTCGCTGTCGACTAACTTTTCTGACAATAATGCGCCGTTTCGCCGTCGCCGGTCTGGAAATCTCCGGGCTGCGGCGGCGCGATCGGCTTGAACAGCGTGCGATCCGGTTTCACGTCGAGCAGCGGCGTGCCGTCAAGACAATCGAGGCCACGCACCAGCAGCACGGCGCCCTCGACGGCTTCCAGCTTGACGATGGATGTGCCGATGGGATTGGGCCGAACCGGTGAGCGCAGTGAGAAGGTACCGTGCACCTTGCCGCTGCTGGCCGGGCTCTGCAGCACGAGATCCCTTCTGGAACGATCCAGCCAATAGAGAACTTCCAGCCGCTCGAAGGCTTCCACCCCCTGCAGCGCCGCCACCCAGGGCTCGAAGATTTCGATCCGGCAAATGGGGCCGTCATGCCGTCCCTGGCGCGGCGTTTCCATGCGCGATGTCCACGGCGTGGAGATGCGGCCGATGAAGGTGAGACCGGCATCCAACCCCGAGGGCGGCTCGACGGCCACTTCGTTTTCACGAATTTCGTTTTCCCGGACCATCAGCGCTTTCCTTATCAGAGCGATTATTTCATGCCCTTCAGCAGTGCCGCCAGCTGATCGTCGGTCAGATCGACCTGATAGAACAGCTTGTAGAATTGCTTCACGTCGTCGGAAAAATTGCTGCGGAAGAGTTTTGGATAGAGCAGCTTCTCCATCCAGCGCACGCCGAACAGCCGGTTGACGCCGGGCGGCGAATCGAACCAGCCGAAGGGCAAGGACGGCGGCACGAAGATCTTGCCGTCCTTGACGGCCTTGATCCCAGCCCATTGCGGATCGCTCCTCACCGAGGCGGCGAAAGCAGGGGTCTCGGCGATGATGATATCCGGATTCCAGCCGACGACCTGTTGTACGGTCACCTTGGCGAGACCACCCTTGCCGGCGGCGGCGGCGACGTTCATCGTGCCGACTGCATCAAGGATCTCAAGATTGATCGAGCCGGAGAGCCCGGTTTCCAGGCCATCGGCACCACGGCCGTAATAGACGCGCGGGCGCGGATCGTTCGGCAGGGTCGCGAGCTTCTCGTTCAGGTCCTTGATCGCCGAATCCGCATAATCAGCCAGCTTGTTGGCGCGGTCCTCGACGCCGATCAGGGCGCCGACGTCACGAAGCGTATCTGCGGTGCGGGCGAAGCTGCCGTCGATGAGGATATAGGGAATGCCCGTCGCGCTCTGCACCTTGTCGGCCAGCGCCTTGTAGGTGGGATCGACCGTGCCGGCATCGAGAATGATGTCGGGCTTGGCGTCCATGACGGCCTGCGCGCTGATGGTGCCGTCCTTGCCCGTCAGGCGTCCGACTGACGGCAGCGACCGCACCGATGGCATCAGATAAGCCTTGGCGGCATCATCGGGCGCATGCGCCCAGCCAACCAACTTCTCGGGCGCCAGCACATAGACGAGTACGGTGGCGGGCGGCCCGGCTACCAATATGCGGTTGATCTTGTCCGGGACGGACACCGTGCGGCCGGCCGCGTCTGTGATAACCCGCGCTTCGGCCACGGCCGGCAACAAGCCGACGAAGGCTAGCGCGAGAACCGCAAAAAATTTCATCATAAAAGCTGCTCGTTCTGCTCCAGGGGACCTCGGGGCGGCACTATGGCATAGCGCTATATTGGATGGAACATCGCGAAGGCACTATTCCAAAACGAAACGCATTCGAACCGATCACGTCGGCTTGAGGCGTAATCGACGGGTCTTCATTACATCTGATGTAATTGAGAACGGCATTCGTCTCGGCGTATTTAAAGACCATCTTCTTGCAGGAGGAGCTTATTCAGCCCTTCAACCAAAGAGAGCCTTCACCCGGCATGACGTCGACGGCCACGGCGTCATTCCAACGGCAGGCTCAGGAGAAATCCATGACGACGATGTCATTCACCAAAAAAGACGCCCCGCAATGGCTACTCGCCTTCTGGCGGGAGATTGACGACAAGACCTTCGGCGACGGCTTCGATTGCCTCGCGGAAGACGCCACCTGCAATCTCGGTATTGCCGACTGGAACGGGCGCGACACCATTCGCCAGAACTTGCGCGCCTTCATCGACACCGGCTTCACGGCATTGCATGATGTCATCGAATATTGGGACGCCGGATCGCTGAAGGTGTTCCGGGGGACCGTGACCATGACACCCGACGACCGAACGCAAACGGTGGTCAAACCGGTCATGACGCACTTCTTCTATATGGACGAGGCCGATCCGACCAAAGTGCGGCACTGGTATGGATCGGTCGGCCCTGTTGCCTTCTCATAAGAATTGAGCTGGCGGGGCGGCTGAACAACGCCCCGCCACAATAAACGAACGACGCGCAGAGGCCTTTGCAGGATGAATTCTTCCGGTTTGAATCCAAGAATGCCAAACGAACTCGGCCCGCAGCTGCGCGCATGGCGCGATACGCGCGGCAAAAGCCAGCTCGAGCTTTCCCTCGACACCGGCATTTCGCAGCGTCAGATCAGCTTTATCGAAAGCGGCAGGAGCACGCCCGGCCGCCAGAATGTATTACGTCTCGCCGACGCATTGGACGTGCCGTTCCGCGAGCGCAACACACTGCTGCTCGCTGCCGGTTATGCGCCGATCTATTCGGAAGGAAGCTTTGACGATCGGGAAATGCAGGGGTTATCAACGCCCTCAAGCGCATGCTGCGTCAGCATGAGCCGTTTCCGGCTGTTGTGATGGACCGCTACTGGAATGTCCTGATGACCAATGACGCGACCCTTCGCTTCTTCGGCCGGTTCGTCGATATGGCCGCACGCCCGGCGCCGCGCAATCTCCTGCATCTCATGTTCGACCCCGCGGGCATGCGGCCCTTCATTCCGGACTGGGACAAGACGGCCGAAAGCCTTTTGAGACGCGTCTTCCGCGAATCCGTCGGCCGCGTCATCGATGCTCGGACGAAGGAGCTCATCGATAGCCTGCTCGCCTACCCCAATGTGAATGCCGAATGGCAGACGTCACCGACGATCGAAAATGCGCCGCTCATCCCCCTGTCCTTCATGAAGGACGGGCATATCCTGAGATTTTTCTCGCTGATCACGACGGTCGGCACCGCGCAGATGATCACGACGCAGGAGCTGAGGGTCGAATGCATGTTTCCGCTGGATGAAGTCACTGAGGCTCGTTACGCGGAACTGATGAATGCAGCAGCGGAACAATAGCATTATGAACCACAGGCCGGTTGCCTGTGGCTGCAACATCCTTGATATCACGCCGCCTTGACAGCGTGATATTCCTTGATGGCGACCATCTTGATAGCCGGATAACGTTCCGCTTCATAGCGCAGAGAGAAGCCGTCCTGGGCGAGGAAGACCGGATCGCCGTCGAGGTCGCGGGCGATATCGCCGCGCCGCTGGGTGACGAATTTTTCGAGATCGACGGATTGATCGGCCGAGATCCAGCGGCAGACGGAGAAGCGCGACATTTCGAAGGAGACCGGCAGGCCATATTCGGCCATCAGCCGCTCCTTCAGCACGTCGAGCTGCAGCGCGCCGACCACACCGACGATGGCGGGCGAGCCGTCCTCGGGCGAGAAGAGCTGCACGACGCCCTCTTCGGCCATCTGCTGCAAGGCTTCCTTGAGCTTCTTCGCCTTCATGGCATCCTCGAGGCGCACGCGGCGGAGGATTTCCGGCGAGAAGTTCGGCACGCCCTGGAAGACGAGGGATTCGCCTTCCGTCAGCGTATCGCCGATGCGCAGCGTCCCGTGGTTCGGGATGCCGACGACATCGCCGGCGTAGGCGGTATCGGCGAGCTGGCGCTGCGAGGCGAAGAAGAACTGCGGCGCGGTGAGACCGAGCTGCTTGCCGGTGCGCGACAGCCGGGCCTTCATGCCGCGCTCCAGCTTGCCGGAGCAGATGCGCGCGAAAGCGATACGGTCGCGATGGTTCGGGTCCATGTTGGCCTGGATCTTGAAGACGAAGGCCGTCATCTTGTCGTCGGTGGCGTGAACCGTCCTGATATCGGCGACCTGGTCGCGTGGCGGCGGCGCGAAGTCGCCAAGCGCGTTGATGAGATCGCGCACCCCGAAGTTGCGCAGCGCCGAGCCGAAGAAGACCGGCGTCATATGTCCCTCAAGGAACGATTCCCGGTCGAACGGCCGGCACGCCTCGATTGCAAGTTCCGTTTCGTCGATAAAGGCCTTGCGCTCGTTTTCCGGCAGTCTGTCGGCGACGGTCCGCGGGCCATTGACGGGGGTTGCGGTGACCTCGGTATCGGAACCACGAACGGTATTGGATGCCAGATGATAGGAGCCGCAGAAGGTCTTGGAGCGACCGATCGGCCATGTGATCGGCGCTGTATCAAGCGCCAGCTTCTCTTCCACCTCATCGAGAATCTCGAAGGGGTCGCGGCTTTCGCGGTCCATCTTGTTGATGAAGGTGATGATCGGGATGTCGCGCATGCGGCAAACTTCAAACAGTTTCAGCGTTCGCGGCTCGATGCCCTTGGCGGCGTCGATGACCATGACCGCGGCGTCGACGGCCGTCAGCGTGCGATAGGTATCGTCGGCGAAGTCTTCGTGGCCGGGCGTATCGAGAATATTGAAGACGTTGCCTTCATATTCGAAGGTCATCACCGATGTGACAACCGAGATGCCGCGCTCGCGCTCGATCTTCATCCAGTCGGACCGCGTCTGCATGCGGTCCTTCTTCGCCTTGACCTCGCCGGCAAGCTGAATGGCGCCGCCGAAAAGCAGCAGCTTTTCGGTGAGCGTCGTCTTGCCCGCGTCCGGGTGAGCGATAATAGCGAATGTGCGGCGGCGGGAGACCGCCTCGGCGAGACTTTCGGCCATGCGTGTGAATCCTGTGAATTGGCGCCGTATCTAGCGACTCAAAGCCCTAAATGCAATTGACCTCGGGCGTTCGCGCGCAAACTAATGCCGCATGACCATTCACACCGATATCAGCCCGACCCTGAACCTCATCCGCCTGCCGCATGGCGAGGGCCTGGAGCTGCCTGCCTACGAGACCCGAGGTGCAGCCGGCATGGACCTGCGCGCCGCCGTTGACGACGAGGCCACGCTAACGATCCTTCCCGGCAAGCGCGCGCTCGTTCCCACCGGCTTCATCTTCGAAGTTCCGGACGGTTTCGAGGCACAGATCCGCCCGCGCTCCGGCCTCGCCTTCAAGAACGGCATCACATGCCTGAATTCCCCCGGCACGATTGACAGCGACTATCGCGGTGAAGTGAAGGTGCTGCTGATCAATCTCGGCGAAGAGCCCTTCGAGATCACCCGCGGCATGCGCATCGCGCAGATGATCATCGCGCCGGTTACCCAGGCCCGCATCGTAGAGACGACCGAAGCGAGCGAAACCAAGCGCGGCGCCGGCGGCTTCGGCTCGACCGGCGTGTGATGACGGAGCTTGCAACGCGGTATGGTCTGACTCTGCGTCAGGATTATTTTGGCGATCCCTCCGCCTGGGGTGCGCTCGTTGATTTGCTGCAGGATACGTTCTCGATCGATGTCGACCTGCAGGCTTCGTTCGGTGGCCCGGACCCGACAAGCATGCCATCAGGCTATTTCGATGGCGAGGGGCGCTGCGTCGCCAATTTCAGCGCCTTTTCCATGCCGATGATCATCAATGGCCGTGCCATCAAGGCGGCGGGCTATCAATCCGGCGCGGTCCGGCCGGAATGGCGCGAGCGCGGCCTCTACCGCGATCTCATGCAACGCGCCTTTGATCGAACCGCCGCCGAGGGCTGCGAACTCGATCTCCTGCTTACCGACAAGCCTGCACTCTATGAGCGATACGGCTTTCGCAGCCTGCCACAGCATATCTTCGGTGCCCGAACGCCAAAGCTGCAGAAGTCCGAGTTGACTGCCCGGCAGCTCTCCCTGGAAGCGCCTGATGATCTGCGTCTCATCAAGACACTCCTGCAGAGCCGGCAGCCGGTCTCCGCCCGCTTTGCCGTTGTCAGGCAGATGGAGATGTTTCTGCTGAATGCCTGCTTCAATTCCGCGATCCGCTTGACGGCACTCGGGGATGACGCGGTCATTGCCTGGACGTTTGACGGTGCGACTTTCTGGCTTCTCGATATTGCGGGAACGGCCGTTCCATCTCTGGCGACGATCCTGTCGGCGCTTGATGTCGAACCCGAGCGCATCGAGATCTGCTTTTCGCCTGATCGGCTGGATTGCGAGGTGTCGCCGGAACCCTATGAGGGTTACACGGTGCTGATGGCACGCGGCAAAGCGGCCGACGAGATCATAGGGCCGCTCATGCTTTCGCCGATGGCGGAATTCTAGAGCCGTCAAGCGGCTCTAGCTTATTGCATCCCGCAATTCCGGACGGAAAACCGCTGCGCACTTTTCCTGGAATTGCCCTAGCGGGAAAGCGGCGGCAACCGTCGCTTGACCGGCGTCGCCTTGATCATCGACGTGTTCGTCTCGGCACGTTCGGTGATCTTGTCCAATATCCCATCGAGTTCGCCCATCGAGCGCACCACCAGCCGCCCGATAAAGCAATCGTCACCGGTGACCTTGTCGCATTCGATGAATTCCGGCGTCTCCTGAATGATCCGCTCGACGACATGGAGCTGACCGGGCAGAGGCCTGACGCGGACGATTGCCTGCAAGGGATAGCCGATCGCCTCGGGCGCGATATCGACCGTAAAACCTGATATGATGCCGCGCTCCTCAAGCCGGCGAAGCCGCTCGGCCGCACTCGGCGACGAAAGACCGGCAGCTTCCGCAAGCTCCTTCAGCGATATCCTGGCGTTGCGCGCCAGCGCCTCCAGCATCCGTTGGTCGATCGCATCAAGATCCAAGGAAGCGTTAGGAACACCCATTGTTCAGCCTCATTTAATTAGGTAACTAAATCTTCTCCCCTCATTAAATCTATATTATCCACGCTCGTGCCGCAATATGATTGGCTTCGATAGGCGGGAGCGAAGACAAATGAACGAGACAAGACGCGGCACGATGGAAATGACGGCGGCGATGCTGATTTCAGGAACGATCGGATGGTTCGTGCTGATGTCGGGGCAGGCCGTGACCGGCGTTGTCTTCTGGCGCTGCTTGTTCGGCGCGCTGACATTGCTCGTCATCTGCGCGGCCATGGGCCTGATCCGCCCTGGCATCCTCAATCTCAAGAGGTTCTCCATCGCGGTCGGCGGCGGCATCGCCATCGTTCTCAACTGGCTGCTGCTGTTCGCTGCCTACTCGCACGCCTCCATTTCCATCGCCACGACCGTCTACAATACGCAGCCCTTCATGCTGCTGGGGCTCGGCGCGCTGTTCCTCGGCGAGCGGATCACCTTCACCAAGCTCTTCTGGCTGCTCCTCGCCTTTGCCGGCATGGCTGTCATCGTCGAGGGCAAGCCCGCCGAGGCGGCGGGTGCCGGAAGCTATGCGATCGGTATCCTGCTTTCGCTGGGCGCGGCCTTCTTCTATGCGCTGGCGGCGATTGCGGCGAAATGGCTGAAGGGTACGCCGCCGCATCTGATCGCGCTCATCCAGGTTTCGACAGGTATCCTGATGCTGGCGCCCTTTACCGATTTCTCCGCGGCCCCGCGGGATGCCGGCGGATGGTCGATCCTCGTCACCATGGGCGTCGTTCATACCGGCCTGATGTATGTGCTGCTCTATGGCGCCATCCAGAAGCTGCCGACACATCTGACCGGCGCATTGTCCTTCATCTATCCGATCGCCGCCATCGTGGTCGATCGCTTTGCCTTCGGCCACGTGCTCGGCGCGGCACAGATCGCCGGCGCGATCATCATCCTGGGAGCCGCTGCCGGCATGAATCTAGGCTGGACGATCTCCCTGCCCCGTCATAGAAACGATCGTCTTTCAAAGGGGACCGCCGAATGATCACCTGCTATCTGCGCTATACGATCGACCCTTACAAGCTCGCCCAGTTCGAACACTACGCCAAGCTCTGGATTCCGTTGGTCAACCGGCTGGGCGGCACCCATCACGGCTATTTCATGCCGCACGAAGGCACGAACAACATTGCGCTGGCGCTGTTCAGCTTTCCGAGCCTTGCCGCCTATGAGGAATATCGGCTCAAGATGGCCGAGGATGCGGAATGCCAGGCCGCCTTCGCCTATGGCGAGGAAACGCGCTGCATCGTCAGCTATGAGCGCAGCTTCATGCGGCCCGTGTTCTAAGATTATTTGGCCGGCTGCGGGCAAGCCTGCGGCTGGCCGTCGAGGCCTTCCGCCATTTTTTCGAACGTAACCGCCGATCCGGCTTTGCTCCCGCCGATGCGCAGCACATAGAGGCTGTCGAAATCCTTGCCGTGCCATTTCGGCACCGCACCGGCATCGCCGCCGTTCTCACTCATCAGCTGGCGGGCGAGATTGACTATCTGCTTGTGCTCCCAGGCGACGAAGATCAGCTTGCCGGCATAATCAGGCTTCTTCAGCTCGGCTTTCAGGTCGTCGATATCCTCATAGCCGAAGCTGGTATCGACCGGCATGCCGAGGGCGATAGCGGTCGGCTCGATGGTCGCGAGTGGGCGGATATAATCGTAGGACGCGCCGGAATCCTCTTTCCGTTTCGACGCATCGGGCGCAAAGATCGCCGCGGGCTTGCCGAAGAGCTTTGTCAGCACCGGTGGTAGCGCCAGTGCCCGGTTAAGCCCCTGGCAGCTCAATTGGCCAAGACCCGCTTCCGGCTTTTCACCATGACGCATGAAGACGATCGTCCGCGTTCCCGCCTCCGCTGCCGAAACGGGCGGCGCGAAGCTTGCGAGCGAGGCGAGCGCCAGAAGACCCGCGGTGACGGCTTGCGACACGCCTCGCATCAGCGCTGCGCTTCGAAAGCCATTCGTACGGCGAGCCCGGCCAGCACCGTGCCCATCAGCCAGCGCTGCACCAGGGCGAAGGACGGGCGGTGGGTGAGGAACATCGCGATCCAGCCTGCGCTGAGCGCGAAGATGGCATTGAATGTCACGCTAATGACGATCTGCGCAAAACCGAGAACAAGCGATTGAGTGAAGACGCTGCCGGCGGCGGGATCGATGAATTGCGGCAACAGCGACAAATAAAGGATCGCGACCTTCGGGTTCAGCAGGCTGGTCACCAGCCCCATGGAGAAGAGCCGGCGTGTGCTGTCCTTCGGCAGTTCGCGCACCTGAAATGCGGAACGGCCGCCAGGCTTCAGCGCATTCCAGGCGAGCCAGGCAAGATAGGCAGCGCCCACCAGCCGCAGAGCATCATAGGCGAAGGGAACGGCGAAGACGAAGGCGGTGATGCCGAGTGCTGCCGACAGCATGTAGAAGAGGAAGCCGCATGCCACACCGCCGAGCGAGATCAGCCCGGCTACCGGCCCTTGCGAGATCGAGCGCGACACCAGATAGATCATGTTCGGTCCGGGTGTCAGCACCATACCGAGAGCGATCAGGGCAAAGGTGATCATACTGGTCAGATGCGGCATAAAGCCTCCGGCGGCGGGAAGATCTTCAGAAAAGAATTTCGCTGGAAACAGCGAGCTTGATTTCATGCGGCCCGGCATCGAAGCCGTCAAGCAGCATATTGTGGTGGGTGACAATGTCTTCGAAGGTGAGCTTGCCCATATCGGCCGTGGTGTGGCCGTCGGAGACCAGCGTGACGTCGAAACCGAGCGAAACGGCACGCCGCACGGTCGTATCGACGCAGAACTGCGTCATGCAGCCGCCGACGATGAGATGAGTGACGCCGCGCGCCTGCAAGCGCGCTTCCAGATCCGTCTCGAAGAAGGAATCGCAACTTGTCTTGTGCACGACGACATCGCCGGCTTCGGGCGCGATTTCCCGGCGCAGCTGCCAGCCTTCGCTGCGCTTGACCAGGCGATGCCCCGGGCTGCCGTCATGCTGGACGATGAAGGCGGGGATGCCGGCGGCACGCGCCTTGTGCTTCAGTGCCGCGAGCTTGGCGACGACCGCCTCCAGCGCCGCATCGATATCAGGCTGACGCTCCGGCGTGCCAAGGCCGGTCAGGATGGAGTTCTGAAGATCGATCAGGAGCAATGCGGAAGACATGATATCCTTGGGCAAAGCGGTTTCGACGCGCCGTCAACGCCTTGGTAATATGTTCGCAGCGCCAGCGCAATCGCTTGAAACCGCAAAGGTGGTGCGGTAGAGCAGGCACCATCTGAGGAGGAAATGGCCATGACGCTTGCGTCCCTGCTCGCCTATTGCGGCGCGCTCTTCGTTGCGGCGGCCATTCCAGGCCCCGGCATCACGGCGATCGTGGCGCGCGCCCTCGGCTCCGGTTTCCGCGAGACCTTCTTCATGGGCCTCGGCCTTGTGCTCGGCGACACCATCTACCTGACGGCGGTCGTTCTCGGTCTTGCTTTCGTGGCGCAGGCGTTCACCGAGGTGTTCATCGTCATCAAGATCGCGGGCGCGCTTTATCTCGGCTATATCGCCTGGAAGCTTTGGACGGCGGGCCTGCTCGCCACCGATATCGCCGCCAAAAAATCGAACGGTGCCGGGATGTCCTTTCTCTCGGGCCTGCTGGTGACGCTCGGCAACCCCAAGACCATGCTTTTCTATGTCGCGCTGGTGCCGACTCTGATCGACATCGGCAGCATCGGCCTGCGGGAATATGCGATCCTGATGGCGGCAACCTTTATCGTTCTTCTGATCGTACTCGTTCCCTATATGCTGCTCGCCTCGCGAGCCCGGACTTTCCTCAAGAAGCCGAGAGCGCTGCAGTTCCTGAACAGGGCTGCGGCCAGTATCCTCGCCGCAACGGCTGCCTTCATCGCGGCGCGAGCAGCCTGAAATAAACATCCCCAAAGAAGGGCCGTGAGAGATTCTTTTCTCACGGTCGACGCGGCGACAAAGGGCGCGCACTCTGGTTTCCGCAGGCGTTTGATCCTATTGTCACTGCATAATTCAAATGTAGGGAGAGCTACCCATGTCCGACACCCGCAAACCCGGTCGCGGCCGCGTCTATACCTCGATCACCGAGACCATCGGCGACACGCCGATCGTCCGTCTCGACAAGCTGGCGAAGGAGAAGGGCGTCAAGGCCAACCTCCTGGCAAAGCTTGAATTCTTCAATCCGATCGCCTCCGTGAAAGACCGCATCGGCGTCGCCATGATCGAGAGTCTGGAATCGCAGGGCAAGATCGCCCCCGGCAGGACCGTGCTGATCGAGCCGACCTCGGGCAATACCGGCATCGCGCTCGCCTTCGCCGCCGCCGCCAAGGGTTACCGGCTGATCCTCACCATGCCGGAGACCATGTCGATCGAACGCCGCAAGATGCTGGCGCTGCTCGGCGCCGAACTGGTGTTGACCGAGGGACCGAAGGGCATGAAGGGCGCCATCGCCAAGGCGGAAGAACTGGCTTCGACCCTACCGGATGCGGTCATTCCGCAGCAGTTCGAAAATCCGGCCAACCCGGAAATCCATCGCAAGACGACGGCCGAGGAAATCTGGAACGATACCGAAGGCAAAGTGGATATTTTCGTTTCCGGCATCGGCACCGGCGGCACGATCACCGGCGTCGGCCAGGTGCTGAAGGCCCGCAAGGCCGATATCAAGGTCATTGCGGTCGAGCCGACGGATTCGCCAGTTCTTTCCGGCGGCAATCCCGGCCCGCACAAGATCCAAGGCATCGGCGCCGGCTTTGCGCCGAAGATCCTCGACACCCATGTCTATGACGAGGTGGTCACCGTCAGCAATGATGAGGCCTTCCAGCATGCCCGTCTCGTGGCCAAGCTCGAAGGCGTGCCTGTCGGTATCTCCTCCGGCGCGGCGCTGGCAGCAGCCATCAAGGTCGGCCAGCGTCCTGAAAACGAGGGCAAAAACATCGTCGTCATCATCCCCTCCTTCGCCGAGCGCTATCTCTCGACGGCGCTGTTCGAGGGCCTTGGCGGCTGAGAGCCCGCCATCGGATTGAATTGGAAGGGGTGCTTCGGCGCCCCTTTTTCATTCAGGCATGCGCAACCAACCGCTCGCCGGCAATGCGATAGGAGATGGCTTCGGCGAGATGGATGCGCCCGACGGTCGGCCTTGTCGTCGAGATCGGCAAGGGTGCGTGCCACCTTGAGGATGCGATGATAGCCACGGGCCGAGAACTTCATTTTCTCTGCCGCATCGCGCAGCAACTGCAGACCGGCAGCGTCCGGCTCGGCGATGGTTTCGATCATCGCGGTCGAACAGCGGGCGTTGGTCGAAACGTTCTTCACGCCAGCCCTTTCGAAACGTTCCCGCTGCCGTTCACGGGCACGGGCGACGCGGAGCGCGACATCGGCACTCTTTTCGGCCGCTGTCGGCCGGATGAGATCGGCGGCCGATACCGCCGGCACGTCGATGCGGATATCGATACGATCGAGCAAGGGGCCGGAAATGCGGCCCTGATAATCGCTGGCACAGCGTGGTCCACGGGCGCAGGTGTGGCCCGGTTCGCCGGCCATGCCGCAGCGGCAGGGATTCATCGCCGCCACGAGCTGGATGCCGGCCGGATAGGAGACACGGTGGTTTGCCCTGGCAATAACGCACTCTCCGGTTTCCAGCGGCTGACGCAGCGCATCGAGTGCCTGTGGCGAAAATTCCGGCAGCTCGTCGAGGAACAGAATGCCGTGATGGGCGAGCGATGCTTCCCCCGGCCTGGCGCGCAGGCCGCCGCCGACAAGCGCCGCCATGGTGGCTGAGTGATGCGGCGCTCGATAGGGCCGCCGATCGGAGAGCTTGCCGCCGGAAAGCTGACCGGCGATCGAATGGATCATCGACACCTCAAGCAATTCGGTTGTCGACAATGGAGGCAGGATTGACGGCAGGCGAGAGGCGAGCATAGACTTACCGGAACCGGGAGGTCCGACGAAAAGCAGGTTATGCCCGCCGGCCGCCGCCACTTCCAAGGCGCGTTTGGCACTTTCCTGCCCCTTGATATCGGCAAGATCGGGCAGATTGGCAGCATTGGAGCGAACGGACGGTTCCGGCCGTGACAGGACCTGGGTGCCACGGAAATGATTGGCGAGCGCGATCAGGCTGCGTGGCGCCAGGATGTCGATCTCCTTGCCGGCCCAGGCTGCTTCCGGCCCGCTTTCGGCCGGGCAGATCAGCCCCTTGCCCATGGCATTGGCGGCGATCGCCGCGGGAAGCGCGCCGGCAACCGGTGCGATCGTGCCGTCGAGATTGAGTTCGCCGATGACGGTATAGGACGACAGGGCATCAGCCGGGATCGCGCCAAGCGCCGCCATCAGACCGAGTGCGATCGCAAGATCGAAGTGGCTGCCCTCCTTGGGCAGGTCCGCCGGCGCGAGATTGACGGTGACTTTCTTCGGCGGCAAGGCAAGGCCGGAGGCGTGCAGCGCCGCCTGGACCCGCTCCCGGCTTTCGGCGACTGCCTTGTCGGGCAGGCCGACAATATGCATCAGCACCTTTCCCGGCGCGATCATCACCTGCACTTCTACCGGTACGCCTTCGATACCCTGAAACGCAACCGTACTGACGCGCGCCACCATGCCCTATCCCCCGTCACCGAACCCGTTTGCCGTTACGTGCCCCGATCAGCAAACTTCGGGTTGCAATCTGGCATAAGACAAAGAATGAAACAAGAACAATAAACGAACAAAGCTTCACCCAGGCATGTCGAAATCATCGATATGCCTGGTGAAGGCTATTGATCAGCTGGAAAGCATGGCGGGGAACTGCCGATCAGGCCCGCTTGGCTTCGATCGCATCCCAGAGCAGGCTGGCGATATCGGCGCCGCCGAAGCGCTTGACTTCGCGGATGCCGGTCGGCGACGTGACGTTGATCTCGGTCATATAGTCGCCGATGACGTCGATGCCGACGAGCAGGAAGCCGCGCTCTTTCAGGGCCGGGCCGATGCGCTTACAGATTTCCTGTTCGCGCGCCGTCAGCTCGGTGGCTTCGGCGCGACCGCCGACATGCATATTGGAGCGGGCGTCGTGCTCGGCCGGCACGCGGTTTATGGCGCCGACGGCTTCGCCATCGACGAGGATGATGCGCTTGTCGCCCTTGCGCACGTCAGGCAGGTATTGCTGGGCGATGAAGGGCTCGCGGAAGAGCTGGCCGAACATCTCAAGCAGGGACGAGAGATTGCGGTCATCACGCGTCGAGTGGAAGACGCCGGCGCCGCCGTTGCCGTAAAGCGGCTTCAGGATGATATCGCCCATCTCATCGCGGAAGCGGCGGATTTCGGCGGGATCGCGGGTGATCAGCGTCTTCGGCATGAGATCGGCAAATTCGGTGACGAAGATCTTTTCCGGCGAATTGCGCACCCAGGCCGGATCATTGACGACGAGCGTCTTCGGATGGATGCGCTCCAAGAGATGCGTCGAGGTGATATAGGCCATGTCGAATGGCGGGTCCTGGCGCAGCAGAACAACGTCCATGGTCGAGAGATCGACGCGCTCGGGTTCGCCGAGCTCGAAGTGATCGTCCTTAACGTCACGCAGGATCATCGGCTCGACGGAGGCATAGATCTTGCCGTCGCGCATGCTCAGCCGCTCGGGCGTATAGTGGAAGAGCTTGTAGCCGCGGTTCTGTGCCTCGAGGCTCATGGCGAAGGTCGAGTCACCCGCAATGTTGATGCTCTTCACATGGTCCATCTGGACCGCAACATTCTTGATACCAGCCATAGTCAGCCCTCGCTCGAATTTGCGGACAGATGTAGGTCGGCCCGCATTCAAACGCAACGGCTATTCAATAGCTTCCGTCAAGGCTGATCGGTTCAGGCGGCGAGGCCCTGCGCGCCGCCCTGGCGGACGAAGTTGCGCAGCCGATACGCCATGCTCAAAGGCTTCGGGAACGGCCTGCGTAAAAAGGCGACCTTGCGCAAATAGCGGTCGATGCGCCATGTCGCCCAGGTGCCACCGGCGAAATAGGCGACGTCGCCGGCGCTGAGCGTACGCTCGACGCCGTCTTCGGTGGTGATATGCACTTCGCCTTCGAGGATCATCACCGTTTCGTCCCAGCCGAAATACCAGCGAAATTCGCCGGCGGTGCAATCCCACAGCGCCGTCATGGCGGCATCGTCCTGCCCACGCGAATGCTCGGCGATGCGGGCAACCGGATTGCCCGCCAGGATCCAGGAGGGCTCGATCGGCGACGGCTTCATTTCCATCTCGGCGCTGGCGCCGGCGACGAAGCTTTTCGATTGCGGCAGCGCGACGACCGCCGGGACGGCACGCGCGGCAAAGGCCGCCATGCTCGTCAACATCAGTTTCAAGACCATGCAATCCCCCAAAATTCCATGCGCGTCTGCGATCTCATCGCATGGAAGCGGTAACGGCGCGGTTCATGAAACCCAGCGCATTTTAACGATTGCAGCGATCAGGCCGAAAAGCCTTCGATCGTGCAGACGATCATGTCATGGTCGGATAGCGGTTTGCCCTCTTCATTGAGGGAGGAAACAAGGTGGCTTTCGCCGATCTTCAAACCGCGGGTGATGAACCAGTCGAGCTTCATGGTGCGATCGGGAAAGCGCGTGATCAGGCTCGGGCGTGTGCTCGTCTGATCCAGCGGCCCGCCGTGGCATTCGAAGCCGCAACCCTCGGCCATGGCAAACAGCGTATCGGTCGAGTAATCGCCGCCGGTGTGGTTGCCGGTATTGAGATCGCCGCCGATCAGGATGGGCAGGCCTGGTGCGAAGGCTTCGACAACATCGATCAGCGCCGCCATCTGCCGCTCGCGATAGGCAGCGGTCGCCACGCTTTCGAGGTGAACGGAAACAGCGACGATGGGACCGGCCTCCGTTGCGACGATGGCGCCAAGAGCACAGCGATCGCCGATGCGCGGCTGTTCGTTGCTATCGTTGAACCAGACGGCCTCGCCCGGCAGGCGGATCATGAAAGCATCCTTCAGGGCGACGGCGGCCATCAGCGCATTGCCGTGAAAGCCCTTTTCGTTGAAATCGTCGCGGCAGTAGGAGCGCTCGATTTCCGAGCCGAGGCTGAGCTCCAGGAACTCGACGCCATAGGCA
The DNA here is from genome assembly GCF_012641385.1 of Rhizobium sp. P28RR-XV. Lineage (NCBI taxonomy): Bacteria > Pseudomonadati > Pseudomonadota > Alphaproteobacteria > Hyphomicrobiales > Rhizobiaceae > Rhizobium > Rhizobium sp. P28RR-XV. Next base: position 187,388 of record NZ_JABAIG010000011.1, read on the forward strand.
TGGTTCATACCGAGCTCATCGGCGATAACAGCGGTCGGGTCGCGTTGCTCGGTGCGGGCCATGCCCTGATCCATTTCCGACAGCAGGATCAGCGGCGCCCCCGTCGCCCGCAGCTTGGCAGCACTTTCCTCAGGAAACAGGCAGCGCTCGAGATTCCACGCAGCGACTGTAAACGGGAAGGACAAGGCCTCGATTTGCGCATCAGCCCCGCCGATGCGCACCGTATTCAGGCAGGCGAGCGATGAGAGCTTCGCGGCGTGAACGGCCGGGGTCTTTTCGAGCAAGACGAAGCTCTTGCGCTCCTCCTGCGAGGGAACGGTGAAAGCGGAGACGGTGTTGCGGATCATGATGGGGCCTGTCGAAACGAGATGAGCGCCGGCGGAAAATCGCTTGGGTTGGTCGCCCGGCAATAGGCTGATTTTATGACGGTCCTGTAACGTCGTGCTCAAAAAGCATCCGGAAAATGCCGCGGCCAGCGGCCGGGCAGCATGGCGACGATGTCGTAGCGTTGCGACAGGCGGGCGAAATCCGGTTGCCGGGCCAGCCAAAGATCGCTGGCGGCGCGGATGCGGTTCTGCGAGGAGAAGGAAACAGCGTCGATCGCCTCCCGCGCACCGCGCCGCGATTTGACCTCGACGAAGACGGCGAGATCGCCCTTGCGCGCGACGATATCGATTTCGCCGAGCTTGGTGCGATGGCGGATGGCCAGGATGCGGTAGCCCTTGAGCATCAGGAAGGCCGCCGCGAAATATTCGGCGGCATGGCCGCGTCGCCAGGCCTTTTGCCGCTTCAGCCTTTCGCCTGCGTCAGGCCCCCTATCGGCCATGGCGCTCTTTCATGTCGAGAAGGCGCTGATAAAGATCCTTGCGCGGCAAGCCGGTCAAGCGCGCAGCCTCGGCTGCCGCCTTGGCCGTCGGCAGCGTGCCGGCAAGATCGGCCAGAATGGCATCGACATCGGCTTCGGTGGCAACGCTTTCCGCCGGCGGGCCCACGAGCCAGACGATCTCGCCTTTTACATTGTCAACGGCCTCATAGAATGCCGCGAGTTCGGCAAGCGTGCCGCGGCGAAATTCCTCGAAGGTCTTGGTCAGCTCTCGGCAGACGGCACCGGCCCGCTCACCGCCGAGCACATCGGCGGCAGCGGCAAGCGTGGCGGCAATGCGATGCGGTGATTCAAAGAAGATGAGCGTCGCGGGGACGCTCGCAAGTTCTGCCAGGCGATCGCGTCGGCCCTTGTCCTTGGCGGGCAGGAAGCCGGCAAAAAAGAAGGCATCGTTCGGCAGGCCGGAGCCGACGAGGGCCGCAAGCGGCGCCGAGGCGCCGGGAATGGGAACGACCTTGTATCCCGCCTCGATCGCCTGAACCGCAAGCCGGTAGCCGGGATCGGAGACGAGCGGCGTTCCGGCATCGGAGACCAGCGCCACCGATCGGCCGGCTTCCAGCGCCTGCAGCAGCCGGGGTCCGGCCTCATCGGCATTATGCTCGTGGTAGGCATAAGGTTTGTTCTGGATGCCATAGCGATCGAGCAGGACGCGGGTGACGCGCGTATCCTCGCAGGCCAGCACGTCAGCGCCGGCCAGCGTCTCCAGCGCCCTCAGCGTGATATCGCCGAGATTGCCGATGGGTGTGGCGACAAGATAGAGCGCCGGTCCGAGGGGGCGGGCCGGAATCTGGTTGTTATGCAGGCGGAAACTGCGCGCCCCGCCGCTTGATTGCTCTTCGGTCATGCCGGTCCTGAATTCACTTCGGATAAACCGCCTTTATGGGCGAGGCGCAGGCGGACGGCAAGAGCGGTGCAATTCCTGTGGAGCATTGTCGACGAAATGTCGAATTGCCGCCTGGCAAATCGCCTATGCCTCTTGCATTCGGATGGAGAAGTCTGCCAAGTTGCCTGTCCAATCTTTCGGGCCTCGTCCGAAAACATGTCGCTCGGGCGCCTCGGGCCGCCCGGCAAGTCACGGTCGAAAGCGGTAGCATCCATGCGTATTACAATTGAGCGGTCGAACCTCCTGAAGTCGCTGAACCACGTGCATCGCGTGGTCGAGCGTCGCAACACGATCCCGATCCTGTCCAACGTGCTGCTGAAAGCCGAGGGTACAAACCTCGACATGAAGGCAACCGACCTCGATCTCGAAATCACCGAGGCGACGCCCGCCAATGTCGAGCAGCCCGGCGCCACCACCGTACCGGCGCATCTGCTCTACGACATCGTGCGCAAGCTGTCCGACGGATCGGAAGTGCTTCTTGCCACCAACACCGACGGCAGCTCGATGACGGTCGCCTCCGGCCGTTCGAAGTTCTCGCTGCAATGCCTGCCGGAATCAGACTTCCCGGATCTCACCGCCGGCAGCTTCAGCCACTCCTTCAAGCTGAAGGCCGCCGATCTGAAGATGCTGATCGACCGGACGCAGTTTGCGATTTCCACCGAAGAGACGCGCTACTACCTGAACGGCATTTTCTTCCATACGATCGAGAGCGGCGGCGATCTGAAGCTCAGGGCCGTCGCCACGGACGGTCATCGTCTGGCCCGTGCCGATGTCAGCGCTCCTTCCGGCTCCGAAGGCATGCCCGGCATCATCATCCCGCGCAAGACTGTCGGCGAGCTGCAGAAGCTGGTTGACGCGCCGGACACGATGGTCACCGTCGAAGTCTCCGACGCCAAGATCCGCCTGACGATCGGCTCGATCGTCATGACGTCGAAGCTGATCGACGGCACCTTCCCCGATTACCAGCGCGTCATCCCGGCCAACAACGACAAGGAAATGCGCGTCGATTGCCAGAGCTTCGCACAGGCTGTCGATCGCGTATCAACGATTTCGTCGGAGCGGGGCCGCGCCGTAAAGCTGGCACTGTCGGACGGGCAACTACTGCTGACGGTCAACAACCCCGATTCGGGAAGCGCGACGGAAGAAGTCGCTGTCGGCTACGAAATGGATCCGATGGAAATCGGCTTCAACGCGAAGTACCTGCTTGATATCACCGCGCAGCTTTCGGGCGATTCTGCCGTGTTCCTGCTGGCCGATGCCGGCTCGCCGACACTCATCCGCGACACGGCCGGCGACGACGCGCTTTACGTGCTGATGCCGATGCGCGTGTAGAGCATGATGCTGAAAAGTGTGAGGGGAGTTCGGACGATATCATGCTCCACTTTTTTGATTCATGAGCAGGATGGTTTTGGGTCGAACAGACCTAAAATCACCCGGCTTCAGCGAAACCAAAGCGCCCTTTCATGCGTTTATACAACGCAAGGGCGCTTTTATTTGATCCTTTGTGAATTGCGACATTTTCTCTTGTTATTGCGTCATCGCATTGCAAGATTTTAGAGAAGCGATATGTAAGTCGCGACCGTAACATCTGGTGGGGGAGAACATGGCGCTGCGTCTCAAGGAACGGCTGGGCAAGAAGTTCGACGAGGAGATCCGTTTCTTCAAAGGCATGATGCAAGGGCCGAAGACGGTGGGGTCGATCGTTCCCACCTCATCGATTACAGCCCGCAAGATGGCGAGCGTCGTCAACACGCAATCCGGCCTGCCCGTACTGGAGCTCGGGCCGGGAACCGGTGCCATCACCAAGGCGATCCTGGCACGCGGCGTCGAGCCGCAAAATCTCGTCGCCGTCGAATATTCGACCGATTTCTACAATCATCTCGTCAAGCTTTACCCCGGCGTCCACTTCATCAATGGCGATGCCTTCGATCTCGATACGACGCTTGGCGTGCTGCGTGGCCAGACCTTCGATTCTGTCGTGTCGGGTATCCCTCTCCTCAATTTTCCGATGAAGGCGCGCGTCGCATTGCTGGAAAGCCTGCTGGACCGCATGCCGCCAGGCCGCCCGGTAGTGCAGATCTCCTACGGGCCGGTTTCGCCGATCATCGCCAAGCCGGACCGCTACCATATCCGCCACTACGACTTCATCGTCCGCAACATTCCCCCGGCCCAGCTCTGGGTCTACAGCCGCGGCTGAGGCAATCGCTGGGACAATTCCATGTACGCTCTTTATATTACGCACCCGCAGGTGCGCATCGACCCTGCCGTGCCTGTGCCGGAGTGGGGCTTGTCCGAAATAGGCGCCGAGCGGGCGCGGCTGGCGGCGAGCCGACCTTGGGCACGCGAGCTTGGCCTGATCGTCTCCAGCGGCGAACGCAAGGCGATCGAAACGGCCGAAGCTTTGGCGACGGCAAGCGGCGCGCCGATCGAAATCATCGAGGCCATGCATGAAAACGACCGCAGCGCCACGGGCTTCCTGGCCCCACCGGAGTTCGAGAAGGCGGCCGACTGGTTCTTTGCCCATCCGCATGAAAGCTTCAAGGGCTGGGAGCGTGCCATCGACGCGCAGGCAAGGATCGTCTCCCATGTCGACGCCGTTCTCGCACGACACGACCCGCAGGTGCCGATCGCATTCGTCGGCCATGGCGGCGTCGGCACGCTGCTGAAATGCCACCTCGAGGGCAAACCGATCGCGCGCCAGGGCGACCAGCCGCCGGGCGGCGGCAATCTTTTCTGTTTCGATCTTGCGAAGCGCGCCGTCTCATGCGACTGGACACCCATGGAAGATTGGATGGGATGGGCTTGAGATGACCGCACGCGACCGCTTGATCGTTGGACTGGATGTTCCAAACCTTCAGGAGGCCGAAAAAGTGGTCGGCGCCCTCGGCGATGACATCCTCTACTACAAGATCGGCTATCAGCTCGCCTTTGCCGGCGGGCTGGAGTTCGCCCGCGATCTCGCCGCCAGCGGCAAAAAGATCTTCCTCGATATGAAGCTGCTCGACATCGACAACACGGTGGCCTCCGGCGTGGAGAATATCGTCAAGATGGGCATGTCGATGCTGACGCTGCACGCCTATCCGAAAGCGATGAAGGCGGCCGTCGAGGCTGCCAAGGGGTCCGACCTATGCCTGCTCGGCGTCACCGTGCTGACCTCGATGGACGAAGGGGATCTCATCGCCGCCGGTTATGAATATGATCCGCATACGCTAGTGCTGCGCCGGGCCGAACAGGCGCATCTCGCCGGCATGGGCGGCATCGTCTGTTCAGCGGAGGAGTCCTCCGCCGTCCGCAAGATCATCGGGCCTGACATGGCGCTGGTGACCCCTGGCATCCGGCCAGCCGGCAGCGACAAAGGCGACCAGAAGCGGGTGATGACGCCGGCAGACGCCATCAAGGCCGGATCGAGCCACCTCGTCGTCGCAAGACCAATCGTCAAGGCGATCGATCCGAAGGAGGCCGCACGCGCCATCCTCGCCGAGATGGACTCCGCGCTCTAAGATACCGAAACACGCAGGGAGGAAAACATGGCAAAGGGATATTGGATCGCGCGCGTGGATGTCCGCGACCCCGAGCGCTACAAGGACTACGTCGCCGCCGCGAAGCCGGCCTTCGAGAAATACGGCGCGAATTTCCTCGCGCGCGGCGGTGCGTTCACGCCGCTTGAGGGACCGGCGCGCGGCCGCAATGTCGTCATCGAATTTCCGTCGCTGCAGCACGCCGTCGATTGCTACAATTCGCCGGAATACCAGATCGCCGCCAAAATCCGGCAGCAGGTGGCGGATGCTGAAATGGTCGTCGTCGAAGGGGTTTAAACCCTTTGAAAACGCGACGCCGCAACGCAGCGCGATAGCACTTCACCTCGGCGCCCGGATCGGCTAAGACGAAACCAGATCAGCCCAATCAAAGCCTTTCGAGGAGCCTGCCATGACCCTGTCCAACCTCCCACCGCTCGTTACCGTGTTCGGAGGATCGGGCTTCATCGGGCGGCATGTCGTGCGTGCGCTCGCCAAGCGCGGCTATCGCATCCGCGTTGCCGTGCGCCGTCCCGATCTTGCCGGCTTCCTGCAGCCGCTCGGCAATCTCGGCCAGATTTCGATCGTCCAGGCCAATGTGCGCTACCGCAACTCGATCGACCGTGCGGTCGAAGGCGCGCAGCATGTCGTCAACTGCGTCGGCATCCTCGCCGAAAGCGGCCGCAACACCTTCGACGCCGTGCAGGAATTCGGCGCCAAGGCGATCGCTGAGGCCGCACGCGGCGCCGGTGCATCGCTGACGCATATTTCCGCCCTCGGTGCCGATGCCAATTCGCCTTCGGCCTATGCCCGCACCAAGGCTCGCGCTGAAACCGCCATCCTGTCGATCAAGCCGGACGCAATCATCCTGCGCCCCTCGATCGTCTTCGGCCCCGAAGATAGCTTCTTCAACAAATTTGCCGACATGTCGCGCACGGCACCCTTCCTGCCGCTGATCGGTGGCGGCAAGACGAAATTCCAGCCGGTCTATGTCCAGGATATCGCCGAGACCGTTGCCCGTAGCGTCGACGGCAAGCTGAAGGCCGGCACGACCTATGAACTCGGCGGCCCGGAAGTGTTGTCCTTTCGCGAATGTCTCGAGACCACGCTTGCCGTCATCAACCGGAAGAAGTCGCTCGTCTCCATTCCGTTCGGCATCGCCTCGCTGATCGGCTCGGTCGCTTCGCTGGTGCCGCTCATCACCCCGCCGATCACTTCCGATCAGGTCACGCTGCTGAAGAGCGACAACGTGGTTTCCAAGCAGGCGGAAACGGAAGGACGCACGCTGAAAGGCATCGGCCTGCTGCCGACGCTGCTTGCCTCCGTGCTGCCGTCCTATCTCGTCCGCTATCGTCGGCAGGGTCAGTTCACCGGTTCCGGCAAGGCTGCCTGACGATTCGGCAATTCAGTGAAATTCAAAACGCCGCCGGCTCTGCCGAGCGGCGTTTTTTATCGTTCGAATGCCGCGGTAAACGCTTGTGTGTGCCCCGCAATCCCGCTCTCATTCACAGCTTAGCGTTGCCTAAAAGACGCACTGTGGAAATAGTAGCATTAACGTCAAATTTAACATGAACATTTATTGCTATTGCTCATCTCACTGACTAACACAGCCGCGCGTCTCAGGCTTGGACAATGAACCGGTCTGCGGCGCGCTTCACACTTCTGCGGAAAGGCATTTTTCGATGGGCAAGTCTATCGCGCTTTTGTTTGCGTGCGCGGCATTGGTGATTCTCGCCGGCTCTTTCGTAGCCCGCGGCAGCATCGCCTCGGTAAAGGGCGAATGTGCGCCGACCTACGGCGTCGATCCCTGCACCACGGGCTCTATCGACACGTCCTCTTCGAACTGACCGGGCACGGAAAAGGCCGGTTCTCACCGGCCTTCGTGTTCTTCGGTATCTTGACGTCAGGCGATGCGCCTCAGCCGATCGTGTAAAGACCGATCAGGCCGAGTACGCCGATGATGATGCGCCACCATGCAAAGGGGGCGTAGCCACGACGCGAGACGAAATCGAGCAGTGCGCGCACCACGAACAGCGCCGAGATGAAGGCGGTAAAGAAGCCGACGACGATCAGCAGCCCCTGATCCATGCTCAGATCGTGACGGCTCTTCCAGAGATCGAGCGCAAAGGCGCCCGCCATTGTCGGCATGGCGAGGAAGAAGGAAAATTCGGCGGCGGAGCGCTTGTCGGCGCCGAGCAGGAGCGCGCCGACGATGGTGGAACCGGAACGCGAGGTTCCGGGAATCATGGCCAGGCACTGGAAGAAACCGATCTTGATTGCCATCGGCCAGGAGAATTCATAGGCGCTGGTGTATTTCGGCTTGAACTCGATCTTGTCGATGACAAGCAGGACGATGCCGCCAAGAATCAGCGAGATACAGATGACCTTCGGCGAGTCGAACAGCACGGTCTTGATGAAATCATGCGCGAGAGCGCCGATGACGGCGGCCGGCAGGAAGCCGAACAGGACGGCCAGCACGAAGTGGCGGGCCTTGACACTGACGGGCAGTGCCTTGGCGATCTGGACGAGCCGATTGAAGTAGACAAGCAGGATGGCGAGAATCGCACCGAGCTGGATCAAAACATCGAAAGTAGCGGCTTCCTTGAAGCCGAGAAAATGTCCGAGCAATATCAAATGGCCCGTCGAGGAGACCGGAATGAACTCCGTAAGCCCCTCCACGAGGCCCAAAACCAGCGCGATAATAATTTGTTCAGCCATATCGTGTCCTTTGTCAAACGGCCGGGCGGCCCGATTCGCTTGTGCAAACTAGGCCAAGATCCTATAGCTTCAACCGATGACAAATGACTAGGGTCGCAGAATAGCGACCAAAACTCCGTAGCATCAATCAGAAACACCCGAGTACCAATGCCGACGCTGTATCACCATCCGATGTCATCCTCCTCACGGTTCGTTCGTCTGATCCTGACCGAATACGGCTATCAGACGGAACTGATCGAGGAGCAGACCTGGGAAAAGCGACGCGACTTCCTGGCGCTCAACCCCGCCGGCACCCTGCCTGTCTATGTCGATGACAGCATGCGGGCGCTCTGTGGCGCGACCGTGATTTCCGAATATCTCGACGAGACGCACGGTGTTCTGAAGCGCGATCGTCGGCTGCTGGCCGAAGATCCGTTCCAGCGCGCCGAGATCCGCCGGCTGACGGAATGGTTCATGCAGAAGATGGAGCAGGACGTCACCCGTCCGCTGACGCGCGAGCGCGTGTTCAAGCTGCAGATGACCGCCGAGCAGGGCGGCGGCGCGCCCGATTCCAAGGTAATGCGCATGGCGCGCGGCAATATCCGCCAGCACATGAAATATCTGTCCTGGCTCGCGGGCTCCCGTCAGTGGCTCGCCGGCGAGCGGCTCAGCTATGCCGATCTTGCCGCCGCAGCCTCGGTTTCCGTGCTAGATTATTTGGGTGAAATCGACTGGACGGAATCGCCGATCGCCAAGGAATGGTATCAGCGTCTGAAGTCGCGCCCGTCCTTCCGACCGATCCTGGCGGAGCGCGTGCGCGGTGTCACTCCGGTTTCGCACTACGCCGATCTGGATTTCTAGATCACTTTTTTCACGCGATTCCGAATAGAAACCCGCTAACGCACTTTTCCTGGAATTGCTATGACGAGGGCCCAGTATGCCCGATGATTGCGAAACGGAAAAAGCGGACAAGCGCAGAAGCACGTTGACGGCTTTCCTGCGGGAGGAAGCGCGCGCCCAAGGCTTCGATCTCTGTCGCATCACCAAACCGGACGCCATTCCCGAGGCCGCTGTCCGGCTCGGCCAGTTTCTCGACAAGGGCCATCACGGCACCATGGGCTGGATGGAGGAGACGCGCGAAAGGCGTAGCGATCCGCGCGTGCTCTGGAGCGAGACGCGCTCCATTGTCGTCTTCGGCCTCAACTATGGGCCTGATGAAGATCCGCGCGGCATCCTGGAGAAAAAGGACAAGGCTGCGATCTCCGTCTACGCGCGAAACCGCGACTATCATGACATCATCAAGGGACGGCTGAAGGAAATCGCCACCCGCTTTGCCGCGCGCTCGAAGGAGGACGTCAAGGTCTTCGTCGATACCGCGCCGGTCATGGAGAAGCCGCTGGCGGCCACGGCCGGTCTCGGCTGGCAGGGCAAGCACACCAATCTCGTCAGCCGCGCCTTCGGCTCCTGGCTGTTCCTCGGCTCGATGTTCACCACGGCCGATCTCGAGTCGGATCAGCCCGAGATCGACCATTGCGGCTCCTGCCGGGCCTGCCTCGACGTCTGTCCAACCGCCGCCTTCCCTGCGCCCTACCAGCTCGATGCGCGCCGCTGCATTTCCTATCTGACCATCGAGCACAAGGGGCCGATCGATCCGCAGCTTCGACCATTGATCGGCAACCGCATCTATGGCTGCGACGATTGTCTTGCCGCCTGTCCATGGAACAAGTTCGCAAGCGCCGCCTCGGAAATGAAGCTGGTGGCACGGGAAGACCTGAAGGAGCCATCGATCGCCTTCCTTCTTGATCTCGACGACGTGGCATTCCGCGCATTCTTCAGCGGCTCGCCGGTCAAGCGCATCGGCCGCGACCGGTTCATCCGCAATGTCCTCATCGCGGCCGGCAATTCCGGCGAGCGCGCCTTTATAGAAAGATGTCGCGAATTGGCCGCGGATCCCTCGCCCGTCGTGCGCGGAATGGCCGTCTGGGCCTTATCGCAGCTGATGACGGCTGGCGAGTTCCGTGCATTTGCGGCAGAAAGAGATGACGAGGCGGACGAAGAGGTTCGCGCGGAATGGACATTGGCTGGAGTTCTATGATGCATGTGATGATTTTCGGCTGCGGCTATTCCGGAACGGCGATCGCCAAGGCTTTCGCCGGCTCCGGCATTCGCATCACAGGTACGACCCGCTCCGCCGACAAGGCGGAGCTGCTGACGAAGGAAGGCATCGAGGCCTTTGTCTTCGACGGGGAGACGCTCGACCCCGCTCTGGCTGAGACAATGACCACAGCGACGCATCTGGTGCAATCGATCGCGCCGGGGAAAGCGGGCGATCCGCTGCTGCGGCTGGCGCAGCTCAATCTCAAAGCGCTGATGCCGAAGCTGGAATGGATCTGCTATCTCTCGACCGTCGGCGTCTATGGCGATCACAAGGGCGCCTGGGTCAGCGAGCAGACCTCGCTGCATCCGATCGCGGACCGCTCCGTCGAGCGCGTCGAGGCGGAAGATGGCTGGCTGCGCGCCGGCATCAGGCTCGATCTTCCCGTCGCCGTGCTCAGGCTTTCCGGCATCTACGGCCCCGGCCGCAATGCCTTCTGCAATCTGGAAAAGGGTACGGCGCGGCGGCTGATCAAGGCGAACCAGGTGTTCAACCGTATCCGCGTCGAGGATATCGGCGCCTGCGCCCGCTTCCTGTCCGATCGCAAGGTCGGCGGCATATATAATGTCACCGACGACGAGCCGGCGCCGCCGCAGGATGTGATTGCCGAGGCCGCCCGGCTCATGGGTGTCGAGCCGCCGCCGGAGCAGGCTTTCGAGACAGCCGAGCTGACGCCGATGGCGCGCTCCTTCTATGGCGAGAACAAGCGCGTTTCGAACAAGAAGTTGCGTTCACTCGGCTTCGCCTTCCGCTATCCGGAATACCGCATGTCGCTTGCCGAACTCTGGTCGTCCGGACGCTGGCGCGGCTAAACTGCCGCTCTCCGCACAGAGAAAATCGCACGAAAATTCCTACTTAGCCGGCTTGGCTAGTTCAATTTACTCCGCATTTATGGTTAACGACCTCTAAAATTGCACAAATGCGGCAGCAATTATGGCAAAGCCGGAAAATTATTTTTCCGATTTTCGTGATCTTTCGCGATGCAGCATGACCGCGAGAAAAATCGTTCCATTTTTAACTGATTTTATTAGGTTTTTTCCAGAACCAAGCAAAGTCCCCGAATAGTCCTGGTATTTGCTTTGATCCGCAAATGTTACACCATGTAATATTCCGTGATTGAAAGAGGCACTTTTTCGCCATTTTTGGCCGGATTTAAGCCCCCGCCGCCTACCCAGGGCGCAAGTTCAATAGCTTGAGGGAAAAATTGGTTTGAAGAAAATCGCACGTTCTTTGGCAATCGCCGCAACTATATCTGCCTCCATTGCTGTCGTTTCGACACCGGCATCTGCATCCGCCGGATGCGGGGGCGCTTCCTGGTATGGCGGAAGCTCCAAAACTGCTTCCGGGGAACGCATGAGTTCCGGAAATCTTACTGCAGCCCATCGCTCGCTTGCTTTCGGCACGCGCCTGCGGGTCACCAACAAGCACAACGGTCGTAGCGTCGTCGTTCGCATCAATGACCGCGGACCCTTCATTCACGGCCGCGTTCTCGATCTCTCGCGCGCCGCAGCACAGAATATCGGCATGGTTGCCTCCGGCACCGCCAAGGTTTGCTACGACGTCGTCGCCTCGAAGTAATCGCTCGATCAAGCCGGAACCATCAGGCATTTCGGCGCGACGCTTGCTCTCTCCGTCAATCGCGGCTACGACGCGGTTGGGACGTCTCAATAATCCGCCGCCATGTGTATTCTTCGCGCGGATTGATGAGGCGTCAGCGATTTTGATAGGGCGCAACGCTTCCCGGTAAACTCCGCTGAGTTCGGGGCGGTGCGCGAGCAGGAGAGTGTGAATGCGTCTGGGCGGCCGATTGCAGGGGGCCATCGAAGTTCTTGCCGATATCGAAGCGCGCAAGCGACCGGTGGCTGACGCCCTGAAGGATTGGGGCCTTGCCCATCGCTTCGCCGGTTCCGGCGACAGGGCCGCGATCGGCAACATCGTCTACGACGCTCTGCGCATGCGGCTCTCCCATGCCTGGCTGATGGGTGACGACAGCCCCTCGGCACTTGCCCATGCCGTGCTTTTTCGCCAATGGGGACTGACCCCCGAGACGCTGGCCACAGAACTCGACGGCGATAAATTTGCCCCCGAAGCGCCGAGTGCCGAGGCGCTGGCGGCCTTTGCCGCCCGCAAGCTCGAAGACGCTCCGCTTCACATCCAGGGCGATATTCCCGAATGGGTCGAGACCTCATTCCAGCACGCATTCGGCGATGACTGGCTCTCCGAGGCGCAGGCTCTTTCCGAACGTCCCACACTCGACCTTCGCGCCAACGCCCTGAAGGCGGATCGCGCCAAGGTCGTGAAGGCGCTGGAACGAGCAGGCGCGCAGGCATCGAAGATCGCCCGTTTCGGCATCCGCATTCCCGCTGGTGAAGGCGCATCGCGCCTGCCGAATGTCACCGCCGAGCTTTCCTTCCAGAAGGGCTGGTTCGAGGTGCAGGACGAGGGCTCGCAGATCGTCGCCGATCTGGTCCTGCCCGAGGAAGGCGATCAGGTGCTCGATTATTGCGCCGGCGGCGGCGGAAAGACGCTCGCCATGTCGGCCGCCATGCACAACAAGGGTCAGGTCCACGCCTATGACAGCGATCGCCGACGGCTGGCGCCGATCATCGAGCGGCTGAAGCGGGCCGGAACCCGCAACGTTCAGGTCCATGACGAACGCAATGCCTTGCTGGCGCTGCGCGCCAAGTTCGACAAGGTTCTCGTCGATGCCCCCTGCACCGGTACGGGCACATGGCGCCGTCGTCCCGACACGAAATGGCGGCTGACGCAGAAGAACCTTGACGAGCGAACCAGCCAGCAGCAGGAAGCTCTGACCCAGGCCAGCGAATTCGTCCGCCCCGGTGGAGCTCTCCTTTACGTCACCTGTTCGGTCCTGCCGGAAGAAAACGAAGCGCAGGCTAACCGTTTTGCCAGCCTCAATCCGGATTTCGAGGTCGTCGAAGCCCTGAGTTCCTGGGAAAAGCTGTTCGGCAGGGAGACGCCGCAGCCGCTATCCTCGGACGGCCGAACCATCACGCTGACACCTGCCTCCACCGATACGGACGGCTTCTTCTTCTGCCGCCTGAAGCGGAAGGGATAAGGCTAAATCAATTCGCCCGTGACCGACGCCGGGCGGATTCTGCTTTTTCGACGCTCGATCCCACTCTCAGGGCCGATATTCATCAGCGCCAGCCTTAAAACCGTTCTAAACTAGAGCGTTTGACACAAGTTTATTTTTCATACATGACACAAAACGCCAAGTTTTTGACGGTGCCCCCGCCGTCACCAGGAGAGGAACATGAAATTTAAGATCAATTTTGGCGCCGTGCTCGCGGTGGCCGTTGCCACAACCGTTGCGTCCGGCCCGCCCGCCCTTGCCGCCGCCCCTGAACCGGCTGCCGTTCTCAAGCACTATGCCGAGCTTGCTCATGCCAAATATCAGGACTCGCTGACGACTGCGAAGACGCTCGACAAGGCGATCGATGCCCTGCTTGCCAACCCGAGCGACAAGACGCTGAAGACGGCGCGCGCGGCCTGGATCAAGGCTCGCGCTCCCTACGCACAGACGGAAGTCTATCGCTTCGGCAACCCGATCGTCGACGACTGGGAAGGCAAGGTGAATTCCTGGCCGCTGGATGAAGGCCTGATCGACTATGTCGACGCCTCCTACGGCACGGAAAGCGACGAGAACGCGCTCTATGTCGCCAACGTCATCGCTAACAAGACGATCAAGATCAACGGCAAGGATGTCGACGCTTCGCATCTGACGCCGGAATTCCTGTCGGGCACGCTGCATCAGGCTGGCGGTGTCGAGGCCAACGTCGCGACCGGCTACCACGCCATCGAATTCCTGCTCTGGGGTCAGGACCTGCACGGCACCAGACCGGGCGCCGGCGAACGCCCGGCAACCGACTATGACCTGAAGAATTGCACGCATGGCAATTGCGACCGCCGCGCCGAATATCTGAAGTCCGCCTCGACGCTGCTCGTTGCGGATCTGCAGGACATGACTGAAAAGTGGACGCCGGAAGGCGAAGCGACCAAGCATCTCGAAGCCGATCCGAAGGCTGGCCTCACCGCCATCCTGACCGGCATGGGCTCGCTCTCGTATGGCGAGCTTGCCGGCGAGCGCATGAAGCTCGGCCTGCTGCTGCACGATCCGGAAGAAGAGCAGGATTGCTTCTCCGACAATACCTATAACGAACACAATGGCGACGCCGTGGGCATCGCTGCGGCCTATACCGGCAATTACACTCGCGCCGACGGCACCAAGATGAAGGGTCCGTCGCTGCACGATCTGGTCAAGGCCAAGGATCCAGCACTCGACAAGGAAATGGAAGGCAAGCTCGACACGACGCTCGCCGCCATGAAGGCGCTGGTGCATCGCGGCGAGACGGTCGAAAAATACGACCAGATGATCGGCGAGGGCAACAAGGAAGGCAACGCCACGGTTCAGAAGGCTATCGACGGCCTGCTCGATCAGACGAAGAGCATTCAGCGCGTCATTGCCGCACTCGATCTCGGCACGATCAAGCTTGAAGGTTCGGACAGCCTGGACAATCCTAACGCCGTCTTCAAGAAGTAATAAGGGATGGTGGCAGCGCCACACGGCGCTGCCACCCCGATACTCATGACAAACATCCCGGCCAACCGCGCCCTGCTGCCCGCCCTAGCCGCGGGTTTTTTGGTTTTTTCGATCACCCTGGCCGCTGCCGGTATTCTCGACTTTCCGACTGTTCGTACCGATCTTTCCGCCGAACAGCTGAAGCGGGTACACGACGTGACCCGCGCGACCGCGGATTTCTCAAAGGCCGAACCCTATGAGGCGATGCAGGGCGGCGCGCTGACCTCGATCGATCCCGTCGGCCGCGATATCTTCTCGCAGCCCTCGGCCAATCTGAGCTCGGAGCGCGGACAGGATTTCCATCTCGGCAACGCCCTCTTCCGCAAGCTCTGGGTTTCGGCTCCCTCTTCGACGCAGGCTTCCGACGGGCTGGGACCGCTGTTCAACGCCCGTTCCTGCCAGAGCTGTCACGTCCGTGACGGGCGCGGCCATCCGCCCGATGTCGCCGCAACGGCCGCGACCTCGATGGTCCTGCGCCTGGCACGGACCGCCGTCATGCCGGAAGAGGGGCAGGCGATCAGGGATTTCCATGCGCTGAATTTTCCGGACTCCACCTATGGGGCGCAACTGCAGGATCTCGCCGTGCCCGGGCTTGCCGCCGAAGGCAAGGTGACGGTCAGCTATAGCGTGGAGACCGTGACGCTTGCGGGCGGTGAGACCGTAACCTTGCGCAAGCCGACATACGGTGTGAGCGACCTGGCCGATGGGCCGCTCGACCCGACGACGACGATTTCGGCGCGCATCGCACCGCCGATGATCGGCCTCGGCCTGATCGAGGCCATTGCGGATGCCGACATCCTTGCCAATGCCGACCCGGACGACAAGAAAGGCACCGGCATTCGCGGCCGCCCCGCCATCGTCCGCGATCACCGTACTGGCGAGATCGCGCTCGGCCGTTTTGGCTGGAAGGCCCAGAACGCCACCGTGCGCGACCAGGTTGCGGATGCCTTCTCGGCCGATATCGGCATTTCGACGCCGGACCGGCCGAACGCCTATGGCGATTGCACGTCCAGGGAACCGCGCTGCCTCGCCATGCCGAACGGCGTGCAGAAGCGGCTGGGCGATACGGAAGCGCCGGATCCGGTCCTTCCGCTCGTCACCTTCTATTCCGAAAATCTCGCCGTGCCGGCCCGCCGCAAGGCGAGCTTTCCCGATGTGCTGCACGGCAAGGAGATATTCTACCGCTCCGGCTGTGCGGCCTGCCACACGCCGAAATTCGTGACCCGCGACAATCTCAAGGGCAGCGATGGCAAGGACTCTCCGCAGGCCTTCCAACTGATCTGGCCTTATTCCGATTTCCTGCTGCATGACATGGGTGAAGGCCTTTCCGATGGGCAGCAGGTGGGCGTGGCATCCGGTCGCGATTGGCGCACGCCGCCGCTCTGGGGTATAGGCCTGACGCAGACGGTGAGCGGCCGGCAAGCTTATCTGCATGATGGCCGCGCCGGCACACTGACCGAAGCCATCCTCTGGCATGGAGGAGAGGCGGAAAAAGCCCGCAATGCATTCGCCGGTCTTTCGAAGGACGATCGGCAAGCCCTCATCAACTTTCTGGAGTCTCTTTGATGCGCCACTGGAAACGCCTCGCCGCCACCCTTCTGCTTACCGTTGCGGCCCTGCCTGCCCATGCCGAGGACACGGCGACCAATGGCGCTGGCCTGAACGAAGCGGCGGTGCCGGCCACCCTGCAGAAGACGGTGGACGACGTCATCCGCCCTGGCTATCGCGCCATGCACGGCTCCGCATCGAAGCTGACGGCGGCAATGAAGGCGCTTTGTGCCGACCCCACGGACGCGACGCTCACCAGTGCCAAATCAGCCTTCGGTGATACGGTGAAAAGCTGGTCGCGCATCGAGATCGTCGATACCGGCCCCGTCATCGAGAAGAACCGCTTCGAACACATCCTCTTCTACCCCGACCGCAAGGGGGTCGGCCTCAAGCAGGTGCAGGCGCTGATCGCCAAAGCGAACGAGCAGGATACGACCGTCGAGGCCGTCGCCGGCAAGAGCGTGGCGCTCATGAGCATGACGGCGCTGGAATATGTGCTCTTCGGCAACGGTTCCGACGTTCTCGGCAAGGACAAGCAGAGCTTCCGTTGCCGCTATGGCACGGCAGTTGCCGGCAATATCGAAAACACGGCCAAGGAAATCGCCGACGAATGGGATGCTGCCGACGGCGTGCAGAAATCCTGGAAGTTTCCCGGCAAGTCCAGCGATGACTTCATGGACAACAAGGAGGCCGTGACGGCGTTGCTGGGCATCCTCGTACATGGAGCTGCCAATGTCCGCGACCAGCGGCTGGAAACCTTCTATAAGGGCGACCCGGCGGCAGCACGGCCGAAGATGGCGATCTACTGGCGCTCGGCCAACACCTGGACCTCGTTATCAGGCAATATCGAAGGCTTGAAGACGCTCTGGGAAAAGGCCGACATGGCAAGCCTGCTGCCATCAGACAAGCGCGCCGTCGCCACCAAGATCGACGCCCTCCTGAACGAGCTTGCGACGACGGCGACAACGATCAATCCGGATATCGAGGCGGCCATCGGCAACGATGCGGAGCGCGCCAAGATCGACAAGCTGCTCTCCGTCAGCCGCGACCTCGCCACCAGCTTCAGCGATGACTACGGCGGCGCCATCGGCCTTTCGGCCGGCTTCTCCTTCGCAGATGGAGACTGAGCGCGATGCGCAGCGGCCTCATCGATCGGAGAGCTTTCGTCAAGGCGGCGGGGCTGACCTTCCTCGCGGCGCTCAAGCCCAGTGCCTTGATGGCACTGGAGCGGGCCGACGCGGTCTATGCCTCCGGCATCCGCGCCGCCGACGGCTCCTTTGCCGTGGCGACGGTGACCGAACAGGGCCGTATCATCGATCAGGTCGCCCTGCCCGCGCGCGCCCATGGCATGGCCTTTTCGAAGGCCAGCGGCAAGACCGTCGCCTTCGCGCGCCGGCCCGGCACCTATGCGATGATCTTCGATCCCTGGAACAAGGCCGAGCCGGTCGTCATATCAGCCAAAGAGGGCCGGCACTTCTACGGGCATGGCACGTTTTCGCCCAGCGGCAAGCTGCTCTATGCCAGCGAAAATGATTTCGACACTAATCGCGGCATCATCGGGCTCTATGACAGCAGCAATCGCTTTGCCCGCATCGGCGAGTACGAGACCTATGGCGTCGGCCCGCACGACATGACGGTTTCGGACGATGGCCGGTTCCTGATCGTCGCCAATGGCGGCATCGAGACGCATCCGGATTTCGGACGCACCAAGCTCAACCTCGACCATATGGAACCGTCTCTGACGCTGATCGACGCGGCCACCGGTCGGCTGATCGAGAAACATATCCTGCCGCCGCAATATGCCCAGGTCTCGACCCGTCATGTCGACATCGATGCCAGCGGCCGGGTCTGGTTTGCCTGCCAGTAT
This sequence comes from Rhizobium sp. P28RR-XV, assembly GCF_012641385.1. Lineage (NCBI taxonomy): Bacteria > Pseudomonadati > Pseudomonadota > Alphaproteobacteria > Hyphomicrobiales > Rhizobiaceae > Rhizobium > Rhizobium sp. P28RR-XV. The sequence goes on from NZ_JABAIG010000011.1 coordinate 205,539, forward strand.
GAGGGCCGTCGCAACGACCTGCCGCCGCTCGTTGGCCATTTCGCGAGGGGCGAGGACCTGACCTTCGTCACCCTGCCCGATGAGACGACCCGGGCGCTCAGCAATTATGTCGGCGCTATCGCCGTCAATCGCGCTGAAAACCTCGTCGGCGTCACGTCGCCGATCGAAGGGACCTCGGTGACGCTGGACGCGAAGACCGGCAAAGTGCTGAAGGTGGAACGCATTGTGGATGCGGCCGGCATCGCGCCAGCCCGCCATGGCTTTGCCGTTTCCTCCTATGGTGGCGATTTCCTCGGCGAGCACAGCAATGTCGCCTGGGACCAGCACATCGTGCGCATCGCCCGCAGCTGATCGTTGGCTGACCTGGCCTAGGCAAGCTTGCCGGCTTCGATGAAACGCCGCAACGCCGTCGCCGCATTCAGCATATGCGCCCGCATGCGCCGCGACGCCATTTCTCCGTCTCCCTCCGCGATGACCTGCATGATGGCTTCACGCTACGAATACGGTCGGACAATAACTCGCGTTCTTCAGCCGCGTCACGCTAACCCATCCATCACTCCCAGCACTCCGGGACTGACCAAGGCTTGTATGCAAAAACATCCCCCGCCCATTATTTCTGCATACAGATAGGCAATCACGCAACCGTTACGCATCCAATTATTGACTAAAAACGCCAGTTAGAATACAAAAGCAATCAGCAGCCTCGCTTTTGCATACACAAGGTAATCTCGACGCTGAACCGGAATACAGGATCGGTCATATTTGATCCGCTTGTTCGGTCAGATGCCGCACTAAGACATACAAGATTTCAGAAGCTTCACCGTTCCGACATTCGGCGCGGATGGCTTTCTGCTGCCCATTTATCCTCAACACCATAAGGATCACGATGATGATGATGACCAGACGGAATTTCTCGACCGCCATTGTTGCCGGCGCCGCCGCCTCCCTCATTTCCGCGCGCGGCATGGCCGCCAGCAACCTGGCTCCGGCCTCAGGTGCGGCCAAGTCTGCACCATTGAAGGCCCGCAACGTCGTCCTTGCACATGGACTTTTCGCAGACGGCTCCTGCTGGACCGAGGTCATTGCCCGGCTGCAAGCCAAGGGGCTGAACTGCACGGCGGTGCAGAACCCGTTGACGACCCTTCCCGAAGCGGTCGCATCAGTGCAGCGTGTTCTCGATCGCCAGGACGGCCCGACCGTTCTCGTCGGCCATTCCTTCTCCGGCATGCTCGTTACCGAAGCCGGCGTGCATCCGAAGGTTTCCGCGCTCGTCTATGTCGCGGCCCGCGCACCGGATGCCGGCGAGGATTATACGGCGCTCGCCAAGACATATCCGACCCCGCCCGCCTCGGCTGGCATCGTCTTCGATGGCGATGAAGGGCGGCTGACCGAGGAAGCTTTCCTGCGCGACTTCGCCGGCGACCTGCCCAAAGCCAAGGCAGAGGTGCTTTACGCTGTGCAGGAGCCCTTCCAAAAGGCCTTGCTGACGGGCAAGACCACCCAGGCCGCATGGCGCAGCAAGCCAAGCTGGTACGCTGTTTCCACCGAAGACAGGACGATCAATCCGGATCTGGAGCGCTTCATGGCCAAGCGCATGGGCGCCAAGACCATCGAAGTGAAGGCCGGCCATCTCTCACTGATCTCGCATCCCGATACGATCGCCCGCCTGATCCGGGAAGCCGCCGGGCATTGATCGATCTCCTGGCCGGATCAGCCCTTCCTGGCAAATTCGGCTTGTTCCGCACTGACCGCGACGGTGGCCGCCTTGGCCGCCGCGCGCAGCCAATCAGATCTTCGAGCATCGAGATCGGCAAGAATGCCTGGGATGAGCGAAGCATCGTTGGCGTGACAATTGGCGATCTCGAAGCCCATCAAATCCAGCATGTCGGGCGACAGCAGCACCTGCGCATCGCCGTCGACTTCGATCTTGCGGCTGTTGGGCGACAGGCGGCGCACCAATAGGGTTCCGGCGACCTGATAACGCGGATCGGGCGAACGCGCCCGTCCACCGGCGATGATCCCCGTGCGGATCGTCTTGTCTGACGGGTCGTGCTTCAGCGACCAGCCGGATTGCAGCAAGGCTTTGACCTCACGCAATACCGGCCCGCCACGCCAATCGATATAGGCGACGAAGCGCGGACGACCGAGACTGCCGGTACCGGCCAGACGCGGCTTCGGCTCGAATGCTGTCACCGGATCCGGCAATGCCTTGTGTAGCGCCTTGAGATAGCGATCCGCCACGGGATCGGTCGCCGGCGGCAGGCTGCGATATTTTTCCCAGAAAGCCTTGCGCTCGGCATTGGGCAGCAGCACGGCGTTGCGCAGCCATTTGTAATCGCGCTCGAGAACGACGGGAGACGGCTGCCGCAAGCCGCGGCGATAGCCTGCCAGAATGCTGTCGGCGACGATGCGCGGCGTCGGTCCGTCTTGACCGCCCGCCATGATCGCGCTCACCGCAAGACGCACGAGATCGAGCGCATAGGGCATGACGGCCGCCTCGTCGAAATCATTGGCGCCCCAGACGAGCCTTCCCTCATCATCGCGCCAGGTGCCGAAATTTTCGAGATGCGTATCGCCGATCGCCAGTAGCTGCGGGGCATTCTTGAGGTCGGGATAAATGTCGAGGATGGTCTCGGCCCAGCGCCAATAGGTGCCGCGCAGGAAAGAGAAGCTGTCGCCCTTCATCAGCTTGTGCTTTTTCGCCAGCCCCCCTTCCACAAGATCTGCGCCGAGCTGCGCCCGCATCCAGGTCTCGTAGGCCGTTACCGATTGCAGGATCGTCGTCATCTAAGCCCTCGCGATAAGCTTCATTGCTTGGGATAGCATGGTGATCCGATCGTGGAAATTCGATGTCGGCAAGGCAGGCCGGGACGCTTCCGCTTTTCCACCGGATAACCCTTGTCCAAACGGCCTCTCCATGCCAATTTCGCACCCGCGAAAGGGGACGGCATGACAGGGCCAGATGACACGGTGACCAGCGGCGATTTTCGAACCCGCATCCGAACGAGCTTCGAGCGGCAGGCGGCGATGGCGACGATCGGCGCGGAACTGACGCGCGTCGAACATGGCACGGTGGAAATCGAGCTGCCGTTCGATGTGAAGCTGACGCAGCAGCACGGCATCCTGCACGCCGGCATCATTGCCGCGGCGCTGGATTCGGCCTGCGGCTTTGCCGCCTACAGCGTCATCGACCCTTCAGCATCCATCCTTACCATCGAATTCAAGGTCAACCTGATGTCGCCGGGGCGCGGCGAGCGCTTCCTGTTCCGCGGCGACGTCACCAAGCCCGGCACGACGATCATCGTCGCCGACGGCCGCGGCTACGCCATCGGCGACGGACCGGCCAAACTGATTGCCTCGATGACAGGAACGATGATGGTCATCCGGGGCAGAGAGGGAATTAGCGGATGAAATTCGAATTGAAGCGGGTATCGGGCAAATCGATCCTGTTCGTCATGGCGGCCGAGGCCGAATACGGCCCCTTCCTGCGCTCGCGCATCGATCCGCTGATGACAGGCGTCGGCCCGGTCGAGGCGGCCATCGCGCTCACCCGCGCCTTTGCGCAGCTCGAGGCACAGGGCGACCTGCCCGATCTCGTGGTTTCGCTCGGCTCAGCCGGCTCCGCCAAGCTGGAACAAACGGAAGTCTATCAGGTCACCTCCGTTTCCTACCGCGACATGGATGCCTCCCCGCTCGGCTTCGAAAAAGGCCGCACGCCCTTTCTCGACCTGCCCGCGACGATCGAGCTGCCGTTGCGCATCCCGACTATGGCAGAGGGCAGCCTTTCGACGGGCGCCAATATCGTCTCCGGCACGGAAGCCTATGAGCGCATCGGCACCGACATGGTCGATATGGAAACCTTCGCGGTGCTGCGCGCCTGCCAGATCTACAGCCTGCCGCTGATCGGCCTGCGGGGCATTTCCGACGGCCAGGTCGAGCTGCAGCACATTTCCGACTGGACGGAATATCTGCACGTCATAGACCGTAAACTGTCCTACGCCGTTGACGGGCTGTTTACCGCGCTGGAAGACGGCGTATTCTGGTTCTAAAAGGCTGGAAACGACAGGAATCGAGGACAATCGGGACAATAAAATCGGCTCTTGCGTGATTTGCCCGATTGCCAGGGAAAGCGCTTTTCATTAAAGGCTCGCCATGACCCAGACAGCACATCCAGACACCGTTCTCATCGTCGATTTTGGCAGCCAGGTGACGCAGCTTATCGCACGCCGCGTGCGCGAAGCGGGCGTCTACTGCGAAATCGTTCCCTTCCAATCCGCCGAAGCCGGCTTCAAGCGGCTGCAGCCGAAGGCCGTGATCCTCTCCGGCAGCCCGGCCTCGACCGTGGATGGAGGCTCGCCCCGGGCGCCGCAGATCGTCTTCGACAGCGGCATCCCGGTCTTCGGCATCTGCTACGGCCAGCAGACCATGTGCATGCAGCTCGGCGGCAAGGTCGAAAGCGGACATCACCGCGAATTCGGCCGCGCCTTCCTGGAAGTTGACAAGGATTGCGCCCTCTTCGAAGGCCTGTGGTCGAACGGTTCGCGCCATCAGGTGTGGATGAGCCATGGCGATCGCGTGACCGCGCTGCCCGAGGGCTTCGAAGTGGTTGCCACCTCCTCGAACGCGCCTTACGCCTTCATCGCCGACGAGAAGCGCAAATATTACGGCGTGCAGTTCCATCCGGAAGTGGTGCATACGCCCGACGGCGCCAAGCTGATCGGCAACTTCATTCACAACATCGCCGGCATCAAGGGCGACTGGTCGATGTCGGCCTATCGCGCCAAGGCGGTTCAGGCGATCCGCGATCAGGTGGGCGACAAGCGCGTCATCTGCGCACTCTCCGGCGGCGTCGATTCCTCGGTTGCCGCGCTGCTGATCCACGAAGCCGTCGGCGACCAGCTGACCTGCATCCTCGTCGACCACGGCCTGATGCGCAAGGACGAGGCGGCGGGTGTCGTTGCCATGTTCCGCGAGCACTACAATCTGCATCTCCTGCATGTCGATGCCTCCGACCGCTTCATCGGCGAGCTGGAGGGTGTTTCCGACCCCGAAACCAAGCGCAAGATCATCGGCCGCCTCTTCATCGAGACCTTCGAAGAGGAAGCCAAGAAGCTCGGCGGCGCCGATTTCCTCGGCCAGGGGACGCTCTATCCCGACGTTATCGAGAGCGTTTCCTTCACGGGCGGTCCCTCGGTCACCATCAAATCGCACCACAATGTCGGCGGCTTGCCGGAGCGCATGAAGATGCAGCTCGTCGAGCCGCTGCGCGAACTGTTCAAGGACGAAGTGCGCGCGCTCGGCAAGGAGCTCGGCCTGCCCGACAGCTTCATCGGCCGCCACCCCTTCCCCGGTCCGGGCCTTGCCATTCGCTGCCCCGGCGGCATCACCCGCGAGAAGTTGGAGATCCTGCGCGAGGCAGACGCCATCTATCTTGACGAAATTCGTAAGGCTGGCCTCTACGACGCCATCTGGCAGGCATTCGCCGTGCTTCTGCCGGTCCAGACCGTCGGCGTTATGGGCGACGGCCGCACCTACGAATTCGTCTGTGCACTGCGCGCCGTGACTTCCGTCGACGGCATGACGGCCGATTTCTATCACTACGACATGGAATTCCTCGGCCGCGCCGCGACCCGCATCATCAACGAAGTCCGCGGCATCAACCGCGTGGTCTACGACGTGACATCGAAGCCGCCCGGCACGATTGAGTGGGAGTAATTCAGGGCACATTATCAATGAGATTGATAAATCTATCAAGTCATTGAAATCGTTAAGCTTAGCGGAGCACCTGGCGCGGCTCGCAGCTTGTAGCAGATCATTCTGACGGTACTTTTGACGGTGTTTTCGTATCCGACAGAGCATTCTAAAAAGTACCGTCATTCGTTTTTAGGGTTTGACGGTACTTTTTTTGCGTGTCAACGCTTTGAAATATATAACGAAAATTCGCCGTGGCATGACATTTCCGCGCTGACGGTACTTTAGTTATCGACATACATAGTTTCAGCTTTGGCTGCGGTACCGATCGATGTTCCGGACCTGATCACATATCGTCGGATGGCACCGTCGCATCACCTATCAAATGTTGTCCCGACTGCTGCCGAATCTGCGATGGGGAGAAGCGTCGACCTCATCCAGGCGGGAGCTTGGACCGCGGTAGATGCGAGCGTCTTTTTATCGTTGAGAGAAAGATGAGGTGCCGCGATCTGTGCAAGCTCGGCAGCGCGCGCCGGCCCAATATGGCGACGCGCCTGGACGACGGTCCCGGCCAAGCTGCCTGGAGCAATCAAATGCCTATCCGCCCGCGTGGTCGCTGCCACCGTGCGCGGCGATGAACATGGCGACGGCCGACCGGCAGTAGGATTCGATTTCGTTGTCGTCCTCTGCTCTCGCCTCATCGAAGCGTGCGATAATCAGGAGATCGGAGCCTTTAAAAAGCGCGGCAAACAAGCGGGCAGACCGGAGAGGATCGGGCACGTTCAGAACCGCCTTCGCGTGCAACTGACGCAACAGGGCCTCGATTTGGGCTATGATATGGGCGGGGCCGGCTTCGTAATGGAGCTTGCTCAGCGACTTTTGACTCGTGACGTCGGCCATGACCATGGCTTCGACATTGCGGACGTCCGGGCGCAACAGCGTGCGAAGCAGTGATGATCCCACTGCCATGAGCTGACCTTCTGCCGAACCGTCGACACCTTCAAAAAGGGCCTGTGGTATTAACTGATGGCAGCGGGCCGCAAACGCCGCGCCAAACAGGGCCTCCTTGTTCTCGAAGTGCCGATAAATGCTGAGCTTGGATATCTTCGCTCGCTGGGCGACCTTGTCCAATGTTGTTGCTTGGAAACCCAGTTCCGCAAAGAGTTCGCCCGCGGCGTCGACTATGGTTTGGCCAAGCGCCTCGTTGGCGGGCCGGCCGCGCCGGCCCTGGCTATTTTCGGTCACGACAATTCCAGTCCTTGACAGTATCGTTATTCTTGAATTACGATACCATATAGTATCCAAAATGCGCAAGCCAATGGGTGGGTTTTAACCATGTCCTCTAAATCAAGTTTCCCCATCCACATGGATGACGTCATCATCATCGGCGGCAGCTTTGCCGGCCTCGCAGCCGCTCTGCAGCTCGGCCGTGCCCGCCGCAAGGTCACCGTTCTCGATACCGGCCTGCCGCGCAATCGCTTCGCCGGCCACTCGCATGGCCTGCTTGGCCACGATCACAAGCCACCGCTGGACATCCTGGCAGAGGCGCGGCAGCAGCTGGCGCGTTATCCCACGATCAGGCTGGTCAGTGCCCGGGCCGACAGCGTCTCCGGCGCCATCGACGATTTCTCCGTCCTCACTGGCGATGGCAAAAGCCTTAAGGCGCGCCGCCTGATCCTGAGCTATGGCGTCGCCGACCAGATGCCCGACGTGACGGGCTTTGCCGAAGGCTGGGGCACGTCCATCGTGCCCTGTCCCTATTGCGACGGCTTTGAAGTCGCTGGCCAGCATTGGGGCCTCGTCTGGTCCGGCCCGCAGTCGCACAATCAGGTCAGGCTGTTCCACGATTGGACCGACAGGTTGACGGTCTTTGCCGATGGTCACGACATCCCGCCCGATATCCGGGCCGATGTGGCGCGCCGCAACATACCTGTCGTCGATGGCCGGATCACCGAGATCGCCCGTCATGGGGGCCATAATGCCACCGTCAAGCTCAATACCGGCCCCGATGTCACTGTCGACATCCTGTTCGCGCATCCGCGCAACAAGCCGTCCGCAAGCCTGCATGAATCACTGGGCCTCGCCACGGTCGATACACCCCTTGGCATTGCTCTCAAGGCGGACGAGCGCCGCGAAACCAGCATGCCCGGCATCTACGCCGCCGGCGACCTCGCCAACCCCCTCATGCCCTCGGTCACCACGGCATCATGGCAAGGCGCTATTGCGGGCATCTCCGCCCAGCAGTCGATGCTAGTTTGAGAACACAGATTCCCTTCTCCGGTTGCCGCGGGCTATCATATTCTGAGGGTTGCGGGCCAGTGCCACGGAACGCAGGCCCCCTCTCCCCTGAGGGGCGTCTTTGGCCGGTCAGCGGCTCCGGAAAGGCGATCAACTTCGATAGATGCCGAAACCGCACAAAAAGTTTTCGTGCTATTTTTCCCTTTGAAATCAAAACTGTAACGTTTTGACGGTCCATGGGTCGGCTTTTTGCGCGGCAACGAATAAAAAAACTAGGCTATATCAATGGTCTAACTAGATTTAGGACAATCGAGTGGGAATGACGAGGCGTACCGTGGAGTAGTAGCGGATAGCAGAAGACACCCGGGCGAATCCCAGGCCATCGATAGCAACCGATAGGTTCTAGCGACCTGGGGATCTGGGCTCCGCCGAGTGTCTTGCCGCTCTACGAACAGCGCCTATACGCCTTCGATTACTGCTCCTTCTTGAACAGATCCTGGAAGATGAGCTGGCCCCAAGTGCGGCCGCGCGCGTGCACCAGCGCGCCACCCTCATTGAGCTTTCCCAGCTCGACCGGTGCGAACCCGAGTTGTTTGGCTAATGCCGCCACGGGAGCGGTCGCGTACTCGTCGTCGCTCGACAGAAAGACGACCCGGTGACCGCTCTCGACGATCGGATCGGCAGCCAGGGTGGCCGCAATCAGATGGTTGAACCCTTTCACGAGCTTGGCGCCGGTGAACGCCTTCGCGGCGAAGGCGGAGGACGGGAGGCCGTCCAGCTCCTCAGGCACCGGAAACGCGTTCGTCGCGTCGATGACTGTCTTGCCTTTCCAGCTCGGCAGCGCCTTCGCAACCTCGCGATGCTCCCCGAACGGGACCGCCAGGATGATTGTGTCGGCCTCGAGTGCATCCCGCAGCGACTTGGCGACGACCGTGGGTCCAATCGCCCGAGCCTGCGGCGCTAGCGCCTCGGGCGGTCGGCGGCTCGCGACGGCCACTTCGATGTTTTTACGGGCGAAGGCGTGGGCGAGGGCCTGGCCTATCTTGCCGAATCCTACAATTGCATAGATCATAATACTTCTCCAATCCGTGCAGATATTGATTCCCCGGCCTTCAACGGCGCTGGGTTATCCGTTCCGCTGTGTGGCGACCTTTGCGTGGACGTCCTGCCGTGAACGACTTCCGCGAGCCGGGCGGACCGTTCAGCACGGAAGTCGTTTCACCACGGACACTCTGGTTGCCGCCGGTCAGCCGCTTCCCGCGATCCGGCGCGATTTTTCAGATAGCCGAGAAGCCGCCGTCGACAGACAACTCCACCCCATTCACGAAGCTCGAATCGTCTGAAGCAAGAAACAGTGCGACCGCCGCAATTTCCTCAGGACGACCCATCTTTCCCCGCGGGATCAGGGATTCGAACATCCGCTTCGCCTCCTCGGTGAGGACTTGGTCCTGCATCGGCGTGGCGATAGGCCCGGGGTGCAGCACGTTCACCCGGATATTCCTGCCCTTCAGCTCGTTGAGCCATCCGCGTGCGAATGCGTGCAACGCCGCCTTGCTCGCCGCATATACGCTGTAACCAGGAAAACCTTTCACCGAAGCAACTGATCCGGTCATGAAGATCGATCCGCCATCTTTGAACAGCGGCAACGCCTTTTGCACCGTGAACAGCGTGCCGCGCGTATTCAGGCCGAAGGTCGCGTCGAAATACTGCTCGGTAATCTCGCCCAGTGGGACGGCTTCGCCCGTGCCGGCGCTTGCATATAGGACGTCGATCTTGCCCTTTTCCCGCTTGACCGTATCGAACAGACGGTCGAGGTCGTCGAGATTGGCCGCGTCGCCGCGCACGCCGGTCACGTTCCGGCCGATCAGCTTAACGGCCTCGTCCAGCGCCTCCTGTCTCCGGCCCGTGATGAAAACATAGGCGCCTTCTTCAACGAACCGCTTGGCGCTCGCGAGCGCCATACCGCTCGATCCACCCGTAATGACTGCAACTTTACCGTCTAGCTTTCCCATGACTTCTCCTTCCAGGCTCCGCCTTTGGTCGTTCGGGGATGTCCCCGAGACCCTCGAAATGGGTCCGCCGGCATCAGTTGTTCAGTGCGAAAGCGCGCACATGGGTGGTGCAAAATCCATCCGGCTGGACGACTGACGCCGGCCGTGACGATCGGTGTTCGCTGTTGGGAATTGGGGCCACGCTTGTCGACATAAGCTATGAAGACTGCCTGTACTGCTGTACGATGCGTTAGATGCCGGCTTTGGAAAGCGCACCGTGTGGTGCCGGATTGCACCATGATCGACTGGGATGACATTCGCTACTTTCTTGCCGTGGCGCGCGGAGGCTCAGTGCGGGCTGCCGCCGAGCGCCTCGGAGTGAACCACTCGACCGTGCTGCGACGCATCGCACAGCTCGAGGACCGCCTCGGGGCGCAGATGTTCGAAAAGCTGCCTTCGGGCTACCGCCTGACAGCCGCGGGCGAGGAGGTCCTTGAGCTCGCGAACCAAATGGAAGCGTCGTCGCACCAGCTGGAGGCGCGCGTCTTCGGGCGCGACCAGAGCGTGCGCGGGCTTCTGCGGGTGACATTGACACCGATCCTCGCGACACACTTGCTCATGCCGGACTTCGCCGATTTCGCGCGTCTGCATCCGGATATCGAGATGGAAATCCTATCGTCCGGGGAGCTGGCAAATCTGACCAACCGAGAAGCCGACGTCGCGATCCGCGTCGTCTACGACCGCAAAACCCTGCCGCTCAATCTTCACGGCTTGAAGGGACCGGAGCTGTTCGGCGGCGTCTACATGTCTCGCGATCGACTGGCCGCATGGCGTGCGGGCGCGTCTGATCCCATCCGGTGGATCGTGATAAGCATGCATGGCATTCCGGATTGGGCCAGCGAGGGTGAGATTCGTACCACGGGGGTTCCCTTCAGGGTCACGGACGCCGCGGCAGAGATCGCGGCTGTACGGCAAGGGCTCGGGATCACGACACTGCCGTGCTTCGTCGGAGATGCCGACCCCCTACTGGTGAGGGTGCCGGGCACCGACCTGCACATGTACGGAACGCTCTGGCTTCTCACACAGGGGGAGACACGCAAGACGAAGCGCGTCCGGCTCTTCACGGAGTTCGTATCCCGCAGGCTCGCCGCGTACGCTCCGCTTCTCGCGGGGCTGTCCATATCGCGCGACTGACGCCCGGCAGGTCGCCGGCGACGCCTGCCGCAATCCGGTCGGAAGCCGCGCTGCGATCGCTTGAAGCGGCGATGTTCAGTCCGCGAATCCGCGCAGGCCAGCCTTCCAGGCTTGCACCCAAGCTCGGGGTACCCGCCATCGTTGAGGCGTCGCATCCGCCGGCGGCGTATCCTTTTGCTGGACCCGTCCGTCTTAGCTGTTCATGGGCGGTCGTTCCTCGGTATCGCCCCCCTCAACGAATTGGAGCGTGGCAATGAACAGCAAACAGAGCTCAGCGAACAAGATACACTACGAAACGCTTGCGGAGGCTTGGGGCAGCGGTCGAGAATTGCCGCCGGAAGTCTCCGAGTGGTCTGTTTTGACGGCAGAACCGGGCGGCGTCGATTACGTCGAAACGAATCTCGGCGACAAAACCGCGCTGTGGATTCAGCCAAAACTGGCGGCCAAAGACCGGGTCATGCTTTACCTGCATGGCGGCGGCTATGTTGGCGGATCGATCTGGACCCATCGCAAGATGGTCGCTCACCTCGCCAAGGCGATTGGCTGTCACGCTTTGCTCGCCACTTACGACTACTCGTTTCAGAGCAAGTTTCCGCGTCAAATCGAGCAGGCCGTGGCCGCGTTCGAGTGGCTGGCCGAGCAGGGTATCGAACCGAAGCACACTATAGGTGCAGGCGATTCCGCCGGCGCAGGCCTGATCATTGCGGCCGCTATGAAACTGCGTGATGCGGGACGTCCGCTGCCGGCCGCGATCCTCAGTATCTCTGGCTGGCATGATCTGTCGGCGAGCGGGCTCTCTTACGAAGCTAACCGCAAGAAGGATGCCTTCTTCCAGAAGGCGACCGTGGATATGCTGGCATCGCAAGTGCTCGCAGGGACCGATGCCCGACATCCATTCGTCAGCCCAATCTTTGCCGATCTCGAGGGCCTGCCGCCGATCTATTTGCAAGCGGGCGAAGACGAAAGCCTTCTCGACGACAGCCGGGCGCTCGCCGGCCGTGCGAAGGCCGCCGGTGTCGAGGTGCGCTTGGATGTATTTCCGGGGATGCTGCACTCGTTCCAGATGATGGCCGGCCGCGCTCCCGAAGCCGACGACGCGATAGAGCGGTTTGCACAATGGGTTCGCCCCAAACTCGGCCTGACGGCAACCGCGGCAACACGCAGTGATAGTCAGGAGGTCGCATGACTCGCAAATTGAAAGTGACCAGCTTGGTCTCGCCTCCGGGGACGAAAGGTGGCAGATACGCAACTCGCCTCGGTGGCACGAAGAAGCTCATCGCCTCCCGGATGCTCAAGGCGATGGCGTGGAACGCGCCGTTGATAAAGGGCGGCCTGGCAGCCGAGCTCGCAAAGACCAAACAACCTCCGGGCGGCAACATCGCAAAGGACAGGATCTCCAGCCTCGATCCGACCCTGCACACCGCAGGCCCTGTCGATGAGTGCCGAATTTGGGCGATCCCCAAGATGGTCGGCGAGGGCAAGCACGTATTTGAAGACGTTGACCATGAGCTCGTCCGCCTTCATGGTCCTCACCCATCCTCAATGGCGCTAAGATGTGGCAGGTGAAGGACATGCCCGAACGACCGATCGGCCTATTCGACGCGCGGTATCGAGCCTTCCTGGAGACGGTATCGGACACCCGCGCTCAACTGCATCGCTACTGCGCCCGCATGACCGGCTCACGGCTCGACGGTGAGGATCTCATGCAGGAGACACTGTTCGAGGCCTACACGAAGATCGAGACCCTCGATGACGCCCACAGGCTGAAACCCTGGTTATTTCGCATCGCTCACAATCGCTGCATCGACTTTCTGAGGCGGCGCAATGCGCGCGAGCGCGCGGAGAGCGCCTATTCGGACGACATCGGCGTCGTTGCTGCGGAGCCCGCGACGACCGATGCACATCGCGCCATCGAACGGCTGGTCGGCCACCTGCCGCCCAAGGAACGCGCCTGCGTGCTCCTGAAGGATGTGTTCGACTATTCGCTGGAGGAGACTGCGGAACTCGTGGACTCGACGGTTGGCGGCGTCAAATCCGCGCTCTCCCGTGGACGGGCGAAGCTCGCCGGCTTGCCCGCAGAACCTACCGGCGAGCCGAACCATCCGCTTGATCCTGACACCGCGCAGCTCTTGCAGCGCTATGTTGACCTCTTCAATCGCCATGACTGGGATGGCGTGCGGGGCCTGACCAGCGCCGATGCTCGGTTGCGGGTCGCCGACTGTTTCGACGGCCTGCTTACGAACTCCATCTATTTCGCCGAATACGAGCGAAACCCAGAGAGGTGGACCATGGAGCTCGGGGCGATCGACGGAGAGCCTGTCCTCTTCGTGCTCTTCCAGAGAGGCGATCGGTGGGAAGTCGCGTGGCCGGTTCGCGTCCATGTCGCCGGCCGCGTCATCGACCGCATCGAAGACTATTATGCCTGCCCGTGGATCATTGGAGACGCCTCGGAATCCGATTGAAACTCATGACTGGGCCGGTCGTCCTGCAAGGAGCATGATGGAGGCAGCGAGGGAATCGCCGGGTGTCGAATATCGCGCTGCGAAGGAAGGGAGAACATGCGCCCATTGATCGAGTTTGCCGAAGCTTAGGGCAGAGAACGAATGACGAAGCCAGCTACCCGGGACTTAGGTGTTGCCACAAAGTGATCTGCGGGATCGCGGATATGATGATGCCATCTGCCACCCGGCAGACTATGAACAATCGTTTGACCGACATGGGGGAACAATGAAAGCGATCGCGCTTGGCATAAGGTTTGCCCTTGAACTTTGTATCCTTGCGTCACTTGCCGCATTGGCCGCGCATCTGGCAGTGCCATTGGTGGTGCAAGCACTGTTGGGAATAGTATTCTGCGCGGCGGGCGCCGTCGTCTGGGGTAGGTTCCTCTCCCCAAAGCGGAGATACGAAATCGGACCGGCCGGACGACTGATGCTTGAAGCCGGATTCTTTGCGGGCGCGGCCTTGATTCTGAACTATGTCGGCTGGCCGGCGTTGGCGATCGCGCTGATCGTCGTGGCTGCCGCCGATCGGATCGCTCTGGCGCTGCTTCCGTAAGCCAGAAATCTTGGGTTCCTCGCTCACCTCCCGCGTCCGCCGCTTGTGAGGGAGCCGATCAATGTCGGTCGAATGCTGCGATCTGAAAATAGTGTCGTCGTGTCACGGCACAGAACTCGTCGGCCCGTGATTTTCTCATAGTTGCGTCAAAACCAATTTCGCGCGCCATCCAGTCGATTCCGTGCACGACGCCGAGCGCCCTGCTCGCGACAGGGACCGGCAATCCTGAAGAGCGTGTACCCGACGGCAGCGCTTAATGAAGCCCGCGCCCATGCGGGGGAGCCCCCAATCTGCCGAGCGGCAACCCGGCGCAGACAGTTGGGCGGCAGCCTATGTGGTGAGCGGTGACCTGACGGAAGAAGTCGCGAAGTTGAAAGCCCAAGGGGGCGAGCCGATCATCGCCCATGGCGGGGTCAGCTTCGCCCGCAGCCCGATCGCTGAGAAGCTGGTCGACCGATTTGTGCTCGGCGTGGACCCCGTGGCGCTGGGCAAAGGCCTGCCGCTATTCTCGGAACTTGCCGCGCCGATGCCTCTCAAGCTGACAGACTCGAAGGCCTTCCCGGGCGGCGTGGTGGCGCAGATCTATCGGCCGGCATGAATCCCGGACGTGCCCGATCGCCAATTCAGCAAATCGGGCCCATCCGGGGAATGACCGCCGGAGTAGCCCTTACTTCACCCTGATGCTCATGCCGCTGATATCGGCATTGACCTGCAGGCCGACCTGCCGGCCTGTGAGCTCGAGCTGGGCGCCCTTGTCATTGGTCATGACGATCATCTGGGCGCCTTTGCCGACGGCGCCGCCGCCGCCCGCTGCACCGTAGACGCCGCTGACATCCTGGGCGCGGCGAATGTGGCGAACCGTACCACTGAAATAGGTCTTGGAGGCACCGAAGGCGAGGCCGCCGGAGATGCCGCCGATCGTGACGGGATAGCGTCGGCCGTGGAAGGTCAATGTGCCCTCGCCTCCGGAACCACCCACGAAAAAGGCCGCCTTGTAGACAGCAAAACGGATCGTGCCGCTATCGGCATGCGCGGCGCTGGCAAAGCCAATTCCCGCGGCGGCGATGGCGGCAACTGCGACTGAACGAAATCCGGACGAAATCTTCATGATGAGATACTCCTCAAGAGCGCCGCTTATCCCAGCCGGCCGGGTACGACGTTAGTGTCGTATCAAAGTTCAAGATAAACGATCTCGCACGACCTTTAGTTCCAAAGCAAGGTAATAACAAAGCGTTAGAACCTATCCAGATGATCGGGTGGGAATGCGGGCAACTGCGCTGCCTTCCATCCGGGAAGACACCGAATATTGCATGACGTCTTCCTTCTCGATACGCGCAGCCTTACGGTTTGCGGTGCTTGATGTGGTCGACGAAGGCTCGCAATTTCGGCATCATTTGATGGCGGCTGGGATAATAGAGAAACATGCCGGGGGCCATGGGTGCGAATGGCTCCAGAACACGCACGAGCTTGCCCTCTTTGATCAGGCGGGCGGCGATCGGCTCGGGCACCTGCGCGAGCCCCATATCCTCCGCGGCCGCACCAAGAATGGTGGGAAAATCGTGGGCGATCAGCGGGCCTGAGACGATCGCTTCGATCGACTTGTTGCTGTCAACAAAGGACCAAGGCGCAATCGACCCGTTTGAGCGGCGCATTCGCAAGCAGGCATGCTGACGCAGATCGTCGATACGCTCGGGTCTTCCCTGCCGGCGCAGATATTCGGGGTTGCCGACGACCACGAAGGGAAAGGGCGGGGTCAGCCGAACCGCAACCATGTCCGCGGCGATGAACTGGCCGAACCGGACGCCGGCATCAAACCCTTCGGCGGCAATATCGACCAGGTCCGCGCTTGCGGCGATCTCCACCTCGATCTCGGGATAGGCTTGGCAAAAAGATGCGATCAGCGGCTCCAGCAGGATCGGCACCACCGCCTGCGGCACCGTGAGGCGCAATAGTCCGGCGGGCCGCTGCCCAAGGTCGCGCGCGCCATGGCTTGCGGCGATGAGCTCCTCGAAAGCGGGCTTTGCACGCGCGTGAAATCGCTCGCCGGCCTCGCTCAGGCTGACGCTGCGTGTCGTGCGGATGAAAAGTGCCGCGCCGATACGCGCCTCAAGCGCCCGCACCGCCTGGCTGATTGCCGAAGGCGTTACCCCGAGCGCCGCAGCCGCTTTGCGAAAACTGCGGTGCTGGGCAACACTCAGAAAGGCCTCGACGCCATCGAGGGCCCCCTGCCTGACTGTGAAGTTCTGCTTCATAACTCGTCGACATTATCGAGAATAGTCGCTCGTGAAAAGCGGGCTTATGTTTGAGCTGTCAATCAGGACGTCGCCGAAACGAGACCGTAAAAACGATTTGTAGCGCCTTCCTGACCCACTCTCACAGGAGCTGCTTCCATGACCCATCCAACCCCTGCCCAGACACAGGCCATCTCACCCACAACCACCGGTGTAATGGCCATCCTTACTGTGAAGGCGGGCGTCACACGTGAACAAGTCATGACCGTCATGCCCGCTGAAATCCAGCAAACGGTGCTGCTCTATTTAAGTGGGAAGATTCGCGAATGGTATTCGCGGGGCGACGGGCGCGGAGCCATCTTCCTGCTGGATTGCAGGGATGTCGCAGAGGCGCAAGCAATCATGGAGGACCTGCCCTTAGCCAGGCAAGATCTCATGGACCACGAATACATCGCAATCGGCCCGCTTTGGCCGCTCCGCTTGCTCGCGGCTAACCCTTAAGCACCCGCAGATATCGAAACATATCCACAAACATAAGGGAATCCGAGTATGCCACCGGACTTCAATCTTCCATTCGTTCTCAGCGTCGCCGGCGCCTTTCTGACAAGTTCGGTGGTGGCTTACGTCTATGTTTGGCCAGCGGTTGGTACCATGCCGCGCTATGAGGCGCTGAGACTTCTCGCGGCTTTCCATGCGTTCAGGTTTTTGGGGATGAACTTTCTGGTATCCGGATTCGTATCGCCGGAGTTGAGTTCGGATTTCGCCAATCAAGTTGGATGGGGCGACCTCATCGCAGCCGTTCTTGCGCTTGTTTCAATGGCCGCACTTTCCTGGCGGTGGCCGATCGCCGTTCCAATTGTCTGGATATTCAATATCTGGGGAACCATGGATCTTCTGAACGCCTATTACTTGGGCATAACGAGAATCGGAAATCCCGGCCTCTTTGGCGCCGCCATTTATATACCCGCGCTTTACGTGCCATTGCTGCTCGTCAACCATGGTCTCGCCTTCACAATTCTATGGCGGAAGAAAACATTGGAACAAGCGGCATGACGCGACGGGAGGGCCGCGATCCGGTCACTACGCTTTGTGGGATTTCGGGTATGAATAAAATTAAACCCAAAGGCGCAAGGTCCTCGCCGGACGCCTGCAGCAGATTTCCCGACGCCAGACCCAAAGAGTGACCCTGAATGAAACCCACGCTCTCCCCGCCGCGATTGGAAACGGAACGGCTCATTCTTACGGGGCATACGGTCGATGACTTCGAACCGCTTGCCGGCATGTGGAGCGATCCTCTCGTCGTGAAGCATATTTTCGGCAATGTCGTATCCACTTCCAGGGAGTCATGGATGCGGATGCTGCACTATCATGGCCTGTGGCCACTGCTGGGACATGGCTATTGGGCAATCCGCGAGAAATCGTCGGGCCGATATGCCGGCGATCTCGGTTTTGCCGATTTTCATCGGGTGATGGAGCCGCCGATCAAGGGTATTCCCGAGGCCGGCTGGGCATTGTCGGCGTGGGCGCACGGCAAGGGCTTTGCCACGGAGGCGCTCGCCGCCGCCCTTGCCTGGCTCGACGAGCAGCCGCGATTTGATCGCAGCGTCTGTCTGATCTCGCCCGATAACAGGGCCTCGATCCGTGTCGCCGAAAAGGCTGGCTATCACGATCCCAAGCCGATCCGCTTGAACGAAAAGAATACGCTGCTGTTTTCCCGCGCCCGCCGGGCATCGGAAGAATAGAGCGAACAGGTGAAACCTTTCGTCCGGCTCGGTCGCTTAAAACCCGAGCGACTGCTGCACCGGCTTTGGTGGCGCGAGCTGAACGCCTTCCAGCTCCAGCATGCGCGCCTTGGCATTCGAACCGCCAGGCGCCGAAAAACCGCCGATCTTGCCGCCGGCCGCCAGAACGCGGTGGCAGGGGATGATCAGCGCCACCGGGTTCTTGGCCATGGCCTGGCCGACATCGCGCGCGGCCTCCGGCCCCGCGCCAAGCTGCTTGGCGAGCGTTCCGTAAGTGGTGGTATGACCCCAACCGACCTGCCGGGCAGCGTCATAGATCTGCCTGAAAAACGCATCCTGTTCGCCGAGGTCGAGCGTGACGCCCGAAAAGTCGATCTCCTCGCCCGCGAAATAACGCTTCACCTTGGCGACCGCCTCCGCAACCTCCGGCGTCGGCGTGCCGGGCTGCGCATTCGACAGGCGACGCAACAGCAGGCGTTCGGTGGCTGCAGCATCCTTCGTCGGTAATTGAAAGCGCAGGACGCCGACATCGCTCCACGCGATACCGCAAAAGCCGCCGGCGGTTTCGAAGATCAGATAGTTCTGCGTTCTCTCATTCATGACGCAAGCTCCTGTGTTTCCACTTGCTATGAAAATCGTCCTCGGGACCGTCGAATTCAACCCGATTCTTGCAAAGATCGGCAATTGCCACCGTTTTGGCGACAGCGGAGCGAGCGTGAGACAATTGCAGGCAGGTGTCAGTATCCGCCGCCGGTCGGAGCGGAATTCTGTGTCATGCCGCTGCCGGAACCGCTGTTGCCCGTGGTGGAGCAAGAAGGGATGCCAAGGCCGATGAGAGCGAGAAAAATGGCCGAAAAGACTGATCTGGTGAACATGGCTGTCATTCCTTGTTGGTGAGAATGGGCGCGAAAGCCCGAACCTGGAATGAACGGATCAAGCCGGCCTTTTATTCGATCGTTTTTTGAGAAGCTTACGGCCGAAAAGCTCCATCGGCGCAAATGTTCATGATCTGTTCTTGATTTGGCAATTGCCCTTGCGGTCCAAACACAGGAGGAGGCAAAGCGGTACGGCTTTGTAGCGATCCCATGAAGAAGAGCAACGGGCAGCTCTCGCTCAATCTCGGCGGAGGGTCGCATGGCGGCACGCAGCCATCAAGCGATCGAGGACCAATCAGCGAACTCTATTTTGCAATCCTTCCCGATCCGGTAACTGCCGCACGGAGCCATAAGCTTGCAGGCAACTTCCATCGGCAATACCGTTTTTTCGCGAAGCCACGAAGCGCTGATCTCCTCCATGTAACGCTCTACACGATCGGCTCGTTTCGCTGCCTGCCGGAGGAGGCGGCGTTTGCGGCTATGGAAGCAGCCTCGAGGGTTAGGAAGCCATCCTGCCCCGTGGTTTTCGATCGGGCCGTCAGTTTCGGCAATGGCGATAATCGCGCACTTGTTCTATGGAACAAGGATGGGAACGCCGAACTCAAGGCGATCTACCAAGAATTGGTCGATGCCATGCGACTCACCGGGATTACACCGGCGAAAGAAAAGCCTGTCGAACCGCATATGACGCTGCTCTATCAAGGCCGGCTCGTTCCCGACATCGTGCTTGAGGAACCGGTGAGCTGGACTGCGAAAGACTTCGTCCTCATCAACAGCCTGCAGGGTCACTCAATCCATCAGCACCTTTGCTATTGGACGCTGCGCGACTGAGCGGCATGTTCAAGCCTTCGGCTGATTGCCATTCATCACAGCCGTCACGGCATCGTCGACGCTGAAGCTGCAGCGGTGCTCGACGTCGGCAACACCGGCGGCCGTCATGAGATCGCGGACGCGGTCATGCACGCGGGCAAACTGGACGCGTAGACCCCTGCGCTGCATGACGCCGTCGAACTCCATCAGGGCGTCCATCGCGGTGCTGTCGATATCGGAACTCTCCTCCAGGCTGAGGATAACCGCCTGCAAGCCGGTTTCGCCGCGGCTGCCCGACAGGATCTCGCTGAAGATCGTATCGGCATTGCCGAAAAACAGGGTTTCTCCGGGGCGCCAGATGGCAATACCGGGTATTTCGGAGGCATCGTCATGCCTGCCGACATCGATGAAGTCATGACTGTCGTTCAGCCGGCCGAGGCGAGCGACATGCGGCGAAGCCAGGCGGTGCATCATCGCCGCGAGCGAAAGGGCGATCGCCAGCAGCATGCCGTTGAGGACGCCGAAAGCCAGCACGCCGACAGCAGCGCCCAACGCCACGTAAAAATCGCGATGGAGACGGCGCAGACGCAGGATCGGGCTGGGGTCGAGCGCATGGGTCAGGGCCGCGATCACGACGGCGGCCAGCACCGGCTCGGGCAGAAGCGCAACGAGCGGCCCGGCGCAGGCAATCAGGATCGCAAGGCCGATCGCCGCGAAGACGGTGGTCGCCCGCGTCTTCGCCCCCGCTGCCTCGCTGGCGAAGCCGGCCGAAAATCCCGCGCCGACCGGCATGCCCTGGACGATGGCGCTGGCAATGTTCGCGGCACCGAGCGCGCCAAGCTCGCGGTTGATCTCCAGCGTCTCGCCGTAGCGCAGCGCCAGAGCCCGCATCGTGCCCCAGGATTCGGCAAAGAGGATGAGCACGAGAGGTACCGTGAACTGCACCAGGCGCGAATAGGCGGCCCAGCCCGCATCCGGCAGCGACGGCCATTGCGGCAGGATCTCGATTGCCCCGACCAGCTTGACGCCATGGCCCTCCAGGCCAAAGAGGTAGGAGGCGAGGATGCCCGCGGCAAGCACGAGAAAAGCGCCGGGAATGCCCGGCAGCCGCTTCAGCAGCAGCAATGCCGCCAGTGCGACGATGCCGACGGCAACGCTGATCGGATTCCATTGCAGGGCCGCGCCGAAGAGTGCTGCGGTGTAGGTGAGAATGTTCGAACCCTGCACGGGCACGCCGACCAGGATCGGCAGCTGATGCAGGATGATGGTGATTGCCAGTCCCAGCGCGAAGCCGCGCAGCACGGGCCGTGAAATAAAGCCGGTGATGCCGCCAAGGCGCAATGCGCCGGCAACGGCGAACAGAATGCCGGCAAGCGCCACGGCAACCGTGGCAAGGCCCGCCTTGACCGTGGCATCGCCCGGAACCACCGCCAACGTTGCGGCGAGAATGGCGGCCGAGGAGGATGTGGGGGAGACGATCGCAAAGCGGCTGCGGCCGAATAGGGCATAGACGAGACATCCGGCAATGCCGGCGAGAATGGCCCGATGCGGCGGCAGACCGGCAATACCGGCATAAGCGACCGCTTCCGGCAACATCAGTCCGGCGACCGATACGCCCGCGACGAGATCCGCCCTATCCACCACGAACCAACTGCCCAGCTTCGTCATCGGTCACCGACTATAGGTATGGCCCATCCACCCATGGATAGAGATTCGCCGCCGGGCTGCAACAGGAAAATACAGGTCGTAACCGGTCTTACGCAGCCGCCTCCGCGCTGCGCAACGGACAGCTTCCGCCGACGATGTCGCTGACGAAATCCATCACCGCGCGGATGGCCGGCGACCGGCGCAGATCAGGATAAGTGACCAGCCAGAGGTCCCGTGTGGGGGAGGGAACCGCCGCCGGCAGGCGCGTCAGCTCCACTTCGCTGTCGCCCAAAAAGGTTGGAAGCGCCACGACGCCGAGGCCGGCGCGGGCGGCCTCCAGCTGTCCGAAAACATCGGTGGCGCGAAACACGATCGGGCGGCCTTCCAGCAGGCTTCGAAGCCAGGTCTGCTGCGTCAGATGCTCCATTGCCGCGTCGTAACCGATGAAGACCCAATCCGCCTCGGGCTTTTGCGCCACGGCCGGAATGGCGTAGAGGCCGAAGCGAATGACGCCGATACGCCGAACCAGGAGATCGCTCTCCTCCGGCCGCGTCATGCGCACGGCGATATCGGCCTCCCCGTAGTTGAGCGCGGCGCGGCGGGTGACGCCGGCAATCGTCAGGGTAATGTCCGGATGCTCTTCGCGGAAGAGAACCGCCTTCGGGGCAAGAAGATGGGCCGCGATCGACGGCGGCGCGCTGACCTTGACCGCCGCGGAAAGCCCGGCGACGGCGCTCTTTGAATAGCGCCTGATCGCTTCGACATTCTCCACCATCCCCGCCACCAGTTCGGCAATGGCGCGGCCGTCGGCCGTCAGCGGCGAGGTACGCGGCCGCCGGTCGATCAGGCGCAGATCGAGCGAACGCTCCAGTGCGGCAATGCGGCGGCCAACCGTTGCGTGATCCACGCCAAGCTCCCGCGCCGCTGCGGAAAGCGAGCCGGTTCGCGCGAGGGCGGCAAAGTGAAGAAGGTCCTGCCAGTCGATCATCGGTGCATTATTGCACAGATGCGGTGAGTTCATACCGAATTTATTCAGGTCGATGTTTATGGTCAAAGATCTCCCGAAAGGAGACTTCAGCATGCCCCTAGCGATTGCCATTACCGGCCCGGGCGGACCCGAGGCCATGAAAGTCGTCGATCTCCCCGCCACCGAGCCGGGTCCCGGCCAGGTCCGGATCCGCCAGAGCATTTCCGGCGTCAACTTCGTCGACATCTATGTCCGTTCCGGGCTCTACCCGCTGCCGCCCGGTCAGAGCGTGCTCGGCTTCGAAGGCGCCGGCATCGTCGAGGCCCTCGGTCCCGGCGTCAACGAGCTGAAGGCGGGCGACCGCGTCGCCTATATCGGCCATCCGCTCGGCAGCTATGCCGAGGTGCGCACGTTATCGGCCGCCCGTCTGGTGAAATTGCCCGATGGCGTCAGCGAGCGCGTCGCCGGCAGCACCATGCTGCGCGGACTGACGGCGCATATGGTGCTCCAAAAGGTCTATCCCGTGAAAGCAGGCGAATGGGTGCTGGTTCACGCGGGAGCGGGCGGCCTCGGCCAGCTCGTCACGCGCCTTGCCAAGCGGATCGGCGCGAACGTCATTGCGACGGTCGGTTCCGAAGCCAAGGTTGGCTTCGCCTACGAGGCCGGAGCCGATGTGGTTCTCCTGCACACAGCCGAGGATTGGGTCGTGGAAACGCGCCGCATTGCCGATCGCCGAGGCGTGCATCTCGCCATCGACGGCATCGGCGGCACCATGCTGTCGCAGACCTTTGCCGCCGTCCGTCCTTTCGGAATGGTCGCAAGCCTCGGTCAGGCGGCCGGCCCCATTCCGCCGATCCAGATAGAGGAGCTGACCGCTCCCCGCGCGATCGGCCTATCTCGCCCGAGCGTATTGACCTATGCCAACGATCCAGAGCTCTATCGCCAAGGCACGACCGCGCTGATGGCGGCGCTGCAGGCCGGACTGGTCAACCCGATCGGCGCCGAATACGAGCTGAAGGATGCGGCGAGAGCTCATGCCGATCTTGAGGCGGGACGAACGACGGCCAGTGTCGTCTTGACGATGTAAGGCCTTTCAAGCGGGGCCTGCAAAACCGGCCCCGCTTTCGCAATGCTCGGCTTCAGCTCCCACGCACACTCAATTCATCCCGTCAATGGCTTTTGCTGCAAGGCAGCAATTCGTTGACCATGCCCGCCTTTGCCTGATACCGATTGTCCGTGGCGATGCACGGCCTCCGGCTGCCACCGTCATGGCTATCCGATACCGAACCCCGTTCCTTCGTGGCAAACAGCATGGACATCGTTATCGATGTCCGCAGGCGATATCCCGTGAACACTGCCTCCCAGACCATCCGGTCCGCCTCGACCCTATCCCTTCTGTCGATCGTCGCACTGACATTCTTCGGCTATGCCGCCATCGGCCTTCCGCTCGCGGTTCTGCCCACCTATGTCGACAGTGGCCTCGGCTTCGGCGTCGTCTGGGCCGGCATCGCCGTCAGCACGCAATATGTGGCGACCATCGTCAGCCGTGCCCAGGTCGGGCGGCTCTGCGATCAATACGGGCCGCGCCGTTCGGTCTTTCTCGGCTTCCTTGCCTACGGCCTGTCAGGCGCATTGACGATCGCCTCCACATTTGCGGTCCATGTGCCTACGGCGAGCCTTGCCCTTCTGCTTGCCGGGCGGCTGGCGCTCGGCATCGGCGAAAGCTGGGTGAGCACCGCGGCGATCACCTGGGCGATCGGTTTGATGGGATCGCGCGAAACCGTCCGCATCATCTCGTGGAACGGCATCGCCACCTATGGAGGCATTGCGCTCGCCGCACCTTTCGGTGCATGGTTGCAGGGCCAATACGGCTTCTTCACCATCGGCGTCGTCACCATCGTCCTTGCCGTCGCCGGGTTCTTGCTGGCACAGACTCGTCCGCCCGTTCCGGGCGTGAAGGAAAAGGGCATCGGTACCGGCCAGGTCTTGAGCCGCGTGGCGCCATATGGCGTCGCCCTTGCCCTCGCCTCCAGCGGCTTCGGTGTCGTCATGGCCTTCGTCGCGCTGTTTTTTCATAGCCGCAACTGGGAAGGCGCCTCGTTCGCCCTTAGTGCTTTCGGCCTTGCCTTCATGGGCGTACGCCTCGGCCTTGCGCAGGCAGTCGCACGTTTCGGCGGCCTGCCGCTGGTGCGCATCTCCCTTGTCATCGAGATCGTCGGCCTGGTGGCGCTTGCCCTTGCGCCCTCCCCGACCGTTGCCATCATCGGCGCGGCGCTGGCGGGCGCCGGCTTCGCGCCTGTCTTTCCGGCACTCGGAAACGAAGCGATGGAGCGCATCCCGCCGCAGAACCGCGGCGTCGCGCTCGGGCTCTATTCGATCTTTCTCGATGTGTCGCTCGGCTCGACCGGACCGATCGCGGGCCTTTTTGCCGATCATCTGGGTTATGCCGCGCCCTTCTCCTTCGGGGTCGGCGCGGTCCTGCTCGGCCTGATCCTGAGCTTCTGCCTGCGCGGAAACCGCAACCACTGAAGCCATTTTTCGCCGTTCGCCACAATCCTGATTCCGGCGCGCAACGACAAACGGTTGCGGTCCGCAGTCAAGGCTTGGTATGCGTCTCTCATCATGACCAGCAGGAGGCCCGCCCATGAACGTCACCGAAATCGTCATCGAAGGCGACACTCCCGGGATCGCCTGGCGGCTGCCGGTTCTCCATTTTGCCGGCAGCAAGGGCGATGCGCCGAAGATCTATATTCAGGCGGCGTTGCATGCCGGCGAACTGCCGGGCACGGCCTTGGTGCATTTCCTCTGCGAGCGCCTGCGGCAGGCGGAAGCGGCAGGCACCATTCTGAGCGATATCGTCGTCGTACCGCATGCCAACCCGATCGGCGCGGCACAATCGCACTTCGGCGAGATGCAGGGCCGTTTCGACCTGGGCTCACGCACCAATTTCAACCGCGATTTCCCGCTGATTTCGGTCCGCGACCGTGATCTCCTCATCGAAAACCTGGAACGCTATCCCGCTGTCGACCGGCTGAAGCGCCAGCTGATCCACATGGCACTCGGCGCCGATCTGGTGATCGATCTCCATTGCGACGACGAATCCCTGCAATATGCCTATATCGACGAGGCCTTCTGGCCCGAGGCTTCCGATCTTGCCGCGGTATTGAGGATGGATGCCGTTTTGTTGTCGGATGGCGAAAGCTCGGCCTTCGAGGAGGCTGTGAGCTTCGCCTGGAAATACGAAGTACCCGGGGGAAAGAAGGCGAGGCTGCCGGGCAAGCTTTCGGTGACGGTCGAATTGCGCGGCACGCGCGACGTCTATCCGGAGATGGCAAAGGAAGATGCCGCGGGGCTCTGGCGCTTCCTGGCCGCGCGCGGCGCAGTGCAGGATGAAAGCGTGAGGCCCGGCGCGTTCGATGGCCCGGCCGTGCCGCTCGACAATGTGGAGATGATCCGCGCACCGCAGGCCGGCACCGTGCTTTTCCATCGCAATATCGGCGAGCGGGTCGCAGAAGGCGATCTGCTGGCGACCATCATCACCGCGCCCGGCATGCCGGATGGAACCATCGATGTCCGCGCGCCGCAGGCAGGCCTGATCGTGACCCGCGTCTCCGACCGGCTGGTGCGGCGTCGCGGCGATTTGATGAAGATCGGCTCCGATAAGCCAAGCTCCGTCACCCGCAAGCCGGGAACGCTGGAAGACTGATCTATGCAATGGACGAGGGAACGGCCTGGCCACCCGGCCGGCTTTCACCGCGCTTCATTCGCGTGCTATGCCCTACCGGACAGCAAGAGACGGATTCGACATGACGATCACCATTTACGGCATCAAGAACTGCGACACGATGAAGAAGGCCCGGACCTGGCTCGAGGGCCACGGCATCGCCTATGATTTCCACGACTACAAGGCCGTCGGCATCGACAGGGATCATCTGGAGCGCTGGACGAAGGAAGCGGGATGGGAAGTCGTGCTCAACCGCGCCGGCACCACCTTCAAGGCTCTGCCGGAAGCGGATCGAATTGACCTTTCGAAGGACAAGGCCATTGCGCTGATGCTGGCGCAGCCCTCGATGATAAAGCGTCCGGTGCTGGAGGCAGACGGCAAATTGCTGGTTGGATTCAAGCCCGATATTTATGCGGCAGCATTCGGCAAGGCCGCCTAGAGATAAGTCCATGTCAAAAACGACCCGCGCGACGCAAGTGCTGACCCAGGCGAAAGTCGCCTTCACGGTGCATGCCTATGACTACGATCCGAATGCGGAGCGTGTCGGCCTGCAGGCGGCGGAAGCACTCGGCGAAGAGCCGCATCGCGTGCTGAAGACGCTGATGGCGGAGGTGGACGGCAAGCCGGTCTGCGCCGTCGTCCCCTCCGACCACGAAGTCAGCATGAAGAAGCTCGCCGCAGCCTTCGGCGGCAAGTCGGCGGCCATGATGAAGCCCGTCGATGCAGAGCGCCTGACGGGCTATCATGTCGGTGGCATCAGCCCCTTCGGCCAGAAGAAGATCGTTCCGACGGCGATCGAGGCGCAGGCGATGACCGAGACCTATGTCTATATCAACGGTGGCCAGCGTGGCCTGCAGGTGCGGTTGAACCCGCAGGATGCCTTGACCGCGCTCAAGGCCAAGGCCGCGTCGCTGATTGCCTGATGATTTCCCAAAGTCGGACAAACCGCCTTCAATTTCGCAGCAAACCGGTCTAAGTCTTCTGACCATTCTTTCGATATCAGCCAAGCAGGTTTCGTCATGACATCAGCCTCCCCCAACCATCATCCCGTCGATCACGCCAAGCTGGAAAAGCTTGCGGAAGTAGCCGTAAGGGTCGGGTTGCAGCTGCAGGCCGGTCAGGATCTGCTCATGACGGCGCCTGTCGCGGCGATGCCGCTGGTGCGGCTGATCACGCGCGAGGCCTACAAGGCCGGCGCCGGTCTCGTCTCCACCTTCTATTCGGACGAAGAGACGACGCTTGCCCGCTATGAATACGGCCAGGACGTGAGCTTCGACCGCGCAGCGACATGGCTTTACGAGGGCATGGCCAAGGCCTTCTCCAACAACACGGCGCGTCTTGCCATTGCCGGCGACAATCCGATGCTGCTGTCCAATCAGGACCCGAACAAGGTGGCGCGCGCAAACCGCGCCAATTCTGCCGCCTACAAGCCGGCGCTGGAAAAGATCTCGAACTTCGACACCAACTGGAACATCGTCTCCTATCCGAACGCCTCCTGGGCGAAGCTGGTCTTCCCGAACGATCCGGAAGCAATCGCCGTCGCCAAGCTCGCCAAGGCGATCTTCTCTGCCTCGCGCGTCGATGTCGAAGATCCGATCGCGGCATGGGCCGAGCACAATGCCACCCTGCACAAGCGCTCGGCATGGATGAACGGTCAGCGCTTCGCCGCCCTGCACTTTCAGGGACCGGGCACCGATCTGACCGTCGGCCTGGCGGACGGCCATGAATGGCATGGCGGCGCCTCGACGGCCAAGAACGGCATCACCTGCAATCCGAACATTCCGACGGAAGAGGTCTTCACCACGCCGCATGCGCTGCGCGTCGAAGGCCATGTCTCGTCGACGAAGCCGCTATCGCATCAGGGCACGCTGATCGACAATATCCAGGTGCGCTTCGAAGGCGGCCGGATCATCGAGGCCAAGGCGACGCGTGGCGAGGAAGTGCTGAACAAGGTGCTCGACACCGACGAAGGTGCGCGCCGACTCGGCGAAGTGGCGCTGGTACCGCATTCCTCGCCGATTTCGGCGAGCGGCATCCTGTTCTACAACACGCTCTTCGACGAAAATGCCTCGTGCCATATCGCGCTCGGCCAGTGCTATTCCAAGTGCTTCGTCAATGGAGCCACGCTCAGCCAGGAACAGATCAAGGCACAGGGCGGCAATTCCAGCCTGATCCACATCGACTGGATGATCGGCTCCGACAAGGTCGATATCAATGGCATTAATGCGGATGGTTCGCGCGTGCCCGTCATGCGCAAGGGCGAGTGGGCGTAGGGACGCCCGGACATTTCGACGCTATCGTGCCGCGGTACTCTTGCCGCGGCATTTTTTTGACAGAATGCCCGAGCTCAGATCGTCGTCAGGGCTTTCCTGATGCGGGCGAGATGCGCCTTGCGTCCGGCTTCGGTGACGCGGTCCATGTCGTGCAGCGCCAGCATGCGAAAATTCAGCCGCTTGGCGCAAAAGGCGGCGATGCCGCGTTTCAGCAGGCGCCGCACCGGATTGCCCATATAGAGATGCACGATCCACCAGGGCGAGCCGGTTGTTGTCAGCGCCCAAAACAGGCGGATATTGGTGAGTTGCGGCACGATGCGCCCGCCGGCCGGATCGTGGGCAAAGGCAACACCGGGCGCAAAAGCGCGATCGAAAAAGCCTTTGAGAATGGCTGGAAAATTAAACCACCATTGCGGAAAGACCAGGATCAGCCCGTCGGCCGCCCGCAGGCGCGAGACGATGGCATCGACGCCGGACGTATCATAGGGTTGGTCGAAATAACCGCGCCGCTCGGCCTCTGAAAGACAGGGATCGAAGCCCTCGCGATAGAGATCGAGCAGGTCAACCTCGTGCCCGCCGGCAGCAAGCGTTTCCTGCGCAAGCTTCGCTACGGCGGCGGCGAAGCTATCCTCCAGCGGATGGGCCAGCACCAGCAGGATGCGCATCAGAAAAGGCTTCCCTGTTTCGGCGGAGCGGCAGGCTCAGTCGGCTTGGTCGCGCGCTTCTTTGCAGGCGGAGCGCCTGATGATGACGTGGTCGAATACGGCGGCGCGGCATCATCGCCGGTGACGGCGCCGATGCGGCCATCCGTGAATTCGATCGAGATCGCAGCACCCGTCGAAAGCGCCGCCGCCAGCGAAACCGGACGATCGTCTTCGTCGCGCACGACGGCGTAGCCGCGCTTCAGGACATTCTTGTAGGAGAGCGACTGCAGGATGCGCTCCTGCGCCACCAGCTCGCTGCGGGCGCGGGCCAGCTGATGGCGGATGGCGGTATCGGCGTGACGGACGAGATTGCCGAGGCGATCCCGGGCGCGGCCTGTCTGCGCCTCGAGGCGTGATGGCAGTGTGGCAAAGACGGCATCGGCCCGTTCGATGCGGGCGCGGGAACGGTCGAGCATACGCTCGATGGTCCGCTCGGCGCGGGTCATCCGTTCGCCCAATTGCTGACGGCGCTCCGCGATCCGATTCGACAGGATATCCGGCCGCAGCTGCGAGGCCATGCGCTCGAAGGAGCGGCGCTTGTTCAGCGTGTTCAGCTCCAACCCACGGCCGAGACCGGCGGCAGCCTCGTCGAAGCGGCGGCGCGGCAGGGCCAGGATCTGATCGAGCGAAGGCAGGGCGCGTAGCAGCGCGCGCACCGCCTGCCGCCGCTGATCCATCTGTCTCGTCATTCCGCCCTGCAGCCGGGCGGCAAAACTTGCAAGCTGCGCCTCCAGTTCGGCCTTGACCGGCACGGCCATTTCGGCGGCACCCGTCGGCGTCGGCGCGCGCACGTCGGCGGCATAATCAATCAGCGTCCAATCGGTCTCGTGGCCGACGGCCGAGATCAGCGGGATGTCGCTGGCGGCGGCAGCGCGGACGACGGCCTCGTCATTGAAGCTCCACAGATCCTCGAGACTGCCGCCACCGCGCGCGACGATCAGCACGTCGGGGCGCGGGATCGGCCCACCGGGTGCGAATTCATTGAAGCCGCGAATGGCGTTCGCTACCTCGTCGCCGGAACCCTCCCCCTGCACCTTTACCGGCCAGACCAGCACATGCACGGGGAAACGATCGGAGATGCGGTGCAGGATATCGCGGATGACGGCGCCGGTCGGCGAGGTGACAACGCCGATCACATCAGGCATGAAGGGGAGCCGGCGCTTGCGCTCGGGATCGAAGAGGCCTTCGGCGCCGAGCTTGCGCTTGCGCTCCTCGAGGAGCGCCATCAGGGCGCCCGCGCCGGCGGGCTCCAGGGTCTCGATGACGATCTGGTATTTCGACGAGCCCGGGAAGGTCGTCACCTTGCCGGTCGCGATGACTTCCATCCCCTCCTCGGGACGGAATTTCAGCTTGGAAAATGTGCCTTTCCAGATCACCGCGTCGATGCGGGAGCGGTCATCCTTCAGCGAGAAATAGGCGTGGCCCGAGGAATGCGGCCCGCGATAGCCGGAGATTTCCCCGCGCACGCGCACCTGGTCGAACGCATTTTCGACCGTGCGCTTGATCGATCCGGACAATTCCGAGACGGAATATTCCGTCAGGTTCGAAGGCGAATCATTCTCAAAAAAGCTGCTCATGTCCTCCTTCTACCCGATGCCGCGGTAAATGCGGAGCCTGGTGCGTACTCCTTAAGTCTGAATCGATCGAAGGAACGGATTGTGCGCATATTTAAGGTACTGCCGCCTCCTTTGCATGTCCCATAAAGGGCGCGGAGCCTATCGCTTCATGAAACGTTAACCCTGCTGGCAAAGCCTTTTTTAGCCATCCATGCGTAAACCTGTGCAAACAGGTTCTTGGTAAAGAGGATATGGAGCGATGATATTCGCGACCGCCACGATCATCGGTATTGCCGCCGGCCTGCAGCGCACGACGATCGGCGCGCTGCTCGGCGTGGCATTGGTGAGCATCGCCTTCATGGCGACGGTCGCGATATCAATCGTTCCGCCACCGCTGACGACACTGTTCATCGCGCTCGGCGGCTACAATCTAGGCTTCATCGGCTTTCTGATTACGGCGGACATGATGGAGCAACGCCGCGCCTGAGGCGCGTGGCTATCTTTCAGATTCGCGCCTCGCGCTTCACGTTCCCGATGTCGCGTCTGTCACTATCGCCGCCCAACGCCGCGCGACATGCTCCAGGTCACTCCCGCGGCTTGAAACGGAAGAAGCGAACCGCCGCATCTGCCGGGGCCGGGATCGGCTCCAGATAGGCCGGCACATGGCCTGCGCCGAGCTGAGCATAGAGCCCTTTCGACTTCATCTCCGACAGCAGTTCCACCTGCGGATCGTTCTTGCAGAAAGCAAGCAGGGTTACCTTCGCCTCGCGCAGAAGCGCCTCCGCCTGCCGCGGTTCCGCAAGGGCGATATGCAGCTCGGCCAGCATCCCGGCCTGATCGCGATGATAAGGGCCGGAGAGAGCCCGATGCGGCGCGAAGCGAAGCAGCGGCGCGCCCATGTTGGAAGCCGATACGATCACGCCGGGTTCCAGGCTGGAGATCGGCGCCAATGCCGCCTTGGAAGCGCAATCGGCAGTCTCCTCGGCCTTGGCGCGCTCTGCGACGAGAAGGCTGTTGCTGAGACGCTTGCTGGCAAGCGCACCCCCGATGGCCCAAACGGCTGGGACGGAGACGAGAGCCGCAACCACGTAGAGCAAGGCCGATCGCAGGTTTTTCGTATCGGCCATGTAATTGCGCCTGAATTCAGCGATCAATAGGGCCAAAGGTGGGATGGCCAGCAGGTTGGCGAATTCCGCGCCGCGCACCTGCACAAGCGCGATCACCCAATTGACGGCGACCAGAGCCATCAACACTGCGTGCAGGCCTGATCGATTGCCTCGCAGGATGCGGAATGCACAAACGACCATCGCCAGGAAGCCCGTCGCATAGAAGGCGCCGAGCGTATCCGGCTCGCGGCGGGCCATCGAAAGGATCGACTGTGCCTCGGTCACCTTGCTCAGCCAGACATCCACCAACATCGGATCCAGATCGGCAAGCGGATTGCGCAGGCATTGCGGCGCGAGCGCAACGGTGGTGGCAAACACGAACGTCCCATTGGCCAGCAAGACCGCAATGCGCCACGGCCGCGACAGACGGCTGGCAAAGAGCGCCGATAGGAGAAGCCCGACGCAGCCGGCGCTGGTGATGCCGTAGAAGCCAAGCGAGAGATTGTCGCAGGTAACGGTCGAATAGAGGCGCGGCGGCACCAGCGAGAAAAAGGCCGCGCTGACGGCAATCGTCAGCGTCAGGACAAAGGCCTTGGCAGCAGGTGCGAAGTCTTCACCCTTCCAGGTCCACAAACAGGCGACCGACATGCAGGCGACGGCGACAAAGGGCGTCGTCTCCGCGCCGATGCCGAGCTGGATGGCAAGGGCGATGGCGGCGATGGCAAAGTTGCGCGGCCGATAGCTCTCATCGACCAGCATGGCGACAGTGAGGGCGACAAGGCCGAGCTGGACATTGTCGTGATCGATGGAGCCCGGCACGAAGCGCGGCGAGATGACCACGAACAGCGAGGTCAGGATCAGCGAGAAATGCATGCCTTCCGCGCCGGCGATGCGGCGGCCTGCAAGGCCCATGAAGAACATCAACGGCAGGATGAGCATGAGCGGCCAGACGGTCAGTGCCGCCGCTTCGGCGCCTTCCGGCGAAAAGAAGATCCGGAAGAAAAGGATGAGGCTTGCGATCGGCAGATCGATGAAGCGCGACCAATGCATCAGCGTCCCGCCTTCGAGGCCGAGACGATATTGCATCATGTCGAACCAACCCTGACCGGCGAGAAAGTCGCGCACTTCGACAAGACGCATGGCGTCGTCATTGTCCGGGCCGACATAGTCCGTGAGGTTACGATGAATGACGAGCTGCGCGATGATGACGACGACGGCATAGATGAACGCGACCAAGGCAGGATGAGACCAGTATCGCGACGCCGTCTTCTCCGCCGCTCCGGCTGCCTCGGGCGGCATTGCCAAGCTTTGCGCCATATCGATGAACCCCAGTTGGAATTATATTCGAGGCCATACGCTAGTGGCTGCGCATCAAAAAACAGTAAAGCGCCTGTGGGCCGCCGAATTCATCACGATAATGTTTTTCGCAGAGCCGGGATCCCGCCATTTTTATTGCGCAGCCATAGGGTCTTATTAACAGCCAGCGGGATAAGCTCTCGTCCGGATCGTCCATCAGGCCTCAACTTGATTTTATGCGTAGGAACAACCGGCCAAGACCATGTGGAATGAGAAGCTGAGCATCGCCGTTCTTCTGCCCTGCTACAACGAAGCTGCGACGATCGGCGACGTCGTGCGCGGTTTCCGCAAGGCGCTGCCGCGGGCGACGGTCTACGTCTACGACAACAATTCGACCGATGGCACAGCGCTGCACGCCATGCTCGCGGGCGCGACCGTGGTGCGCGAGCGCCGGCAGGGCAAGGGGCATGTGGTGCGGCGCATGTTCGCCGACATCGAGGCTGATATCTATCTTATGGCCGATGGCGACGGCACCTACGCGCCCGAGGACTCCGAAGAGCTGATCCGCACGCTGCTGACCGAGGGATCCGACATGGTCGTCGGCACCCGCCGCAACGTCCATAGCGATGCCGGACGGCAGGGTCATGCCTTCGGCAACCGCATCTTCAACTGGCTCTATCGCACCATTTTCGGTGCCGATTTCACCGATATCTTCTCCGGCTACCGGGCCTTCTCACGCCGCTTCGTCAAAAGTTTCCCGGCCGTGTCAGGCGGCTTCGAGATCGAGACCGAAATGTCGGTGCATGCATCGCGGCTGAAGCTGCCCGTCAGCGAACTGGAACTCGACTACGGCCGGCGGCCGGAAGGCTCACACTCCAAGCTTTCCACCTTTCGTGACGGCGGCAAGATTCTCTGGATGTTCGCGATGCTGATGAAGGAAACGCGGCCCTTCGCCTTCTTCGGCATCCTGAGCGCCGTCGCCATGGAGCTCAGCGTCGGTTTCGGCATTCCGGTCCTTGTCGAATATTTCGAAACCGGGCTGGTGACGCGCATGCCGACCTGGGTGCTTTCCGTGGCGCTGACGATGATCGCCTTCATGCTGTTCACGGCCGGCTTGATCCTCGATTCGCTCGCCCGCGCCCGCGCGGAACAGCTGCGCATCCACTATATGAGTCTCGCCAAGCCGGCTTCCCGCGAAAACGGCGACGATCGGACGGTCTACATGGCCGAGCTCGAAAAGCCGGCAAGCCGGAAGAAAAGGGCCAAGGCTGCATGAAGAAGCTGTTTCGCTTCCTGATCGCCGGCGGCGTCGGCTTTGTCGTCGATGCCGGCGTGTTGCATCTGTTGCTGTGGTTTACGCCCTTCGGCCCCTTCGTCGGCCGGGCGGTCTCGATCCCGAGTGCGCTGCTTGCCACCTGGTTCATCAACCGTAACTTCACCTTCGGCCGATCCGAACGCTCGCTGGCGGCGGAAGGCTTCCGCTACGGTTCGGTCGGCCTGACCTCGGCCCTCTTGAACTATGCTCTGTTCAGCTCGTTGCTGATGGCCGAGCCGGCGCTGCGACCGATCATCGCTTTGACGCTTGCTTCGGCGGCGGCAACGGCGTTCAGCTTCTTCGGCTATTCACGCTTCGTCTTCCGCCACCGGCAAAACCCTTAAATTCTATCAGACCGGCTCCCAGCCATCTTTCTCGCTGGCGCGATAGATGGCGTCGATGACCTTCTGGTTGAGCTTCGAGCTTTCCAGCGATACGACCTCCGCACCTTGACCGAGCGCGGCCGAGGCGAAAGCCTCCGCCTCGCGCCTGTACTGGCGGCTGTCGGGGAAACGGAAGATCTGCGATTCCGAATGGCCGCGATTGGTCAGTTCCAGCTCTTCCGCGCCATAGCGATCGGCATTGAAGGGCGACTTCACCTCGATGAAGCCCTCGGTGCCATGGAAGACCATGACCTGCCGGTTGGCCATCTGCGTCGAGATATAGAAAGTGAGCTCGAAGTCGCCGAAGTCTGCCTTGACGCTGGAGTAGATGTCGGTGCCGAATTCCGGGTCACGCTCCGTCACCGCCTGGATGCGCAGGGGTTCGCGGCCGGTGACGAAACGGGTGCTGATCGTCGGATAGACACCGATATCGGGCAGACCGCCGCCGCCGAGTTCCGGAATATTGCGCATGTTGCCCGCATCGCGGTTGAAATAAGTGAAGGCGCCCTGGATGTGGCGCAAGCGGCCGATGGCGCCATCGGCGAGCAACGAGCGAACCTTCCGCCAGACCGGCGCATAGGTGACCATATAGGCTTCCGTCACCAGAACCTTGTTGCGGTCGCGGGCGGCGATCAGGCTGTCGATCTCTTCCGCCTTGAGCGCGATCGGCTTTTCACAGAGCACATGCTTGCCGGCCTCGGCGGCCTTGATCGTCCATTCGACATGCTGGGAGGTCGGCAGGGGAATGTAGACGGCGTCGATGGTATCGGAGGCGAGCATCTCCTCATAGGAGCCGAAGGCATGCGGCACGGAGAAACGGTCGGCCATCTGCCGGGCACGGGCGAGATCACGGCTGGCGATTGCCGTAACGACGCAGTTTTCCGCATCCTGAATGGCAGGCACGACCAGATCGCGGCCGATCTTCGCCGTCGACAGAATTCCGAAACGCAGCATGATCTCTCTCCTGAAACATCGTCCCGAAGCAGAGGGGCGCATGACGATGATCGCGACATGGCCCTCCGGCGGGATCCTTGGTGAACATGGTGGGGCAAGCGAAACGGGGGCGTTCCGCTCTGGACGAAACCGGCGCCAACCTTATTCGGCCCTTGCCGAAGGCGCAACGCCAGAGACGGCGCGTAGGCGCGAACGCGGCGGCACGACAACCTCCGCAGCATGTCCGTATTTGTCCTCTTTCTGTCTGTCAGATGGCTTTCGGAGCTTTAAAACGATGCCTAATCTCGGCTATCCTTCAAGCACAGGAGATACGAAAATGTCCCACGCTAATACCGCATTGCTCGTCATCGACGTCCAGGAATCCTTTCGCCAGCGTCCCTATTGGCAAACGGACGACCTGCCTGTTTTCACCAACCGCCTGCAGGCTCTGATCGACGGCGCCAAGGCAAAGGGAATTCCCGTCGTACAGATTTTCCATGTCGAGGATAGCGACGCGCATTTCAGCCTCAAGAATGGCTTCGTTCGCAAGCTCGATGAAATCTCGCTGGAGGCCGATGCCGTATTTCACAAGCGTCGCCATTCGGCGCTCGTCGGCTCCGGCCTCGATGTCTGGCTGGTGGCAAACGGCATCCGCAGGGTGATCGTTTCGGGTATCCGCACGGAACAATGCTGCGAGACGACCACCCGGCACGCATCCGATCTCGACTATGAGGTCGACTACGTCACAGAGGCGACGCTGACCTTCCCGATGACGCATGCCTCGGGCACGGTCTTCAGCGCCGATGATATCAAGAAGCGCAGCGAGCTGGTGCTGTCTGGCCGCTTCGCCCGCATTGCGACCGTCGAAGAGGCGCTTGCCGGCGCATCGATCCGGAGTGCCGCATGACGCAAAGCGACCGACGCCTCCATCGGCGGACCATTCCCGTTTACGTGCTTCTGCCGCCCTATACGCTGCTGATGGACGTGGCCGGACCGGTGGAGGTATTGCGCCGCGCCAATATCGAACAGGACGACGTCCTGTTCGATTATCAGTTTATCGCTGCCCAGTCAGCGCAGACGACTTCGGTCGGGCTGATGCTTGCCGATCTAAAGCCATTGCCCGATCACATTCCCGACGGCGCCTATGTCATCCTGTCCGGCAGCATCACGCCGCCCGACGATGCCGAGGATATCGAACCGGAACTTGCCAAGCTTGCGAGCTGGCTGAGAGGTGCGATCCGGCCGGGCATCACTCTCGTCACCATCTGCTCCGGCGCCGTGCTCGCCGCCCGCGCCGGGTTGATGGACGGCTATGCCTGCACCACGCATGCCGCCTGCCTCGACGAAGTTCGGGAACATGCGCCGACGGCAAGGGTTCTCGACAACCGGCTCTATGTCGAAGACCGGGACCGCTATTCGAGCGCCGGCATCACCACAGGCACAGACCTGATGCTGCATCTCGCCTCCAAGCTGACTTCGCCGGTGACGGCGCTGACGATTGCCCGGCACATGGTGGTCTACATGCGAAGGACGGGCGCCGAGCCGCAGCTTTCCCCCTGGCTCAGCGGCCGCAACCATGTGCACCCCGCTATCCATCGTGTTCAGGATGCAATCATGGCCGATCCCGCCCATGGCTGGTCGCTCTCCGAGCTTTCCGGCATCGGCGCGATGAGCGCGCGCCATATTTCCCGGCTGTTCCAGGAGCATGCCGGCCTGTCTGTCACGGCCTATGTCAACCTGATGCGGGTCACGCTGGCGCGCGACGTGCTCGCCAATTCGCGGCTGGACATGGAGGGCGTGGCGGAGAAATCCGGCTTTGCATCGCCGCGGCACATGCGCCGCGTCTGGTCGAAATACAACGCGCTGCCGCCAAGCCACTATCGGCGTTCGGCGGCGGAATAAAGAAATCGTTTGTGGCGTTCATCGCGAAAGGCCGCTAGCCTTGCCTTATCCCTTCGCGCCGGCGCCCGCTCGCCGACCTGCCCCTCAAGTGATTTGGAGAGATATCATGGACATGCGCAAGCTTGGACGAACCGATCTGTTTGTCGCCCCCATCGTGTTCGGCGGCAACGTCTTCGGCTGGACGGCCGATGAGAAAACCTCCTACGCACTGCTCGACGCCTTCTTCGACGCCGGCTTCAACACGATCGACACCGCCGATGTCTATTCCAGCTGGGTCCCCGGCAACAAGGGCGGCGATTCCGAAGAGATCATCGGCAAATGGCTGAAACAGGGCCGCGTTTCGCGCGACAAAGCCATCATCATCACCAAGGTCGGATCGGAGATGGGTCCGGACAAGAAGGGCCTCGAGGCCGGCTATATCATCGAGGCGGCCGAGGCCTCGCTGAAGCGGCTGCAGACCGATCACATCGACCTTTACCTGTCGCACTGGCCGGACCCCGAGACGCCGCATGAGGAATCGCTCGCCGCCTATGCCAAGCTGAAGGAACAGGGCAAGATCCGCCATGTCGGCTGCTCGAACCTCGATGCGACGCAGCTGCAGGCGTCGCTCGATGCCGCCGCCAAGGCGGGACTGCCGCGCTACGACGTGCTGCAGCCCGAATATAATCTTTATGCCCGCGACAGCTTCGAGGGACCGCTGGCGGACCTCTGCGTCAGGCAAGAGATCGGCGTCATCACCTATTTCAGCCTCGCAGCCGGCTTCCTGACTGGCAAGTACCGCACCAAGGCCGATACCGAGGGACGGGCACGCGAGAACCGGGTTGCCGCCTATCTCGACGACAAGGGCCTGCGCATTCTCGCAGCGCTCGACAAGGTTGCCGCCGAAACCGGCGCGAAACCCGCCGAGATCGCGCTTGCCTGGCTGTTGCGCAAGCGGGGCGTCACGGCTCCGATCGCCAGCGCGACTAGCCTCAGCCAGCTCGACGCGCTAATCAATTCGGCGAAGCTTTCGCTTTCCGATGACGCCATGCGCCTGCTCGACGCAGCCGGCGAATAGATAGAGGCCAAATAAACAAGGATGGGCCTATGACCGTGACAATCCGAGATGCCAGGCCCGAAGACGAGGCGCGCTGGCGCGCGCTATGGAACGGATATCTGGCCTTCTACGGCGTCACCATCGCGTCCGACATCACCGATGCGACATGGCGCCGGGTCTTCGATCCGGCGTCGGCCATCTTCATGCGCGTGGCC
Source organism: Rhizobium sp. P28RR-XV (assembly GCF_012641385.1). NCBI lineage: Bacteria > Pseudomonadati > Pseudomonadota > Alphaproteobacteria > Hyphomicrobiales > Rhizobiaceae > Rhizobium > Rhizobium sp. P28RR-XV. The sequence continues at coordinate 244,422 of NZ_JABAIG010000011.1, forward strand.
GAGGTCGACGGTGAAATGAAGGGCTTCACGCTCTGCATCACGCATGAGGGCACCTGGGTGCGCGCACCCGACTGCTATCTGGAAGACCTGTTCGTTGATGAAAGCGCCAGGGGCCGCGGCGTCGGCCGGGCGCTTCTGGACGATCTCGTCGCGCTCTGCAAGAAGAACGGCTGGGCTCGTCTTTACTGGCACACCGAAGAAGGCAATGCGACCGCCCGCAAGCTCTATGACAGCTACGTCGAGAGTGACGGGCATATTCGCTATCGCATCAACTTCTGAGCTTCGGGAAACTCTCATAATGGGCGGAATGATCGCCCTCCCAATTGGCCATGCCCGGCTTGGTCAGCATGCCGCGTGGGCTGACATAGCTCTGGATGGTTCGCATCGGCCGCTCGTGCCACTGGATATTGAAGGCCCATAGCTTCGGGAAGAAGCAGAGCGACGCATAGGGCAGATGATCGTGGATCCACCAGGCGAGCTTCTGCCAGTCGCCTTCATGACCGTGGTGGTCGATCAGCCAGGGCACGACGATGCAGACGGCCGCGCCCATGCAGCCGTCGAGATCACGCATGTCCCAGATATGGTGCGCTGCAGTGTGGGGATTGGTCGAGCAGTTCAGCCCGTTCTTGTTGCCGAAGGCGTTGACCTCGGGCGAGCGATAGCCGGAGCGGATATGTAGCCGGCCAAAGGTTGCCTCCAGCGGCTCCAGCAATTCCTCGCAGAGCCTGCGGCCCGTCTCGATCGCGAGATCGGGGTCTTCGGGGATATTGGGAATGCGATAGAAATCTGATATTTCCGAATGCAGGAAATCCCGAAAGAAGAAATTCTTCGACAGCCGGACACGGCCGAGATCCTCAAGCCCCTTCATCGATCCCGGTTTTCTCATCGCGGCAATCCCTTTCTGAAACCATCCGATCAGTCGAGACGAGTTATGGCATCGCCGCCACCCGATTTCTGTCAGCAGTCGTGCATTGCTTGTTCCAACGCAATTTCGAACGGTCTAAGGCCCGGTATATTTGAAGAAATCGATGAAGGCTCTGAGCGCCGGGCGCATCTGCCGACGGCTCGGATAGTAGATGCAGAAGCCGGGATAGGGCGGGCACCAGTCCTCGAGCACGCGGATGAGCTTGCCCTCGGCCAGTTCCTGCTGCACGCGGATATCGAACAGGTAGGCAAGGCCGGCACCGTTGACGGCCGCGAGAACCCCGAGCCGATCCTCGATCACGATCAAGGGTCCATCGATGGCAACGACCAGCTCGTGGCCATCCTTCTCGAATTCCCAGCGATAGATCGAGCCATCGGTAAATCGCCGCTTGATGCAGCGATGATGAACGAGATCGCGCGGATGCAGCGGCTTCGGGTTCTTCTCGAAATAGGCCGGGGAGCCGGCAATGACCGTGCGGATGTCAGGCGAGACCTTTACCGCGATCATGTCGCCCTCGATGCTCTCCTCCAGCCGGATGCCGGCGTCAAAGCCCTCCTTGACGATATCGCTGAAGCCGTCCTCGTTGGCGATCTCCAGCGTGATGTCGGGATAGGTGTTGAGGAAATCGCCGAGCCGCGGCGCCATCAGCAGATCCGAGGCAAAGCGCGGGGCGGTGATGCGCAGCGTGCCCGCCGGGCGGCCACGGGTCGCGAGCGTATCCTCCAGCGCGATATCGATTTCCTCCAGGGCCGGCGCCAGCCTTTGAAGCAACGCCTGGCCCTCCTCGGTCGGCAGCACGCTGCGCGTGGTGCGGGCAAGCAGCCGCACGCCGAGGCTTTCCTCGAGGCTGGAGACGGCATGGCTGACCGCGGAAGGTGCGATCGACAGTTCCTTGCCGGCAGCGCGGAAGCTGCGATGGGCGGCAACGGCGGCAAAAACCGTGAGTTGGGAGAGTTGCGTTCTGTTCATTGATCTAAATTATAGAACAGCCCGTTAGGATTTGCATGGATTTTCATTCATTATCCAGAACCTTAACTTGAGCGTGCAGGCAGCGGGCTTCGACCACTGCCGCTCCCATACGTCTCAAGAGGAACACACCATGAAAACCCGCAGGCTTGGTAAGGATCTCACCGTTTCCGCCGTTGGGCTCGGCTGCATGGGCATGAGCTTTGCCTACGGCGCCGCCGACGAGGCCGAATCCATCAAGACGCTCCATCGCGCCGTCGAACTCGGCGTCACCTTTTTCGATACCGCCGAAACCTATGGCCCCTTTACCAACGAGGAGCTGCTCGGCCGCGTGCTGAAGCCGGTTCGCGACCGCGTGGTCATCGCCACCAAATTCGGCTTCAAGCTCGACCATACGAAATCCGGTCCGGCCGCCATGATCGGCGTCGATAGCCGGCCCAAACATGTGAAGGAAGTCGCCGAAGCTTCGCTGAAACGGCTCGGCACCGATGTCATCGACCTTTTCTACCAGCATCGCGTCGATCCGAACGTGCCGATCGAAGACACGGTCGGCGCCATGGCAGAACTGGTGAGAGAGGGCAAGGTACGGGCGCTCGGCCTTTCCGAAGCTGGTTCCGCCACCATCCGCCGCGCCCATGCCGTGCATCCGATCGCCGCCCTGCAGAGCGAATATTCGCTGTGGAGCCGCGATCCGGAAGAAGATGTGCTTGCCACCTGCCGCGAGCTCGGCATCGGCTTCGTGCCCTACAGCCCGCTCGGCCGCGGTTTCCTGACCGGTGCGATCCACAAGACGGACGATCTGGCCGCCGATGACTTCCGCCGCTCGCTGCCGCGCTTCCAGAGCGAAAACTTCGATGCCAATACGGCATTGGTTGCGAGACTGCAGGCGCTTGCCGAGGAAAGGAGCGTCACGGCCGCACAACTGGCGCTCGCATGGGTGCTGCATCAGGGCGAGGATATCGTGCCGATCCCCGGCGCGCGCAAGCTGCACCATCTCGAGCAGAATGCGGCGGCTGCCGATATCGCGCTGTCGCCGCAGGAGCTGAAGGAACTCGGCGGCATCATCTCGCCCGAAACGGTCGCCGGCAAGCGGTATACCGATGCCTCCCTGGCGATGACGAACATATGACAAACGGGCTGCCTTTCCTGCCCAGGCGAAGACATCGGCCATCGAGGCCGGTGTCATTTTGGAACCGAAAAGAAAAATGAAGCATCAACGAAGGGCTGCCGAACATGTGAATCGCCTGAATTGCAGGCTTTTTCAAACTTCTAGGTTGATCGTCATAGGCGCGAAGCTCAAGCAGTAGCTCGACGCTCGGTTGACAAACGGGTTCGAAATTTGAAGATTGCCGCCATCAAAAACGGACAGCGTTGGGGGGACCTATGTCTAAGCGCGCGTTTCTCGGCTTCTCTGCTTTTCTTCTCGCCACTTTCGCCTCTCTGAACCCTTCGGCCGCCGCCGACGTCAAGCGCCAGGTGGTGACCACGAAGGACGGCGATTACTTCGGTTTCGATCTGCGCACCGAGCAGAACGTGACGCTGGACCAGTGCTCCGCCTCCTGCATCGGCGATAAGTCCTGCAAGGCCTTCACCTACAATCCCAAGGTGAAGTGGTGCTTCATGAAGTCGGACTTCAACCAGCTGAACAGCTTCCCCGGCGCGATCGCCGGCAAGATCGTCGAGACGGCTGCCACCAGCGAACCGGATATCGGCGCGGCGCCTGCGCTTTCCTTCCTTTCCGACAATTTCGTCCAGAGCGCGCGCGACGCGAAAAGCACGCTGACGCTCGGCAATGAGCTGAAAGGCCAGGGCGTCGAAAGCCTGATCGCGCTCGGCCGTATCGAGCTGACCTCCGGCAACGTCAACGATGCCCTGAACGCCTTCCAGGGCGCGCTTTCGCTCAATCCCGACAATGGCGATCTGTGGATCGAGCTGGCGCGCGCCGCCAACACGATTGCGAACGACACCTCCGTCGCCACGCGCGCCGCCTATGCCGCGCTCAACGGCTATCAGCTGACCCGCACGACGAGTAGCCGCGCCGATTCGCTGGCCGTGCTTGCCGAGGCGCTGAAGAATGCGCAGAACTATCGCCCCGCACTTAACGCCTACAAGGCGAGCCTCAATCTCGTCAGCTCGGCCGCCGTCCAGGCGGCTTATAACGATCTTCTGGCACGCCAGGGCTTCCGCGTGACAGGCAATACGCTCGACAACGACAATGCCTCGCCGCGCGCCTGCGTGCAGTTCTCCGAAAAGCTGGTGAAGAGCGGCGCCGACTATACCCCCTTCGTCACCGTCAATGGGGCAGCACCGAAGGGCGTCGATGCCAAGGACAACCAGATCTGCGTCGAAGGCCTGGAATTCGGCCAGCATTACCGCATTTCGCTGCGCGCCGGCCTGCCCTCCTCCGTGGAGGAAAACCTCGCCTCGCAGGTCAATGTCGATGTCTATGTCAAGGATCGCACGGCTTCGCTGCGCTTTACGGGCGACAATTTCGTATTGCCCTCAACGGCACGCCGCGGCATTCCGATCGTTTCGGTCAACGCCAATACGGCCAATCTCAAGCTCTACCGCATCGGCGACCGCAATATCCCGCAGCTGCTGAACGGCTCGCAATTCCTGACGCAGATGGACAGCTACAGCGCCCAAACCGTCCAGGACACCAATGGCGAGCTGGTCTGGCAGGGTTCGATCGAGATCAAGCAGGAACTCAACAGGGAAGTCGCGACCAGCTTCCCGGTGGACGAGGTGCTGCCCAAGCGCAAGCCCGGCGTCTATGTGCTGACGGCGGTCGCGCCCGACAGCGGCGGCCATGAGTGGGACCCGCAGGCGACGCAGTGGTTCATGGTTTCCGATATCGGCGTCACCACTTATGCCGGCACCGACGGACTGAATGTTTTCGCCCGCTCGCTCGGCAGCGCCAAGCCGCTCGCCGGTATCCAGCTGCAACTTCTCGCCAAGAACAATGAAATCCTCGGCACGGCGAAGACGGACGACAATGGCCGCGCCACCTTCAGCGCCGGCCTGATGCGCGGCACGGCGGGCATGACGCCGGCCGTCATCACCGCTGAGAACGGCGATCAGGATTATGTCTTCCTCGACATGACGCGCGCCGGCTTTGATCTTTCCGACCGCGGGGTATCAGGCAGAACCGCGCCGGGCGCCATCGACCTGCTGACCTGGACGGAACGCGGTATCTACCGCGCCGGCGAGACGGTGCATGCCTCCGCACTTGCCCGCGACGTCAGCTCGACGGCAGTCGAAAACTTGCCGCTCACCTTCGTCTTCCTGCGCCCGGATGGCGTCGAGGATCGCCGCATCATCACCGACGGCGGCAAGCTCGGCGGCTACAATGTCGACCTGCCGCTGCAGCAGACCTCGATGCGCGGCACCTGGACGATGAATATCTATACCGACCCGAAGGGCTCCTCCATCGGCTCGCAGACCTTCCTCGTCGACGACTTCGTGCCGGATCGCATCGAATTCGACATGAAGAGCGACGCCAAGGAAATCGAAGTCGGCCAGCCGACGCCGGTCAATGTCGACGGACGCTACCTCTATGGTGCGCCGGCCGCCGGCCTCAATCTGGAAGGCGAAGTGACGCTGAAGCCGACGCGCCAGAGCGACGCCTATAAGGGCTATCAGTTCGGCCTCGCCGACGAGGGTGCCGGCAAGGCAAACGCAAACAATGACGACGAGGACAGCGGCAGCGGCGACAGCAAGGCCGAAAGCACGCAAGTGCCGCTCGAAGACCTGCAGGCGCTCGACGAAAACGGCAAGACCACCTTCAACGTCACGATCAACGACACGCCTTCGACCACACAGCTCCTGAACGCCAATATCACGGTGCGCATGCAGGAAGCCGGCGGCCGCGCCGTCGAGCGTTCGCTGACGCTGCCCGTCAAGGCGGATGGGCCGCGCATCGGCATCAAGCCGGAATTCGACGGTGATCTCGGCGAAAATACCGTCGGCAATTTCCACGTCATCGCCGTCGACGCCAACGGCCAGAAGCAGGCGATGCAGGGCCTGACCTGGAAGCTGCTGAGCGTCGAGCGCAATTATCAATGGTACCGCGACGGCAGCAGCTGGAAGTTCGAGCCGATCATGTCCACCAAGCAGGTGGCAGTCGGCACAGTCAATGCCACGACCGATGGCGCGGCGATTTCCATGCCCGTCACCTGGGGCCGCTACCGTCTCGAAGTATCCACCGCCGATGCGAACGGCCCGGAATCCAGCATCGAGTTCAATGCCGGCTGGTATGTCGCCTCTACCTCGACGGAAACGCCGGATGCGCTTGAAATCGCGCTCGACAAGGAAAGCTACCGTGTCGGCGATACCGCCAAGCTCAAGGTGACCTCGCGCTATGCCGGCCAGCTGATGGTGACGGCCGGCTCCGAAACCCTGATCTCGGTCACCAATGCCGATATCGGCGCCAATGGCGGCGAAGTGGATGTTCCGGTGACCGCCGACTGGGGCGCCGGCACATACTTGACGGCCACACTGTTCCGTCCCGGCGAAGCGCAGGAAAGCCGCATGCCGATGCGCGCCATCGGCATCAAATGGGCGCCGGTCGATCCCGGCGAGCGCAAGCTGCAGGTCAAGATCGACGCACAGCAGAAGACGCTGCCGCGCCAGCCGCTTGATATCGGCCTGCAGGTCGCCGGCGCAGGCGCCAACGAGGACGCCTATGTCACCATCGCCGCCGTCGATGTCGGCATTCTCAATCTGACCCGCTACCAGCCGCCAGCGCCGGATGACTGGTATTATGGCCAGCGCCAGCTCGGCCTTGAAATCCGCGACATCTACGGTCGCTTGATCGATGGCTCGCTCGGCGCAACCGGCAAGCTGCGCACCGGCGGCGACGGCGGACAGGCGGCCTTGCAGGCAAGCCCGCCGAAGGAAAAGCTGATCGCCTTCTTCTCCGGTCCGATCAAGCTCGATGCCAATGGCAAGGCCAATGTCAGCTTCGACATTCCGCAGTTCAACGGCACGGCACGCCTGATGGCCGTTGCCTGGTCGAAGGCCGGCGTCGGCCACGCGACGCAGGACGTGATCATCCGTGATCCGGTCGTCGTCACCGCAAGCCTGCCGAAGTTCCTGGCCCCCGGGGACAACGCCAACCTGCGTCTCGACGTCGCCAACACAGACGCTCCCGCCGGCGAATACACGCTCGCCGTCACGGGCAACAGCGCCGTGACCGTGGATGCGAGCGCCACCCAGCAGAAGGTCAACCTGCAGGCCGGTGGCAAATACAACATCACGCTGCCGCTGACCGGTGGGCAGCCGGGCGACGGCACGGTTTCGATCAAGCTGTCGAATGCCTCTGGCATGTCGCTCGATCAATCGGTCGATATCCCCGTTCGCCCGGCGCAGCTGCCGGTCACCGAACGGCGTGTCATCGCGCTCGCGCCCGGCAAGAGCCTGACCGTCAATTCAGACCTTCTCGCCGACAGCGTGCTGCCCGGCGCCTCGGTCAGCGTCAATGTCAGCCGCTCCAGCGCCTTCGACGTGCCGGCGCTGCTGATGAGCCTCAGCCGCTATCCCTACGGCTGCGCGGAACAGACGGCGAGCAGCGCGTTGCCGCTGCTCTATTTCAGCGACATGGCGATCAAAAACGGGCTTGCCGATGATACCGAGATCCGCAAGCGCGTGCAGGATGCCATCTATCGCGAAATGTCCTACCAGTCCTCGAGCGGCAGTTTCGGCCTCTGGAGCCCCGGCTCGGGCGACCTCTGGCTCGACGCCTATGTGACCGACTTCCTGACCCGCGCTCGCGAGCAGAAATACAACGTGCCGGATCAGGCCATGGTGCAGGCGCTGGAAAACCTCCAGAATGCGCTGAGCGCCAATACCAACGTCAAGGACAACGGCAACGAGATCGCCTATGCGCTCTATGTGCTGGCGCGCAACAAGAAGGCCTCGATCAGCGATCTGCGCTACTACGCCGACACGATGCTGAACGACTTCCCGACGCCGCTCTCCAAGGCGCACCTGGCCGCGGCTCTCGCGCTCTATGGGGATGCACAGCGCTCGCGCAACATCTTCGTGGACTCGTTGCAGATGTCGCAGAAGGCGGCGGTCACCAAGGTCAGCTTCGTCCGCTCGGATTACGGTTCGTCGCTGCGCGACGGTGCCGCCGTGCTGGCGCTTGCCGCCGAAAGCCGCCCGGTGCCGCCGATCATTCCCGAGCTCGCAAGCGTCGTCGCCAAGGATTGGCAGACCAAGAAATATACCAGCACGCAGGAACAGACCTGGATGCTTCTCGCCGCCCGCGCCCTGCAGAACGGCGATGATGGCCTGACGCTCGACGTCAACGGCGCTGCCCATAGTGGCACCTACATGGCCCAGATGTCGGGCGATGCGCTGATGGGCCATCCGCTGACCGTCACCAACACCACCCGCCAGCCGCTGTCGGCTGCCGTGACCACTGTCGCGGCTCCGGTTGCGCCGCTGCCGGCCGGCGGCAGCGGCTTCAAGATCGAGCGCAAGTACTACACGCTCGATGGCGAAGAGGCGAATGTCAGCCAGGCGCAGCAGAACGAGCGCTATGTCGTCGTGCTGCATGTGACCGAGGACAATGACTGGCCGCAACGCCTGCTCGTGACCGATCTGCTGCCCGCCGGCTTCGAGATCGACAATCCGAGCATCGTCAACAGCGCCCAGCTTTCGAACTTCGACTGGCTCAGCGAAATTCAGCCCGCTCATGTCGAATTCCGCAACGACCGCTTCGTCGCAGCCTTCGACCAGAACTCCGGCGCCGATCGTGACCTGACCTTCGCCTATGTCGTGCGTGCCGTGACCCCCGGCGTCTACGATCATCCGGCGGCAAGCGTCGAGGACATGTATCGTCCGCAGTTCTCGGCCCGCACGGCGATGGGCCGCATGGAGGTGCTGGGCGCCCAGCAGTAAGAAACAGCCATGAAGGCGCGGTGGAAAATTGCGATCGGCTTTGGAGCCACCGTCTTGACGGCGGTGGCTCTGGTCTTCGGCCTGGAAGCTGCAGACCACGCCTATCCGCCGCCGCTGGATAATGCTCGTGTGGTCTCTGCCGAAGTGCTCGACGCCAATGGCGATCTTCTGCGCGCCTTCGCCACGCCCGAGGGGCGCTGGCGGCTGAAGACCAGCGTTGCCGATGTCGATCCGCAATATCTGCACATGCTGGTCGCTTATGAGGACCGGCGCTTCTACGATCATCACGGCATCGACCCGATGGCGATCGGCCGTGCCTTCCTGCAGCTCGTCACGCATGGCCGCATCGTCTCAGGCGGTTCGACGCTCTCCATGCAGGTGGCACGCCTGATCGAACCGCGCAGCGAACGATCCCTGACGGCAAAACTTCTGCAGGTCGTTCGCGCCATCCAGATCGAGCGGCGGTTGACCAAGGAAGAGATCCTCGATCTCTATCTCACACATGCACCCTATGGCGGCAATCTGGAAGGCGTGCGCGCTGCGAGCCTTGCCTATTTCGGCAAGGAGCCGAAGCACCTGACGGTCGCGCAGGCGGGCCTGCTCGTCGCCCTGCCGCAGCTGCCGGAAAGGCGACGGCCGGACCGCAACCTCGCCGCCGCCCAGGCCGCCCGCCATCGCGTGCTCGAGCGCGCAGCCGTTGCTACAGTGATCGGCGAAGGGGAAGCGGAACGGGCTTCGCTGTCTCCTATTCCGGCACAGCGGCGGCAGCTGCCGGCCTATGCCGCGCATCTGGCCGAACTGGCGCTCCGGAAGCAGCCCGGCATCATCCAGCACAAGACAACGCTGCGGCGCGATGTGCAGCAGGGCTTGGAGGCCGTAGCGGATGCGGCGGCAATCCGGCTCGGGCCGAAAGTATCGGTCGCCATGATCATGGCTGATGCCAAAACCGGCGAGATCATCGGCGAAGTCGGCTCGGCCAATTATTTTGATTCCTCCCGCGCCGGCTGGGTCGACATGACCCGCGTGCTGCGCTCGCCCGGCTCGACGCTGAAGCCCTTCATCTACGGCCTCGCTTTCGAGCAGGGCTATGTGGCGCAGGAAACAATCATCGAGGACCGCCCCGCCGATTTCTACGGCTACCGCCCGCGCAATTTCGACATGACCTATCAAGGCGACGTCAGCGTCCGCCAGGCGCTGCAGCTTTCGCTCAACGTGCCGGCCGTGCGCCTGCTCGATGCCGTCGGCCCGACGCGGCTGCTGGTGCGCTTCCGCAGCGCCGAGGTGAAGCCGAAGCTGCCGCCGAACGAAGCGCCTGGTCTAGCCATCGGCCTTGGCGGCGTCGGCGTGACGCTGAAGGACCTCGTGCAGCTCTATGCCGGGCTCGCCAATCGCGGCAAGGCGATGCGGATCGGCGATGGCATACAAGATCAGCCGGGACCGATCGACGGCGAACCGTTGATGGAGCCGATCGCGGTATGGAACATCACCGATATTCTCTCCGATATCATCGCGCCGCGCGGCAGCAAGCAGCTCGGCATCGCCTACAAGACCGGTACCAGCTACGGCAACCGCGATGCGTGGTCGATCGGCTATGACGGCGCGCATGTGCTCGGCGTCTGGGTCGGGCGGCCGGACAATGGCGCCGTGCCGGGGCTGGCGGGTTATGTTTCGGCCGCTCCCATCCTGTTCGAGGCTTTCGCCAAATCGGGCGTTGCCATAACCCCCTTCCCTTCGGCTCCCATGGGCGCCGTGCGCATCGCGCCGACCGAGCTGCCGATCAGCCAGCGGCGCTTTTCCGTCACCGCCGCCGGGCTGCTGGCCGCCTCCAGCCGCGAGCCGGCGCCGCAGATCGTCTATCCGCCGGAAGGGGCCCGCGTCGATCTCGGCGCAAGCAGCGGCAATGACCAGATCGCGCCGCTGGCGCTGAAGCTGCAGGGCGGACGGGCGCCGTTCCGCTGGCTCGCCAACGGCAAGCCGCTGCCCGACATGTCGCGCCGCCGTACCAACCAGTGGACGCCCGACGGTGCGGGATATTCGACGTTGACCGTCATCGATGCGGCGGGACGCGCGGCGAGCGTGCGGGTTTTCGTGGAATAGGTCGACTTCAGCCGCGAGTTTTGCGAGCCAGACCCACCTGTGATAGTTTATCGGATACTCAAACGAGGAATGACGAGATGTCGGAAGAGCAGGCAATCCGTGCGGTTGTTCATCTCTATGTCGATGGCATGGCATTCGCGAACGAGCCGGCGCTGCGCAAGGCGTTCCATCCGCGGGCCGATATCATCGGCAATTATCAGGGCGCGGTGGAATGGATGACGCGGGATGAATTCATTGCCGCCATCGTCGAGCAAGGCAGCGCCCCGCCCGGCACGATACCGCTGATGGAGATCGAGCTGATCGACATCGAAGGCGATGCCGCAAGCGTCAAGGTCGTCGACGAATTCGCCGGGATGCGGTTTTCGGACTATCTGTCACTGGTGAAGATCGATGGGCGCTGGAGTGTGGTGAACAAGGTTTATCATCTGCATCGGTAGATGATGCTACACCGCGTATGTCGAGACTTTGATACCCCCCTCTGGCGCCGTTCCTTCTCCCCTCGGGGAGAAGGTGGCCCGAAGGGTCGGATGAGGGGGCCGGCCGCTTTAAATGCATGGACTTTCCCGCTCTTGGCCCCCCTCATCCGCCTGACGGCACCTTCTCCCAGAGGGGAGAAGGAATGCGCAGCAACGACCTCATTTCATATGTGATTGCCCTGCTTGTGGGGGAGATGTCGCGATAGCGACAGAGGGGGGTGCCGAGCTCTCCGCGAACTCGGCAGCGACCGATTACGCTCTCAGCACCCCGCCCGTCGACTTCGTCACATTGGCAACGATCTTCTGCGTCAGCGCCTCGAAATCCTCATCGGTCAGCGTGCGCTCGGCCGGTTGGATTTGCACCTCGATGGCGATCGACTTCTTGCCTTCGCCGAGCGACGCGCCCTCGAAGATGTCGAAGACGTTGACGCCGGTTACCAGCTTGCGGTCGGCGCCGACGGCGGCGCGGATGATGGCGCCGGCTTCCACCGACTTATCGACCACGAAGGCGAAGTCGCGCTTGACGGCCTGGAAAGGAGAAAGCTCCAGCGCCGGCTTGGTGCGGGTCGCCTTCTTCTTCGGCTCGGGCATGGCATCGATATAGACTTCGAAGCCGGCAAGAGCGCCTGACACGTCGAGCGCTTCCAGCGTCTTCGGATGGAATTCGCCGAAATAGCCGAGCACGACCTTCGGACCCATCTTGATGGTGCCGGAACGGCCCGGATGATACCAGGCGGGACCACCCTGCTCGATCTGGATATTGCCCATCGGCAGGCCGCAAGCTTCCATCACCGCCAATGCGTCGGCCTTGGCATCGAAGACATCGACCGGCTTACCGCCACCCTTGGCGGCGTTCGACCACATACGGCCGGCACCGGCGAGCGTTGCCGTGCCGCGGCGGATGCCGCCGGCAACACGACGCTGGCCCTCGGGCGTGTCGTTCTCATAGGTGCCGGAGACTTCGAAGATCGCGACGTCGCCGTAGCCCTTGTCGGCATTGCGCTGCGCCGCCGACAGCAGGCCCGGCAGCAGCGAAGGACGCATGTCGGACATGTCTGATGCGATCGGGTTGGCGAGCTTCAGCGCATTGGAGCCGCCGCCGAAGAGCTTGGCCTGATCTTCGGAGATGAAGGACCAGGTGACGGCTTCCAGCATGCCGCGGGAGGCAAGCGCGCGCTTGGCCGTGCGCGTGCGGATCTGCAGCGTCGTCAGGATCTTGCCGTTGACGGCGGCATGGCTTGTGAGCGGCTGCGGCTTGATGTTGTCGACGCCATGGATGCGCATGATTTCTTCGACGAGATCGGCCTTGCCGTCGACATCCGGACGCCAGGAGGGAACGGTGACAGAAATGCGCTCGCCCGAACCGGAGACCGAGAAGCCGAGCTTCGCCAGGATGGATTTGCTCTCATCGGCCGAGACTTCGAGGCCGGTCAGGCGCTTGACTTCCGACAGCGGGAAATCGACGACCTTAGGCTCATAACCCTTGTAGCCTTCGACGCGCGCCCTGGCAGCCGTGCCGCCGCAGGAGGCAAGCACCAGCTCCGTGGTGCGCTCAAGGCCGGGGACCATATATTCCGGATCGACGCCGCGCTCGAAACGATAGCGCGCATCGGTGATGATGCCGAGGCCGCGGCCGCTCTTGGCGATGTTCATCGGATCCCAGAGGGCCGACTCGATCAGCACGTCCGTGGTGTTCGCGTCACAGCCGGAATGCTCACCGCCCATGATGCCGCCGATCGACTCGACGCCGTTGTCATCGGAGATGACGACATTGCTGGGGTTGAGCTTGTATTCGCGCTCATCCAGCGCCAGCACGGTTTCGCCGTCCCTGGCGCGGCGCACGACCAGATTGCCCTTGACCTTGGCGGCGTCGAAGACGTGCATCGGCCGGCCCTGATCGAAGGTCATGTAGTTGGTGATATCGACCAGCGCGCTGATCGGGCGCAGGCCGATGGCGAGCAGCCGCTGCTGCATCCATTTCGGGCTCGGGCCGTTCTTGACGCCGCGCACGAGGCGCAGCGCAAAGCCGGGGCAAAGGCGCGCATCGTCCAGATCGATCTTGAGCTCGGTCGTCGTTTCGCCAGCAACGGCAAAGGGCGGCGTGCTGCGCGGCTTCAGCGTGCCGAGGCCGGACGCGGCGAGATCGCGGGCAATGCCGTAAACGCCGGTGCAATCCGGGCGGTTCGGCGTCAGGTTGATCTCGATCATCGGATCGTCAAGCCCGGCATAGGCGGCAAAGCTGGTGCCGATGGGCGCATCTTCGGGCAAGTCGATGATGCCGTCATGGCTGTCGGAAATTTCGAGTTCCTTTTCCGAGCACATCATGCCGCGGCTCTCGACGCCGCGGATGTTGCCAATGGCGAGCGTCACGTCGATGCCAGGGACATAGGTGCCGGGAGCCGCGAAGGCGCCGACGAGGCCGGCACGCGCATTCGGCGCGCCGCAGACGACCTGAACCGGCGCGCCGCTGCCTGTATCGACCATCAGCACCTTCAGGCGATCGGCCTGCGGATGCTTTTCGGCCGAGAGAACCTTGGCGATGACGAAGGGCTTGAACGCCGCCTTGTCGTCGACCTCCTCTACTTCCAGCCCGATCTGTGTCAGGCGTGCGCAGATCTCGTCGAGCGTGGCGTCGGTTTCCAGATGCTCTTTCAGCCAGGAGAGTGTGAATTTCATGTGCTTTATCCCTTCCTTACGCGCTCAGACCGCCGAACAAAGTCGGCATATCGAGCGGGCGGAAGCCATAGTGGTTCATCCAGCGGACATCGGCGTTGAAGAAGTCGCGCAGGTCGGGCATGCCGTATTTCAGCATGGCGATGCGGTCGAGGCCCATGCCCCAGGCAAAGCCCTGGTATTCGTCCGGATCGAGGCCGCCATGGCGCAGCACATTCGGATGCACCATGCCGCAGCCGAGGATTTCCATCCAGTCGGTGCCTTCGCCGAACTTGACGATCGGGCCGGAACGGTCGCACTGGATATCGACCTCGAAAGAGGGCTCCGTGAACGGGAAGAAGGACGGGCGGAAGCGCATCGTCACATTGTCGACCTCGAAGAAAGTCTTGCAGAATTCCTCCAACACCCAGCGGATATTGGCGACATTTGCCGTCTTGTCGATGACGAGGCCTTCGACTTGATGGAACATCGGCGAGTGCGTGGCGTCCGAATCCTGGCGGTAGGTCTTGCCGGGGATGATGATGCGGATCGGCGGCTTTTGCGCTTCCATGGTGCGGATCTGCACCGGCGAGGTGTGCGTGCGCAGCACCTTGCGCTCACCCTTTTCATCCGGCTGGAAGAAGAAGGTGTCGTGCATTTCGCGGGCCGGATGTCCCTCGGGGAAGTTCAGCGCCGTGAAATTATAGTAATCGGTCTCGACATCGGGACCTTCAGCGATCGAGAAGCCCATATCGCCGAAGATGGCGGTGATTTCGTCGACGATCTGGCTGATCGGGTGAATGCGGCCGCGTTCGGCCGGCGAGGAGCGGACCGGCAAGCTGACATCGACGGTCTCGGCCTTCAGCTTCGCCTCGATCGCCGCGTCGCGTAGCGCGCCCTTGCGTTCATTGATCGCGTCGGTGACGGAATTCTTCAGCGCGTTGATCGCAGCGCCTCGCGTCTGCCGTTCTTCCGGCGACATCGAGCCCAGCGTCTTCAACAGTTCCGAAACCGAGCCCTTCTTGCCGAGCGCGGCGACCCTGACGGCCTCGATCGACTGCTCGTCGGTCGCAGCCGCCACTTCGGCCATGAGTTGGGTTTCAAGCGTTACAAGTTCCGTCATCTGGTCCTGCCTTGCGGACCACGGCCATCGGGCACTCAGTCCACGGAATAATTGGTGAACGCATGCATCAGAAAGCTTGTGGCAACGATGAAGCGCTGGAGATCACTACCCATGTGCACGCGGCCAATCAACCGGGCAAGGAACAAAAAACCGCCAAGAAAGCGAATCATGCGCTGAAGCTCGACACGCGCGGCCGCCGGCGCGTGCTCGAACCAGGCTTCATAGGCCCTGTTCTGCGTTTGCAGGCCAAAGCGGGCGCCGGTGGCGATCTGCAGAAAGAGCAGCCAGACGTCACGGGCCTGCGCCACCTCGAGCGGCATGACAGTCTGCGGGTCTTCCTCGAAATCCATGAAGCCGAGCCGGTCGCCGACGAAGAACATGTCACGCGGATAGGGCCGGCCGTGGCAAAGGCCTTTGGCATGCAGCCGGCCAAGCTCCGCGGCGCAGACGACCATGAGATCATCATGGGCGGCGGGATCGCCATCCCTCAATTGCCATAGGCGCTGCTGCACCGTCATGCCTGCGTCGGCAAGCACGATCGCGCCATTCGAGGCATAAAGAACGTCCGGAACGGCAATACCTCGCTCCTTGAACAGGACGATGCGCCGCCTTTCCCGCTCCGCCATTTGCCGTGGAGACAAATAGGCGCAAGGACGCAGGAAAGCGATCGGGACGATGCGCGAAAACATGGCCTGCAAATGGCGCCAAGTCGACGGCTTTTCCGTGCCGTATCGCTTGATCCACGCTCCGCATGACGAGAGAGAAACGCGTTCGACCCGCCTCGATCCGTTCACCAGCACGGTCAGCAAGGTCTCGATATCCTTGCCATTGAGATTGGGTATGGAATTTAATTTCGTTGTCTGGTCAACAACTTCACCTGCCCCGATACCGGGAAGCCCCAAGGTGATCATTGCAAATCGATTGTATTCTGAAAAATACAAAACCCGCGCTGGTTACACAAGCGCGGGTTTCACAAATTTGACACAAAAATGTCTCGAAGGCGGGCCTTAGCCGACAGTAGCCTCGAACTCGTTCTTCGTGCCTGCTTCCTTAAGGTATTCGAGAGCCTTCTTGGAGGCTACTACGAGTGCACCGAAGGCTTCCGGCTCATGGATCGCCATGTCGGAGAGGACCTTGCGGTCGACTTCGATGCCAGCCTTCGTCAGGCCGTCGATGAAGCGGCCGTAGGTCAGGCCATGTTCACGGACGGCAGCGTTGATGCGCTGGATCCAGAGGGCGCGGAAGTTGCGCTTGTTGACCTTGCGGTCGCGGTAAGCGTACTGCTTGGAACGGTCGACGGCGGCCTTGGCGGTACGGATGGTGTTCTTGCGGCGGCCGTAGAAGCCCTTGGCTGCCTTCAGAACCTTCTTGTGCTTGGCGTGGGCGGTAACGCCTCTTTTTACGCGTGCCATATCATGATCTCCTTAGTCTATAGCGTTACGAATAGTCTTAGAGACCGTTCGGCAAGTAGTTCTTGATAACCTTACGGCCATCCGGTTCTGCGAGAACCATGGTGCCGCGGGCATCGCGAATGAACTTGTTGCTACGCTTGATCATGCCGTGGCGCTTGCCAGCAGCGGCTGCCTTGACCTTGCCGGATGCGGTGATCTTGAACCGCTTCTTGGCAGAGGACTTCGTCTTCATCTTGGGCATTTTGCTACTCCTTCGATGCTTCCTGGCGCGCTTTGTTTAAAAGCCCTTCCCACAGATCCGGACAGGCCGGGCTGCAACAAGGTGCCGGAGCGTTTGTTGTTGAACTGCGGATACGGTGACGAACCGCTCCGCCAGCATTCTGAACTGCCACGGCATGCCCTGCCGGTCAGTTCGGACGCGCGCTTATAACCGCACTTGCCTTGAAGTGCAACGGGCCGAGCGCGTGAATCTTTTCAGATCGATGACAATGCGCAACCAGACCGAAAAAGGAAAAAGCCGCCCAATGGACGGCTCCGACCTCTTACTCCGACCTGCGCCTCACTTCGGCGCAAGCACCATCATCATCTGGCGGCCTTCGAGCTTGGGCTCGGCTTCCACCTTGGCAATCTCGAGCGTGTCTTCCTTGACTTGCTGAAGAAGCTTCATGCCGAGTTCCTGGTGAGCCATTTCGCGGCCACGGAACTTCAAGGTCACCTTCACCTTGTCGCCTTCTTCGAAGAAACGGCCGATCGCCTTCATCTTCACCTCATAATCATGGGTGTCGATGTTCGGGCGCATCTTGATTTCTTTGACTTCGACGATCTTCTGCTTCTTGCGCGCCTCGGCAGCCTTCTTCTGGTTCGCGTATTTCAGCTTGCCCAGGTCGAGGATCTTGCACACAGGCGGTTCAGCATTGGGGGAAATCTCTACCAGATCGAGACCGGCCTCCTCTGCCATTCTCAATGCCTGGTCCGTCGCGACGATACCCATATTCGCGCCGTCAGCTGCAATGAGCTGAACTTTGGGAATGCGGATTTCCCTGTTGGAACGTGGCCCGTCCTTTACGGGCGCATCGGTTTTAAAGGGTCTGCGAATGGTCGTATTCTCCACGAATTGTTTCGGATAGCTGCAGCCTCTCGCTCCCCGTCGGCGCAACTGACGGAAATGTCGTAAAAGCTGTGTTGAAGTCAATAGCATGACAGCAGGAAAAAAGCACCTCCTGCATGTCAATAGAATGTCGCGCGGCCCAAGATGCGCCAAGGACACAGTATCGCTCCCGGATAATATAGAAACCCTTGCGCAAAGATCGAGGATTTTTCGGGTCACGCAAACGCGAATCTGTTCTATAGGGCAGAAAATCCGGGAGCTTTTCATGTCCGAGACAGCCACAGCCATTCAACCGACCTTCCTTCCCGTCGGCACGGGCGAGAACGAGCGCCAGATCGCCGTCGTCCAACGCGGTGCCGGCAAGGGCGCCAGGAACGTCAGCTTCGTCTGGCTGTCCGGCTATCGATCCGACATGAGCGGCGCCAAGGCGGTGGAGCTGGATGCGCTGGCGGCGCGGCTCGGGCTCGGCTGCATCCGCTTCGACTATTCCGGCCATGGCCAATCCGGCGGCAAGTTCACCAACGGCACGATTTCGCGCTGGCTGGAAGAGGCGCTTGCCGTCATCGACCATACCAAGCCGAAGAAGATCGTTCTTGTCGGTTCGTCGATGGGCGGCTGGATCGCGCTCCGGGTCATCCAGGAATTGCGCAAACGGAAAAAGGCGGTTCCCGTTGCGGGCCTTGTGCTGATCGCGCCCGCCCCCGACTTTACCGTCGATCTCATCGAACCCAATCTTTCCGATGTCGAACGGCAATCGCTGGAGGAACGCGGCTATTTCGAGGAGCCTTCGGAATACAGCCCCGAGCCGAACATCTTCACCCGCGCCCTTATCGAGGACGGCCGCGCCAATCGCGTGCTGACCGGCATCGTCGAGACCGGCTGCCCGGTGCACATATTGCAGGGCATGCAGGATGCCGACGTTCCCTTCGCGCATTCGTTAAAGCTCGTCGAGCACCTGCCGGCAGACGATGTGGTGTTAACGCTTGTGCGCGATGGCGACCATCGCCTGTCGCGTCCCCAGGATCTGGAGCGCATGCTTGATGTCGCCGAGGCATTGGCTCTGCATAATACGCCATAATAACAAGTAGATACGAGCGAATTGCCGCAGGCGCGCCTCGCTGCCGGGGCTATTTCCGCGCACGCGCCCAAAATCATAAGAGGCATGGAATTGTGGCAACTATCCTCTGGATTGTGCCGAAATTAACCATGTGAGCCGGTTCCGCCGTTAACACTTAAGTAACGATTGACTTCCCACGCCCCCCTACATTAACAATTTGTTAACAAATGCAGGGACGATACAAGGACAGTGGGCGTGCGTATTAAGGGCGTATTGATTGCCTTCGCTGCTATAGTTGCGATGTCGTCGTCGGCGGTGCCGGCGCCTCAGCAGAGCGTTTCGATGACGGTTGGCAACGTGACCTCCCAGCCGATCGGGCACTACGATTTCTGCCAGAGGCATACCGACGAATGCGGCCCGACCCGCAATGCCGGCCCCGCCGACATGAACGCCGCCGCCTGGGCTCTGGTCACCCAGATCAACCTCCGCGTCAACAAGACCGTCCAGCCGGCAACGGACATGGAAGTCTACGGCCAGGAAGAATATTGGGAATATCCGAAGACCGCCGGCGATTGCGAGGATTTTGCCTTGCTGAAGCGCAAGCTCCTGATCCAGAGCGGCATTTCCGCCTCGAACCTGCTGATGACAGTGGTGCGCAAGCCGGATGGCGAGGGCCATGCGGTGCTGACGTTGCGTACCAAGCAGGGCGATTATATCCTCGACAACCTTGAGGACCAGATCAAGGTCTGGAACAAGACCCCCTATTCCTACCTGAAGCGTCAAGCGAGCTTCAATGCCGGGCGCTGGGTTACCATCGAGAATGGCAACGACGTTCTGGTCGGCGCCGTCAAATAAGCGCAAAAGCAATTTTCGTCATGCAGGAAGGCCGGCCCATCGGACCGGCCTTTCGCTTTTCATCATGTGGCAAGAACGCTCCTTACTCTGCGATAAGGACGAATTGGTCGTCACCACGAACGTCAATTGTTCTTATGGCTCTGCTGGCCCGCTTTGACGTGTTGCTCGTGGGTGCCGCCCCGGGAGCCGCCAGAGTGCTGCTCGCGGGAGCTGGTGGACGAAGCATTCCTGGTGTTGTCGTTGTCCATGCGCTTGTGGCTCTGCTGGCCAGCCTTCACATGCTGCTCGTGGGTTCCACCTTGGTTTGCCATTGGATCATCTCCTTTGGTTTGCAGACGAGGCCAAGAGCGGCCTCGTGTTGCTAACCGGCGGCGGCGGAAGGCGTTCCGGATTTTAACATTTCGTGATGATGGACTATCTTCTCCCTACCCGGGAGACAAAACATCGCCCATGCCTCACCCATTTCCGATCAGAATGCCGGCGCCGAGCACGAGCGAGCCGCCAAGCACGACCTGGAAGGCCGCGCGCAGGAACGGCGTCTCCATATATCTGTTCTGGATGAAGGCGATGGCCCAAAGCTCGAAGAAGACGACGACGGCAGCCGTGATCGTCGCGGTCCAGAAATGCGGGATGAGATAGGGAAGCGCATGGCCGAGACCGCCAAGCGCGGTCATGATGCCGCAGGCAAGGCCACGCTTGATCGGCGAGCCGCGGCCGGAGATCTTGCCGTCGTCATGCGCCGCCTCGGTGAAACCCATGGAGATGCCGGCACCGACGGACGCCGAAAGACCGACGAGAAAGGTCTGCCATGTCTGCTGCGTGGCGAAGGCGGCGGCAAAGATCGGCGCCAAGGTCGAAACGGAGCCATCCATGAGGCCGGCAAGGCCCGGCTGCACATAGGTCAGCACGAACTGGCGGCGCGCCTGCGCGTCTTCCTCTTGTTTGACCGTCTCCGGCGTATGCTTGTCTCCAAGCATGCGGGCAACGTCTTCATGGCCCTGCTCGGCCAGCGCCAGGTCGCCGAGAAGCTGCCGCGTCGAGGCATCGGAAACCTGCTTGGCGGCTTCGACATAGAAATGATAGGCCTGCTGCTCCATCGCCTCGGCTTCATCGCGCATGGCATCGAGCGAGAGGTTCTTGCGCAGCCAATCCGGCTTGCGCTCGTAAAATCCTCGAACATGCTCGCGCCGGATGAGCGGGATACGCTCGCCGAAACGCTGGCGATGCATGTCGATCAATGTCTTGCGATGGGTATCCTCGACCTCGGCCATATCCTCGAAGACCTTGGCCGACTCGGGAAAATTGGGACGCAGAATATCGGCATAGGCGAGATAGATGCGCGAATCATCCTCTTCGGCGGCGATGGCGATGGCGAGGATCTCCTGCTCGGACAGAGAGGTGAAGGAACGTTTCGACGGGCGGAATAAGCCTAACAGCATCGGAGCAACCCCATAAATTTAGAATTATTCTAAATCTAAATTGGGTGACGGCGCGGGTCAAGCGCGGAGGCGCCATGAGAGGCGTAAATCGTGTCGGAGAATTCGCGGCCTGCGGCAAAAATCGGTGGCAAATCGTGAGATGATTTTGACAGAATGCCGCAACGCTTGCATGACGGCTTGGTTATGACAGCGAATTGCATACATAGGGGAGCGAAAGCTGGTCGCCGCGATATTCCGTCGGCGCACCTAGAGACGATGATGGAACAGGAACTACAGGCTCGCGCCGCGCATCTTGCCGGCATCCGCGAAAAGGCCGAGGTGGAGATGGCTCGCATGGGCATCGATGCCGCCTTCATCGACAGGCTGGTCGATACATTCTATGGGCGCGTTCAGGCGCATTCCCGGTTAGGGCCGGTATTCGATGGACGTCTCGCCGGGCGCTGGCCGGACCATATGGAAAAGATGAAGCGCTTCTGGTCGTCGGTCGCCTTCAAGAACGGTGCCTATGGCGGCAAGCCGGTTCAGGCGCATCTCGGCGTCGAAGGCATGGCGGCTGAGCTTTTTCCGGAATGGCTGGCGCTTTTCTCGCAGACGCTTGCCGATATCGCACCGTCGGCGGAAGCAAAGGACTGGTTCATGGCAACCGCCGAACGCATCGCCAAGAGCTTGACGCTCTCGCTCTTCTACAATCCGGCACTGGATGATCCCGCGAGGAAGACCGTTTAGAGCACCTCGCGCGGCCCGATGCTGCCGACCTCTGTGCCATCGTCACGGCAAGCTGCGCCGCAGGCGGTCCATTCGCGATTACAAGTTCAACATTTTCTGTTTTGCCAGCCGGCACTTCTGGAAATATCAATGTGCGCGATAGGGTAAGGTGTCATGAAAGGCAGGTTTCGGGAATGATTTGCTCCCCAGTAGGAAATCGACATCGCACATGAAGCACCGGCTCGTCGTTCTCTCTGTTTCCCTCGTTATCGCCGTCGTCGTCATGAGCTCATTCGCCAGCCGCTCTGCTTTGGGGCTGGTCGTTAGAGCCTGCGAGGTCAACTCTGCCCTGACGGGGTCGCCCTATCCGTGCCTCAAAGTCGTCCGTGCGGAAGGTCCGCTATCTTCCTACGCCGTTCTTCGCGAGCCGGCCGACAAGGAGCGAACCATTCTTGCGCCGCTCGCCGATGTGCCAGGGATCGAGGACCCCCGCCTTCTTGCGGCGGGCGCCCCGAATTATTTCGATGCGGCGTGGAAAGAGCGAGCCGACGGACTTGGATTGCCCGCCTGGAAGGATTCGCCGCGGAATTTCGCACTGGCGATAAATGCCGCCAATTGGCGCACTCAGGACCGGCTGCATATTCACATGGGATGCGAGACGCCCCGCTTTCGCGCTCTGTTGAAGGCCCATGCCACAGAGATCGGCAGCGTCGGGTTTACCAGCTTGAAGACCAAGGCCGGCTGGTGGGCGACATTCCAGGCGACCGACGACCTTTCGAACTTGAACCCGCTGAAACTTGTCGCGGACGGCGTGGATGGAGCCCGCTCCAATATGGAAAACGTCGTGGTCGGCGTCTTCGGCTCGACATTGCCGGACGGCGAGCATGGCTTCTATATTCTGGCGAGAATCATGGGAGAAAACAAAGCCCGCGGGTCGGCAGAGGATATGATCGATCCGAAGTGCGCAGCGAATGGTCAGGCTCGGCAGGGTTGATGGGCGATCATCTCGGTTTTGCGCTCATGGGGTGCACGCATGCCCAGCAAACTCAAAACAGGGTGCTAGACGACACCCCTCCAGCCGCCAATCAACCCTTCGTAGCGAACACCGTCGCCCCGATGCTGGCAGACACCACAAGCGCCGTCCCGAACATCTGCGATGGCGTCATCGGTTGCGACAGGATGATAAAGCCGGCGAAGGCGCCGATGGCGGGTTCGAGACTCATGAGAATGCCGAAGGATGAGGTCGGCATGCGCCGGAGCGCCACCATTTCCAGCACATAAGGAAGGAGCGGAACGAGCAGCGCCAGTCCGGCTATTTCGAGGAGACCGAAAGCCGTCAGGTTGGGAACAGCGGAGGCATAGCCGAAGGGCGTGGAGACGACCGCTGCAACCAGCAGCGACATGGAAAGTCCTTCGAGACCCTGAAAGGCATTGCCGACCTTCTTCGTCAGCAGGATATAGCAGGCCCACCCTGCCCCCGCGCCGATGGCAAAGAGGATGCCGGGGAGATTGCCGACCCACTCCTCGCCATCATAGGCCAACAGCAGGACGCCGATGGCGGCAAAGACCGGCCAGAGAAGCTGACGGCTGAACCCGAAGCCGAGGGTTGCGACCAGCAAAGGCCCGAGAAATTCGATGGCGACGGCAAGACCCAACGGAATGCGCGAAATCGCCGAAAAGAAGGAGGTCGTCATCAGCGCCGAGACGGTGCCGAGCGCCAGTACGCCGAGCCATTGCGAGCGGCTGTAGCTCATGATCTTTGGACGGACGATGATCGCCAGTGCGGCCGACGCGAAGACGAGCCGCAGCCATGTCGCGCCGACCGGCCCATAGGCATTGATGATCGGGGAGGACAGGGCCGAGCCGAACTGGATTGACGCCATCGACATGACGCACATCAGCACGCCGGCGGCAATGCTGCCGGTTGATGGCGCAACATCCGGATGCGGCATCAGCGCCGCGCCGCCATCCGATCCGCTTTCGACAAGCTTCTGGTCCATGACCTCCCCCAATCAGGCGGCGTTTGTAGAAGCCCGGCCGTTTGCTGGCAAATTCAAACTTTTCATGCTGCGATCAGGCGTTTTGATGCAAGACCGTCTCAGGCTTCGAGGCCTTTCAGCACATTGGCGACGTTGAGGCCGATCTCGGGCACGCCGTAACCGCCCTCCATGCAGACGAGAACAGGCAGTCCCGCGGCGGCGACGCGCTCGCCCATGCGAATGAAATCCTGCGAGGTCAGTTTGAAGAAGGAGATCGGGTCGCGCTCGAACGTGTCGACGCCGAGCGAGAGCACGATCGCCTCCGCACCGAACGCCTTGATGCGGGAAAGCGCATCGTCGAGCGCTGCCGACCAGATCTCCCAAGGCGTGCCGCGCGGCATGGGGTAATTGCGGTTGGTCCCAAGTCCATCGCCCTCACCCTCTTCGTCGGCATGGCCGAGGAAATAGGGAAAGGCATGGATGGGATCGCCATGCAGCGAGGCGGTGAAGACATCGCCCCGCCTGTAGAATATGTCCTGTGTGCCGTTGCCGTGATGGAAATCGACATCGAGCACGGCAACCCTCGCCGCGCCATGATCGCGCAGGCGCTGTGCGGCAACGCCGGCATTGTTGATGAAGCAATAGCCGCCGAAGAGATCGAAGCCTGCGTGATGGCCGGGCGGACGGCAAAGCGCGAAAGCGAAACGATTACCGGCGTGGAGCCAGTCGGCCCCCGTCAGAGCACAGCGCATGGAGGCGAGCGCCGCCTCATAGGACCCCTTGGTGATCGAGGTATCGGCGGCGTTGGCATAATGGCCGATCATGCCGACGATATTGTCAGGCACGCGCTGGCTGGTGCGCCGGACGGGAAAGGAATTGGCGATGGCCTCGCCCTTGTACCCGGCGGCGACCCAGCGTTCCCAGACCATGCCGAGGAAATCGAGATAGGCCGGATCGTGGACCTTGCGCGCCGTCTCCAGCCCATGGATTTCGGGAGCGACGACATCGGCAAAGCCGGCCTCCCTGACGGCGGCAAGGATCCACTCTGCGCGGAAAGGCGCTTCGAAGGGCGTGACGAGCTGGCCGTCATGCAGCTCGGTCTTGGCATCCCTGAGCTTATGATCCTCAGAGTAAATGACCCGCATCGTCGCCTCCTCCGTTATCGGCTTGGTTATCCTGATGACACGAAGGCTTACATGCATCGCGCCGGAGAAAAAAGGGCGGGATGCGGTCTTGAACGTCGCTGCAAACGACCGCACCTTCCTGCATCCGATGAACCGAGGGCACAGCATGAAACTCCTGATGGTCGATGTCGACGGCGTCCTGGTGCACGGCCGGCCGAGCGACGGGCTGCCGCTTTTCACTCATCTGGAACGCGATCTCGGCCTGCCGCTAGATGTACTTCAGGAGGCGTTCTTCAAAACCTATTGGCCTGACATCGTCATTGGCCGCGATGCGCTCGAACCGAGGCTAGCGGAGGTTCTCAGCGAAATCGCGCCCCATCTCAGCGCCCGAACCCTGATCGATTATTGGTTCGAAAACGATTCTCGCCTTGATCACGGCCTACTCGAAGATCTCGCCACACTGCGTGCCGGCGGAACGAAGATGTTCCTTGCGACCAACCAGGAGCATATGCGCGCCGCCTATCTGATGGAGACACTCGGGCTCTCCTCGCGCTTCGACGGCATTTTCTATTCGGCCGCCTTCGGCCATCAGAAGCCCGCCGCCGAATTCTTCCGGCTGGCGACGGAGCGAGTGGGGCTTGCTGCCGGCGAAATCGGCTTCATCGACGACGTGGAGGTCAATATCGAGGCCGCGCGGCAAGTCGGCTGGAAAGCGATGCAATGGACATCGGGCTCGACATTAAGGCAGGCCATTGCGGCCTTCTCTGCCTGAGCGGTCCCCTTCAGGCGGCGATGCGCTTGTAGAAGAAGGTCGTGTCGCAAAACCCGCCCTCCGGCCACATGGCATAATCCGGCACGACGCCGACGCGTTGCCAGCCGAGACGCGGATAGATCGCCTCCGCATCACTGCCGGTCGCGGTATCGAGTACGAGCAAGGTCTTGCCGACGCTGATCGCTTCGCGCTCCGCCGCCTCCATCAGGAGACGGGCAAGGCCCGTCCCCCGGGCGGACCTGTGCACCAGCAGCTTTTTCAGATCGCCGCGATGCGGCTGGTTCGGCATCTGCGCTGCGCCCACCTGCACTGTCCCGACCACCTTACCCTCGATGACAGCGACCAGAAGCAGCGTCGCGCCGCTTTCGACGCTTTCAGCAACACTCTGCCAGTAAGGCACCGCATCGGCAGGCCCATAAGGCTGCATGAAACCGACGGAAGCGCCGCCATTGACGCAATCGGCAAGCACATCGCAAAGATCCGGCAGGGCGGCACGAGCATCGGTGGCGGAGAGAAGAAGAATGTCGGGCATGAAAAGGTCCTTGGATAGCTACGAACGGCCGCGATCGAGGATGACGCTGTAGCGCGCCGAACCCTCGCCGGGATTATGGAAAGCGTGGCCATCACCGACGCCCATGAAAAGACAATCGCCAGGCATCAGACGATGGGTGACATCGCGGTGCGTCACCTCCATCTCGCCTTCGAACAGCCAGACATGCTGCGTCATGCCGAGGCTTGCGGTGTTCGGCGGGAAGATGACGCGCGCACCAGCCGGGAAGATGACTTCGACGACGTCGATTTTCGATTCAGTTGCCGGTGGCGACACCGCGCGTCTGACATAGCCGGATCCCGGATCGCGCCAGATCGCCTGCTGATCGCGGCGGGCAAGTGGCGACACCTCCTCGTCCTCCTCGGCGAAAAAGGCGGAAAGCGAAAGGCCGAGCGCCGCGCAAAGCCGCGACAGCAATGAGGCCGTCGGGCTCGCCTCCGCGCGCTCGATGCGCGAGATCATCGCGCGGCTGACGGCCGAGGCGTTAGCGAGCTCATCCAGCGTCAAGCCGCGGGCGATCCGCAACTCCTTGATGCGCGCGCCGATCGCCAGTTCCAGATCGTCATCCGCCATTATGTGCCTCGCATCCCGATATTCTACTATATGAGAAATACACGATTACATGATGGAATCAAGTATGCGTTGACGTTCATCGATGGCCGGCCGGAAAAGGCTAACATAACGTGAAGATAGCCGCCAAAGCCTTGCTTTTCCGCTTTGCGGCGCGGGGCGGCGCTGCTATATGGCGCGCATGAGCACCAATTCCACCACTCCGCTTTCGCATATCCGCAACTTCTCGATCGTGGCCCATATCGACCACGGCAAATCGACGCTGGCCGACCGCCTGATCCAGACGACGGGCGGCCTTGCCGAACGCGAGATGTCGGAGCAGGTGTTGGACAATATGGAGATCGAGCGCGAACGCGGCATCACCATCAAGGCCCAGACGGTGCGCCTGCACTACAAGGCCAACAATGGCGAGACCTATATCCTCAACCTGATCGACACGCCCGGACACGTCGACTTCGCCTATGAAGTCTCGCGCTCGCTGTCGGCCTGCGAGGGATCACTGCTTGTCGTCGACGCGTCGCAGGGCGTGGAAGCCCAGACGCTTGCCAACGTCTATCAGGCGATCGACAATAATCACGAGCTCGTCACCGTCCTCAACAAGATCGATCTGCCGGCGGCCGAACCCGACCGCATCAAGGATCAGATCGAGGAAGTGATCGGCATCGACGCCTCCGACGCCGTGCTGATCTCGGCCAAGACCGGCCTCGGTATTCCCGACGTGCTGGAAGCCATCGTCAACAGGCTGCCGGCGCCGAAGAGCGCGGGCGGCGAAAAGGCACCGCTGAAGGCGCTGCTGGTCGACAGCTGGTACGACACCTATCTCGGCGTCATGGTTCTCGTGCGCATCATCGACGGCACGCTGACCAAGGGCCAGACCATCCGCATGATGGGCACGGACGCGAAGTACCAGATCGAGCGTGTCGGCGTTCTCACGCCGAAGATGGTCGCCGTCGACAGCCTCGGCCCCGGCGAGATCGGCTTCATCACCGCCTCGATCAAGGAAGTGGCCGATACCCGCGTCGGCGATACCATCACCGAGGACAAGCGCCCGACCGCCCAGGCGCTGCCGGGCTTCAAGCCGGCTCAGCCCGTCGTGTTCTGCGGCCTCTTCCCGGTCGATGCCGCCGATTTCGAAGACCTGCGCTCGGCCATGGGCAAGCTGCGCCTCAATGACGCCAGCTTCTCCTTCGAAATGGAATCGTCCGCCGCTCTCGGCTTCGGCTTCCGCTGCGGCTTCCTCGGCCTGCTGCACCTGGAAATCATCCAGGAACGCCTGGAGCGCGAATTCAATCTCGACCTGATCGCGACGGCTCCCTCCGTCGTCTATCAGCTGACCATGACCGACGGCACCGAAATCGAGCTGCACAATCCGGCCGACATGCCCGACGTCGTCAAGATTTCCGAATTCCGCGAGCCGTGGATCAAGGCGACGATCCTGACTCCGGACGATTATCTCGGCTCGATCCTGAAGCTCTGCCAGGACCGCCGCGGCGTCCAGACCGAGCTGACCTATGTCGGCAATCGCGCCATGATCACCTACGATCTGCCGCTCAACGAAGTCGTCTTCGACTTCTACGACCGCCTGAAGTCGATCTCCAAGGGCTATGCCTCCTTCGACTACAGCCTGACCGACTATCGCGAGAGCGATCTCGTCAAGATGTCGATCCTCGTCAATGCCGAGCCGGTGGATGCGCTGTCCATGCTCGTGCACCGCTCCGCCGCCGAAAAACGCGGCCGCGTCATGTGCGAGAAGCTGAAGGACCTGATCCCGCAGCACATGTTCCAGATCCCGATCCAGGCCGCCATCGGCGGGCGCATCATCGCGCGCGAGACGGTGAAGGCGCTGCGCAAGGACGTGACGGCCAAGTGCTACGGCGGCGACGCTACCCGCAAGCGCAAGCTGCTCGACAAGCAGAAAGAAGGCAAGAAGCGCATGCGGCAGTTCGGCAAGGTCGAAATCCCGCAGGAAGCGTTTATCGCCGCGCTGAAGATGGGGGACGAGTGAGGGATAAGAAACCCGACCCCTCATGCTCTGCGAAAGATGAAACGACTCGCGACAGCAGAGTCGAACGCGAACGTTTGTGGCTTGAAGAAAACGAGCAAGCGATTGCGGAAGCAAACGCCTACGTCGAAAAACACGGCCTCCCTTTGGCGAAATACAGACAATTCTGACACGAACCAGGGGCGGCTGATCACCCCTGCCCCATATATTCCCCGATCAGTCCCTCATACTCCTCCATCGCCGGGAGTGCTGCATAGCTGTGCTTGGCCGGCGTCGTCACCCAGGGCAGCTTTTCGCTCGTCCAGGTCTCCATGAAGGGCGTAAACCAGCTGACGTCGTTAAGCATGGTGGCGCGGACATTGACGAACCAGTCGACGCCGTCCAGCTTCGTGAACAGCCAGCTCATGCAATGCGGGCAGAAATAGTGATGGATGACATCGCCGTGCAGGCCGCCGATGACAGGCTCGCCTTCCGTCACCTCGAAACCCTCCGTGGGAATGGCGGCGCTCAGCGAATAGGGGCCGGCGGTCATGCGCTGGCAGCCTGTGCAATGGCAGGCCATGGTCAGCAAGGGCTTGGCATTGATCTTCAACCGCACCTGCCCACAACGGCAGCTGCCGTCGCAAGGAAGTTCCAGCGTGCTCATGATGTCATCTCCTCCCATTTCAAAATCTGCTTGCACGGCGCATCACGACCCATCTGCCGGCAGCGCGTAATTAGAGCGTGATGCCGAAAAGTGTAGGCGGTTTTCGGACGACATCACGCTCTACTTCTTTGATTCTAGAGCGGATTCAGATTTTAGGTCGAACAGACCTAAAATCATCCGGCTCTGATGTATGCCGCCGAAATCCTTAGGCTTCCGCGACCTGCTGAAACTCCATTTGTGCTTCTATCGTGCGCACCCAGGCCCGCGCGATGGCAAGACCGGCCGTCTCGGCCGCGGCAGCGTGCTTGGCGACAAGCTCCGGATAATTCTCCAGCCAGCCGGGCTCCTTGCGCTCGATAACCGCCTTGAATTCGTCGCGCCAGCGGTCGACCACGGCGGCGTTGGCTTCGAAGTGGAACTGCGTGCCATAGGTCGCGCGGCCGATGCGGAAGGCCTGGTTCCGTGTCACGCCGTTGGTCGCGAGGCGCGTGGCGCCGGCCGGTAAGGTAAAGGTGTCGGAATGCCATTCAAAGATGGTGAAGTCGTCGCCGACACCGGCGAGCAGGGGATCCGCCTTGCCTTCGTTGGTAACGCCCACTGTCTTCCAGCCGAATTCATGGGCAGTGCCGAGAAGATTTTCCGCCTCATAGGCGCGCGCGAGAATCTGGCTGCCGAGGCAAATACCAAGCACGGCCTTGTCCTCGCTTTCGAAGCGACGCATGAGCTGCGCCAGTTCGGGCAGATAAGGATGGGTGTGATCGTCGCGGGCGCTCTGCTCGCCGCCGAGCACGGCAATCGCATCATGGGACACCGTATCCCTGGGCAGCGCTTCGCCGTTCCATGGCCGGAACCATTCGATCTCAGCCTTCGCCTCTTCGAGCGCGATGCCGAGAGCGCCGAGCGGGGTATTCTTCATATTCTCGATAATGGCGACGCGCATTGCGATGATCCCGAACATGTTACCGGGAGAGATGAGCATGAGGCGACGGGAGAGGCAAGGGTATAGCTTGCAGCCAGCTAAAGTTGAGCATAAATGTCAGCAAACAACGAGGACTCTGTGATGAGCGACAAGCCCAGGATCACCATTCTCTATTGCACCCAATGCAACTGGCTATTGCGCTCCGGATGGATGGCGCAGGAGCTCTTGCAGACCTTTACCGACAGTCTCGGCGAAGTGGCGCTGATACCGGGCACCGGCGGCGTCTTCGAAATCCGCATCGATGGCGAGCTCCTCTGGGAGCGCAAGCGCGACGGGGGCTTCCCCGGGCCGAAGGAGCTGAAGCGGCGGGTGCGCGATGTCATCGACCCGGAACGCGATCTCGGCCATACCGATCGCGCATCACTGGAAAGCTAAAACGACGCTTGCGCCTGTGAACCGTCAGTCGAAGGGCGCGCGGCACGGCTGGAAGCCGCGATTGATCGTGGAATAGAGGTCGGTGCCGGGATTATACGTCCGGTAGCGCTCAGCGCACCATGTTTGATGCCGCGTGCGCTGCTGGGCCGGCGAAGGATAGACCGTCCTCGGCGGCGTATAGGTTTCACGCGGCGGAATTTGAATTCGCGGAGCGTCGTAGCGGTTCACGCCTCCCGTATAGGGCGGCGTAATCGGAAGTGGCTGGCCGGGGCGGGTGTAAAACTGCCGCTCCCCGAAGCCGAAGCAGCCACGGGAATCGCAGATGACGGAATTCGTGCTGCGCGGCGGAATGACGATCTTCGGGGAATTCGAAGCGGCAGCCGCAAAATCCGCCTGCGCCAGCAAGGCGAGTGCGAGAACACATCCGGGCACGATCCTGCCGAAAACAGTCATGATAAACTCCTATCCACTCTGCGGCGGAACCACATCCTTTTCGCAGCAGCTGTTACCTATCTGGGGTCGCAGACAAGGCAAAACCAGTGCTACCGGCCCTCGCCGGCAACTGCTCGCGATCAGTTGATCGTCGGCGCAGCTTGCTCCATAACAGCCCGATCATTGCAAGGGAGATTGCCTGTGAGCAGCTTGAAATTCGGCACCAGCGGCCTTCGCGGCCTATCCGCAGACCTCATCGGACGGGCATCCGCTCTCTATGCCACGGCCTTTGCCCGCTATCTGCTGAAGAGCGGCCGGGCCAAATCAGGCGATCCCGTCCTCGTCGGCCGCGATTTTCGCGCATCGAGCCCGGTCATCTCCGCCACCTGCATCGGTGCCTTGAAGCGTGCAGGCCTGACACCGATCGACTGCGGCACCTTGCCGACGCCGGCGCTCGCGCTTTACGGGCTTCAGCTGAAAGCGGCCTCGCTGATGATCACCGGCTCGCATATCCCCGCCGACCGCAACGGCATCAAATTCTACCGGCCGGACGGCGAGATCGACAAGCGTGACGAGGTGGCGATCAGCGAGGAAGCCCTGGCGATCGGCGATTCCGTGCTCGACGAAGCGCCAGCCACCGCAGAAAATCGCACGGTGGAGACAGAGGCGCTGTTCCTGGAACGCAACAAGGGGCTGCTGCCATCAGGCAGCCTTGCCGGCCTCACCGTCGGCGTCTATCAGCACAGCACGGTCGCGCGCGATCTCTTTGGTGAGGTTCTTGCCCATTACGGTGCGCGCGTCGTGCCGCTCGGCCGCTCCGAAAGCTTCATTCCGGTGGATACCGAAGCGGTCTCGGCCGAGACGATCCGCCTCATGAAAGGCTGGGCACCGGAACATGGATTGGATGCCATCGTTTCTGCCGACGGCGATGGCGACCGGCCGCTGGTGGCGGATGAAACCGGCGAGCCGCTGCGCGGCGATCTGCTCGGCCTCATCGCCGCCAACTTCCTCGGTGCCGAAGTGGTGGTCACCCCGGTCACCTCCAATTCCGGCATCGAATCGGCCGGCTCCTATGCCGTCACCCGCACCCGTGTCGGCTCGCCCTATGTGATCGCCGGCATGGACGAGGCCGTTGCCGCGGATAAGGCCAATATCATGGGCTTCGAGGCCAATGGCGGCACGCTGACGGCCAGCCGCTTCACCGTCGAGGGCAAACCCTTCGATCCGCTGCCGACGCGCGACAGCTTCCTGCCGATCCTGGCGACGCTTTATGCCGCCGCAAAGGTGGGCAAGCCGCTTTCCGCCGTTGCCGGCGGCTACCGCCTGCCCTTTGCCGCCGCCGACCGGCTGGAGAACTTTCCGGTGGACACCAGCGCGGCGCTGATGGCCTATCTGCGTGCCTCCGATGCCAATCTTGCGGATTTCCTGAAACCGATCGCGACCGTCGCCTCCAAGAGCGACATCGACGGGCTCAGGGTCACGCTTGTGGATAACCGAATCATCCATTTCCGCCCCTCCGGCAATGCGCCGGAAATGCGCTGCTATGTGGAGGCATCGAGTGAAAGCGAGGCAAAGGCCTTGCTGGAACAGGGACTTGGCCTAATCAGCGCATGGGCTGCGGCCCGGGTGTAACCCGGGCTTAAACCGCTTTTTTCGCGATTGACACTAAAACTTCAAAAACCCTGTTGACACCGGACGGCCACCCCCTTACATGCGTGTCCGTCGCCCAGATGGCGGAATTGGTAGACGCGCCAGCTTCAGGTGCTGGTACCCGAAAGGGTGTGGAGGTTCGAGTCCTCTTCTGGGCACCATTCCATTTTGAGAAACGTGGATTTCTCAAAGATTTCAAGACTTAGCCAGTACATGTGATTCAGCTTTCGGTTCGCCGGAAGTTCACATGAGCTTGCCTTGAAATGAGCTGCGCGGATGAAAATCCCCGCCCTCGGCATGTCCCGTTCCAACCGTTCACGGCTATCGTCGCCGGCCAAGCGATCAAGGCTTGATCGCGGCCGGCATCCCAGTTCTCTAGGCCATCTTTAAATCGTTGACTGGCGAAGAAGAGATCGACCTAATAGGGCGAACCTTGAGGGATTTTGAATGGACCACAAGAGCGACTGGTACGATCTCATCGTCGGCAACGGCAATGTCAATGAAGGGCTTGGGAGGATGATGGGCTTCATCCTCGCCGTTATCGTGATCCTTGCCCTGATCTTCTGGATGGTCTGAGCGGTTCCGGCCCGGACGCCACGTCCCCCAGGGCTTCATATCGATCTAGTGAAGGCTTCCAGCGTCCGGCCTGACGCTAAGCCCGGCCTCTTCTGCTGCGTCCAGAAAAGCCCTCCGTGATTGCTCGGCCGAGGCCTTGCCGAGAACGGCATCGAGGCATACCAATACGGCCTCGTCCACCACAGGTCCGCCCCTTACCGGCCACTCTTCGCTCATGCAGTTGGCCGCATCGAGCGCGTTGGTTATGATCGCATAGCGGCCGGCGCCGCCGAGGTCGACTATGACGGGGTTGTTCCAATCACCGTGTTCCATCGTCACGCCTCCTCAGCCGTAGAGCGCTATCAACGCTGCGATCAAAAAACGATCCCGTACCGACGCATGCGGCCGTCGTCATATGATAATCCATGAAATTAACTCCTCGCCTGATGCCATCAGGCGATAACGGGGGCGGTGGCGAGATGTTCCTGGGCTGCGGGGGATGCTGTTAAGATTTTCCTGGGGCTTCATCGGCTCCGGCTCGATGCAGCACGCGGCGCGATAGCCGGCCCGCTGCTGGATGCCTCCTTCCCATGCCGCAAGTGCTGCTTGATCCATCGGCGCTTCGCACTATGCGCAAACCTCCATCCCGCTATAGCACTAGCTCCCGCGCTCCCGACTGGTTAACCTTTGAAGCAGGGAGGTGAGACGAATAAGGGGAACAACAAAATGGACCACGTCTGCAATCTGCTCTGGCTTGCCTTCAGCGTCGCTCTTCTCTTCACCGCATTGAACCGGCGGCTGGTCGGGGATTACCTCGCCATGTGGTACCTGCTCGTTATTACAGCCATAACCGTGATGGCCTGGGCGGGCTTCTTCCCGACCGACATGGCAACCCTGCGGGCCGGCTAGCTCAGATACTCCAGTATTAAGCCAGTATTTAAGAAAGCCGCCCGAACTCTCGTTCGGCGGCCTCAAGGGTGATCTGATGCGGCGGCTAGACGGAAAACCGCTATGCGCTTTTCCTGGAGTTGCTCCAGAGCCCGATGACTTTAGGTCGAATCGACCTAAAATCTGAATCCGCTCTAAAATCAAAGAAGTAGAGCGTGATGCCGTCCGAAAACCTCCTACACTTTTCGGCATCACGCTCTGGTCCCTGCCTCCGGTGACGATCCTAAAGCTTTGGGCTCAGCGGAGCGATGGCGGCGAAACGCAGCCAATCCTTCTTCGCCCTCGGTGTCCAGGCTGCCTCGGCAATGGCCGGCAGGCGCGGGAAGACCAGGCGGTTGAAATAGTCGCCGGAGACGAAGTTCTCCTGCCAGATGCAGGCCTGCACGCCCTTCATCAGGTGCTTCAGCTCATCGGGGAAATCGCCCTCGGCCTCATAGGCGTAGGTATGGGCCGGCGGCACCGTGCCTGCCCAGCTCGCGCCCGGCTCCTGCCAGGCATCGGCCTGCACCATGTCGAGATAATAGGCCTGGCCCGGCGTCATGACGACTTCATAGCCCTCGCGCGCAAGCTCGATGCCGACCTCGGGCTTTTCCCAGGCCATCAGCAACGTGCCTTCCGGATCGACGCCGCCGCCATGGGCGACTTCGTTCCAGCCGGCCAGCCTGCGGCCGCGCTCGGTGAGCATGGCCTTGATGCGCTTCAGGAAATAGGATTGCAGCGCGAATGTTCCCGAAATACCCTCCTGCTCCATCAACTTGCGCGCCAGAGGCGAAGCGAGCCAGGACCCGTTGGCGACCTCATCGCCGCCGATATGGATGTATTCGGACGGGAAGAGCTCGACCATTTCGTCGAAGACCTTGGCGAGGAATTCATAGGTAAGCTCGATCGCCGGGTTCAGGGCGTTGTTCGGATAGCCCTGAACGGAATGGTAGCTATCAGGCGCTTCCTGCCCATCGGCCAGATCAGGCAGGGCGACGAGGGTGGCGGTGCTGTGGCCGGGAATGTCAATCTCGGGGATCACCTCGATACCGAGCGCCGTGGCGCGGGCGACGATTTCTCTGATATCATCCTGCGCATAAAAGCCGCCCACCGGCTCGGCGGCATTGCCGAGCTGCGGCAGCAGCGGCTCGTCCGGCCCGCGCAGCACGCCAGTCGTGGTCAACTGCGGATAGGCGCGGATCTCCAACCGCCAGGCCTCGTCGTCGGTCAGATGCCAATGGAAGATATTGAGCTTCAGCCAGGCAAGAATGTCGAGCAGGCGCAGGACATCCGCCTTCGGGGTGAATTGCCTGGAGACGTCGAGGTGGCAGCCGCGCCAGCCGTAACGCGGCTGATCGGTAATCATGCCGGAAATCGGAAAGCGGAACTTGCCGGGCTCGCGCCGCGCGCCATCGAGAAGCTGCGCCAGTGTCATCAGGCCATAGAGGCGGCCTGAAGCGGCGGAGAAGGAAAGCACGATTTCATCGGCGAAGAAAGAAAGCTCATAGGCTTCGCGGGCGAGTGCCGGCCGCTCGACGAAACGCAGTGCCCTGCCCCCAGGCGCGGCAATGAGGCTGAAGGGAATGTGATTAGAGGGAAAGAGCCGACGGAACAGCGCCTGCGCCGTGGCAAGCGCCTTCACGCTTGCAGCGTCGGAGCCCTTGGCCGGATAGAGCGCGACCGGGAAATCTTCGCCCGGCTCGACATCGATCCTCGCCGGCCACGGCTGGATGGCGAAGGGAAGCTCCAGCCGGCCTTCCGGCAGCAGCACCGGCGGCGGTTCGCTGGCGCGATCGGCAAGCAACAGGTCTGAGGTAAACACCGTGACATGGGTGCCGTCCTCCAGCGTCACATAGGCGGATTTGGCGCCGTCGGTGCAATGCCGCGCGATCCGGTGTAGCGCGGAAACAGTGAACGTCCAGCTTCCTCCGGACGCGATGGATAGGCCGGCCGGCGGCGCGAATTCGTGAAAATTGGCGTTGCGGCGCACGAAGACGGCATTGTCACAGGCTTCCGGATCGACCACTCGCGTCAGCGTCGTATAGGCAAGGCGGAAATTCTCAAGCGGCGTATCCGCGAAATTGAAAAGCGTCAGGGTCAGCCGACCATGCTTTCCACCCTCGGGAGACCAGGTGTTTTCGAGATGATAGGCGGCCGGCTGCATCATGTTCCCCTTTGGCAACGAGCGTCAGTAATGTTCCGATTGAGAGAAAGTGCGGGCGAGTTCCGCCTGCCCCGCGGTCAGCCCGCAATCAACGGGCAGGCAGACGCCTGTTATGGCCGAGGCAAGCGGGCTTGCGAGGAAGGAGACGGCATTGGCGACATCGATGGGGTCGACGACGCGCTGAAGCGCATACCAGCGCTTCGCCTCTTCGAAGACATTCGGGTTGGCCGCGGCCCGTACCTCCCAGGCCTGGGTGCGCACGGTGCCGGGCGCGACCGCGTTCGAGCGGATACCGAACTTGCCGTATTCCACCGCGACCAGCCGGGTAAAGTGCAGAAGCCCGGCCTTGGCGGCGCTATAGGCCGGATGGCCGAAAACGGCCAAGCCATTGACGGAGGCGATGTTGACCACCGACCCCTTCGACACCTTCAGCATGTCCTCGACGGCACGGAAGCATAGGAACGCCGCCTCGAGATTGAGGGCGATGTCAGCGCGCCAGATTGCCGGCGTCGTATCGTGGAGACTGACGGCGCGGGCGGCACCGGCATTGTTGACCAGCGTCTTTAGCTCGCCCAATCCCGATGCGGCCTTGGCCATGGCGGCATCATCGGCATCGCTGGTGATGTCGGCCTTGAACGGCACGAAACGCTCCGCCGGGCCGAGCACCTGCGCGGCGGTCTGCACTGCGGCCTCGTCTATATCGACCAGCAGGATGACATCATGGTCATCCGCCAGGCGCTTTGCGATGGCACGGCCTATATCGCCGGCCGCCCCTGTGACGATGGCAACGGATTTGCTCATGCAATATTCCTTCGATTGGTTCCCCGAGCGGCTAAGCCTGCCGCCCCCTGTCGTTGCTTCTGCCCAGCCTAGGGCGGCGACCCTTGCATTTTTCCGGAGCCTTTTCAGTCCCCGAGAAGCTGGCGGTCGTCGCCGTCGCGATGGGTCACGAGCTGTTGCTTGATACGGCGCAATATCACCGTCGCCTGCGGCTGGATGCGATGGGCGACCAGGCTGGCGAGAATGTCGACCACGGCGAGATAGGCAATGCGCGTCGACGTCGGCCGATAAATATTGTCGCCTTCCGGCAGGTCGACCGGCAGGGTGATATCGGCGGCGTGCGCCACCGGGCTCCCGCTTTGCGTCAGCGCGATGGTCGGCACCTTGGCTTCGCGCGCCAGCATGAAAGCGCGCACCAGTTCGGCATTGCGGCCGGAGAAGGACGAACCGATCAGCACATCCGTCGGCTTGGCGGCGGCGGCCATCATCAGCTGCATGCTGTGGTCGGAACTTGAAGTAATCCGCAGGCCGAACCGGAACAGTCTGTTCTGCAGCTCGCTGGCAATCATCGAGGAATTACCGCCGGAGCCGAAGGCGTAAATCATCTCGGCGCCGGCAAGCTGGTTTGCCGCCTGCTCGATGGCGGCGACATCCAGGCCGCGATGCAGCAGGAAAAGCGCATTCTGCGCCTTGGTAATAATGTCCTGGGCAACGTCGGCCGGCGCGATGCTCTTCGGCTCGGGCTTCAGGTAGCGCATGCCGACATAGGCGGTGCGCGCCAGCTGGACCTTGAAATCGGAGAAGCTTTCGCAGCCGAGGCGGCGGCAGAAGCGCGTCACCGTGGGCGGCGAGACGTCCGCCTTGCCCGCAAGCTCGATGATGGAAGCATTGACAGCGAATTCGAAATCGTTGAGGACGATATCGGCGATGCGGATTTCCGATTGCGAAAGCCGGCCCCTCTCGTCCTGCATGGTCGTGAAGATATCCATCAGCCCCCCTTTGTCGCTGTTTTCCAAACGTCTGGCACGTAGTAAGCGACGCAATCCATCTCAATCTCACCATTCCCGCCATTGCCTGTGGACAGGCTTGCAGACGGGCGCGTGTTGCCGTTCGTCCCTACCTAGCGGAAACCTTGACGTGTGATGGCCGCCCTGCGGTTCCTGCAAATTATTTTCTTGATAAGTTGACAAATGACCATAGAAAGCAGAATTTGACCAGTGAAAATCGAAAATTATGAAAAGAATTTAAATGACGGCGGTTACAATGCGTGATCCTTTCAAGAATCCCTTCCCTGTCGGCGATGCCGCCAGGCATTCGATCTGGGAAATGCTCGTTTCGCGCGATATCGACGCTTTTCTTGCCGCCGATTGGTCGATGGTATCGGGCGATTTCGTCGAAGAGGGTTTCATCGGCATCGACGGCCAACACGAAATCAGCCCCGACAAGTGGCGCCTCGCTTTCCCGACGCTATCCGCCTATCGCGACGAATGGCTGCGCCAGGCCCGTGATTTCGCCACCCAATCCTTCGCCGAGGATACGCGCACGGCCATTTTCACCACGACGACGCTCGAAGATATCGAGATCGAAGGCGACATGGCTCTCGTGCGCAAGAAGTTCGACGGCAGCCTGAAGAAATCGGATGGCGGCATCGACGTGATGAAGTGGCAGACGCTTTACTATTGCCGCCTGCATGAGGGGCGCTGGAA
Source organism: Rhizobium sp. P28RR-XV (assembly GCF_012641385.1). Lineage (NCBI taxonomy): Bacteria > Pseudomonadati > Pseudomonadota > Alphaproteobacteria > Hyphomicrobiales > Rhizobiaceae > Rhizobium > Rhizobium sp. P28RR-XV. Next base: position 283,354 of record NZ_JABAIG010000011.1, read on the forward strand.
GATCAGCGGCTTTACCGGTTACCTGCCGAACCCCATGGAATAGAGGCGACAGCGTTGCGCATTTTCACGGCGGCCTTCGCGACCGAGACGAATACCTTCTCCCCCATCTGCATCGACCGACGCGCTTTCGAAGCCTCTCTCTATGCTCCCCCCGGCATGCATCCGGAAACGCCGACGCTGTGTACCGCGCCGATCACCGTGGGACGGCACATTGCCACGCAAAAGGGCTGGGACGTGATCGAAGGCACCGCCACCTGGGCCGATCCGGCCGGGCTGGTAAACCGCCGGACCTATGAGGAGCTGCGGGACGAGATTCTCGATCAGCTGCGGGCAGCCATGCCGGTCGATGCCGTCATTCTCGGGCTGCACGGCGCCATGGTCGCGGATGGTTACGAGGACACGGAGGGCGATTTCCTGTCGCACATCCGCGAGATCGTTGGGCCGGATATCCTCGTCTGCGCCGAACTCGATCCGCACAGCCATCTGAGCGAGAAACGGCTGACGGCCGCGAATTTCCTCGTCTATTTCAAGGAATTCCCGCATACGGATTTCGTCGATCGCGCCGAGGACCTCTGGCGCATCGCCATCGATACGCTGGAAGGCCGCGTCAAGCCGGTCATGTCGGTCTTCGACTGCCGCATGATCGACGTCTTTCCGACATCGCGCGAACCGATGCGCTCCTTCGTCGACAAGATCATGGCGATGGAAAAGAGCGACGCGGACATTCTGTCGATCTCGGTCGTTCATGGCTTCATGGCCGGCGACGTGCCCGATATGGGCACGAGGCTGCTTGTCGTCACCGATGATAAGCCGACTAAGGGAACTGCGATCGCTCGCGACCTCGGGCTGGAGCTCTTCTCCAAACGCGGCACCTTCATCATGCCGCAGCTCGATGAGAAGCAGGCGGTGCGCGAGGCCATGGCCGCGACCTCCGGCCCGGTCGTCATTGCCGATCTCTGGGACAATCCCGGCGGGGGCACCGCGGGGGATGCCACCGTCGTCCTGCAGGAATTGCTCGATCGCGGCGCCACAGACACGGCGCTCGGCACGATCTGGGATCCGATGGCCGTACAAATCTGCATGGCGGCCGGTGAAGGCGCGGAAATCCCGCTGCGCTTCGGCGCGAAATCGGCGCCGGGCACGGGCAACCCGATCGACGGCCACGTGAAGATCATCCGCCTCGTCACCAATGCCGAGATGCGCTTCGGCGAGAGCTACGCCCCCTTCGGCGATGCCGCGCATATTCTGCTCGATGGTATCGACATTATCCTGAATTCGACGCGCGCCCAAAGCTTCGACCCGAGCCTGTTCTCCGTCATGGGCATCAATCCCGCTGCCAAGAAGATCCTGGTCATCAAGTCGACCAATCACTTCTATGCGTCCTTCTCCAAGATCGCTTCGCAGATCCTTTACTGTTCGGCGGGGACGCCTTATCCCAATAATCCGGCGCGCACACCCTATCGTCGCGCCCGAAAGGACATCTGGCCGATGGTGGCGAATCCCTTTGCAGAAGAACGGAAAGGTGCCTGACATGGCCCACGACATCGCCCGTGACATCGCCTCGGAAATCAGCCCCAAGCCCGGCGACCGGATCGAAGCGCTCTCGACGCCGCGCCCGATCATCGATGAAGACCGGCTGGCGGGCAATATAGCGCGCGTGCAATCCTACATGGACGCGCACGGCCTGAACTTCCGTCCGCATATCAAGACGCACAAGATCCCCGCGCTCGCGCAGGCGCAGGTCGCCGCCGGTGCCAAAGGGATCAACTGCCAGAAGATCACCGAGGCAGAAGCTTTCGCCGACGCTGGCTTCGAAGATATCCTCATTACCTTCAATATTCTCGGCCCGGAAAAGCTCGCACGTCTTGCCGCTTTGAACGAGCGCATCAGCGGGCTGAAGGTCGTTGCCGACAGTGCTGTCACGGTCGATGCCCTTTCCGGCTGGTTCGCCAGCCGCAAGCCGCTCGCCGTACTGGTGGAATGCGATACAGGCGGCGCGCGCTGCGGCGTGCAATCGCCTGCAGAGGCTGCCGCTCTCGGCAAGCATATCGCCGGCAAGCCCGGCCTCGCCTTCGTTGGACTGATGACCTATCCGAAGCCGGACAATGCCGCCGCGACACAGGAATTCCTGTCGGGAGCCGTAAAGCTCCTGAAGGCCGAGGGCATCGAATGCCCGATCGTTAGCAATGGCGGCACGCCGAGCCTCTTCGAGGCGCATCTCGTGACCGCGGCCACGGAACATCGTGCCGGCACTTATATCTATAACGACCGCTCCATGGTGCGGGCCGGCCATTGCCGCGAAGAGGATTGCGCGATGCATATTCTCGCCACCATCGTCTCGAGACCGACGGAAGATCGGGCCGTCATCGATGCCGGTTCGAAGGCGCTCACCTCCGACCTTCTCGGCTTTGCCGATTATGGCCAGGTGGTCGGTTATCCCGACGCCGTCATCAAGGGGCTTTCTGAGGAGCACGGCGTCATCGACCTGTCGAAATGCACAGGCCCTCGCCCGCAGATCGGCGACAAGATCCGTATCATCCCGAACCACACATGCGTCGTCTCCAACCTCTTCGACCAGATGGTGTTTCATCGCGACGGCGTGGTGACGCGCGTCGAGGATGTGGCGGCTCGCGGCTTGGTCTGGTAGGCGATTCCTCATCCCCATCGTGGCCGCTTCCGGAGCCACCCTCGTCCTTCGACGGGCTCAGCATGAGGGCGGAGGAGCTAAGAGCTATAAGCTGGACGAGATGATCAGTCCTCATGGTGAGGACGCCCAAAGGGCCGTCTCGAACCACGAGGGCGCATGGCTGCTTCCGGGGTCGCCTCTCGTCAAGAAGCTGCCGAGTTCAGCATTTCCATATCGATTTCGGTCAATTCCACCCGTCGTTCGAAGGCCTGACCGCTCTCGTCGAAAAGGTGGCAGTCGCCGACGCTGATTCCGGTCTTGAGCGGCACATCCATGCGGATGGCGGCGCTGCCCGGCAAGGTCGCGCAGAAATTCTCGTCGATGCCTTCCGCCGCGGCATAGGCGACGGTCTGCGCGCCAAGACGCTCGACCACGTTCGGAACGATGGTCAGCGTCAGGTCGCCGCCGGCAAGCTGAACATGTTCGGGCCGGATGCCGAGCGTCAGCGCCTTGCCGACGACGCCCTGGCGCGGCGCCACGGGCAGTATGGCCTTCTGGCCCTTGTAATCCACCTGAACGCCCGCATCGCCGATATTCGTGCAGGTGACCGGTAGGAAGTTCATCTTCGGATTGCCGATGAAGCGCGCGACGAACGTATTCGCGGGCTTGTGATAAAGCTCCAGCGGCGCGCCGACCTGCGATATTTCGCCGGCATTCAAGACGACGATCCGATCGGCCATGGTCATGGCTTCGACCTGGTCGTGCGTCACATAGATCATGGTCGCCTGCAGCTGACGGTGCAGCTTCGCCAGTTCGATGCGCATGTCGGCGCGCAGCGCGGCATCGAGGTTGGACAGCGGCTCGTCGAAGAGAAAGATCTTCGGTTCGCGCACGATGGCGCGGCCGATGGCAACGCGCTGGCGCTGGCCGCCGGACAGCTGACCCGGCTTCTGCTGCAAGCGCTGATCGAGATGGAGGATACGCGCCGCATGCTCGACCTTGGCCTTGAGCTTGTCTTCCGGCATCCTCTCGACGCGCAGGGGGAAGGCGATGTTCTCGAACACCGACATATGCGGATAGAGCGCGTAGGACTGGAAGACCATGGCGATGCCGCGCTTGACCGGCGGCAGATCGTTGACGCGGGCACCATCGATCATGATGTCGCCGCTGGTCACTTCGTCAAGGCCTGCAATCATGCGCAGCAGGGTCGACTTGCCGCAGCCGGACGGGCCTACGAAGACAATGAATTCGCGGTCGTTAACGTCAAGCTCGACGCCTTTGATGACCTCGAAATGACCATAGAATTTCTTGACCTGATTAAGGTGCAGCTTTCCCAAACTCTGTCTCCGCGCGGCGCCGCTATAAGGCGGGCAGGGCTCGAAAGGCCGCGCGCGATGCGCGCGGCCCGGCGAATTGCCATCTTACTTGTATTGATCGAGATCGGCAGCTGCCTTCTTCAAGGCATCCGCGGGCTGGGCCTTACCGGTGACGACCGACTGGACCATCTCGATCATCACGTTCTGGAAGCCCTTGTAATCCTTGAACAACGGCTCCGGACCACCATAGGCGATGCCGTCGATGAACGGCTTCCAGAAGGGGTCCTTCTTCTCGAACTCATCGACCATTGGCGACGGACGCAGCGGCGTTAGGCCAGCGCCGCCCTGCAGCTCGTATTCGCCCTGCGGGCCGGGCGAGGTGATGAACTTGACGAATTCGATCGTCTTGTCCTCGACACCGCTACCCTTGAAGACAGCAAGGCTGTCGGTGATGAGCAACGTGCCGGGACCCTTGGCCGATGGGCCGAGCGGCAGCGGTGCGACGCCCCAATTGATCTTCGTTTCCTTCAGGCGATAGGCGGCGCCCGAACCGGCCTGGAGCATGCCGACCTTGCCGTCGAGGAAGATGGCGCGCATTTCGTTCTGCTCGTAAGCCGTGGGGCCCTCGACGGAATAAGGCGTGATATCCTTATAGGCTTGAAGGGCAGCCAGCACTTCCGGGCTGTCGAGGACGATCTTGTCGCCGTCGATCACCTTGCCGTTGTTGCTATAAACCCAGTGCAGGAACTGGTGCATGGTGTTGTCGAAAGTCTTGGCCGACAGGCCATAGCCCGGAATACCGGTCTTTTCCTTGATCGTCTTGGCGTCGGCGATTTCCTCGGCCCAGGTGGTCGGCGGCTTTTCCGGATCGAGGCCCGCCTTCTTGAAGAGGTCCTTGTTCCAGTAGAGCGCCTTGGTCGAGAAGGCTACCGGTGTGCCCCATTGCTGACCATCGATAGTGACGGTATCGACGATGCCCGGATAATAGGCCTTCTTTTCCTCATCGGTCATCGGAACGGGAACAATGAGATCGTTCTCTGCAAACTGCTTGAGCGTGCGCGAACCGACATAAGCCATGGCGACCGGCGTTCCGGCTGCAGCAAGCGTCGTTGCCTTATCCTGGCACAATTCCCAGCCAACGAGTTCTGGCTTGACTGCCCAGCCCGGATTCTTCTCTTCCCACTGCTTGATATATTTCACATGGATCGGGTCGATGCTGTCGCCGCAATAGATCCAGCTGATTTCCTTGTCGGCGGCATGGGCAGTCACAGCGCCAAGCGCGGTGGAGCCGAGCAGAGCCAGGGCAAGCAGCCCCGTTTTGAAATGGAATGTCACGTTTAAGCTCCCGTTTCTCTGGTTGTTGATTGGTTTTATTGCTTCACCGCGCCAGCGGTCAGACCGCTGACGAGATACCTTTGCAGGAAGAAGATCAGGACCAGCGCCGGCGCGATACCGACGAAGCTTGCGGCCATGAGCTCGTTCCAAGCGACCTCCTGCCGGCCGAAATAGCCAAATAGCCCTACCGGCAGCGGCATGTATTCCGTCTTCGAATTGAAGGTAAGCGCATAGATGAACTGCTGCGCGTAGGCCTCGATGAACGAGGAAATCGCCACCACGATGATACCAGGCATGGCAATCGGCAGGATGACGCGGCGAAGCGTGTAGAGCTGGCTTGCACCGTCGACATAGGCGGCCTCATCGAGTTCACGCGGAATGCGGCTGATATAGGTGTGCAGCAGCCAGATCCCGGTGGGGATGATGAAGGCGACGCCCGGCACGATCATGGCGAAATAGGTGTTCAGCACGCCGAAGGAGCGCATGAGCCGGAACAGCGGGATCAGCAGCACGGCGCCGGAGAACATCTTGACGGCGAGGAAGGCGCCGAGCAGCAAGCCGGCCCCCTTGAATTCGAAGCGCGCGAAGGCATAGGCGGCCGGCACCACGAGGATCAGCACGATGATGGTGATCGAGCCGGAAATGAGGAACGAATTGAAGATATACCAGCCAAAGCCCGGCACACTGGTCCACATCGTGCGATAGGCCGCGAACGAACCGTTTTCCGGGATGAAATGGTAGGGCGACGAGAACAGCTGGCTAAGCGGCTTCAGCGACACCAGGAACCCTTCGACGAACGGCGCCAGCACGAAAGTCAGGAACAGAAGGATTCCGGCATAGATGCCGATGATCTCGTACCATTTGTAGCGATTGATCATGGCGGGCTGGCTCATCGCTTGGCTCCCGTTGAAAAGCGGCTGGTCAGGCGGAAATAGGCAAGGCAGAAGAGCGACAGGAAGATGCAGATCAACACGGCGCGGGCGGCACCCTCACCATATTTGTACGATCCAATCGCCGTGCGATAGGTGTCGATGATCATCGTCGTCGTCTCACCGTTCGGGCCGCCGTGCGTCAGGATCCAGATGATGTCGAACGAATTGAACGTCGAGATCAGCGACAGCATCGACATGGTAACCAGAGACGGCACCAGCAGCGGCAGGGTAATGCGGCGGAAGCGATAGAAGCGGCCGGCACCGTCGGTCCAGGCGGCTTCATAGAGATCGTGCGGGACAGCCTGCATCGCCGCCAGCATATAAAGCGTCACCATCGGCACGCCGATCCAGACGTCGGTGACGATCGTCGCCCAGAAGGCCGAGCTGCCATAGGCAAGGAACGCCACCGGGCTGTCGACGATGCCGAACCGCTGCAGCAGGCCTGAAATCATGCCGAACTGGCCATTATACATCCAGCCCCACATGAAGATGCCGATCGCCATCGGCACGATCCAGGGCGGCATGGTTAGCACGCGGAAAAGCGCGCGGCCCGGGACGGCGGAATTCAGCAGCGCCGCTCCCAACGTGCCGATGATCATCTTGATCGACACGGAGAAGAACGTCCAGATAAAGGTGCGGACGATGACCGACGCGAATGTTTCGTTGAAGATCTTGCCGTAGTTCTCGAAACCGACCCAATTCGTCACCTTCTTCAACGACGCATCGGTGAAGGACAGAATAACGGTGTCGACCAGCGGATAGGCGACGATGACGGTGACGTAGAGGAGAGCCGGAAGAAGCAGGATCCAGGCGAAGATGACTGTGCTGCGTTGAACACCCATCTTGCGCCCCTCCTCAGGCGGCTCTTGAATAAAGCGCTTCGTCGAACTCGTCCCAGATCGGACGGAGATCCACGACGGCCCTCTTCATGCGCGCCTCGTCCATCGAAAGCGCCAGAATGCCCGCTTCTAGCGCATTCAGCGTCGAGACCGGCAGATGCTGCCCCGATTTGACATGCGAGATGATATCGGCGGCCATCTGTTCGTCGGCGCCATAGTGCTGCGAAAGCGCCGTGCGCGTCGCATAGGTTTTCTCGATCACCTTTTTGCCCGTGAGCATCTCATGGACGTTGAAATAACCGCGAATGAAATCGCCCTCGGCCATGCCGCGCGATCCCATGATGGCAAAGCGGCGGAACTGGTCCGGCACGTTCAGGTTGGTATGGAAGTTCATGCCGACGCCGTTGGCATATTCGACGATCGCCACCTGGTAGTCGATGATGTCGCCGTCACTGTCGAAAACCTTGTCCGACCCCATCCAGCCGCTCGGCTTGCGATGGAAAAGCTCAAGGTCGTTGATGCCTTCCCTTGCCGGGTCGTTTTCTGGGATGAAGCTCTTGCGGCCGCCGAAGCTTGCGACCCTCTCCGGTCGTGCACCGACCACGCCATTATAGAGATCGAGGTCGTGGCAGCATTTCTCCAGCATGAAGCTGCCGGAATAATGCTCGTAGCGGCGCCAGTCGCGCATGAAGAAGGCGCCATGATAGGGCTCGATGTGCTCGGCGGCCTCGATGGAAACGACATGACCGAGCTTTCCTTCGGCCTGCGCGACCAGCAGATCGCGGTACATTGGCGAATAGCGCAGAACGAGACCGACCATCAGCCGCTCGTGGCCGAACTTCGCCATCAGGCGCGCAAGCTCTATACTGTCCTTGATTGTCGTGACGATCGGCTTTTCGCAGAAAATCTTGAGGCCAGCCTCGAGGCCGATGCGAATATGATCGAGATGCATGTGGTTGGGCGAACCGATCATCAGCAGATCGATTTTCTCGTTGGCAATCAGCTCCTGAGGCGTGGCATAGGCCTTTCCGGCTGATATGCCCTGCTCGATCAGACCGGGCAGGCCTGCGGGCTCCGGATCGACATATCCGGCAATCTCAAAGCTTTCGTCGATCGCCTTGAAGACATAGCCCAGATATCCCAGGCGGAATCCCAGCCCAATGATTCCCACTCGCATGCTTTATGTTCCCATTACGTAATTTATTTTCGTAAGCTTGGGGCAAATTTTCGCATTCGTCAACGACGTTCGCGCATTTACTCAAAAACATGAAATTTATTTTCAGATTATCGCCTAAAAAAGCGCAACCCTCAAGGATGAGGCTGCGCGCGATTTGACTGGATTGCTGCTTATTTCGGCAGAGCCAGACGCCGTTATCTGCCCGGGCCGTTATATTGCCAGTACTGATAATTCGGTTTTCTGGTGCTGCTGGAGATCATACCATCCTGCTCGCAGACATAACCGAGCCGCGGAAGGCTGCGATAAAACAGACCTTCGCGAAAATAATCCGCATGCAAGGTGGTCGTGCGGCATTGGAATTTCTCGTCAGCCGCCATTTTTGGCGCAGTTACGCCCGGCAGGTTCTTGTAAGGATAGACGGGAGCGACATATGGCTTGGGGAGAAGCGGGTTTTCGGCAAAGACTGCCGTCGGCGTGAGACCCGCCAGAAACAACGCAACAACGGCGATTTTCGATTTGGTCAACATGACTTGGGACGATCCTTTACCCATGCGAATACGACACTTCGGCGCTCCTTGCTCTGAATATATTGACGCCGCTGTTTCGCGCCAACAGGCCGGCCGTCGAAATCGCGCTCAAGTGATCGTTCGGGGACCGACGGAAACTCGTTCACGCTACGTTACACCAAATAAAATGCTTTTATCCGCAAATACAACATGGGCGTGCAGTGGCCATTTGCGACAAGTCATAAGCATGTTATATAGTAGTAAAAATGCCTTCTTAGTTGCTGTCGCCACGATTTCTGTTTGCAGGAGTAACAGTCATTCTCGAACAGATTAATCGTATCCCTCGCCTTGTCGATCCTGACATCGCTGACGAAGCCGTTCAGCAGCTTCGCATCTATGTGATCAACCTCGATCGGTCGCGCGAGCGTTGGGAGCGCCTATGCAGCCAGGCGGTGGAATACGACCTGGACATCACACGGATTCCGGCTGTTGACGGTCGGGCGATCGCCGAGCGCGATCGCATCGATTTCCACCCGAAATCGTTCATCTATCACAACGGACGCAAGCTTCTGCCCGGCGAGTACGGCTGCTATCGCAGCCATCTGCTTGCCTTGGAGCAGTTTGTCGCCAGCGGCGACAAGATGGCCATCATCATGGAAGATGACGTCGAGCTCAATGAGCGGCTGATCCCACGCGCGATCGCGGCCATGGAAAGCGTTCAAGGCGCGCGCCTCGTCAAGCTGGTCAACCATCGCCTCGTCGGCTTCAAAGCGATCTGCGAAACCACCGAAAGCGATGTTGTCGGCCGCTGCATGCATGGCCCGCAGGGGTCGGCTGCCTGTTATATCGTCAACCGCAAGGCCGCCAAGAAGCTGCTGACGACGCTGAAGCCCATGCTTCTTCCCTATGACGTCGCCCTTGAGCGCGGCTGGTCGACCGGCGTCGAAACATTCACGACATTTGAAAATCTCGTCGACTTCAGCCCGCACCGCGCCGCCACCACGATCGGCAAACGCGTGCACTACCGCGCCGTCAAAAAGCATTCCCTGTTGCGGCTGACGGCGTATTGGTTCCGCACATGCGACCAGATGCGCCGCTGGCGCTACGCCATCAAGGAAGCGGCGGTAAACCTCGGCAAACGCTGAGCCCTGGGAGACGGCGACGGTTCAATTGCTCAAACCGCGTCTATAGCTGCGCGACATTGTCGAGATTCGGCTGGTCGACCGTCAGGTCCGTCTCGCGTTCGCGATAGACGAGATCGACCACCTCGCTGCTGGGCGCATAACCGGAGACGAGCTTCTGCAGCAGCGCTCTGGCGAGGGGGATATCGTTTTCCTCCATCGCCGCCTCCAGCGCTGCAAGCCGCTTCGCCAGCTCCGGCCAGGGCAGGAAATCTTCCTTCGCCTGCATGATACGCGGATGGGTCGTCGGTTGCGGGTTGTCGCCGATCAGCAATTCCTCATAGAGCTTTTCGCCCGGCCTCAAGCCGGTGATTTCCAACTCGATGTCGCCTTCGGGTTCGTCCGCATCCCGCACCGTCAAACCGGACAATTCCACCATGCGCCGGGCAAGATCGGCAATGCGCACAGGCTCACCCATGTCGAGCAGGAAGACGTCGCCGCCCGCCGACATCGCGCCCGCCTGGATCACCAGCTGCGATGCCTCGGGAATGGTCATGAAGTAGCGGGTGATATCGGGATGGGTCAGCGTGATCGGCCCGCCATCACGAATCTGCTGGCGAAACAGCGGCACGACCGAACCGGAGGAGCCAAGCACGTTGCCGAAGCGCACCATGGCGAAATTGGTGCTGTCGGTACCTGGCTTGCGATCGGCATTCATCGCCTGCAGCACCATTTCCGCCAGGCGCTTGCTCGCGCCCATGATATTGGTCGGACGCACGGCCTTGTCGGTGCTGATGAGGACGAAACTCTCGACGCCATGATCGCGGGCGGCTTCAGCCGCTATCAGCGTTCCCAGCACATTGTTGCGGATGCCCTCGACGGGATTGTATTCGACCAGCGGCACGTGCTTGTAAGCGGCGGCATGGTAGACGGTCTTCGGCCGCCATGCCTCCATGATCTGCCTGAGCCGTTGGCCGTCCCTGACGGAGGCGAGAAAGGGGATGATGCGTACATCGGCATAGCCGGCGGAGGCTGCCGATTTCTCCAGCTCGCCGTGAATGGCATAGAGAGCGAATTCGCTCTGCTCCACCAGCAAGAGCGAGGACGGCTCGTTCTTCAGGATCTGACGGCAGAGCTCGCCGCCGATCGAGCCGCCCGCTCCGGTCACCATGACCACCTTACCACGTATATTCTTCTCGATCAGGTCGCGGTCGGGGGCAATCACATTGCGGCCGAGCAGGTCCTCGATATCCAGTTCGCGCAGGTCCGAGACCGCAACGCGACCCTGGGCGAGCGCGGTCAGATCGGGCATGGTCCTGACCGTCACGCGGGCCTTGCGCATGCTTTCGAGGATCTCGTTGCGCCGTTGCCGCGTGGCGTTCGGCAAGGCCAGCAGCACGCCCTTGATATCGCCCGAGACCACGAGCGCCGGCAGATCGGCCGGAGCGTAGATCGGCAGGCCGCCCATGATGCTGCCATGCAGGTTGCGGTCGTCATCGAGATAGCCGACGACATTGAGCTCGGCGCTGTTGGCAAGCGCGCCCGTCAGCTGCCGTCCCGAAGCGCCGGCGCCGTAGACCAGAACCTTGGCAAGCTGATTGCGATTGAGGAGCCGCTGATAGGCATTGCCGAGCCAGTAGCGCGTCCACATGCGCGACAGGCCGATCGCGATCAGCAACAACAGCGGCTGCAATATGCCGACCGTGCGCGGCACGCCCGGCACGCTGATTGCGGTAAAAATCGTCATGAAGGCGAGCGCGTAGATCGCGACCGCCTTGACGACAGTCACGAAAGCCGAAAGGCCCGCATATCGGAAAATGGCGCGGTAAAGGCCAAGGACGATGAAGATCGGTATGGCGACGAGCAGGGAGACGATGGCCGGCAGCCATTCGACGCCTTCGAGAATGACCCAGTCATCGAGACGCAGACAATAGGCGAACCAGACCGTGAGCACGCACAGGCTGGCGTCGACCAGCAGCGCCAGCGCACGCTTGGTCGAGCGCGGCAGCGCCAGGAACGGCAAAACGAGCTTATCAGCGGGCACCATCGGTCAGTTTTCCTCGGCGCCAGTCATTGGAGCAGCGCACCGCTTTTCTCGCATAGATTGTCTCACAAAGTACCATACGACTCCTAATGACTGCATCACGCTTCCATTAGCAAGATCCAATCATTCCCGGAGCCGATTTACATTTAGAACAGCCGGCGCGCAATTGCATCCCCGATCCTGAAGAAGCCCGGGTGCAAAAAGGTGGAAAAGAACTCATTTACCGAAATAGCCACGGATGACGGGGTGCCGAAACAGGCCGAGGAGAATGGCAAAAGCCATGCCGAGGCCTGCACCGAACATCGCGCCGGCGATCAAGCCCGCGACCATCATCACCTTCCGGCTAGGTCCATCCGCCTTCAACGGCGGCTCCGCCTCGGAAATCACACGAATATTGCTCTGCGACAGATCCTGGGCGTCACCGGCCTGGCCGGACCGCTTCAGAAGCGATTCATAGAGATCGCGGGCGGCGGTCGCCTTGCGCTGCAGCTCGTTCAGGCCGACGAGTTTGCCTGAGGTGTTGACCTGCGAGGCTTTCTGCACCGCGAGTTCCTTGGCGATGTCCTGCTCGGCCTTCTGCGCCTGTTCGTAGTCGGAACGGGCCGAGGTCATCTGCCGCTGCAACTCGGCCCGGATTTCGGCTGCAAGGCTTTCCAGGGAGGATTTGGCAGCGAGCAGGCGCGGATGGCGGGCGCCGAGCTGGCTTTGAAGGCTGCCGACATTGGCGGCCAGCGCCGCATATTGCTGCCGCAGGCTGCTCAATGCGTTCGATGTCGCCCCGGAGGAAGGATTGCTTGAGACCACCTCCTCGAAGCTCAGCTTGCCGGCTGCGTCGGCGCGGGCCTTCGCCTCTATCGTCTTTTGCTGGGCGGTGACCAGCATGTCGTTCAAGGCGGTCAGGCGCTTGTCGGAAATCAGGTTGCCCTCGACCGCCACCATGTCATTGTCGGCACGATAGGCTTCGACGGCTTTCTCGGCCGACAGTACCTGCTGGCGCAGATCATCGAGACGGGAATCCAGCGCGGTACTGCTGCTCTTGTAACTATTTGCCGTCGCCTTGCTCTCCTCTTCCATGAAGGAGGTCACGAGCTGGTTGGCAATCCCAGCCGATTTTTGCGGGTCGCCGGTCGTCACCTTCGCCGTTACGACATAGGTGCTGGCCTCGCGGGCGATCTGCACGGCTTTCGCCAACGTGGCGGCCGCGACATATTTCGCCGCCTCGCCGCTGGCGCCGCCATCGAACTGGGGATCCTGATCGAGCTTCAACGCTTCGACGACCCGGCCGAGCACCTTGCCCGAAGACAGGATCTGCGTCTGGCTGTCGATCATCGTCGTGATCAATTCCGGCGCCGTGGGAGCCTGCTGGGCGGAATCGGAAGTTCCGACCGGGCGTGGATCGAAGTAGAGGCTGGTTTCGGCGGTAAATTTCTGCGGTATCAGCGGAATGACGGCCGCGCCCAGCACGGCGCCGGTACCCGCCAGGGCAAGGACCACGAGCTTCCTCGCCCAGATCGAGCGAATGGCCGAGCGAAGATCGAGCAGCGGCGCATCAGCCATCGCTGCCGGCATCGGCGGTGTGACAACACTCGGAGGCGCCGCAGCCGGGGCAGCTTCCGTCATCGAGGCAACAACGGCGATCGGCTCGACCACAGGCTGCGGTCTTGCGTCGGGCTGAAATTCGAGAGGTGACGGCTCGCTCTTGCTCACGGCATAAGTCGCCGTATCGATCGGCTGAACCGTCGCAGCCTGTTCGGCGCCGGAAACGAAATCGCGCGGACGCAGCAGCGGGCTGCGCGAGCGCTGCCCCTGACGGTATCCGTCAGACGGCTCGATGCCGCGCCAACCCGAAAGTTGGTCCGATCGCTTGTTTCGTTCCATTGAGCTCATGCCAGGCTTTCAACGCACCGCGTACCTATTGCGTCCAGCGGATGCGAGGAGTTTAGAAATGTTTGGCTAACGGAACATTAAGGACACTCGGAGGAAGTCGGGACAGCGGCAACGACAGCGCCTTTTCATTCATCATTGTTCAACGCGACCAGCCTTATGAAAACAGCGCCTTCGCCGCTGAAACAGGAGCCTGCAATGACGGGACCGATGACGAGACTGCTGCATCGCGCGCTTGCCGCGACAGTGGCCATTGCTTCCTTTGCCGCGCAAGCCGATGACGGCTTTGCGGCCTCGCAGCTCTGCTATCGCGGCATCAATCTTTCCGGTGCCGAGTATGGCGACCGCGACGGGGTGCTCGGCGCCAACTATACATATCCTTCGGAAGAGACCGTACGCTATTTCGCGAACAAGGGCATGAATATCGTGCGCCTGCCTTTCCGCTGGGAGCGCCTGCAGCCGGTGCTGGGCCAACCTTTCGACGGCGCGGAGCTGCAGCGGCTGAAGGATGCCGTCGATCTCGTCCAGAAGCACGGCATGGCCGTGCTCCTCGATCCGCACAATTTCGGCTACTACGACAAGACCCAGCTGACGCAGGCACCAGCGACAGACCTTGCCTTCGGCGACTTCTGGGCGCGGCTCGCCATCGAATTCGCCAACCGGAAGGGCGTCCTCTTCGGCCTGATGAACGAGCCGCACGACATCAAGGCGCCCGACTGGCTGGAAGCGGCCAATGCGGCTATCCGCAGCATCCGCACGGTCGGCGCGCGCAACCTCATCCTCGTACCCGGCACGAACTGGACAGGCGCGCATAGCTGGTCCGCCGACGTTCTGGGCGGCGGTGCCAATGGCACGGTCATGCTCGGCATCAAGGACCCGCTCGATTTCTACGCCTTCGAATTCCATCAGTATCTCGATGCGGACAGCTCCGGCACACATACTGCATGCGAGGGCAGCGACAGCGCGCAAAGGGGATTGCTCGATGTCACGGAGTGGCTGCGCAAGAACGGCAAGCGCGGCTTTCTCGGCGAATTCGGCGTGCCCGGCAGCCAACCCTGCCTCGATGGGCTGAAGGCCGTCTTCGGCATCATGGCGGACAACAGCGACGCGTGGCTCGGCTGGAGCTATTGGGCCGCGGGCGAATGGTGGCCGGCGGAGGAACCATTGAACGTGCAGCCGCGCAACGGCAAGGACCGGCCGCAAATGAAGACGATCACGACCGCAGTCGGCAAGAAGGCGCCCCTGGCGCCGAGCTGCGCGGCCGTGAAGCCGGCTGGCTGATCGACGTCGAGAGCCTGCAGCGGGGCGAGCGGTTGGCGCTTTGCCGCGACTCATGAGACTGCTATCTTTGCGCCGGCCAAAGGATTCGGCAGCCCGGACAACAGATGAGAAGCCTTACCGACAAACAGCGCGTCGATTATCCGATCCTGGCGATCACGCTGTTTTCGGTGCTCTACAATTGCATCCTCGCCTATATCAATCACAACATCATGCCGCTTTCGGTCTCGCATGTCGTGCTCTGCGAGGGCCTGATGATGATCTCCAGCGTGGCTTTCATTCTGAAGAAGGGAATCTACGAGGAAGATCTGCCGATCGTCCTTTTTCTCGTCTTCACGCTCGTCATCACGATCTACATCACCGTCTTCAATCGCCTGACCTTCATCGACCAGTTCCGCAACATCCTGATCATCTTCTGCTTTGCCGGCATCGGCAGCTGGGCGAGCGAGCGAACGGTCAGGCTTGCCTTCCGGATCGCCTGCGCGGCCGTGCTGCTGTTCCTCGTTTGCGAAGTCGTCAGCACGCCCTTTTATGTCAGCCTGTTCCATCCCGGCGAATATTTCGAGAATACGCGAGGGATCAAGCAGGCGAGCTTCAATTCGACCGGCCTCTTTGCCAACGCACTCGGTTTCCAGGGCCGCTTCTCATTCGGCCTCATCGATCACCGCTCGTCCTCGATCTTCCTGGAGCAGGTGTCGCTCGCCAACTTCTGCGGCGTCATCGTCATCTACCTGCTCTCCTTCTGGCCGAAGCTCGCCCTGCTCGAAAAAGCCCTGTTCATCTCCACGGTGCTGCTGATCCTGCTCACCAACGACACCCGCACGATGCTGATCTTCTCCTGTGTCAGCATCGCTGGATACTTTCTGTTTCCGAAGATCCCGAAGGGTTTCAGCCTTATCCTGATGCCGGTCATCATCCTGGTCGGCTTCTTCGTGCACTTCATGAAACCGGGGGAGGTCGGCGACAATTTCACCGGGCGCGTCGGGGTCACGATCAAGAAGATGCTGGAGCTCGATATCCAGTCCATGCTTGGCCTGTCGATCTCGCGTATCGGCGAATTCGCCGACAGCGGCTATGTCTATCTCATCTACGCATCGACGATTTTCGGCCTGATCGTCTTCTGGCTCTTCGTCTGCCTCTATCCCGCGGGAAGGACGGCGGCGCAAAGACGCTGCGCGCATTCACTCTCTCTTTTCATTTTTCTGAATATGATGATCGGCGGTACGGCAATCTTTTCCATCAAGATCGCCGGACTGCTCTGGCTGCTCGTCGGTTACATGCGTGTTTCCGACAAACCGCGCGCCGTTCGGGCGCAGTCGGAGACCCTAAACGAAAGCAGAGTGCCGGGCTGACCAGACATCATGTCGGCATCGGCTGCGTGAGGATCGGGATGCTTGTTCAGCTGCAGTATCTGCGTGCCATCGCTGCACTCATGGTCGTCTATTTTCATTCGGTGCTGCAGGTGCCGAAGGTCGATCCCGGCTTCCAGACGGTTTTCCATCTCTTCGGCGAGACCGGCGTCGACATATTCTTCGTGCTCAGCGGCTTCGTCATGTGGCTAACCACGGCCGGCCGCGAAATCCGCCCGCTGGATTTCTACCGACGCCGCATCCAGCGCATCGTCCCGCTCTATTGGCTGGCGACCCTGTTTGCGGCAAGCGTGGCGCTGGTGGCGCCGACCTTGCTGAAGTCGACAGTCTTCGATCTTCCGCACTTTATTGCTTCCCTCTTCTTCCTTCCCTGGCGCAATCCGGCCGATCCGACGCTGACCGTTCCCGTCGTCGTGCCGGGATGGACGCTGAACTACGAGATGTTCTTCTATCTCGTCTTCGGCCTGCTGCTGCTCGTGCGCGAAAAATGGCGCTTTGCCGCGCTGTTTGCCGCGATGACCGCGATCATCATCGTCTGTCGCGTTCTCCCTGGCGATATGACCGCCGCCAAATTCTATAGCGATCCGATCATCTACGAATTTCTGGCGGGCGTGCTTCTCGCCAAGCTCTATCTCGACAAGATCCTCCTGCCGCAGGCCGTTGCCTGGCCGGCGCTGGTGATGGGATTCTCGTTCCTGCTCATCAACGAAACGCTCTGCGACGCCAGCATGCGCGCCTACATGTGGGGCATCCCGGCCGTCGTTATCCTGTATTCGGCCGTCTCTATCGACTTCTCGAAGCTCCCGGTCATTGCCACGCTGAATTATCTGGGGGATGCCTCCTACAGCATCTATATCACCCACGCCTTCACGCTCGCATTGCTGCGTGTCGTTTGCGTCCACCTGAATTTCGACATTCTGGCAAATGCGCCGATCTTCGTCACCGGCTGCATCGTCTGCTCGGCGATCGGCGGCGCCATCGTCCACGAGCTGACGACACCCAGCCGCTGGCGAAAATGGAGAAGGAAGCGCGCAGTCGCCGCTTGATTGTCGTCCTATCAAATTCGCGTTCCCTATCAGATTCGCGTCGTCTTCTCTCGGGACGACGGGGATACGCGGCTGGACGGCGCAATGGGAACGGAATTTTCCGCCGCCTGTCATAAGCTTTGCCCACGTTTGGATCGGGGACACTTTTCCCTGCCGGCTGATTGCGATAAGCGAGCGGCGAAGATTAAGCCGTTTTACGAGGGAAGAGACATGACGAGCTATGTACTGACAGTAGCGTGCAAGTCGACGCGCGGGATTGTGGCGGCGATCTCGAATTATCTGGCCGAGCAGGGCTGCAACATCGTCGATTCCAGCCAGTTCGACGACCTCGATACCGGCATGTTCTTCATGCGCGTCTCCTTCATCTCCGAGGAAGGGGTGGGCGAAGCCGCCCTGGCGGAAGGCTTCAAGCCGATCGCGGCAAAGTTCGCCATGGTTTCAGATATCCACGATGCCAAGAAGCGCATGAAGGTGCTCTTGATGGTGTCGCGCTTCGGCCATTGCCTCAACGACCTGCTCTACCGCTGGAAGATCGGCGCATTGCCGATCGACATCGTCGGCGTCGTCTCCAACCATTTCGACTACCAGAAAGTCGTCGTCAACCACGACATCCCCTTCCATCATATTCCGGTGACCAAGGCCAACAAGCCGGAGGCCGAAGCCAGGATCATGGACGTGGTCGAGCAGACCGGCACCGAGCTGATCGTGCTGGCCCGCTACATGCAGATCCTGTCGGACTCGATGTGCCAGAAGATGTCGGGCCGCATCATCAACATCCATCACTCCTTCCTGCCGTCCTTCAAGGGCGCCAATCCTTATAAGCAGGCCTATGAGCGCGGCGTGAAGCTGATCGGGGCGACGGCGCATTACGTCACCGCCGATCTCGACGAGGGTCCGATCATCGAGCAGGACACGGCCCGCATCACGCATGCGCAGTCGGCCGAGGATTACGTCTCGATCGGCCGCGACGTCGAGAGCCAGGTGCTGGCCCGTGCCATCCACGCACATATCCACTTCCGCACCTTCCTCAACGGCAACCGCACCGTCGTCTTCCCGGCAAGCCCGGGATCATACGCCTCCGAAAGGATGGGATGAGGCGCGAGCGCGCAATCGCAGCTGGCTCCCTTTTCTTTTTACCCCGAAGCACGATTTGATACCGCCGGTATCGAATCGTTCCGGAGATCAAGGAGAAGAGAGGACATGTCATTCCATCGCCATGGAACGCTGCTGCTCGCGGCGTTTCTGCTATCTGCGCCGGCATCCCATGCCGAAACGGCGGAACAGGACCCTTCCAAGATTGATCTTGCCAAGCTGATCGAATGCACGACCTATGACGTACCGAGCTACAACGAATTTGCTATGTGGCTGACCGGGCCGGAAAGCGCCAAGGCGATGAAGCTGTTCGGCACCAGCGAGCTGCCGTCAGACAATCCCTTTCTGCGGGAATTCCAGCTTTCAGCGCCGGTGACCGTCTTCGGACGGCAGACTAACAGGGTTGCCTTCGCCTCTACCGGGCCACTCGCCGTGATCGACGAAGCCGATCCGCATCCCCTGGCGAAACAGCTCGGCGTGACGGCGGCGGTCGACCGGCCGAACAAGTTCCTCGGAGAAAGGGAAATCCTGTCGCGTAAGGACCAGCAGGAAAATTCCGATACCGTGCTGCACACCCGCATCTCATTGAACGTCTCGACCGATGAGGCTCATCCGGGCAAGACGTTGGCCGGTTGCAGCTATTCCATCGAGGTCGAGTAGGCGATCATGCCTGGCCGGCTGCATTCGGCGGCCTATCTTTCCGCTCATTGCGCGACCACCCTATCTGTTTTGGGTAATTTTCTTTAAGATGGAATGGTTTAGTGTCGATGCAAATGAACCGTCCGGGGGGATGCCATGGCCGACGCCGCGCTTGTGAATCGTATGCAACTGCCGAGACCGGACGTGACGCCGGAGGAAGCAGCGGAAATCCTGTATGCGCATTACGGCTTGAGCGGGACACTGACAGAACTCGGCAGCCAGCAGGACCGCAACTACCGCATCGATGCCGGCGACAATGCCTATGTGCTGAAGATTTGCCGGGCCGAATACGAGCTGGTCGAGCTCGAGGCGCAGAATGCCGCTATCCGCCACCTGCATGCCAAACCGGATTCTCCGCGTGTGCCCGAGATCGTGCCGGCGCTGAATGGCCGCGACATCCTGACCATCACCCTCCGAGAGCAGGATTATCTCGTCCGGCTGCTCGGCTTTCTACCCGGCCAGACGCTGACGCGGCGCAAGCATCTGCCGCCGGCTTCAGCCGCCGGCCTTGGCGCGCTGTCGGCCCGGCTTGCCCGCGATCTCGCCGATTTCGATCATCCCGGCCTTCACCGAAGCCTGCAATGGGACCTGCGCCGCGCAGGACCCGTGGCGGTTCAGCTCCTGTCGGCCATCACCGACCATGAAGCGCGCGACCGCATCGCCAAGGCGATGGTGGCCGCCGTCAAGCGCATCCAGCCGCTTGCCGGCGATCTACGCGTCCAGCCCGTGCATCACGACGTCACCGACGACAATGTCGTCAGCCATCCCGACACGCATGGGCAGCTTGTGCCTGACGGCGTCATCGATTTCGGCGATATCATTCAGGGCTGGCTGGTGGGCGATCTTGCTGTGACCTGCGCATCCCTGCTGCATCATGCCGAAGGCAACCCCTTCCATATCCTTCCCGCCATCAAGGCCTATCATGCCATTTATCCGCTGGAAGAGGTCGAGGCCAAGGCGCTGTGGCCGCTGATCGTTGCACGCGCCGTCATCCTCGCCGCCAGCACCGAACAGCAGCTCGCCATCGACCCGGACAATGACTATGTGCGCGGCAACCTGGATTTCGAACGCGAGATCTTCGATGTCGCGACCGGCGCGCAGCCGGACGTGATGGAAGCCGCAATCCTGCGGACGATCGGCTTCGGCGTCGCCCCGATCGCCACGGAAAGCTGGTCGCCGCTGTTGCCTGACATCGATCCCTCGCAGATCGCCGCGATCGATCTTTCCGTCACCGGGCCGGATTTCGCCGACGGCAACTGGCAAAAGCCCGACATGGATTGGCGGCTGCTTGCCCAGACGGCAATGACATCAGGCGCGGCGGCAACGCGCTACGGCGAATTCCGTCTCTCGCTCGCCGCTCCGCTCAACATAGCGCCGCCGCAGAGTTTCGCCCTGCATTGCGATATCTGCCTGCCGGCCGGCGCTACAGTTGCGGCCCCCTTTTCCGGCCTTCTGCAGCGGCAGGGGCACCACCTCGTGCTCGCCGGCGAAGACATCAGCCTTCATCTGGACGGCGTCGAAAGCGCTCTCGAGGATGGAGCTGCCATCGAACAGGGCGCGACGGTCGGCACGATCGGCAGCGAGGGTTCGGCGATCGGAGGATTGCGCGTGCAGCTTTGCCGCGTGCCCAATCTCGTACCGCCGCTTTTTGCGGCTGCGGATCAGGTGGATGGCTGGTCGGCAATCTGCCCTTCGCCCGCAGCCCTTCTCAACGCCGCCAGCGAAGCGCAACGACCGGATGCGTCCGCACTGCTGTCATTGCGCGATGCCCGCTTCGCCAAGCCGCAGAAGCACTATTACGAGCTTCCGCCGCAGATCGAACGCGGCTGGCGCGAATTCCTGTTCGACACGCAGGGGCGCTGCTACCTCGACATGGTCAACAACGTGACGATCCTTGGCCACGCTCATCCGCGGCTGACGGGGGCGATCGCGCAACAGTGGTCGCGGCTCAACACCAACTCCCGCTTCCATTATGCCGCCGTCGCCGAATTTTCCGAGCGGCTGGCGATGCTCGCTCCGGAAGGGCTCGACTGTGTCTTCCTCGTCAACAGCGGCTCGGAAGCAAACGATCTCGCGATCCGCCTCGCCTGGGCGCACACGGCCAAGAGGAACATGCTCTGCCTGCTGGAGGCCTATCACGGCTGGACTGTCGCGAGCGACGCGGTCTCCACCTCGATTGCCGACAATCCGCAGGCGCTGACGACACGACCGGACTGGGTACATCCCGTCCTGTCGCCCAATACCTATCGCGGCCCATTCCGCGGCCCCGATTCCGCGCAAGGCTACCTCAACGACGTCGAGGCAAAACTGAAAGCAATCGACGACAAGGGCGACGGCCTCGCCGGCTTCATCGCGGAATCGGTCTACGGCAATGCCGGCGGTATCGCATTGCCGCATGGCTATCTTGCCGGCGTTTATGATGCCGTCCGGCAGCGCGGCGGCCTTTGCATCGCCGACGAAGTACAGGTTGGCTATGGGCGGCTAGGCGAGCACTTCTGGGGCTTCGAAACGCAAGGTGTCGTGCCTGATATCATCACCATTGCCAAGGGCATGGGCAACGGCCATCCGCTCGGCGCCGTCATTACCCGTCGCGAGATTGCCGATTCGCTGGAGAAGGAAGGCTATTTCTTCTCCTCCGCCGGCGGCAGTCCGGTCAGCTGCATTGTCGGCCTGACCGTTCTCGATGTCCTCAAGGACGAGAACCTGCAGGAAAACGTCCGCGTCGTCGGCGACCGGCTGAAGGCGGGGCTGATCGCTTTGATGGATCGTTTCCCGCTGATCGGCGCTGTCCACGGCACGGGGCTTTATCTCGGCGTGGAATTCGTCCGTGACAGGGAGGCACTGACGCCGGCCACGGAAGAAACGGCTGCGATCTGCGAGCGCCTGCTCGACCTCGGGGTCATCATGCAGCCGACCGGCGATCACCTGAATGTGTTGAAGATCAAGCCGCCGCTCTGCCTTGCGCCGGAAAGCGCCCATTTCTTCGTGAAAGCCCTCGAAACGGCGCTCGCAGACGGATTTTGATGCGCCCTGGGGCGCCGTTAACCATTGAGGTGTTTTAGTGGCGCGTGAATTTTAATGCCGCAGGGGCATTGTCGAATCTCGCGCCAGTTCCTATCTGTCTGTCGGTGATCGGCGAGCCATGCCGACACGGGTAGCAGTGCGAAGGCATTTAACACAACCTTCCCCGCAACCCGCCAGGCTCGGAATTTTATTTCCCTGATCGTCGATATTTTGACATCTTTCGGAATATGTTTCTGAAGATGAAATCACTATTATCCACTAATATAGTAGATAATAGTTCACCGGAACCGCGGTGCTCCGTCATCGGAGTTCCAGCAAGTACAACGCCAACTGAGGAAGTGACATGCTGAATATTAAAGTCATCGCTTCGATCCTTCGGCGGTCCGTGCTTGGCAATGACCGCTCGGGCGCACTCTCCCGCCCGCGCTGTCGAATGTGACGTTCGTCCTCCCACCGGAATCAAACAGTCAATTCGCCATATCTGCGCGTGAGTGCGCAGTGGGAGTCTATTTATGAAGAAGCAAGTTATCGAATACGCCGGCGTTCCCGTCGGCATCGTCGTTCCCGACCAGGATCGGCTCAAGTTTATCGCTGTCAAATATCATGTCCATGATCTGGACGAGCAGCGTTTCAGAAACGCGGACGAAGTGAAGCTTGCGATCCGCGATCTCCTCTCCCGCCAGCAGGCCAAGCCGATCCATGTTTGATGGATCGGCTCGCCTCCGCTTTTACCCAATCCAATCACCCGCCCTCGTGGTTCGAGACGGCCTTATGGGCCTCTTCACCGTGAGGGCTGGTCTTTCGCACCAAGCCGGCGCATAGGCTTTTCGCCGCATCTCTACATTCTCCCCGCCCTCATGGTGAGGCGCGCAGGCTGAAAGCCGGAGCCTCGAACCACGAGGGTCGGCCCCACACCTCCTCCCCACTCAGACAAACCCATCTTGTGTTTTCACCCTCTTTGCGGTCCTATCGCCATGACGACCTCGCGCATTGAATGGCGAAGGATTTTTCATTGGCTGCTCATCTCAATCTTCTGACCGATGTCGAAGGCGTCGCCGTCGGTCATGCCACCGATCTCCCGCTTGGCTCCGGCGTCACCGCCATCATCTTCGATGAGCCGGCCGTTGCCTCCTGCACCGTTCTCGGCGGCGCTCCGGGCGGGCGGGATACGGCATTGCTGGACCCTGCGATGACGGTCGGCGCGGTGGATGGGCTCGTGCTTTCGGGCGGCTCGGCCTTCGGGCTCGATGCCGCCGGCGGCGTGCAGGCGGGCTTGAGGGAAGTCGGCCGCGGTCTCAAGGTCGGCGATGTGCTCGTGCCGATCGTACCAGAAGCAATCCTCTTCGACCTCATCAATGGCGGCAACAAGGATTGGGGGCTGCATTCGCCCTATCGCGACCTCGGCTATGCGGCCTTCAAGGCGGCCAGCAAAGGTTCCTTCGCGCTCGGCACCATCGGCGCCGGAACGGGCGCCACGACGGCGACGGCCAAGGGCGGGCTCGGTTCGGCGAGCGCCGTCAGCAGCAAGGGATACAGGATCGCCGCCATCGTCGCCGTCAATGCGCTCGGCTCCGCCACTATCGGCGACGGCCCGCATTTCTGGGCGGCCCCCTTCGAGGAGAATGGCGAATTCGGCGGTCTCGGCATGCCGCAGGTGATCGATTCGCGCCTGCGTTTGAAGGGCACCAACATCACCGCCACGACCATCGGCGCTGTCGTCACCGATGCTCAACTGACCAAGGCGGAAGCGCATCGCCTGTCCATCTGCGCTCACGACGGCTTTGCCCGGGCGCTTTTGCCGACGCATCTGCCGCTGGACGGCGATACCGTCTTTGCCGCATCCACCGGCAGGCACGCCCGCGACGACATGCCAAGCTTCATGGAGCTTTGCCACCTCGCGACCATCGTCATGGCGCGCGCGATCGCTCGCGGCGTCTATGAGGCGACGGCGCTGCCGATCGAGGGCACGCAGCCCGCTTGGCGGGATCTTTTCGCCAATGCTGTTGCCTAGCCGGAGATTTCGCGCATGCAGATCCGGGCGCTAATCTATTTCGATGAGCTGGTGCGCACCAGCTCGATGCGTCAGGCCGCCGAAAACCTGAATGTGGCGCCGACAGCCATCAGCCGCCAGATCGAGAATCTTGAACACCACTTCGGCACGCAGCTGGTCGAGCGCAGTGCACGCGGTGTCAAGCTGACCGCCGCCGGCGAACTCTTGGCCGCCCGCGCCGGCCGGACACTGCGCGAACTCGAGCATGTGCACCAGCTGATCGAGGACCTGAAAGGCCTCCAGCGCGGCCGGGTCAGCATCTATGCCAGCGGCGCCGCCGTCGCCAACATCCTCGCGCCTGCGCTCGCCGAATTCAGCCTGCGCTATCCGAGGCTTCGCTTCGAGGTGACCATCACCAGTGCACGCGACGCCATCGAAGCCGTCAGCAATGCCGAAGCCGACATGGCGGTGACGCTGTTTGCGCCGCCGCTTTCCGGAACCAAGGTGCGCCTGCGCGCCGAACTCGTCTATGACGTGATTGCCGCCGCCTTGCATCCGCTGGCGGACGGCAATGAGGTCTCCGTTGCTGAAATCGCCATGCACGCGCTTGCCGTTCCCGACCGCGCTTTCGGCGCAAGACAAGCCTTCGACGCGCTGTTCGAGCGCGAGGGATTGACGCTCGATCCCGTGTTCGAGACCGGATCGCTGGAAATGCAGAAGGAGCTGGTTCTGCGTGGCGCTGCGATCACCATGCTGCCGGCGCTGACGGTGCAGCGGGAGATCGCGGCAGGCCAGCTTGTTGCCTTGCCCCTCGCTGATGGTAAGGGAGTGAGAACGCCGATCGATCTCTGCGTCGCGCCCGACCGTCAGCTTTCCTTTGCCGCCGGCAAACTGCTTGATTTCATCGAGCGCTTCATGCGCCAGCATCTGACTGCCAAGGGGAGGCAGGATTGATCGAACCATCATCATTAAGGAAATCCAGTGTAGCGATATCGGCTACACCGAGCACACACTTTCGGAATTGTGTGTGCGCTTGCGAGATGACACTATCCTGAAAAAACCGCATGCCGGAGGGAAGCCGGCTTGCGGGCAAAAGCAAGGGAACTGAGATGACCACGTTTTTATGCCCGAGCCTCGGCGATTTCGCGCGGCGCCTCGCCTATGGTGCGGCATTTTCTGCCGGACTGTTGATGCTAGGCCTGAGCCAAGCGCAAGCCGCCAAGACGACGCTCAATCTCGGCATGAGCGTCGAGCCGACGGGGCTCGATCCGACAATCGCCGCCCCCGTCGCGATCGGCCAGGTTACGTGGCAGAATATCTTCGAGGGGTTGGTCGCCATCGACGACGGCGGCAAGATCGTGCCGCAGCTCGCAAAGAGCTGGGAGATTTCGCCTGACGGCCTGACATATACATTCAAGCTGCAGACCGGGGTGAAATTCCATGACGGCCAAGTCTTCGATTCGGCGGCCGCCAAATTCACGCTCGATCGCGCCCGCGGCGCCCAATCCGTCAATCCGCAAAAGCGCTTCTTCGCCACCATCGTCTCGATCGACACGCCGGATGCGGAAACGCTTGTCCTGCATCTTTCCTCGCCGACCGGCAGCCTGCTCTACTGGCTTGGCTGGCCGAGCTCGGTGATGGTCGGGCCGAAATCCTCCACCAACGACAAGACGGCGCCGGTTGGCACCGGCCCGTTCAAATTCTCCGCCTGGGCCAAGGGCGATCATGTCGACCTCGTCAAGAACCCGGACTACTGGAACAAGTCGGTCGATGTGAAACTCGAGAAGGTGACCTTCCGCTTCATTTCCGACCCACAGGCTGAAGCCGCGGCGCTGAAGGCCGGCGATCTCGACGCCTTTCCGGAATTCGCCGCGCCGGAGCTCATGAATTCCTTCGAGGGCGACCCAAGGCTGACGACCAAGATCGGCAACACCGAGCTGAAGGTTGTGGCCGGCATGAACAACACGCGCAAGCCCTTCGACGACAAGCGCGTGCGCCAGGCCCTGATGATGGCGCTCGACCGTAAGACGATCATCGAGGGTGCATGGTCCGGCCTGGGGACCGCGATCGGCAGCCACTACACGCCGAACGACCCCGGCTACAAGGACCTGACCGGTACGCTGCCCTACGATGCCGCCAAGGCCAAGGCCCTGCTTGCCGAAGCCGGCTACCCGAACGGCTTTACCTTCACCATCAAGACGCCGCAGATGGCCTATGCGCCGCGCAGCGCGCAGGTGATGCAGGCGATGTTTGCCGATATCGGCGTGACGATGAATATCGAGCCGACGGAATTTCCGGCGAAATGGGTGCAGGACGTTTTCAGCGGCCGCAACTACGAGATGACCATCGTTGCCCATGCCGAGCCGCTGGATATCGATATCTATTCACGCGAGCCCTATTACTTCAACTACAAGAACCCTGATTTCAACGCGCTGATGAAGAAGATCCAGCTTACCGCCGATGCGGCCGAGCAGAACAAGCTCTACGGCGAGGCGCAGGCTATTCTTGCCGAGGACGTGCCCGCCCTCTTTCTCTTCGTCATGCCGAAGCTCGGCGTCTGGGACAAGAAGCTGAAGGGTCTCTGGGAGAACGAGCCCATCCCGTCGAACGTGTTGACCAACGTCTCCTGGGAAGACTGAGCGCATCCGCGTGACGATGCCGGCTGATCGGCCATGGACAAGTTATGATCGCACTGCTCACCCGCCGGATTTTCGGACTGATCCTGACGCTGATCGCGGTCTCGCTGCTGGTCTTTGTGGTCATG
This sequence comes from Rhizobium sp. P28RR-XV, assembly GCF_012641385.1. Taxonomy (NCBI): domain Bacteria; kingdom Pseudomonadati; phylum Pseudomonadota; class Alphaproteobacteria; order Hyphomicrobiales; family Rhizobiaceae; genus Rhizobium; species Rhizobium sp. P28RR-XV. The sequence continues at coordinate 310,397 of NZ_JABAIG010000011.1, forward strand.
GCGCTGCTGCCGGGCGACCCGGCCGCGATCACGCTCGGCACTTCGGCGACACCGGAGACGCTAGCCGCGCTCCGGCACGAGATGGGCCTCGATCAGCCTTTGATCATCCGCTACGGACAATGGCTCGCCGGCGCGCTGACGGGTGATCTCGGTAGCTCCTATACTTACGGCGTGCCGGTTGCCGGCCTGATTGCCGAACGGCTTGCGGTCACCCTGCCGCTTGCTGCCCTTGCCATCCTGCTGTCCGTCCTCGTCGCCGTGCCGCTTGGTGTCGCGGCAGCTGCCAAGCGCGGCGGCTTCTTCGATATCGTGGCAACGCTGTTTTCGCAGATGGGGATTGCCGTGCCGGGCTTCTGGGTGGGGCTGCTGCTGGTGCTGCTATTTGCGACCTCGCTCGGCTGGATGCCGGCCGGCGGCTTTCCCGGCTGGGGCAGCGGAGCGTGGCCAGCCCTGAAATCGCTCGTGCTGCCCGCCTTCGCCCTTGCGCTGCCGCAGGCGGCGGTGCTGACAAGGGTCGCGCGCTCGGCCGTGCTCGATACGCTGCATGAGGATTTTGCCCGCACGGCGGTCGCCAAGGGCCTGTCGCGCAGCCGCGTCCTCTGGGGGCATGTGGTACCGAATGCGCTGGTGCCGGTGCTGACCATTCTCGGACTGCAGTTCACCTTTCTGGTTGCCGGCGCCGTGCTGATCGAAAACGTCTTCACCTTGCCCGGCCTTGGCCGCCTTGCCTACCAGGCCCTCAGCCAGCGCGATATCATCGTGCTTCAGGATGTCGTGCTGTTCTTTGCCGCCCTCGTCATCGTCGTGAATTTCCTGGTGGATCTCTCCTATCTTGCCATCGATCCCCGACTGCGAGCGGGAGGCGCACGATGATCACCGCCGAAACCAGAGCCGCCGTCCGGCCTTATCGCCGCCGTTTTCAGGCGTTGCGACGCGCGAACCTGATGGCCGGCGCCTTGATCACTGCTGCCCTCGTCTGCGTCGCCATCGTCTCGCTGTTCTGGACGCCCGTGCCGCCGGCAAAGATGCAGATCACCCATAAGCTGCAGCCGCCCTTCGGCTTCGGGCTTCTCGGCACCGATCAGCTGGGCCACGACGTCCTGTCGATGCTGATGGCCGGCTGCTGGAATTCGCTGTCGATCTCCGTTTCGGCCGTCGCGATCGGCGGTACGCTCGGAACGATTATCGGTGTTTCCGCCGCCGCCCAACGCGGCTTGTTCGAGGCCCTGATCATGCGGGCCTGCGACGTGATCTTCGCGTTGCCGCCGATCCTTTCGGCCATGATCCTCGGCGCGTTTCTTGGGACCGGGCGCTCGACGGCCATTCTCGCCATTGCCGTCTTCATGGTGCCGGTCTTTGCCCGCGTCGCGCTCAGCTCGGCACTGCAGGCCTGGAGCCGGGATTATGTGCTAGCGGCGCGCGCCATCGGCAATACACAGCTTGCCATCACGCTGCGCCATATCATGCCTAATATCATGGGCAGCATCATCGTCCAGGCGACGATCCAGCTCGGCCTTGCGATCCTCACCGAGGCCGGGCTTGCCTTCCTGGGCCTCAGCGTGCCGCCGCCGGCGCCGACCTGGGGACGGATGCTGGCCGACGCTCAGACCTATTTCCACGTCGCGCCGTGGCTGGCCCTGCTGCCGGGCCTTGCCATCGCGCTGACCGTCCTCGGCTTCAACCTGCTCGGCGACGGGCTGCGCGATCTCCTCGACCCCCGCGAGGCGACGCGCTGATTGAGACATGAAGAGTATAGATCATGACCGAACCGACCGATCTTTCCATCCGAGACCTCAGGCGCAAATTTGCCGACAAGAGCCTGTCTCCCAGCGAATACTGGCTGGCGCTTGAAGAACTTATCGAGGCATGGGAGCCGACAATCGCTGCTCTCTATGCCTATGATCCAGAAGATGCACGCAGGCAGGCGGCCGCATCCACGGAGCGCTGGGCAAAGGGTAGACCGCTCGGAGCCCTGGACGGCATTCCGGTGACGCTGAAAGAGCTGATCGCCACCAAGGGCCAGCCGGTGCCGCTCGGCACGGCCGCCGTCGAGCTTGTTCCCGCCGCCGAGGACGCGCCGATCGCCGCCCGCATGCGCGAGGACGGCGCGGTGATTTTCGCGAAAACTACCTGTCCCGACTACGGCATGCTCTCCTCCGGCCTGTCCAGTTTTCACAAGCTCAGCCGCAATCCTTGGGATCCCAGCCAAAATCCGGGCGGCTCCAGCGCCGGCGCGGCGGCCGCCGCAGCAGCCGGCTACGGACCGCTGCATATCGGCACCGATATCGGCGGCTCGGTGCGGCTGCCGGCGGGCTGGACGGGCATTTTCGGCTTCAAGCCAAGCCATGGCCGCATTCCGGTCGATCCCTATTATGTCGGGCGATGCGCCGGACCGATGACCCGCACGGTCGAGGATGCCGCCTTCTCCATGGCGACGCTGTCGCGTCCCGACTGGCGCGACGGCACCAGCCTGCCGCCGAACGGGATCGACTGGATGGATCTCGGCGTCGACGTCAGCGGCATGAAGATCGGCCTGATGCTGGATGCCGGCTGCGGCCTGCCCGTCGATGACGAGGTGCGTGACGCAGTCCTTGCCGCCGCCAGGCGCTTCGAGGACGCAGGCGCGACTATCATCGACGTTGCGCCAGTGCTAACCAGGCGGATGCTCGACGGGCTCGATGTCTTCTGGCGCGCGCGCTTCTGGGGCGACATCATGGGATTGAGCGAGGAGCGGCGAAACTCAATCCTGCCCTATATCCACAGCTGGGCAAAGGGCGGCGCCGATGTCAGCGGCGTCGATGCCGTTCGCGGTTTCAACCAGACGATCGAGATGCGCAAGAGCTGCGGCAGGCTCTTCACCGAAGTCGACGCCGTGCTTTCGCCGACCAATCCGATCGTGTCCTATCCCGCCGAATGGGCCTCCCCCACCAACGATCCTGCCCTGCCCTTCGAGCACATCGGCTTCACCGTTCCGTGGAACATGTCGGAGCAGCCGGCCTCGTCGATCAATTGCGGCTTCTCCCGCTCCGGCATGCCGATCGGCCTGCAGATCGTCGGCCCGCGCTTCGACGACATGCTGGTACTTCGTCTCTCGAAGGCCTTCGAGGATTGGAGCGGCGGCGTGACCAACTGGCCGAAACGGCCGGGATGAACAGCACCATGCGGACAGCCGGCTAATCCCGCGCCAGTGGCAAGGAAAGACCGACCTTCACCCGGTCCATGGCAACGAGCGATTTGAATTTCGTGACATTCGGATTGTCGTAGAACAGACGCCTCGTCAGCGCCTCATAGTCGGACATGCTGGCCACGACGACGACAAGCACGAAATCCGCTTCGCCGGTGACCTGATAGCATTGCTGAACTTCCGGCGCCTCCAGGAAGCTGCGCTTAATCGCATTGATCAGGTCATAACGCTCGTTTGCGATATGGACCTCGACGATGATAGTGATCGGCAAGCCTATCGTTGCCGGATTGATGACGGCAATATTCGTCTCAATAACGCCATCAGCCTGCATGCGCTTGATGCGCCGCTGCACGGCGGGCGCCGAGAGATTGACCAGTTCGCCGATCTTGCGCTGCGGAGCGCTGCTGTCTTTCTGAAGAAGATCGAGAATCGCCAGGTCGAATTCATCGAGATCGGCGGGTTTGCGCATTTCAAAACATCCTTACCGCAAAGAGGAAACAAAATTGCATGGAAACCGTCAAAATGGAGCCAAATACTCTTCCCGCATGTAATAGCTTTGCGCCACACATCATCTGACTTGCAAAGGCACGAGAATGTCACAGCCGGACACCGATTACGATACAGGCGCCGCGGATCTTGGCGAGAGGACGGGTTCAAGCCGCCATGCTACCGGCAAGACAGGCTCCGGCCACTCGAAAGGGTTTCTTTTCGGGGTCGTGGCAATGCTCCTTGCCGCGCTGGCCATGAGTATCTCCCCAAGCCTCGTACGCCTGGCCGATGTCGGACCTTTCGCCAGCGCATTCTGGCGCGTCTTCCTTGCGCTGCCTGTCCTCTGGATCTGGATGCGATATGCGGAGGCTTCGGAGGTCACGGCACCCCGTGCCAGTTTTACGCTGCCGACCATTCTCGCCGGCATCGCCTTTACGGGGGACCTGTTCTTCTGGCACCTCGCTATCGTGCGGACGACCATAGCCAATGCGACATTCTTTGCGACCATGGCGCCGCTCTGGGTCGTCATCTTCGGCTGGCTTCTCCTGCGGCAGCGGGTCGATCGCACCACACTGATCGGGCTTCTGGTCTGCCTTGCGGGCGGCACGGCGCTGGTGGCGCAAAGCCTTGCATTCAATCCAAGCCGCGCCGTCGGCGATACGCTTGCCATCGTCACCGGTGCGTTCTTCGGCCTCTATTTCCTGGCGGTCGGCGGGGCGCGGCCAACGACGAATGCGGCACGCGTCACTTTCGAACTCAGCGTCATCACCGCCACGATCCTGTTCCTGGTCGCCTTCTTCTTCGAACCGCGGATATTGCCACAGTCGATTTCGGGATGGTGCGTGCTTCTGGCGCTGGGCCTCATCAGCCATGCCGGCGGACAAGGCCTGCTTTCGGTGGCACTCGGACGGTTGCCGACCGTTTTCTCCTCGCTCGTCATTTTCCTGGAATCGATCGCAGCCGCACTTTTCGCCTGGTTCCTGTTCGGCGAAAACGTCACGCTGATCCAAGCTCTCGGCGGCCTCGTCATCATCGCCGGGATCTGGATCGCCCGGCCGCGCACGCCGTAAAACGACCGTTCGAGTACCGTCGCCTACAAGGTTGCGGCACCCTTTTCCTTGGTGTCGGCGTGAAGATCGTGCAACGCCTTCTCGATCACGCGCAGATCGTCCTGCAGGCCATCATCCGCACTCATCGAGCTTTCGCTGCCGGCGCGCTGGATGGCCCGAGCCTCGCTCTGCAGCTCGCGCAACCTGTCGATCTTGCCGTTCTTGCGCATGTGGTTGTCGAGCAGAATATCCCGGACCGTCTTTTCCATGGCCGTGATGGGCATGAGCTTTCTCCTCTCGATAGGATATCTCGATCAAAGAGATAACGAGCAAAAGAAAGAGCGGTTCCGGGGCGCTGTAACACTTTGAGATGCTGAATAATTCCTTAAATCGATTCCGATTTAAGGGATTATCAGTCGTCGGTGAAACGGCGATAACCCGTCGGCTGTTCGTAGAGCCATCCGATGCGCTCGACGGCGGCGGCAAAATTCTCACGAGCGACAGTCATGGTATGGCCGTTGGCGTGGACGATGGTTTCCGGACCTTCCATGATGGCGACATGGCCCTTCCAGAAGACGAAATCACCGCGCTTCAGCTCGTCGCGCGTAATCGGCTGGCCGAGGCCGGCGGCCTGCATGTCGGTATCGCGGGGTGCTGCGCGGCCGGTCATCGACAGCGCCAGCTGCACAAGGCCGGAGCAATCGATGCCAAGCCCGGAGCGGCCGCCCCAGAGATAGGGCGTCTCGATAAAGCGCAAGGCGACATCGACGAAGTCACCGCCGCGGTTGTCGCCGATTGGCTGCACATGTTTTGCGAAGATCGCGGTACCGTCCTCCAGGACGACATAGTGATTGCCGCGCGCCTCCGCCATGCCGGTCACATGCACGAGGCTGCCCATGGAGAGGACCGCGGCATGCGGCTTGCGCAGCTCCGGCTCGGGATAGAGGAAAGTGCGCTGCGGAATGACGACATGGGTGGGCGCCGCCGCGCCTTCCTTGATCGCCCCTTCGGGGAGATAGCCGACATAGCTGTCGGCGAGTGCCTTCACCCAGCACCAGCCATCGCGGCGCTCGAAAACCGCGACTTCCTCGCCCATCAGCAGCTCGGTATCGATGCCCGAAGCCAGATCCGGCTTGGGCCGAAGCGCGACGACGGGAACGGCAACACGGGCGCTGTTGCCTTCAGCGAAGCGCTCGGCCTCAACTTTACCTTTAAGAGAGGCCTCGGCGAGATCGGGCCTGAAAGCATTGAGGCGGCGGTCGAGCGTCATGACGAAATTCCTGAGGTTACAATTTGCGGCCGTGCTCGATGACGAGATCGCCGAGTTTTTCAAGATAGAGCGCGCCGGTGACCGTACGCTTAATGATGACGTTGCGGCGGTCGCGATCGTCGCGCACGCGGTCGACCAAACCCATCGCGCCCATGGTGTCAAGCGCCCTAGTGATGACCGGCTTGGTGACGCCGAGCGTCGCGGCAAGGCCACGAACGGTATGTGGCGGCGGCACGAGATAGATTTGAAGCAGGATCGCCATCTGCCGCAAGGTCAAATCATGATCCTCGCGGCGCACCTGAGCGAGCGTCACGCCATGCCAGAGGCCAAGAGCCTGCGAGGCAGAGAGATCAAGCGGCAAAAGCAACCCCGAAATTCGTTACGCTACCGTTTCAGTCTCGGCCAAGATCATGGCGGTTTCAAGGGGACTAACGACGAAACGATCTGTGGCCGCCTCGTGGTTCGAGGCCTTGCCGCCTACGCTAACGCTGCGGCAACAAGGCACCTCACCATGAGGTGGAACTGCTCTCGCAGTTGGACGACAAAGATCAGCCTTCATGGTGAGGCGCGAAGGTCCATAGGACCGTAGCCTCGAACCACGAAGGCGGATGAAGGGCGGCGCGTCGACCCCTACCGCACCCTCTGCCTGATGTGATGATACAGCGCCCGGATCGCCTGCGCTTCGCCGCCGCCCGGCGAATGCGGCCGTTCGCTCTGCGCCCAGCCGTAGATATCGAAATGGACCCAGCTCGGCGTTTTCGTCACAAAGCGCTTGAGGAACAGGGCGGCCGTAATGGAGCCTGCCATGCCGCCTGATGGAGCATTGGTGATATCGGCGAATTTCGTGCGGATATCCTTGTCGTAGCCCATGTAAAGCGGCATCCGCCACAGCGGATCGTCCGTCTCCAGGCTCGCTTCGGTCAGATCGCGGGCAAGATCGTCGTCGTCGGTGAAGAAGGGCGGCAGGTCGGGGCCGAGCGCGACGCGGGCAGCACCGGTCAGCGTCGCCATGTCGATCATCAGGTCCGGCGCGTCCTCATCGGCATAGGCAAGCGCATCGGCGAGGATCAGCCGTCCCTCCGCATCCGTATTGTCGATCTGCACGGTGAGGCCCTTGCGGCTCGTGTAGATATCGCCGGGGCGGAAGGCGTTGGACGAAATCGAGTTCTCGACGACGGGAATGATGACGCGCAGATCGACCTTGAGCTTGGCGTCCATGATCATCAGCGCCAGGCCCATGACATTCGCGGCACCGCCCATATCCTTCTTCATCAACAGCATCGAGGATGCCGGCTTGATGTCGAGGCCGCCGGTGTCGAAGCAGACGCCCTTGCCGACCAGCGTGATGCGGCGATGTCCCTTTTTCCCCCAGCGCAGTTCCAGAAGGCGCGGCGCGTCGGCGCTCGCACGTCCCACAGTATGCACGAGCGGGAAATTCTCCTTCAGGAGGTCGTCGCCGATGATGACGGACATTTCCGCCTTGTAGTGTTCGGCAAGCGCCCGGAAGGCAGCTTCGAGTTGCTCCGGCCCCATGTCGTTGGTTGGCGTATTGATGAGATCGCGTGCCAGGAACACGCCCGCGAGCTGACGCTTGATGTCGGCGGCGTCCGCATCGCGCGGGATCATCAACGTCGGCGCCGTCGCCTTCTCGGACTTGTAGCGCTCGAAGCGATAGCTGCCGAGGCCGAAACCGAGCGAAAGCCGGTTTGCCGTCAGCGGCGCCGTCTCGACGTGCCAATCACCCGCCGGCAGGCTGCGCGCGAGCCTTCCCGTCAGGAAGGGCTGTTCGGAGGGATTGGAGCCCAGGCCGAACAAGGCCCCGCCCAGATGTCCGTCGGCCGTCGGGATCAGCAGCAGCGAGCCGCTTTCCGCCTTGTAACCTGCCTTGCTGGCCCAATCGAGCGCGATGGGATCGATGGTGCCGGTCTCGATATGCGCCGGAGTGACGGCAAAGATCGGCAGCGTCGCACCACCCTTCGAATTGAAGGGTGTCGCACGCTCGATATATTGGTAGGGGGCCATGACTATCCTTTGACGATGACTTCAGAGAGTTGGATACTTCGGAGAATCGAGAGTTAACCGTCTGTTAGGGTTAACAGATTATTGCTGGAGCGAACATTGCGTCGAACCTTTCCCTGTTCCGATTCTAGGCCTCGCGCAAGACTTATGGAATTCAGGGATAAGCGAAATGCCCGCCGTTTCAACCGCGTCTTTATTCAGAACCTTCCTTTTCCGGGGCGCTTCCGCAGCATTTCTGGCGCTGGCGCTCGCAAGCTGCTCGACGACCGGAAAGGACCGGATGACGACCGGTTCGATCCCCAAGACGCCGAACTCTCTCGACACGATGAACGGCACCGATCTGGCGCAGGCGACTGCCACCTATGGCAAGGCCTATGACGCCAATCCTAAGGATCGCGACGCTGGCGTCACCTATGCCAATGCCTTGCGCATGAGCGGCCGCAACGACCAGGCGCTCGCCGTCATGCAGCAGGTGGCAATCGCCAATCCGACCGATCGCGGCGTGCTTGCCGCCTATGGCAAGGCACAGGCGGCGGCGGGCCAGCTCGAGGAAGCGCTGTCGACCATCGACCGCGCGCAGCTTCCGGACCGGCCGGACTGGCGTCTGGTTTCCGCGCAAGGTGCCATCCTCGACCAGCTCGGACGCTCCGCCGATGCGCGCGCCAAATATCGCGACGCGCTGGTGCTGGCCCCGAACGAGCCGACCATTCTTTCCAATCTCGGCATGTCCTACGTGCTGACCGGCGACCTCAAGAACGCCGAAAACTACCTTCGCTCGGCCGTCTCGCAGCCGGGCGCCGACAGCCGCGTGCGGCAGAACCTGGCGCTGGTCGTCGGCCTGCAGGGCCGCTTTGCCGATGCGGAACAGATCGCGCGCCAGGAGCTGACACCGCAGCAAGCCAACGCCAACGTCGCCTATCTCAGGGGCATGCTGGCGCAGCGGAATTCCTGGCAGAAACTTGCAGCCAGCGGCGACGCGAGTAAAACTGTCGAATAGCGCAGTTGCCGCAATAGCGGACAGCGCTTCCGGCAAACTGTTTCAAGCGATAAGTATAGAGGGATCAACGCCAGAGATGGCGCGGCAGGCCCTCGGCCACCAGCCGCGCTCCGAGCGCGCCCATCACGACGCCGGCCACGCGGTCGATCCAGAGCTTGGCACCAAGATACATTGCGCGCGGGCGGTTCGACGAGAAGGCGATCGTCACCACCGTGTACCATCCGGCCTCGACCAAAAAGACCGCCGGCGGAACGGCAGCCAGCAGCCAGGGCGCGGGAGCCGCCGGCAGGAGGGCCGCGAAGATACTGCCATAGAAGATGGCGGTCTTCGGATTGCTGAGCTGGGTGCCGAGCGCAAAGAGGAAATTGCGCGTTGCGCCCGCTGCCTTCGGCGTCGCGGGTGAATCGATCGGAAGGTCATCCGCCGCGCCGCGCCAGATGCGGATGCCGACATAGATCAGATAGAGACCGCCGGCGACTTTCAGCGCCAGATACAGCCATTCGACCTTCATCAGCAGGGCGCTCAGGCCGAACAGGGCCAAGGTTGCGAAAATGACGCTGCCCATCCCCATGCCGAGAGCCGCGGCAAGGCCGGCCTTTCGCGAACGGGAAACGGCAATACGGGAGACAAGCACGAAACTCGGACCGGGACTGACGGCTCCGATGAAGACTGCGGCAATAACGCTAAGAAACACTGCCATGGACGACATGCGACACCTCCGATATGGCTGGACATCCTTGTCAGCGGTGGGCGGCAGCCTCCAGGGCATGCCAAGGATCTCCGCTTCCGGCTGTCCGCGACCCTGGATGGAAGATTAATCATATCCACACGCAGCAGGCAAGCGACGGATCAGAACTTGTCCATGGCCTGGATGATCGCCGGGCCGAGAATGACAGCCATCAGGACCGGCAGGAAGAAGATGATCATCGGCACGGTCAGCTTCGGCGGCAGCGCGGCTGCCTTCTTCTCCGCCTCGTTCATGCGCTCGTCGCGGCCCTCCTGCGCCATGACGCGCAGCGCCTGGGAGAGCGGCGTGCCGTAGCGCTCGGCCTGAATGAGCGCCTGCGTCACCGATTTGACGAGCTCGATCTGCGTGCGGGCGGCAAGATTGTCGAAGGCCGTGCGGCGATCCTGCAGGAAGGAAAGTTCGGCCGTAGTCAGCACCATTTCCTCGGCGAGCGGCGGGGATTGCTCGGTCATTTCCTCGGACACACGATGCATGCCGGCTTCGATCGATATGCCCGATTCCACGCATATCAGCATCAGGTCGAGAGCATCCGGCCAGGCGCGCTTGATCGACTTCTGACGCTTGGCCATCCGGTTGGAAACATAGATGTTCGGCGCGTAGAAGCCGAGATAGGCCGTGCCGATGACGCCGAGCAGGCGGATCGGAAGGGGCTTTGCGGCAAACCAGCCGAGAACGAACACCACCACGATCGCAGCCGCCAAGAACAGGAACGGCAGGAAGAACCGCGCCACCAGAAACATGTTCAACGCGTTTTCGGACCGCAGGCCAGCCGCCCGCAGGCGGTTCATGGTATTGGCATCAACCAGCGCGTTTCGCAGGTTGAAGCGCTCGACGATCTGCCGGGCGTTGCGATTGTTATGGCTGCGCAGCGATGCCTTGCCGCCGTCGGCGCTCAGCCGCGCCCGCTCGCGTGCGCGGATCTGCTCGCGCTCCGTGGAGACGGCCTTCATGCGTTTGTTGAGATCGCCACGCTCCAGCAGCGGCATGGCGATCGTGTAGAAGGTGGCAAAGACGGCAATGGCAACGACGACGGCGAGAAGGGTGCCGGGATCGGTCAGTTTGGCGGCCAGATCGGACATGGGCTATGCGGCTCCTTCGCTCAGATCTCGAAATTGACCATGTTGCGCATGATGAAGATTCCGAACGACATCCAGATGCCGGCTCCGACCAAGATCAGATGGCCGCGCGGATCGGTAAACAGGATCATCATGTATTGCGGCGACGTCAGATAGACGAGCAGCATCACGATAAAGGGCAGAGCGCCGATGATGACGGCGGATGCCTTTGCCTCCATCGACAGCGCCTGGACCTTCGCCTTCATTTTCTTGCGGTCGCGCAGCACCTTTGCGAGATTGCCCAAAGCTTCCGACAGGTTGCCGCCGGCCTGGGCCTGAATGGTGATGACGATCGAGAAAAAATTCACTTCCTGCAGCGGCATTTGGTTCGTCATGCGCGCGCACGCTTCAGACATGCTGAGACCGACCTGCTGCGCTTCGACCACCCGCCGGAATTCCGACTTGACCGGATCGCGCGCCTCGGCGGCCACCAGCCGCACCGCATCGTTGAGCGGCAGGCCCGAGCGAAGGGAGCGGGTGATGAGATCGAGCGCGTTCGGAAATTCTTCGAGAAACTTGTTTTGCCGGCGCTTGATGAGGAAACCGAGAATCCAGCGCGGCAGACCGAAAGCGACGGCAAAGAACAGTCCTAGGATGACCAGGGGTGGAGCGCCGGCAATGAAAAAGACCAGCACCGCGAACAGGCCGAACAGCACGCTGAAAACGTAGAAGCGCGACGGTGTCAGCGACAAGCCGGCGTGCGCCAGGCGCGCCTTCAGCGACTGCTTTTTCTTGGTGTTTTCGGTCTGGCGCCGCTCCAGATCCTTGAGCGAATCCTGCACGGATTTGCGCCGCTTGGACATTTCCTGGACGCGATCGCGCGCCGCCTTGACCTTCACACGGTCAGTTTCGGCCTGCCTGATCCGGTTGACGCGGCTTGCGGCCTTCTTCTGGGCCTCGATCCGAGAATAGAGAATGCCATAGCAGACGGCAGCCGCCGAAACCGCAGTCAGCAGGACAATCAACAGCACTATTGGATCGACACCGAACATCGTCAGCCCTATTGCGCCTTCTGTTCCATCTCGTCGAGCGCAGCCGCGAGGCGTCGCTCCTCATTGTAGTAGCGGGCACGATCCCAGAAATGCGGCTTGCCGATGCCAGTGGAAACGTGCCGGCCGATGATGCGGCCGTTCGCGTCTTCGCCCTCGATCTCGTAGCGCATCAGATCCTGCGTGATGATTACGTCGCCTTCCATGCCGATGACCTCGGTGATCTGCGTGATGCGGCGCGAACCGTCGCGCAGACGAGCGGCCTGGATGATCACATCGACGGAGGTGGAGACAATCTCACGCACGGTCTTGGCCGGCAGGCTGAAGCCGCCCATGGCAATCATCGATTCGATACGGCTCAGGCATTCGCGCGGCGTGTTGGCGTGGATCGTACCCATGGAACCGTCATGGCCCGTGTTCATCGCCTGCAGCAGGTCGAAGACCTCCGGTCCACGCACTTCGCCGACGATGATCCGCTCTGGACGCATGCGCAGGCAGTTCTTGACCAAATCGCGCATGGTGATCTCGCCCTCGCCTTCGATGTTCGGCGGGCGGGTTTCGAGGCGCACGACATGCGGCTGCTGCAGCTGCAGCTCGGCGGTGTCTTCGCAGGTGATGACGCGCTCGTCGCGGTCGATATAGTTGGTCAGGCAGTTGAGCAGCGTCGTCTTGCCCGAGCCCGTACCGCCTGAAATGACGACGTTGCAGCGCACGCGACCGATGATCTGCAGCAGCGTCGCGCCCTCCGGCGTGATGGCGCCGAAGCGGACGAGCTGATCGAGCGTCAGCTTGTCCTTCTTGAACTTACGAATGGTCAGCGCCGGACCATCGATCGCCAAAGGCGGCGCAATGACGTTGACGCGCGAACCATCCGGCAGGCGCGCGTCGCAGATCGGGCTGGATTCATCGACGCGGCGGCCGACCTGGCTGACGATACGCTGGCAGATGGACAGAAGCTGCGCATTGTCACGGAAACGGATTTCCGATTCGACGGTCTTGCCGCCGACTTCGATAAAGGTCTGGCCGGCGCCGTTGACCATGATGTCCGCGATGTCGTCGCGGGCCAAAAGCGGCTCCAGCGGACCGTAGCCGAGTACGTCGTTGCAGATATCCTCGAGCAGTTCCTCCTGCTCGGAAATCGACATCGCAAAATTCTTGATCGTGATGATGTCGTTGACGATATCGCGGATTTCCTCGCGCGCCGCTTCCGGTCCGAGCTTGGAAAGCTGCGAGAGGTCGATCGTGTCGATGAGCGCTGAGAAGACCTGCGACTTGGTATCGTAATATTCTTCGGTGCGGACCGGCCGGCGGCGACTAGGCGTCTGCATCGGCGGGGGCGCGACCTGCTGGCGCTGCTGAGCGGGATCGCGCGACGGCTCTATCAGCACGGCCGGTGCCGCGGGCGCGGTTGCGGCCGGCGCACGCGCCGGCGCCGGCGGAGGCATTGCGCCGCCGCCTTTTGCAGAACCTTCATTTCCGCGCTTGCCAAACATGCTTTCGATCCAATTCTACTGCTGCTGCATGACGTTCAGGAAGGCCCGCCTTCGGGAAGTCATGCGAAATCAAAGGACTATTTCCGCTTCAGGAGGCCAAGCAGACCGCCCTTTCTCGCCTTCTTCAAAGCGACGCGTCCGGTGACGATGTGCGATATCTGCGAAAAGGTCTCGGCGATCGGCGATTTGGGATCCGTCTCCGAAATCATCCGTCCGCTGTTGGCGGCATTGCCGAACAAATGGATATCGAAGGGAATGACGGCGATCGGATCCGCCTCCAACGGCACGCAGAACTCCGAAGGATTGATTTCCGGGCGCTTCGGCATACCTACCTGATTGAGAATAAGGTGCGGTCCCTTGTCGTTGGGCCGCAGCTTGCGCAGAGCGTCGATCAGGTTTTTGGCATTGCGCAGGTTGGCGAGATCGGGAGCGGCGCAAATGACGACCTCATCGACAGCGGCCAGCACCGAGCGCGTCCATTCCGTCCAGACATGAGGTACGTCCAGGACCGCCACCGGCGCGCTGCGCTGGAGAACATCGAGCACCGGCAGGAAGGCTTGCCCCTCGAAATCATAGGCGCGATCCAGCATGGAAGGCGCTGCCAGCAGCGACAGGTGCTGCGAGCATTTTGTCAGCAATCGATCGAGAAAGACCTCGTCCAGGCGCTCCGGCGCGTATACGGCCTCAGCAATCCCCTGCGCCGGATCCTGATCGAAGTCGATATTAGCCGTGCCGTAGGGCAGATCGAGATCGGCAAGAATAGTCTCGGTGGAGAACAGGCTTGAAATGCCGAAGGCGCAATTATGCGCGATGGTGGATGCGCCCACCCCGCCCTTGGCGCCGATGAAAGCGATGCTGCGACCGAGCGGTTCGGCATCGGGATCGATGAAGATCGCCGTCATGGCCGTCATCAGATCGACCATATCGGTGGGCTGCACGATATATTCGGAGATGCCGTTGCGGATCAGCTCGCGGTAGAGGCCGATATCGTTATGGTAACCGACGATGACGACCTTGGTGCTCGGATCGCAGACGGCGGCGAGGGGCGCAAGTTCAGTCAGCAGATTGCGCGGATTGGCCCGCGTCTCAAGAATGATCAGATTGGGGGTCGGCGCCGAAGCGAACATGTTTGCCGCCGCCGCGATGCTGCCGCTGGTAATCCGGCAGCTGACCTTGGACATGCGCCGGTCGTTGGCGCATTGGTCCATCACCCGCTGCAGCTGCTCGCTTTCGCAGAAGGCATGCACCGAAATGCGCGGCAGCGGCCGTAGATTGTCGAGATTGCCCGAGCGCGAGACGTCCTCGGCCTCCGCGGCAGTCGAGCCAATATCGTAGTCGATGGCGTTCATGATGTCATCCTGTTCCGCCGGTGCGTCCCATAATCATTGGCCGGAGCTGCCAGAACCGCTGAAACCGCCGAGCGTGGCGGTACTCGTCGGAACCGAGCCGTTGCGGTAGTTGTCGATCACCTTGCTGCGTTGATCGGTATCGATCGGCGACGCAGCCCTGGGCGATATCAAATCCGTCGGATTGGCGACCTGTGCCGCCAGATTGTGCTGCGTCGCGCAGCCGAAATTGTAGTAGTTCTGATTGTCGAAGGCGTTGTCGGAAAGATCATTCGGCCATTGACCGCAGCTGTTGGTGAGAGCCGTCGTGGCTGTGAAGCGCAGACGCATCGGAGCTGCGTCGTCCAGGTCGCCGGCCCCGTAGTGGCTTTCGACGATGCGGGCCGACGGGATACCGTTCGCAATCAGCTCCCTGCGGATCTGCTGACGCAGCGTAGATGCCGCCAACGAATTCATCGATCCCCTCGGTACAAGGATTTCGACCGTACCGCTCGCATGAGCTCGATAATCCTGGACAAATCCACGGATGGTATCGCGCATTCCCGTCGTCAGGCGACGGTCGCTGGCAGCGACCGGGATATCGAGATTGTGTTCCTTCTCCGCCAACACGATCGGATGACGCTGCCGATAGTCGTCGTTGATGGCGCTGGTGGTCATACGATCGCGTGAATCGGCGCAGCCGCTGATGGCGGCGGCCGTCAGGATCAGCGCCGGTGCTATCAGAGCCAGCCGGGAGAAACGGGGCCGGCCGATGCGAGGCGTATGGCGTTCGGGGCTGGCCACTTTTAGATCTCTCGTTAATCCGGTTGAAAAGGCGCGCTTCATGGTCGGTGTCCCCTACTTGTAGATGAAGCCGACAGTGCCGTGGAAATCGGCATCGGCGACCGGCGGCCCATCCTTGCGGCCGTAGATCTTGTTGACACGATTCATGAAGAAGCCGCTGATATCGTTGCTCGGCGAGAAATTGTCGTCAGGGCGGGCAAGCTGGCTGCGGGCGACCGGACGCACCAGATATGGTGTCGCGATAATGACCAGCTCGGTTTCGTCGCGCTGAAAGCTCTTCTGGCGGAACAGAGCGCCAAGGATTGGAATCTTCGAGGCGCCCGGCGTACCGTTGGTGGTTTGCTGAATGGTATCGCTCAAGAGACCGGCCAAAGCGATCGAGCCGCCGGACGGCAACTCCACCGAAGTATCAGCGGCGCGCTGGTTGTAGGTTGCCGTGCCTGCGTTTGCCGTGCCAACCGGATTAGAAACCTGGGTCTGCACATGCAGGGCGATTCGTCCGGCAGACAGCACGACAGGTGTGAAGGCCAAACTGATACCATAGGTGAAGGGTGTGACCGTGACGGTCCCGTCCTTGTTCGTAACGGCGTATAGCGTCTGACCGCCTGAATTGAAGGTCGCGGCCTGGCCGGAGATCGCCGTCAACGTGGGCTCAGCGAGCGTACGGACGGCGCCAGCCTGCTCAAGAGCACTGAGATAAGTGCTGATATTGTACTTGCCGATCGCGGTCTTGAACAGGCTGGCAAGACCGCCGCCACCGGCAGCGGCAGTGGCGTCAGGCGAAATATTGCCGAGCTGGGCGACCGTCAGGCCGGAAGAATTCCTGATGAGATTGTCGAAGCCGATCTGCTTCAGCACGCTGCGCTTGATTTCGGCGACCGTGACCTTGAGCGTCA
The DNA here is from genome assembly GCF_012641385.1 of Rhizobium sp. P28RR-XV. Taxonomy (NCBI): domain Bacteria; kingdom Pseudomonadati; phylum Pseudomonadota; class Alphaproteobacteria; order Hyphomicrobiales; family Rhizobiaceae; genus Rhizobium; species Rhizobium sp. P28RR-XV. The sequence continues at coordinate 326,775 of NZ_JABAIG010000011.1, forward strand.
CCTGATCCTCGCCTTCGATCTGCAACATATTGACGATCTGCGAGGTTTGCCGCGTTTCGGCGAAAATGGCGACCGCGTTGTTGTCGCCGCTGCCCGAGGCAGTCTGGTTTCGAGTCGTAGCTTCGCCGCCCTTCAGGAAAGCTTGGGCGAGCTGCTCAGCCCGCGTCGCATCCTGCGGTGTGCGCACCGTGCCGGTCATGACGATGTTGTCGGAAACGATCTCGACATTGATGTCGGAGTCGGGAATGAAGCGCTTGAGATTGGCCTGTAGCCCAGCAATGTCGCGCTCGATCTGGAGATCGAGGCTGACGATTTCCTTGCCGTCCGCGCCGAAGACGAAGATGTTGGTCTGGCCGACGGTCTTACCGAAGAGATAAATACGGCGCGAGGTGCGTGTTACCGCATCCGCCATCTTTGGATCGGAAACAAGGATATCGTGCGCATCGGCCGGTAGATCGACGACGAGCGCCTTGTTGAGGCCGAGCTTCAATGTGCGCTTCGTGCCAAGGCCGGCGATGGTGACGATGCTGTCAGAGCCATCCGCAAGGGCTGCGGGAGTGCGCAGAAAGGCCGGAAGATCCGCCAGAGGCAGACCTGCAAAGGCAACCGAGAAGGAAAGGATTGCAGCGAGAGGAAGGCTGGCTTTGTTGCTTATCTTGACCATGATGTCGGCCCTTCTCACTGTGGTTTCGGCCCGGTTGGGCCATCGGTCACGATCGCTCCCGACTTGATGACCTGGACAAGGCCGCCGCCATTGTCGCCGGCCAGAAGATAGTCGGCCGCCGTCGTATCGGGCTGCTGCGCATCGGCGACGGAGCGCAATGCCAGCGTCAGGCGGTCGGCCATCTGGTGCGCGACGGCCAGAACCTTCGTCTGGTCCGGTGTCAGCTCGAGCGTCGCGGTGGCACCGACGGCAGCCTTGCTTCCATCCTGCTTTTCCTCGATCTGCTGGTCGACGGCCAGGACGCGTACGTTGCTCAGCACCGTTTCCGTGACGAGCTGCTGCTGCGAGCCCTTGCGGACCATGATCACATCGACACGATCATTCGGGAGGATGAAACCGCCGGCGCCGGTGGCGACGGAAATCTCGGTGGCGACGGCCCGTTTGCCGGCTGGCAACAATGAAGAGAGGATGCGGCTGTTGGCGTCCGCGACCTTTTCCTCGCGGATCGGCTCGCCCTCGAATATCGGCAAACGAACGACCGCGCCGTTTAGATCCTTCAAGGCATCGGGCCGCTCGCTCTGGGTTATGAGACCTTTGACGACGCCGCTTTCCGGCCATGCCATCCATTGAATTGTTTTTTCATTCAGACGGGAGCCGACGGGCAGATTGGCGCTCGCAACCAGCACATTGGTCGTTGCTTCCTTTTCCACGATCGCCGCGATCTGCTGGGGCACGATATCGCGCGAACCAGCCAGGCGCATCGCCAGCAGGCCGGCCATCCCGGCCGCGGCGGCTGCCACTGCGAGTATCATTATGCGAGCGGGTTTCATGGTCATTCCTTGAGGAACAGGATTCTTCGCCCTGTAGAATGACCGGCAATTGGTGTAATTATGGTTAATGGTATGTTACATTTATGATTACTTAACCCTAATTACTTGATTTATATTAGTGACTACACATATATTGTACTTAGGATTTTACCAATCGTCGCGCAGTTTAAAGTGCACTCTTGGTCATCGCAATCAAAAGGGGCGAAGAAGGGAACGCGAGGATTCCCCCGATTGCAATAGCTATTCCGTATGGAATTTTCTTGGCAACCGTCAAGGAGCTAGGCATCGGAAGACCAATAGCTGAAATGATGCTTGCTTGCGATCGGAGCCAAACGATAAAAACCGTAACTACACCGCCAATAAATGCGACATAGACAAGAAATATTACCACCGAAAGATCGAAGCCAAACCAAAGAGCGGCAGCTGCTAACAATTTCGCATCTCCGCCGCCCATAACATTGAGCGCAAACAACGCAAAACACGCAGCAAAAACGACACCGGCGACAGCCAGATGTATGCCGATTTCTGTAAATGGCAGGCCATATGTGGGAGCGAGCACAAAAAACGCGATTGCGAGGGCCAAGCTCACCCTATTCGGAATTGTCATAGTCAGCAGGTCGGATATCGCCGCTAACGACATGCACAGGGGAAATATGGATAGCGCCAAAGTTCCGAGCACAATAAATCCCCACCCCGAAATCTGAAATTCGGAAACCGCCCATTTTATCGAGCGGTTTCCGTGAAGTATTACGCCTTCAGAACAAAAGTCTTACTTGGTACCGATATCCTTGCCAGACTTGTTCATCTGGTCAGAAATGTTCGTGAACGTCGAGCTGAGCGTACCGCCCAGGGTGGTTGCACCGGCAATGATAGCAACGGAGATCAGGGCAGCGATCAGACCGTATTCGATTGCGGTTGCGCCCGACTCATCCTTCAGGAAACGCGAAAAAAGCTTAGACATGAATTTAACTCCACTTTGTTGACAGCACGTCCGCCAACTGTTGCCGTTGATCGGATGAGTTGCACGGTAATCGTCCGCCGTTTCTATCGCTTTAAGGAATTGGGTTAATGAATTTTGAATAGTGAAGTGAAAAAAGAATAGTAAATATCGAATTCATGTCTTGCCATGCATTTTTAAAGAACTTCTTCAGCCAAAAGAAAATTATTAGATGCATTAATATTAGCAGCTTATACGATTCGTCTCAAAGCAACGCATTTGAGACATGAACGACGAAGATGAAAGCCATTTACGGGACGCCTGCATCATAAATACACGGACAGCATCACCCTTAATCGTTCATTCACCATTCTTTCCCATTCTGTCAGACAAACTATTTCGCCATACGCTTTCCAAGAGGCCAAGCCATGCCAATCGGCGGCAGAATCGCATTCCTCGCCGGCATCGTTGCCATGGCCGGCTTGACGCCGCAGCTCTCCAGCGCCGCCGGAGAAAGCCTGCTGCGCGTCTATATGGATCACGCGCGCGTCTTGAAGCTCGATCGCCCCGTCAGCAAAGTCATCGTCGGCAATTCGCAGGTCGCCGACGCCACCGTTGCCGATCCAAAGACCATCGTGCTGACAGGCCGCAGTTTCGGAACGACGAATATCATCCTGCTCGACGCCGACGGCAATGCCATCGTCGATGAGCAGATCCTGGTGTCGATCGATGAAGGCAATACGGTCCGTGTTTTCCGGCAGACGGATCGCGCCGTATTGTCATGCACGCCCAATTGCGAACAGCATGCCCAGCAGAACAACACGGCGACGACGGCTTCGGCGACCGGGCAATAGTTACATTCGACAATGTAGATATTCTAAAATACATTCAAGATATTACGTGCCAAGTAATAATCCCCGTTTCCTCTAAATATGAATAGAGAAGAGAAACGGATTATCAAGAAAACAACTCTAGTGTCCTCCGCGTATAAATCGCCGCGGATTTCCCATGACGCCAGATAGTGATCTTCTCGCCAATGTAAGTCATGCCAGGCCGCGTGCCCGAGGCGGCTTGCGCGAATTGTTGCGCTCGCGGGACGGCGCGGCGGCCATCGAATTCGCCATGCTTGCCATTCCCTATTTCCTGATCGTCTTTGCCATTATCGAGACCTTCGTTGCCTTCACTGCCGAGCAGGTCGTTTCAAACGCCGTCGACACCCTGGCGCGTCAGATTAGAACCGGGCAGATCACGGCCGATCCCAACAAAACCTCCTATACGACGTCGCAGAAGTTCCGTCAGGCATTCTGCAACGAGATTGCCGTGCTCATCACCTGCTCCGCATCCGAACTGCAGACGCCGGCAAACCTCTACCTCGATGTGGAGACCTATTCGAGCTTCGCATCCATGCCGACGACGATCCCTCGCAAGTCGTCGACCGATCCCTATTCCGATCTCAATACTTCGAGTTTTACTTTCGCGCCCGGCGGCGCCAAGTCGCTCAACATGGTGCGCGCCTATTACCGCTGGCAGGTCATTACGGATCTGCTGCGCCCCTATCTTACCAATGTACGTCCATCCGACGGCTCGGCGTCAGTCTATCTCATCGTCGCGACCGCCGCCTTCCAGAACGAGAACTATCCGTGAGCGGCCCTGCGACCATGATCGAAAAGGATATGATGTCGCGGAGCATTCTGCGGCGCTTTGCCCGCGATGAACGCGGCGTCGGCGCGATCGAATTCGCCATCCTTTTTCCCGTATTGCTGATGCTTTACCTAGGCGCCTTCGAGCTCACCGTCGGCCTCAATGTCTCCAAGCGCGCCAGCCGCTCGGCGGGATCGATCGCCGATATCGTTTCGCAGCAGTCGAGCGTTACCAAGTCGGTGCTTGCCACCATGCCCTCGGTAGCGGGCGCGATCTTCGCGCCCTACGGCACGACCGGCATGACGTTGAAGATCACCGGCATTGCGATCGACGCGACAGGCAAGGCAACGGTGGCATGGTCCTGGGCACAGGACGGGACGGCCCCCTATTCTTCCGGCACGACCATTACCCTGCCGGCCAATATGAACCAGGCAAGCACCTTCCTGGTCCGCAGCGAGCTTTCCCTTCCCTACCAGCTCATCAGTTTCGGCGCCAATTTCCTGCCGAGCGGTACGAACCAAATCACCATCAGCCGGCAATATTACTATCGTCAGCGTGTCGGCAATTCGATCAGCTGCAGCGATTGCTGAGCGCCTGTCGTCGCGACACTGCCTATGCAGGCCATTGCAAAACGGAAAATTGCCAACTCGATGCCTCCGTTATATGGGTGACGTCCAATATCCCGGAAGACCTCCTCTGGGATGACGACATTCTTATCGGGTGATGTATGGCGCGCGCCTTTCTCTTCGTTCTGGATTCCTTCGGCGTCGGCGGCGGCCCGGATGCGGTAAGCTATGGTGACGAGGGTGCGGATACGCTCGGCCATATCGCCGAATTCTGCGCGGCGGGCGCTGCCGACCGCGAAGGCTTGCGCCAGGGGCCGCTGGTGCTGCCCAATATGTCCGGTCTCGGCCTCATGGAGATCGCCAAGGCGGCAACGGGCAGCTATCCCGCCGGCATGCCGCTGCCGGAAAAGCTGTATGGTCTCTATGGCTGCGCGAGCGAAGTCTCCCGCGGCAAGGATACGCCGTCGGGCCATTGGGAGATCGCCGGAACGCCCGTCATGTTCGATTGGGGTTACTTTCCGTCCGAAGGCGATGCCTTCCCGCCGGAACTGGTGAAAGCCATCTGCGAGGCGGCCGATCTGCCCGGCATTCTCGGCAATTGCCATGCCTCGGGTACGGATATCATTGCAAAGCTCGGCGAAGAACACATCCGCAGCGGTAAACCCATCTGTTATACCTCGTCCGATTCCGTCTTCCAGATCGCCGCGCACGAGCAGCACTTCGGGCTCGATCGGCTGATTGGCCTCTGCACGATCGTGCGCACGCTGCTCGATTCCTACAATATCGGCCGCGTCATTGCCCGCCCCTTCGTCGGGGAGACCGTGGCCACATTCGAGCGTACCGGAAATCGCCGCGACTTCTCCGTGCCGCCGCCGGAGCCGACGCTGCTCGATCGCCTCGTCAAGGCCGAGCGCACGGTGCATGCCGTCGGCAAGATCGGCGATATCTTCGCGCATCAGGGTATTTCAAAGGTCATCAAGGCCAATGGCAACATGGCGCTGATGGACGCGACATTGAAGGCCATGGACGAAGCTGCCGACGGCGATCTGGTCTTCACCAATTTCGTCGATTTCGACATGGTCTACGGCCATCGCCGCGACGTGCCGGGCTATGCCGCAGCGCTCGAAGCCTTCGATGCACGGCTGCCTGAGGTGCACGAGAAGCTCAAGGCCGGCGATCTCGTCGTGCTGACGGCCGACCATGGTTGCGACCCGACCTGGCGCGGCACCGATCACACGCGCGAACGCGTGCCTGTCATGGCTTACGGACGAGGCATCCGCTCGCGCTCCATCGGCATCCGCCAGACCTATGCCGATATCGGCGAGACGGTCGCGCGTCATCTTGGCATTGCGGCCGGGCCGCACGGGAGGAGTTTCCTTTGACATCGCATTTGAAGAAAGTGGAGCTGCACTGCCATCTGGAGGGTGCTGCCCCGCCGGCGCTGACGCTGGCACAGGCAGAAAAATATGGCGTCGATACCAGCGCCTTCCTCAGGGACGGCGTTTATCTCTGGAAGGATTTTGCCGAGTTTCTCGTCTGCTACGACAAGGTTTCCGAAGTCTACCGCACCGAGGAAGACTATGCGCTGCTGACGGAAACCTATCTGGAAGAGCTTGCCGAGATCGGCACGATCTATAGCGAACTCATCGTCTCGCCCGATCACGGCGACCGCATCGGCCTCGGCGCCGATGCCTATATGGCCGGCGTTTCGGCCGGCATCCGCGCCGCCAAGGCAAAGACCGGCATCGAGGCGCGGCTCATCGTCACCGGCGAACGTCACTTCGGCCCGGAGCGGGTGGCGAAGGCGGCGGAATATGCGGCCCAAAGCGACAATCCGCTGATCACCGGCTTCAACATGGCCGGCGAGGAGCGCATGGGTCGCGTCGCCGATTATGCCCGCGCCTTCGACATCGCGCGCGAGGCGGGGCTCGGCATCACCATCCATGCCGGCGAGGTCTGCGGCTCCTTTTCCGTTGCCGATGCCGTCGAACTGGTGCGCCCTGATCGCATCGGCCATGGCGTGCGCGCCATCGAGGATATGGACCTTGTGAGGCGCCTTGCCGATCTCGGCACGGTGCTGGAGGTGTGCCCCGGTTCCAACGTCGCGCTGAATGTCTTTCCGGATTTCCAGTCGCATCCGCTGCGCAGGCTGCGTGATGCCGGCGTGAAGGTGACGATAAGTTCCGATGATCCGCCCTTCTTCCACACCTCGCTGAAGCGCGAATACGAGCTGGCGTCGTCAGCCTTTGGCTTCAGCGACGGCGAAATCAACGCCATGACCCGCACGGCGATCGAAGCGGCGTTTGTGGACGAGGCGACACGGGCGACGTTGTTGGCGAGGCTAAAATAATCAACGCTCTGGATTGAAATGTGTACCATAGAGCGGTACATTCGCCCATCCCGGGAGCCAAAGTATGATCGTAAGCTTTCGAGATGATTGGCTGCGTGATTTTTTTGTCGAAGACGTACACTCGAAGAAAATACCGGCCGATCTGGATAGCCGCCTGTTTCGCAAGCTTCAGATGATCGACGATGCGGTGACGGACCAAGATCTACGGATACCTCCCAGCAATCATTTCGAGAAATTGCGCGGCAATCTCGAGGGTTTTCGCTCGGTCCGTGTCAACAAGCAATGGCGGCTTATCTTCCGATGGGATAGCGGCCGTGGCGAAGCGGCGGACATCTATCTGGCCGACCATAGCTATCGGTAGGGCAATTGCGATGTTGATGACAAAACGTAAGCCGGCAAGTGTCGGCGAGATATTGGTCGAAGAGTTCATGGAACCCATGGGTCTGACGCAAAGTGCGTTGGCCGAGGCCATGGGCGTCCAGCGCAAGCATGTGAATGAACTATGCAATAATCGCCGCGGCGTGACGGCTGCAACGGCACTCATCCTTGCTCGCGTGTTCGGCAATAGCCCGGAGTTCTGGCTGAACGTACAACGGCGCAATGACCTGTGGGAGGTCATGCACTCTCCGCATGGGCGCGAGAGGATCGAGCGCGCCCGCCCGTTGTCCGCGGCATGAGTTTGGGGATGATATCGGGAGTTTTTCCCTATTTTCTTGCACCAGAGGCGATTTCCGTGAAAGAACCATCTCATATCGCGGAATTACTGGAAGGCTGAAACCATGGACGGCGTCACTGTCATCGATCACCCGCTTGTGCAGCACAAGCTCACAATCATGCGCAAGAAGGACACGTCGACGGGAAGCTTCCGCCGGTTGCTGCGCGAGATTTCGACGCTGCTCTGTTACGAAGTGACGCGCGACCTGGAACTGACGATCGAGACCATCGAGACACCGCTGCAGCCGATGGATGCGCCGATCCTCGAGGGCAAGAAGCTGGTCTTCGCCTCGATCCTGCGCGCTGGCAACGGCCTGCTCGAAGGCATGCTCGATCTCGTGCCTTCGGCGCGCGTCTCGCATATCGGCGTCTACCGCGATCACGAGACGCTGCAGCCGGTCGAATATTACTTCAAGGCGCCCGAGGACATCTCCGAACGCCTGATCATCGTCGTCGATCCGATGCTGGCGACCGGTAATTCCTCGATTGCCGCGATCGACAAGCTGAAGGAACGCGGCGCGCATAATATCCGCTTCCTCTGCCTGCTGGCGGCTCCGGAAGGCATCGCCAATTTCCGTAGCGCGCATCCGGATGTGCCGGTCTTCACCGCCGCCATCGACAGCCATCTGAATGAGAAGGGCTATATCGTGCCCGGCCTCGGCGATGCCGGCGACCGCATGTACGGCACAAAGTAAAGTTCAACATTATACTCCCCGTATAGCCCGGAAGTTACTCAACTGCCGGGCTTTTTACTGATTGCCTTAGCGTCGTTTCAGCGAATTTGGCCTACAGATGGCAGTGCCCGCAGGAGGGGCCTTGCCGATGCTCGTTCGCGTTCTCGTCTTTGCCGGTGTTATTGCCGTTGCGGCAACCCAGGTGCCGATGCTGGTGAGTAGCTTTAACGAGCCCGCCGAAAAGCCGGCGCCGGTCGAAGCGGTTTCACTCACCCCGCCAAAGACCGAGGCACCCGTTTCCTATGGCAGCGTTCAGTTGCGCGCCAATGCGGGTGGCCATTATGAAGGTGATTTCACCATCAACGGCCGCTCCGTGCACGGGTTGATCGATACCGGCGCAACCTATGTCGCGATGAACGAAAGTACGGCGCGTAGCCTCGGCTTCAGCAGCGTCGATCTCGACTATCGCTACCCGATCCAAACGGCGAACGGCACATCCAAGGTCGCCCATGTCAAACTCGACCGCCTGGAGATCGGCACGATCCGCGTTCGCGATGTCGATGCCATGGTGGCAAAAGACAGCGCGCTGAGTACGACGCTGATCGGTATGAGCTTCATGAAGAAACTGAACTCCTTTGGAGTCCAGAACGGCAATTTGCTGTTGAAGCAGTAGAGTCGCCGAGCCCCTTGTGGAACCGTCCTATTATCTCCATTGCGCGCCGTCCGTCAGATCCTGCCAATGATAACGGGCGACGCAGCGGGCGCCGTATCGGCGAGCCGATAATTGGCTGAGAGATCGGCAGCAGCCCTCTCCGCGCTTGCCTCGTCCGCCGCGTGAACAGTCGCGATACGGTCGCCTTTGCTTACCCTCGTGCCGAGCGGCAGGATGTCGCTGAAGCCGACGCGATGATCGATCTTGTCCTGCGGACGACGGCGACCGCCGCCGAGATCGATGACGCTCATGCCGATTGCGCGCGCATCGCAGGCGCCGAGCCACCCATCGGCCGCGGCCGGAACCGGCTTCTGTACCGGCGCGCTCACCAGATGGCGATCTGGGTGTTCAAGCAGATCCGCCGGGCCACCGAGCGCATGCACCATGCGGCCGAAGATTTCCGCGGCCTTACCCGATGCCAATGCCTCCCGCGCCCTGCCCTGCGCATCGACAGCGTTCGCAGCGATGCCGGCCTGAACCAGCATTTCAGATGCGAAGGCCAGAACGACGGTTTCGAGCCGCGTGCCTGCCTTGTCGCCTTTCAGGAAATCCAGGCAATTGCGAAGCTCGACCACGTTGCCGGCCGCATCGGCTAAAGGCTCGTTCATGTCGGTGATCAGGGCCGAGGTCTTGACCCCGCCGCCATTTGCCACCTCCACCAGCGAACGCGCCAGCGTCTTGGCTTCCTCCCGCGAGGTCATGAAGGCGCCGCTGCCGATCTTGACGTCAAGCACCAGCGTTTCCAGTCCCGCCGCCAGTTTCTTCGACAGGATGGAGGCGGTGATCAACGGCACGGAATCGACGGTCGCGGTGACATCGCGCACTGCATAGAGCTTGCCGTCGGCAGGCGCCAGCGCGCCGGTCTGGCCAATGATGGCGCAGCCGACCTCATCGACCACCTTGCGAAAGCGGGCCGCGTCCGGCGTGATCCCGTAGCCGGGGACGGATTCGAGCTTGTCGAGGGTGCCGCCGGTATGACCGAGCCCACGGCCTGAAATCATCGGCACGGCGAGACCGCAGGCGGCCGCGATGGGCGCCAGCATCAGCGAGACGTTGTCGCCGACACCGCCCGTCGAATGCTTGTCGGCAATCGGCCTGCCGATGCCTTCCCAAGACAAAGTATTGCCGGAGCGGGCCATGGCCAGCGTCAGCGCCACCGTCTCCTCGCGTGTCATGCCGCGAAACCAGACGGCCATGGCAAAGGCACCGATCTGGCTCTCGGCCAGTTCGCCACGCCCCAACGCGCCGATGAACGAGTCGATATCGGCAGCCGAAAGGGTCGCACCGTTACGCTTCTGCCGGATGATTTCCTGCGGGATCATGGGTCAATAGCCCGACGCAGCTGCCTTGGAATCGCCGCCGGCCAATACGTTCAGGATATCGTCGAGCAAGCCCGACGCACCGAAACGGAAGGTCGAGGGCATGGCCCAATCGGGCGCCATGATGGTCTCGGCAAGGCTCAGATACAGCGCCGCATCGGAAACAGAACCAATGCCGCCGGCAGGCTTGAAGCCGACCTTGCGGCCGCTGGCGCGGATCGCCCTAAGCATGATGTCGGCAGCCTCGAGCGTCGCGTTGACGGCAACCTTGCCCGTCGAGGTCTTGATGAAATCGGAGCCGGCCTCGATCGCAAGTTCGGAGGCACGCCGGATCAGCGCGGTATCCTTGAGCTCGCCGGTTTCGAGGATAGTCTTCAGGAGAACCGGTCCCTGGCATTCGGCCCGCACGGCCGCAACCATATCGGTAACGGCCTGCTCGTTGCCGGCCAGAAAGGCACGATAGGGAATGACAAGGTCGATCTCGTCGGCACCGTCGGCGATCGCCTCACGCGCTTCGGCGGCAACATCGGCCACTTCCATATCGCCGGCCGGGAAGTTCACCACCGTTGCGATCTTCACAACGTGATCGGTTCCGAGAATGCCGCGCGCCTGGACGACGAAGCGCGGCCAAATGCAGATGGCGGCCGTATTGCCATAGGGCGATTGCGCGCGGGCGCACAGCGTCTCAATCTGTGCCGGCGTGCAGTCATCCTTGAGATTGGTGAGGTCGAGAAGGGAAAGCGCAACGGCTGCCGTTTCTCTGAGGGAATGGCCCGTCATTGTGGATCTCCTTCGCTCGCAATCATTTCTTTCAAAATGGCGGCAAGACGCGCGCCGCCGACCGGAGCCATGTCCTTCGTCTCTTCATGCGAGAGTTCGCCACCGGTCATGCCAGCACCATAGTTAGTGATGACGGAGGCAGCGGCAACCCTCAGGCCGAAAAGACGCGCCAGAATGACTTCCGGCACGGTCGACATGCCGACGGCATCGGCGCCAAGGATGCGTGCCATGCGAATTTCCGCCGGGGTTTCGAAGCTCGGTCCGGAAAACCACATATAGACGCCGTGCGACAGCTTGACCTCGGCCTTTTCCGCCGCCTTGCGCATGCGCATGATAAGGTCGGTATCATAGGCGCTGGTCATGCCGACGAAGCGCCTGTCGCTTTCCTCGCCGATTAGCGGGTTCATGCCGGAATAGTTGATGTGGTCAGTGATCTGCATCACCGATCCGGGCGGCATTTCCTCCCGCAGCGATCCGGCGGAATTCGTCAGGATCAGCGTGTCGACGCCGAGGGCCTTCAGGGCCTCGATCGGTTCGCGCATGGCATTGGCATCGCCCTTCTCGTAGTAATGCACCCGGCCGGACAGCATGATGACCGGGACATCACCAAGCTTGCCCGCAACCAGCGTGCCGGCATGGCCGGAGACGGCGCTGACCGGAAAGCCGGGAAGATCGGCATAGGCGACGCGCAGGGGATCACTGACCTGATCGACGAGAGAGCCCAGGCCGGAGCCCAGGATGATGCCGTAGCGCGGCTTCAGCTCGCCGAGCTTTTCGGTGAGGATGTCGACGGCCGCGCTCATCCGAGCACCTCAGTTTCGAAGCTGAAGGGGAGCATCTCGTCCATGGTCATGGTCTTCCTCACGCCGGTTTCGTCGCAAAGATAGATGCGTGTCTCCTTGCTGGCAAATTCCGCGATCTTCTGCCGGCAGCCGCCGCAGGGCGGGCAGAGCGGCAGCTTCTCGGCGACGATGGCGATCTCGACGATCTTCTTGGCGCCGCCCATGATCATCTGGCCGATCGCCGTCGGCTCAGCGCACCAGCCTTGCGGGAAGGACAGGTTCTCGATATTGGCGCCGGTATAGATCTTGCCGTCCTCGGCGCGGATCGCCGCGCCGACGGGAAACTTCGAATAGGGAGCATGGGCGAAAGCCATCGCTCCGCGCGCGGCCTCGAACAGATCATGCGACATGGTTTAGCGCTCCTTGGTATAGGGCACGCCGCCGGCCTTCGGAGGTTTGGCGACGCCAATAAAGCCTGCAAGCAGGATGCAGGTGAGGATATAGGGCAGCGCCTGGAAAATCTGCACCGGCACCTCGCCGATACCCGGAACCGCCTTGCCCTGCATGAAATTGGCGAAGGCATCGAGAAAGCCGAAAAGCAGGCAGGTGAACATGACCGGCACCGGCTTCCACTTGGCGAAGATCAGCGCGGCGAGCGCGATGTAGCCCTTGCCGGCCGACATGTTGTTGATGAAGGCGGCCGACTGGGCGATGGCGAGATAGGTGCCGGAGAAGCCGCAGAGAATGCCGGCGACGATCAGCGAGCGATAACGCAGCCATTCGACCGAGATGCCGGCGGTATCGACCGCACCGGGATTTTCACCGACGGCGCGCAGCCGCAGACCGAAGCGGGTGCGATAGAGGATCCACCAGGAAATCGGTACGGCGAGAAAGGCGAGATAGGTGAGGATATTGTTGCCGGAGATGACATTGGCATAGAGCGGCCCGATGAACGGAACACCGCGGATGGCATCGACACCCGGTAGGGTGATGCTGGAAAAACGGGCCGTTCCGGGCAAAGTCGGCGTACGGCCGCCCTGCCCGAACCAGGCCTGACCGAGAACGATGGTCAAGCCGGCCGTCAGAAAGTTGATCGCGACACCCGAGACGATCTGGTTGCCGCGGTTGGTGATCGATGCGAAACCATGCAGCAGACCGAAGATCACCGAGATGACGATACCGGCGCCGAGACCAGCCCAGGGTGAGCCGCTGATCGAGGCGACGCAGGCGGCTGCGAAGGCGGAAGCCAGCATCTTGCCTTCGAGACCGATATCGAAGATGCCGGCACGCTCGGAAAAGAGGCCCGCGAGCGCGGTGAAGATCAGCGGAATCGACAGGCGGATGGTCGAGCCAAGAATGCTGATGAGGAGATCGTAATATGCCATTATCTGATCCTCACGCCCTCGCGAATTGTTGGTAGATGCGCACGAGTGTCGGCCGGAACATATATTCGAGGGCGCCGGCGAACAGGATGACAAGGCCCTGGATGACCACGATCATGTCACGCGTGATGTTGGGCATATCGAACGAAAGCGCGTCGCCGCCCTGATAGAGAATGCCGAACAGGATCGCCGCCAGGATGATGCCTAGCGGATGGTTGCGTCCCATCAGCGACACGGCGATGCCGACGAAGCCTGCGCCGAGCACGAACTCCACCTGCAGGCGAGCGGATGCGCCCATGACGGGATTGAGCGCCATCATGCCGGCAAGGCCGCCGGAAATCAGCATGGCGATGATGACCGTGCGGGCATAGGGAATGCCGGCATAAACCGCGGCCGTCGGGCTCAAGCCCAGCGTGCGCATTTCATAGCCGAGCTTGGTGCGCCAGACGAGCACCCAGACGAGGAAGCACATGACCAGCGCGATCAGGAAGGACACGTTGAGCGGAGCGGCACCGATGGTTGAGCCGAAAATGCCCATCAGCCAATCGAGCTTGGGCAGCTGACCGCCCGCCAGGAAGGTGCGGGTTTCAGGCGCCATCTTGCCCGGCACGATCAGCACATGCACCAGCAGGAAGTTCATCATCGCCGATGCGATGAAGTTGAACATGATTGTCGTAATGACGACGTGGCTGCCGCGCTTGGCCTGCAGCCAGGCCGGGATGAAGGCCCAGAGAGCACCGAAGATCGCCGCACCGATGACCGCGAACGGCATGGTCACATACCAGGGCACGTATTTATCGAGCGCCAGCGCCACGAGGGCGCAGCCGAGACCGCCGACATAGGCCTGGCCTTCCGAGCCGATGTTGAACAGGCCGGCATGGATGGCCACGGCGACAGAAAGGCCGGTGAAGATGAAGCTCGTTGCATAATAGAGGGTGAAGCCGATGCCCTCGCCACTGCCGAGCGCACCCTGCAGGAGCAGGACAAGCGCATCGAGCGGGCTCTCACCGATGAACCAGACGACGAGGCCCGATATCAGGAAGGCGACGATCAGGTTGAGAATGGGGATCAGACCATAGTTGATCCAATTGGGGAGTGGAACAGAAGCCGTGCTCATATACGCCTCACGCGGCAATGCCGGCCATCATCAGGCCGAGCGTTTGTTCACCGGCTTCAGCCGACTTCTCACCGACGATATGGCCGGCGAACATGACGAGGATACGGTCCGAAAGCGCACGGATCTCATCCAGCTCCACCGACACAAGCAGGATCGCCTTGCCGGCATCGCGCATCTCGATGATGCGGCGATGGATGAATTCGATGGCGCCGATATCGACGCCGCGCGTCGGCTGACCGATCAGCAGAGCCTTCGGATCGCGCTCGATCTCACGGGCGACGACGATCTTCTGCTGGTTGCCGCCGGAGAAATTCGCGGTCTTCAGCCGCGCATTCGGAGGGCGAATATCGTATTTCTCGATCTTCTCGATGGCATCCTTGCGCATGGCATCGAGATCGAGCATGCCGCCGCGCCCATATTTGACGTCGCGGTGATAGCCGAGCATCGAATTCTCATATTCCTCGAACTTGAGGACGAGGCCCATGTGATGGCGATCCTCGGGAATATGGGCAAGGCCAAGATCGCGAAGCACCGCCGGATCGGCCGTGCCGATCGGCTTGCCATGCAGGTAGATCTCGCCGGAGGCCGGCTTGCGGATGCCGGCGATCGCTTCCAGCAACTCGGACTGGCCGTTTCCGGCGACGCCGGCAATGCCGACGATCTCGCCGGCGCGGACATCGAAGGAGACATCGTCGACCATGGTGACGCCACGGCCGTCCTTGACTGTGAGGTTGCGCACGGAAAGCAGGACATCGCCCGGATTGGCAGCGCCTTTTTCGACGCGCAGCAGTACACGGCGGCCAACCATCAATTCGGCCAGTTCCTCGACGGTGGTTTCCGTCGTCTTGCGGGTGGCAACCATCTCGCCGCGGCGCATGACGGATACCGTATCGGTAATCGCCATGATTTCGCGCAGCTTATGGGTGATGAGGATGATCGTCTTGCCCTGGTCGCGCAGCACGCGAAGAATGCGGAACAGATTGTCGGCCTCGGCGGGCGTCAGAACGCCGGTGGGCTCATCGAGGATGAGGATCTCGGCGCCGCGATACATCGCCTTCAGGATCTCGACACGCTGCTGCTGGCCGACGGGCAGCTCTTCGATCACCGCGTCCGGATCGACCTCCAGCCCATAGTCCTTCTCCAGCCGGTCAAGCTCGGCGCGGGTGGCGGCGACGCCCCTGGCAAGCAGCGCTCCGCCTTCCGCGCCCAGCATGACGTTTTCGAGGACGGTGAAATTATCGACCAGCATGAAGTGCTGGTGCACCATGCCGATGCCGACCGATATCGCCGTCTGGCTGTCGCGGATCGCGATCGGCGTGCCGTTGACGCGGATCTCCCCGGCGTCGGCGTGATAAAAACCGTAGATGATCGACATCAGTGTCGATTTCCCGGCACCGTTCTCGCCAATGATCCCGTGGATCGAGCCTTTGGCAACGGTCAGGTTAATATCTTTGTTTGCGTGAACGGCACCGAACTTTTTGTCGATGCCCACGAGTTCGATGGCAGGCGTTTCGCTCACTATTGGGGCTCCAGAAACCGGATTCCGGATAAGAAAAGGGCGTATGACGGTTTGCTACGTCATACGCCCTTGTTTCATATCAGCTCTTCGGGCAGGCGTTGTCGGTCGTGTAGTCGTGGACCTTGATGGTACCATCGACGATGCCAGCACGGGCCTTGTCGATGGCAGCCTGCATCTCCGGAGTGACGAGCGGCTTATTGTTGTCGTCGATTGCAACGGTCACGCCGTCTTCCTTCAGGCCGAGCTCCTGGGTGCCGGGCGTGAACTTGCCGTTCTTGGAATCGCTGAAGGCATTGTAGACCGCGAGATCGACGCGCTTGACGACGGAGGTCAGAACGGAGCCCGGATGCAGGTAGTTCTGGTTGCTGTCGACACCGATCGAGAGCTTCTTGTTGTCGGCAGCCGTCTGCAGCACGCCGAGACCCGTCGCACCGGCGGCGGCGTAAACAACGTCGGCGCCCTGGTCGATCTGGTTCTTGGTGAGCTCGCCGCCGCGAACCGGGTCGTTCCAGGCCGCACCCGTCGTGCCGGTCATGTTCTGGAAGACTTCGATCTTTGCGTTGGCGGCGCGGGCGCCCAGCTCATAGCCACACTCGAACTTGCGGATCAGCGGGATATCCATGCCGCCGACGAAACCGACCTTGCCGGTCTTCGAAGCCATGGCGGCCATGACGCCAGCGAGATAGGAGCCTTCGTTTTCCTTGAACTTGACCGAGCGGACGTTCGGCAGGTCGAGGCTGTCGTCGATTAGGACGAATTGGGTCTTCGGATATTCGGCGGCGACCTTCTGAAGCGCGGAGGTCCAGGCGAAGGAGACGGCGATGACCGGGTTGAAGCCCTTGCTGGCGAAGTTGCGCAGCGCCTGTTCGCCCTGGGTGTCGCCCGTCGGCTCGAAGTCGCGATAAGCGATACCGGTTTCCTTCTTGAACTTTTCGGCGCCGTTATAGGCAGCCTCGTTGAAGGACTTGTCGAACTTGCCGCCGGTTCCATAAACGATTGCCGGCTTGATATCGGCCGCAAGCGCCGTTGCCGACATGGCAGCCAAGGCGAAAAGGGTCAAAAGGGATTTTTTCATGAGTTGCAGCCCTATTGTTTCTATCTTGTTGGGTCCTCCCGCAAGCCCGTTAACCGGGCAAGTCTGCGGAACTGCTGGCCTCCCCCGAGGCCAAGCTGGCGCGCATCCTTGCATGGCTGCACGAAAAATTCACGAGAAATTTTTCAGTTGGTAAAGATTTGTGGGAATTGCCGAAAACCCATTCTAACAAGCCGTTTTTTAAACAATTTCGGCCTGAAACTGCAATTTTATTGGTCAGAAAGGTAGCGGATCGGCGCTGCCCAATCGCTGGCTTTCCTCCCCGCAGCGTTGCAAAAGGCCCGTTGCCCGATAACCTCCGACGATGCTGAAATTCCCGGAATGGCACAGGCCGAAGGCCGACCCGCAATCCCATCATGCGCTGAAGCGTCCGGCTGCCGGCTGGCGCTTGTAGGCGACCATCCATAGCAGCAGCGACAGGACCAGGAAGACGGCGAAAGCCGGCTGAAACAGCAGCCATTGCATCGCCATGTCGTAGAGGCGGGGATGAACGTAATAGGCAATCGCCGAGCGAACGCTTGCCAGCGACGACGGGCTGACATCATTCCACGCATCGCCCATGGGGGTCAGCACCACGGCGGAGGCAGCAACGGATTGAATGGAATCGATGGTGCCGGCGATAACCGCCACCACCAGCGCGACAAGGCTGGCAAAACGTAACAGGAAACGCATGAACTCCTCCGGATACTCAACTCCGCCCGGCCTTTTCGAGCCGACCGGTCTTACGCCGCCTCATCTATTTCTTTAGATAAGTGGAGCGCGAAATAAGCGCAATGGGGATGAGACGCAGAGTTTTTTGTCCAGAAGTCAAAAAACTGTCAGATTCGGGTTGATCCTAGAAAATTCATCGGTATATAACGCGCCGTTCCCACAATAGCTCCTTTATCGGATGCGAAAGTGCAGATGGACAGGTGGCCGAGTGGTTTAAGGCGCACGCCTGGAACGCGTGTGTGCGTGAAAGCGTACCGTGGGTTCGAATCCCACCTTGTCCGCCATCCTACACTCCCGTTTCCGTAGCTCGTGAGATTTTGTGGATGGCGCCCAAAGCGGCCTGATAGGCGTCCGCCGCCCATTCCCGAAGCTGCTCGTTATCGTCAAAAACATCGTCTGGAGCTGCGTAGTAGCTTGATACAGTCACCGTCTTGCCCCTGCCAGGGTAACTGAACGGATTCATTCCCAACGCTTCGAACCTGGTACGGCTCGCATCATCGACGCGAAGATAGAATGATCCCTTCATGACGAATCCAAACTGGATGCCATCCGCGATCAAGGCCGTCCCGCCAAAGAAGCGCCTGACACTGATTGCACCCAAGCCTTCAATGCGCGTGGCAAGATCCAGAGCCAAATCGCGAGTCGTCACCTTGTTCATGCCGCGATGCTGCCATTCGCTGGATGGAAGAAGCCGCTGATCGCCAGTAGCCTTCCATCATCGCTGATCGCGCCAAAGCTGGTTCCCATCTGGAGAACGGACCCGTTAGCGCCGGTCAGCGCCCATTGGGCGAGAGAACGGTCGTGGTGATGGAGGATGGAGCGGATATTAAATTGCCCGCCGGGCACGCTCGCCTGGAACTGCGCCATGTAGCCTAATAGCGCGTCACGGCCGATCAGCAGGCCGTTCGGATCGCAATAGGTGGCTTCGTCAGCGAGGCAGACGGAAAGCTCGGTGCCTCGCTCGGCAGCGTCGGAAAGCGACCAGATCGCGGAATACCGCTTCCAGAGGTCATCGAGGGTCATGCGGGGCCTCCAAGCTGTTGAACTCGTCCTGGATGAGAACTTCGAGCGCCCGCCTGTCATGGCCAGCGCGGACCAGGACAAGAATGCCCTGATAAAGGGTCAGCAGCCTCAGAGCTGTGGATTCGGGGCTCTTGTCGGCGCGGAATTTCCCCCGCCGCTGTGACGACGCGAGCCGCTCCGCAAACGTCTCCGTCAGTATGTGAAGTCCCTCGACGATGCAGCGATGCGGAGGTCCTTCTCCGCCGAGCTCAACGGCGGAATTGGTGATGAGACAGCCGAGGCTTTCGTCATTCGGCTCATGGAGCAGCGAGACAAAGAGCGCCCGGAGCCCATCCAACCCCGACTCCGCCGGAGCAAAACGCTCGATCCGCCCGCGCAAGACGATGCGATTGTAGCGAGCGAAGGCGGCGTCGAAGAGTGCCGCCTTATCGTCGAAGCTGTGGTAGATGCTGCCGACCTTGAGCCCGGTCGCGTCTTCCAGATCGCGAATGGACGCCCCCCGATAACCCTTGCGCCGGAAGGCTTGCATCGCGCCGCTCAATACGGCGCCTTCGTCGTAGGATCGGGTTCGGCCCATGGGCAGTCCTTTCTTAAGCAACTGTTCTAGAATATCCGCTCAAGAAAATCTGTCAAGCTAACTCTTGGCTGTCGGACCGAGATGGAACCGGCCATCTTCTTCACGCGCATGATTGGCATGAAGAGATCTTCAAGCATCCGACAAAAGAATGGGCCGGCGCGGGGGAACAGACGGAGTTCCATCGCGCCATGCTCCGAATGCTCGCTCGCTCGCACACCATTGGGCCATGACTACCTCTGTGAGCCGCACGGCCTTGTCCTATGCTTCAATGAAACGCCATCCGTCTCAGGCAGCGCCGCGCGCCTTGCCGGGCTCGCCGAACCATTGCAACGCCGCGTGGGCGATATCTTCTGGGTTGGGAGCGGCTTCGCCGGCCCAGGCGACGATGCCGTCGGGCCGTATCAGCAGAGCGCTCAAGCCCAACTGATCCTTGGCTTTGCCGGCGACATAGCCTACCCGGTCGCCCCAGCGGCTCGCAATCGCTGCAAGCGGTGCGCCGGCATCGAAGTCCAGCAGCAGGCCCCTGCCCGCTCTCAGGAGATCACCAAGCTTCCTGCCGTCGGCCAATTCGAAATCGGGCGCGCTGCGGCCGACGAGCGGGTGGCTGCCGCCAAGATCATAGCGGAGGGAAACGCCCCATACGCGTTCGGCGAAATAGGTCGCGCCATCACGTGTGTCCATCAGATCGCGGATGATGGCTTCGAGGGCGCGCGAACTCCGGCTTGGCCGCATGAGCCCGACCTGCGCGCGCGACCAGTCGAGGACTTGCGCCCCGATCGGATGGCGCTCGCTCGAATAGCTGTCCAGCAGGCCGTCCGGCGCTTCGCCTCGGATGGTGGCGGCAAGCTTCCATCCAAGGTTCATCGCATCGCCGAGTCCGAGGTTGAGGCCCTGGCCGCCGAGCGGGGAATGGATGTGCGCCGCGTCGCCGGCAAGCAATATGCGCCCTTTACGGTAAGTGGTCGCCTGATAAGCCCGATCCGTCCATGTGGTGGCAAGCCTGAGCGTCGTCACGGTGACGTCGGTGCAGGAGATGCGGCGCAGCACGGCCTGCACATGATCGAGCGTGATCGGCTGGGTCCGGTGGAAAGCGCCTCCATCGAAATCGACCATCGAGATCGTTCCGGGCGGCGAATAGGTGTACATGCCCGTTGCCGTGTAATGCCGGCCGGAACGAAGCTTGTCCGGCTCCGCCATCTCGATTTCGGCGGAATAGCCGGTGAACTCGGGGTCGGTGCCGGCGAATTCGAAGCCGCCAACCTTGCGAACGGTGCTGCGGCCGCCATCGCAGCCGACGAGCCAGGATCCGTGAAAAATCTCACCTCCAGCGCGGACAACGACCCCCTCATCGGACTGATCGAGGTCCTCGACGCCGAGGCCGCGCCTGATCTCGACGCCCGCACGCGCGGCCAGGACGGCTTCAAGAGCCTCCATCTCGACCATCATGCTGGTGCCGGCCGGACTTGGCAGACGGTATTGCCACTTCGAGGTATCGATGGTGTCGTGAAAGAACTGGATGCCGGCGAAATGGCCGCCCGGCCGACGCTGCTGCTGCATCCAATGCGCGGCGGACGGCGCGCCGCTGCCGCCTGATCTATCCTTGGCGGGTTGTGCCGCCGCGATGTCGTTCAGCAGGTTGCGGCGATAAAGTGCGTCGATGGTGGGCGCCGAAAGGCCGCGCATGCCGAACGGAAGGCGCTTCAAGGGCGAGCGCGGTTCTTCGGCTTGCTCCAGCACCAGCACCGAGAGATCTGCCA
Organism: Rhizobium sp. P28RR-XV; assembly: GCF_012641385.1. Taxonomy (NCBI): domain Bacteria; kingdom Pseudomonadati; phylum Pseudomonadota; class Alphaproteobacteria; order Hyphomicrobiales; family Rhizobiaceae; genus Rhizobium; species Rhizobium sp. P28RR-XV. Next base: position 347,923 of record NZ_JABAIG010000011.1, read on the forward strand.
GGCGCAGCTCGCAGGCCAGAAACACGCCGACAGGTCCGCCTCCGGCAATCAGGACGTCATATTTCAAGGCAGAATTCCTCAAGCAAAGGCACTTCGAACGCAGCCGGCATCCCGGCCTCGATTGTCGTCAGCCGGTGCGCTTCGTTCAGAGAGGCCACCCGTATTCGGGCAAGCGCGATGGTCGGCCGCAGGAACGATCTCATCCAGCCTGCGCCGATTTCACCGGTTTCCATATCACCGCACGATTTTTACACCCGGTATAAATTTACTTATGGTATAAATATTTTTATGTCAAATCGAATCAAACTCCGAGACCGTAAGAAGGAGGCGACGCGTCAGGCGATCTCCGACACTGCAACCCGCCTGTTCGTCGAACATGGCTTCGACAAAATTTCCGTGGCCGATATCGCCCACGAGGCTGACGTCGCCAGGAAAACGGTGTTCAACTACTTCCGCCGCAAGGAGGATCTCGTTTTCGATCGCGAAGACGAAGTGCGGGATCTCGTGCGGAAAGCACTCGCAGATCGCCGCCAGCAGTCGCCGATCGGCGCCTTCCAGGCATTGATGCGCATGCTGGTGGAGACGCAACATCCGCTGTTCAGGATCACCGAGCGGCCCATCCAGTTCTGGCGCATGGTCGCGGATAGCCCGGCACTGACGGCGCATGCGCGCGCGCTGCAGGTGACGCTCGCCGATGATCTCTCGGGGATGCTGTCCGACACGGTGGGGCGAGCGCACGCCGATCCCAACGCGCGTCTGGCGGGAGCGATGCTGATGGCGACACTGGTGGTCGCCTACAGCGAAGCGCTTCGCATCTTTCGCGGGAACGGAAAGCCCGAGACGGCTTTGGTGAGCATTATGGAGCGCGGCTTTGCCGGCGTCAGCGCCGCACTTGCGGGGACGCCCTACATCTGACGCCGTAAGAATCCCTCGGGACATAGCCTGCGATCGATCAAGGCCCGGACGACAGAGCCGGCCGGGCCTTTGGAACAGCTGCAGATCGGGTGCTGCGCAGGCATCACATGCCAGGAACCCGCAGCTGAGCAAGATCGTCGAGCAGCTTCGGACCGGTTGGCTCCCAGCCGAGCTTCTGCCGCGTCTTGGCGCTGGAGGCGGGCATGTCGCGCGTGGCGAACATGGAGAGCCAGCCGAAATACTCCTGGGCCTCCTCCCTGTCGACGGATTTGACCGGCAGGTTCAGACGCCGGCCGATCGTCTCGGCGATATCGCGCATCGGCACGCCTTCCTCGGCGACGGCATGGTATCTGGCATTCGGTTCGGCGCGTTCGACGACGAGGCGATAAAGGCGGGCGACATCCGAAAAATGCGCGGCCGGCCAGCGATTGAGCCCATCTCCGATATAGGCGCAGGCGTCCTTTTGCCGGTATATCTCGATCAAGGGAGTGATGAGACCCTGGCTGACCGGATCATGCACCTGCGGGAGACGCACGACCGAGACATTGACGCCCATCTCGCTTGCGAGGATCGCGGCTTCCTCAGACGCCGCACGCGGATGCGTGTCGGAACCGACGATCGCATTGTCTTCCCTGGCAGGCTCATCCGCCACGGTATTGGCGATGGGCGTGCCAGAGGTGATGACCAGCAGCCGGGCCGAACCGGCAAGCGCCGAGGCGAGCGTTGCGATGACGCGGCGGTCATCCTCGCAATTCTGGGCGAATCTCGAGAAGTCGTGGTTGAAAGCGAGATGGATGACGCCGTCCGATTGCGAGGCGCCGCTTTTCAGGATTTCCGGATCTTCGATCGTACCATGAAGGACTTCGGCGCCGGCGGCGGCAAGCGCTACCGCCTTTTCCTTTGAGCGGGAAAGCCCGAGCACCTGATGGCCCGCGGCTATCAACTCCCTCACGACATTCGAGCCGATGTTTCCGGTCGCGCCGGTGACAAAAACACGCATAAGCACAGTCTCCTTATTTAGTCGGAGACAAATCTGGACCCATCGGTTATTCTGGTAAAGTAGTGATCTTATCATAGTAAAAGCACTAACAGGATGACCGACCTCATCGACACCGAAAACCTGCTCGGGACCTATCTGAGGGACCGGCGGGCGAAACTTGATCCATTGGCCCTCGGCTTTGCTGGGGAACGGCGGCGTACGCCGGGGCTGCGGCGGGAGGAAGTGGCGCAGCGCGCCAATATCAGCCCGACATGGTACACATGGCTGGAACAGGGGCGCGGCGGTGCGCCCTCGGCCGATGTGCTCGACCGGATTGCCCGGGCACTGATGCTGACCGAGGTGGAGCGCGAGCACCTGTTCCTGCTCGCCCTTGGCCGTCCGCCCGAAGCGCGCTACCGGAAGAATGACGGCGTGACACCGCGGCTGCAGCGCGTGCTCGATGCCCTAGACCCGTGCCCCGCCCTCATCAGAACCGCGACCTGGGACGTCATCGCCTGGAACAAAGCAGCGACCATTATGCTGATAGATTATGGATCGCTGCCGCCGGAAGAGCGCAACATCCTGCGCTACATCTTCCTCAATCCACGCGCCCGCGCCGCGCAATATGACTGGGAAAGCGTGGCGCGCTTCGCCCTGGGCGCATTCCGCGTCGACTCGGCTCGGGCAGGTGCCGCAACCCAGATCGAGCCCTTCGTTGCGGAGCTTTGCCGCATCAGCCCGGAATTCAGGGCCATGTGGCGCAACAACGACGTTCCCAGCACGCATACCGAAGTCGTCAAGCATATCCGCCATCCGGTCCTCGGTCCACTTGCATTCGAATATTCGGCCTTTTCGGTCGACGGCCGGACGGATCTCAGCATGGTCGTCTACAATCCGGCAACGCCCGATGACGCCGAACGGATCAGATCGCTGCTGCCCAAATTTTAGGACAGAGGTGTGTGACACAGGCATGCGCACGCTTGTCGTTCCATGGATCCTCGAAGCCATCCAGCTTGGCTGCCTTTCACGGCGAAACCGGCTGCACCTTCAATCGTAATAGGCCGGAGCCTGTCTAAACCTAGGCCATACTTCCGGATCATGGCCCGTCACCACCATGGCATCAGTCTGCCCCGCGAGGGCGCGCAGCTTGCCGACTGATCGGACCGTGTCGACGGCGGAAGCCATGAGGCCGGGGAGCGCCTTTTCGTTCCAGTGATCGAGCGTATAGGCGGCATCGATGGTCAGTAATATTGTGCCCGTGTTCGACAGCTGCACGAGGAAGGATTGGTGGCCGACGCTGTGGCCCGGCGTAAAGATCATCCGCAGCGCGCCGTCGCCATAGAGATCGTAGCCATTGGTCGCGGCGCCCTCCAGGAAGTGCCATTTCAAGCCGGGGCGGTCGAAATCACGGCGAATATAGGCGCCGGCGGCGAACCAGTCCGGCGCGAAGGCATATTCATATTCGCGGCGCTGGACGATGTGGGTCGCATTGGGGAAGCGGCCCACGGCGCCGCTATGATCGGAATGCAGATGGGACAACGCAACGAAGCGGATTTCTTCATGGGATATGCCGAGCTTAGCCAATTGCGCGAGGCATCCCTGCCCCTCTGTCATCATGGGTTGATAGCTGTCGACGACATCGCCCCAATAGCCGCGCGGATCGGCAAGACCCTCGGCCGCCAACCCGCCATCGATAATGGTATTGCCCTTCGGATGGGTGAGCAGAAACCAGGGAACCGGGATTTCATAATCCTCACCGTTTCCCTGGTTCATTCTGATGTCGCGGACCTTGCATCGCTGCATGCCCGATTGAAACATGTAAAGCCTGATATCGCTCATGAGCCTGACCTGTGATTGACGATCGAGTGCCGAGGCACGCATCGTTTTCGGCGATCGTAGGCCTGCCGAGTAGGTAGCATCATCCACTTACATTTATCGGCTGAGCCGATATATTGGCGCTCATGGATCTGTTGGTAGCAATGCGTGTCTATGTGAGGGTGGTGGAAAGGGGCAGCATGTCGGCCGCCGCCCACGATCTTGGCATGGGTCAGCCAGCCGTCAGCGAGCGGATTAATCGGCTAGAGCAATATCTCGGCGCCCCACTGCTACTCAGAAACACCCGTAAGCTTTCCGTCACCGATGTCGGCGCAGCCTTCTACGAGCGCAGCAGACAGGTGCTGGAAAGTGCCGACGATGCCCTGACCGTCGCAAACGGCAACCAGTCGCTACGCGGCACGCTCAGGATCGCAGCGCCGCATGGCATCGGCGAGGTCATCCTGCCCTCGATTCTGCTGCAGATGCGCAAGCGTCATCCGCTGCTGAAGATCGAGCTGATCCTCAACGACAGGATCGTCGATCCCGTCACGGAAGGCGTTGATATCTCGCTGCGCCTTGGCGATCTCGGCGAGGGCAGCTTCATCGCCCGCAAGCTCGGCCATGTCGGCCGCGTATTGGTGGCGTCACCAGCCTATCTCGAGGAGCGTGGAACGCCGACAAAGCTCGACGATCTTGCCATCCATCCGTTCCTGCGGGTCTCTGGCCTCTTCAACGGCGGGCGGCTTCTGTTGATTGGCCCGGACGGGCAGACCGAACTTGCCGCTATCGACATTGTTCTCAGCACTAGCCATTGGCGGCCGCTGCACAGCCTTTTGCTCGATGGCGCCGGCATCGGCGTCTTGCAGGCGCCGGTCTGCGCCGAAGATCTGGCGAGCGGCAGGCTCGTCCGCCTGCTGCCAGAATTTACCGTGCCGGGATTTGACCTGCATGCGCTCTATTCGGCGATCAGGCCGGTTCCGCCTCGGATTCGGGCGGTGCTTTCCCTATTGGAAGAGCAATTAAGCCCAGCATCTCTGCCGGACAGCTAGATGCTGATCTGATCGACGCTTTGCGTCGCCACCTTCGGGGTTGCCCGCAAGGTCAGCCCCCAAAAGAGAAGTGTCGCAAGGCTTATAGCGGCACCGGAGATGCAGACGCCCGTCCAGCCCGCATGGGCATAGATGATCGTCGATGTCGACGATCCCACGGCGCTACCGATGGAATAGAAGACCATGTAGGCGGCGGTCAGCCTGTTCTGCGCGTCCGGCCTGACACGATAGATCATGCTTTGATTGGTGACGTGCGTCGCCTGCAGGCCGAAATCGATGACGAGAACGCCGATGATAAGCCACAGGATCGAATGGTCCAGCAGCGAGATCGGTAGCCAGGCAAACAACATCAGCGCAAGCGCAATGCCCGTGGTGCGCTGGCCATGGCCGCGGTCGGCCCAGCGCCCTGCCCTGGTAGCACCGAGCGCGCCCGCCGCGCCGGTAAGGCCGAACAGGCCGACTTCGGTGTGGGACAGGGAGTAAGGCGGTGCCGTCAGCGGCAGCACAAGCGCTGCGAGCAGCGTGGTGATATTGGCGAAGATCAGCATGGCGATGACGGCGCGGATGCGCAGGACCGGTTCTTCGACGAGCAGGGTCGCCAGCGAGCGGATGAGACCGAAATAGGAAAGTCCGGTCTTCGGCCTTTGCTGTCGCGGCAGCGCCCGCCAGAGGAGAAGCGCGATCATCAGCGTCAGCACGGCGGAAAGGATATAGACAGTCCGCCAGCCGGAGAGATCGGTCAGCGTGCCCGCGACGCTGCGTGCCAGCAGGATGCCGAGCACGATACCGCTCGTGACCATGCCGACGACATGGCCGCGTTCGGCGGGATGCGCCAGGCTCGCGGCATAGGCGACCAGCGCCTGCGTCACCACGGCCAGAAAGCCGACCGCGGCCATGGAAGCGAGCAGCATGGCCGCGCTGGAGGAAAAGCCGACACAGATGAGTGCGGCCACACTCAGCAACGATTGCACAATGATGAGCTTGCGCCGGTCGACCAAATCGCCAAGCGGCACCAGCAGGATGAGGCCGAGCCCGTAACCGAGCTGCGTCGCGCCGACAATCAGGCCGGCAACCGTGCGCGACAGCTTGAGGTCATCGGCCATGACATCGAGAAGCGGATGGGCGAAATAGGCATTCGCCACGGCAAGGCCGCTCGCGACGGCAAACAGAACAATCGTGGCGCCCGCCAGCGGAGAATTGCCCTCCGTTGTAGACAGGTTCGCATCGGTTCTTGGCGAGCCTTTCGGCGACGGACGAAGGCGTGCAATATCCTTCGCGCCGCCGGCTGGCGGCGCGTCCTGATCGATCGTCATTGCAAAACTCCCGATTCTTCGGTTTAATAATGAAACTATCGATCGAGTAACATTATTGGTTTAATCATGCAACCATTCTTGCAGACAGAACACCGGGAAGGCTAAGCGAATGGTCGCGCGGAAAAGCCTGAAAGGCGATTATTGCCCGAGCGCGCGGTCGCTCGATGTGATCGGCGACTGGTGGTCCCTCCTGATCGTCCGCGATGCCTTCGACGGGCTGAGACGGTTCAGCGAATTTCAGAAAAGCCTCGGCATCGCCAAGAATATCCTCACCGACCGTCTGCGGACGCTTGTCGCAAGCGGCATATTGGAGCTGGTACCCATGAGCGACAGCAGCACGCGCATGGAATATCGCCTGACGGCGATGGGAAAGGATCTCTTCCCGGTCATGGTGGCGCTGCGCCAATTCGGCGAACGTCATCTCTTCGCCCCCGCCGAGGAACATTCGCTGCTGGTGGATCGAGCAAGCGGACAGCCGGTCCAGCTCGACATCCGGGCACGGGACGGCAGGTCCATCGGCCCGGACGAAACGGTTATCGTGAAGGTGCCGGACGGAAAATAAGGCCTCCGCTAGAGGCGGATGATTTTAGGTCTGTTCGACCTAAAATCATCCGCCTCTAGAATCAAAGAAGTAGGGCGTGATTTCGTCCGAAAACCGCCTACACTTTTCGGCATCACGCTCTAGGAGGTGTGGACTCTTGGGTTTCCAAGGCTGAGCAAATCAGATTCAAGACTGTCTTTTGGAGGCAGTCATGGGTGTTTTGGATCGTCTGATCCTTCGGGACGAACAGTGGGCGCGGATAGCGCA